>NZ_JAJPWM010000035.1:0-49720 GCF_046549095.1 Streptomyces sp. x-80
GCTGCTTACCGCCCACCTCGGCATCCCCCGGGGTGAACTGCCCCCTGCTTCACCCGGATTGCTGCGACAACCCGGGGGTAAGGTCTCTCACCTCACTCGACTCCATGGCGCCTCGTGGCGCACCCACACGCTACGACAAGCGCGGGTACGTCTATCTCGGCACCGTCACCGCCGCCACCCTCCTCATTTGGCTCCGGTCGTGATCGGAGCCAGAACACGGGTGGGACGGTCGGTCGCCGTGGCAGGGAAGTTCTTTCGGCTCAAGAATCGAGCACAGCGGCGATGGCTTCGATCTCTACGAGCTGGCCGTCGTAGCCGAGCACGGTGACACCCATCAACGTGCTGGGCACGTCATGGTCGTCGAACGCGTTCCGGACCACCTCCCACGCCGTCACCAGGTCCTCCCGCCGGTGGGAGGCAACGAGAACGCGAGTGCTGATGACATCGTGCAGTGACGCGCCGGAGTCTGCCAGAGCGGTCCGCATGTTCTCCACGGCCTTGGCCGCCTGTCCTGCGACGTCTCCGATCGCCGCAGTGGAGCCGTCCTCATTCAGCGGGCACGCTCCGGCGAGGAAGATCAGCCGCGACTCGGCCGGAGCCGTGGCCGCGTAGGCGTACTCTGCGACATCGGACAAGGACTCAGAGCGAATCAACGTGACGGCACTCGGCACGGGCTTCCTTTCGCGGTAGATCCGGGGCACTCACGACCTTCTCAAAGATTGACTCCGCGTTCGACCCGATTCCCTGGCCGTCGACTCCTGCGATGGCCGCTGCCGGCCGCCGAATGGATCTGCGCGGTCAGCCCGTCAACACCCGCCACGTGCTGATCCCGTACCCAAACCCGACGAATCACGTGATCGAAGAGACACCGCCTAGTCCACTACGAGGCACCGGAGATCTCGCGGAGCATCCTGGAGACAGGCACCGCTGTACCGACGAAGGAAGCTGACGTATACGCGCTGGGCGCGTCCCTGTTCATCTCCGCTACCGGCTGGAGGCACGTTCCCTACCCGGACGACGCAGACCGGAGGGACCAGCGCCAAGCCATCGTGGACAAGCCACACCGGCCAATCACGGTGCCGGGCAAGCTCGGCAAGCTCATTGAGCAGATGATGAGCCGCAACCCGGCCGACCGGCCGACCAGCGCCGAAATCTGCGGAGAACTCCGGGCTGTCTGACATTCGCATGTCCGGGCAGGCCGCCACCCGTTCGAACACGTCCCTACGGCTGACAGCCGCCCCGCGGAGCCGAGCAACGCGCCGTGGGTGAGGTGGCCGGGCTCGGTCACCACCGACGCCGCGGTCCCGCGCAGCTCATCGACGAGTCCGCGGGCTGCGGGGCTGCTGGTCTACGGGCTGCGTCGTCGACGGCTGAGAACCGGGTGACGAGGCACGCCCGTTCCGGACTCGGCACGGCAGGGGCCGAGATCCGCGCCGGATGGGTGCTGCCGTCCGCGTGCCCGATGGTGCTGTCTGCTGACAGGCTCACTGCCATCTCCCTGTCGTGTCGGTGGACACCTCCCAACATCGCCCCACCAAGTCATGTGCACAAGCGATGGTTTGGCATGGCGAACATGCGGTCCACACATGGATGCGCTCGTCGAGGAGTGCAGGTGGGAGTAGGCGACGTACAGGAAATTCCGTAGAGATTGAGTTCGGTGGGGTCGGGAGAGGAGCTCGGCGAAGAGGACTGCCGCGGCCCGAAGGAGGGATGGACCACGGTCCACAGTGACCGCGGCTGCACGGCGAAAGCGCCTTCGGCCCGAAGGCTGGCGGCGGGTTACTTTTCGGTCGGGGCGCCGTTCGTCAACGGCACCCCACAGCCACCTGTCCTGTCGCACTCAGGCCGGCGGATTCTCACCCGGTCCCATCAGGCTTGGCAGATTCTCAGCTGACCGCGCCCTGAGCGGCGGCGTACCTGATCACCGCGGGCAGTGGCGCGGGCGCGGCCGTCACCCTGCGCCCGAAGCGCTCCGAGGCCAGTGGCAACTCCGCAGTCCTGGCGGAAGGCTTGACGAGCTCTCGTGTCGGGCAGGGCGTGGTGGACGTGGTGCAGGCCGTGTCCGGCGGCTTCCTTCTGCGCGGTGAGAAGTGCGCATGTCAGAAGGCGTCGTCACGGCCTGCACGATGAGAGGGGGCAGGCCCTCCCGCTACTGCGGTCAGGCTTGGGTGGGTGCTGCGGTGACGGCATTCTGGGGGATGCCGGACACGCTGAAGGGAGTTCCGGCTTCTCCGTCGGGGGTGATCAGGACGGCGGTTCCCGTGGAGTAGGCGACCAGGAGGGTGCCGTCCGGGCCCATGCACAGGATGGGGGAGGCGTCGGGGTCGGCAGGGAAGGTGTCGGTGGAGGTGAGCGTGGTGGGGTCGAGGATGACGCCGCCACGGTCGTGGTAGACCGCGTAGAGCCGTTCTCCGTCCGGGGACAGGGCGATGGCCCCGGGCGGGCGGCCCTTGGCCTGGGCGGTGATCTGAAAGGTCTGTGTGTCGAGGACGACGAGCGCGTCGGTCGACTTCGGCTCCCAGGCGTAGAGCCGGCTGTCGTCCGCGCTGAGCAGGACCCGTACTCCCGTGATCTTTTCGACGGTCGTTCCGATGTCCACCGGCCCGAGGACCTGGCGGGGCTTGTCCATGGGCTCTTCTTCTTCGTCGTCCGAAGCGGTGACCGGCGGATCGTCGCGGTCCGCCAGCTCCAGCATCGCCACCCTGGGGGTGATGCCCGCGGGGCTCCAGAAGTTCCCGCTGGTGCCCATGTACACGCGCTCGCCGTCACCACTGAGCGTCAACCCGCCCTCGGTCCCCGGCAGATCGTAGTGACGTACGGAAAGGTTCGTCTTCGTGTCCACCTCGTACAGGGTGCGGCCGGAGTTGGCGGTCACCAGGAGCCGCTCGCCGTCCGGTGACAACGCGGCGTGGCCCAGATTGCCGTCTTCGGGGGCCACGTCGTCGTCGTGGGGCTGCAGCTGGACGCAGTCGATGATCGAGACCGCCGTCGGGTCGTGCGCGTCAACCACGTACAGCCGGTCCACTCCCGGCTGCCCCGCCAGGGACCGGGGGCTGATGAACCCTTGTGACGTGGAGGCCCTGACCTTCCCCTCGGCCGGATCGATCACCACGATCGCGCTGTCGGACTGGTCCTCGTTCCGGCCCTGGCAGGCGAGATAGAAGTGGTAGGAAGCACCTTCGGACATGCGGATCTCTCCTTGGAACGAGGCTCGTGTCTGGAGACGCCATAGTCGCGGATACCGTTCAGAGCGGCTGGTCCTCGCACGAGAACCAGCCACGGTGCTCGCAGCCTGGAGCAGTCCTGACGCGCAGTCAGCGGCGCAAGTCCGCCAGGCCGCCGAGCTCATGGCCCGGACTACTGCGGCGCGAACCGAAGCCTGACCGGACTCGGTACGGCAGCCCACTCCGGGATTCCGCGGAAGCCAGCTCTACCGAGAATGCGCGCATGGAGGGTTCTCGACCAACCTGGCAAACCTAAAGCTCCGGCGAGATCCACGGACAACCCCAGTGCGACGGGACACCACCGCCGACCGCCCGGCAGTTCACCGCCGCAGCCCCGCAACCCCGGTCACCCTCCCGCGCTCTTGACGCGCTCCGGACAAGCGCCAAGAATGAATCAACCCGCCTGACAACGTTGTCGATCGGCCGGGGCACATCCGCCGCCCGGTCGGCCGTCCGCTCAGCGACGACTCTCCGGAGGTCCCGACCATGCCATGGCTCCGTCGTATCCGGCTGCGTACCGCGGGGGCGGTACTGGCGGCCGCGCTCCTCGGGAGCGCGCTCGGCGCCCCCGCCGCGCGGGCCGCGCAGCCGGCCGGCCCGCTCACCGACCTGGTCAACCCGTTCATCGGCAGTCAGCACGAAGGCAACACCTTTCCCGGCGCCGCCGTCCCCTTCGGGATGGTGCAGCTCTCCCCCGACACCGGTCACGACACCGGTTACGACTACGACGACGACCACATCCGCGGTTTCGGCTCGGTGCACCTGTCCGGTGTCGGCTGCGGGCTGGGCGGCGATCTGCCGGTGCTGCCCACCACCGGCGACATCACCGAGACCGACTACGCGAAGTACGCGGCCGCCTACCGCCACGACGACGAGTCCGCCCGCCCCGGCTACTACCGCGTCGGCCTGTCCTCGTACGGCGGAATCACCGCGGAGCTGACCGCCACCGCCCGTACCGGCAAGCAGCGTTACACCTTCCCGGCCACCGACAAGGCCAATGTGCTGCTCAACGCGGGCCAGTCGCTGCACCGGACGGTCACCACCCGTGTCGAGGTGCTGGACTCGCGCACCGTCCGCACCACCATCACCGGCCGCGGCTTCTGCCAGGACACCGAGCCGTACACCGTGCACACCCTCACCCGCTTCGACCGGCCGTTCGCGTCCTACGGGATCTGGGACGGCGACACGGTGACGGCCGGCGCCCGGAGCTCCACCGCCACCGGCCGGCACGGCGTATATGTCCGCTTCGACACCCGTGCGGACCGTACCGTCGAGGCCACCACCGCCCTCAGCTACGTGGACGCGGCGGGCGCGGACCGCAATCTGCGGGCCGAGGGCGGCCGTTCCTTCGACGCGACGAAGGCCGCGGCCGACGCCGCCTGGGAGCGGCGGCTGGGCGTGGTGCGGGCGACGGGCGGCGATGCCACCCTGCACCGGACCTTCTACTCCTCGCTCTACCGGTCCTTCCTCGCACCGAACATCGGCAGCGATGTGGACGGCCGCTACACCGGCTGGGACAACCGGACGCACCGCGCCCGGGGGTTCACCTACTACCAGAACTGGTCCTTGTGGGACACCTACCGCACCCAGGCGCCGCTGCTGTCGCTGCTGGCACCGCACGAGTCCCGGGACATGGCGCTGTCGGTGCTGCGGATCGACAAGGAGAGCGGCTGGCTGCCCAAGTGGGGCTACGGAACGGTCGAAACGAACATCATGACCGGCGATCCGGTCACGCCGTACCTCACCAACGCCTATCAGCAGGGGCTGCTGGCCGGCCACGAGGAAGAGGCGTACGCGGCGCTGCGCAAGAACGCCGACGGGGTGCCGCCCGCCGCCTCGCCCGCCGTGGGCCGGGAGGCCAACGCGGAGTACCTGACGGGTGGGTTCGCCCCGTACATCAAGGGCCGCGCGCACCCCAAGCCCGGCGATTCCGACTTCGACCACGGCGCTTCGGCGACCCTCGAATACGCCCTGTCGGACGCGATGCTGGCCCAGATGGCGCGCGATCTGGGCCACCGCGCGGACGCCGACCGCTACGCGGTGCGGGCCCGCAACTACCGCAATATCTTCGACCCTTCGACGGGGTTCTTCCGGGCCCGCGACGAGCACGGCGCCTTCACCGGGCCCGCCGACCCGGCCAGGAGCGAGGGGTTCCACGAGGGCACCGCCTGGCAGTACCAGTGGCTGGTCCCGCAGGACCTGCCGGGGATGCTGGACCTGATCGGCGGCAAGGCGGCCGCCGACCGGCGCCTGGACTCCTTCTTCGCCTACCAGGAGCTGCTCAAGGACCCGGGGCGGACCGCCCGCCAGGTGTGGGTCAACGGGCCGTACGACTACGACAACGCGGACAAGTACAACCCGCAGAACGAGCCCGACCTCATCGCGCCGTACACCTATCTCTCCACCGGCCGTCCCTGGAAGACGACGGACGTGGTGCACGCGGCGCTGACGCTCTTCACCGACACCCCCGCCGGGATGACCGGCAACGACGATCTGGGGACCATGTCGGCGTGGATGGTGCTCTCCTCGATCGGGGTGTTCCCCGTGCAGCCGGGCACCGCCACCTGGGGACTGAGCACTCCGGTCTTCGACCGGGTCGACCTGACCCTGGACCGGCGCTATTACCCGGCGGGCCACTTCACCGTCACGGCGCCCGGCACCTCGGCCACCGACCGCTATGTCCAGTCGGTCCGCCTGGGCGGCGCCGCGCACGACCGGACCTACCTGACCACCGCCGATCTCCGTACGGCCCGCGAACTGGCCTTCTCGGTGGGCCCGGAGCCGTCCGCCTGGGGTACCGGCGACCGCGCCGCGCCACCGCCGGTACCGACGCGGTGACCATCCGCCCGGTACCGGCACGGAGCCGGCCCCGCCCGTGGGTCAGCCGGCGTCCGACCCGTGAGGGGGCACCCCGCATCCGGCCGGCCCTTCCGGGGCCGGCCCGGGTCCGGCCTCACGCCTCCGTACGGGACAGGCGCCGGGCCAGGTAGGGCGCGGTGCGGCTGTGCGGCGCGGCCGCGACCTCGGCCGGGGTTCCCGCGGCGACGATCCGGCCGCCGTCCGCGCCGCCGCCCGGTCCCAGGTCGATGACGTGGTCGGCGCCCGCGACCACCCCCATGTCGTGCTCCACGACGACCACCGTGTGGCCCGCGTCCACCAGGCCGTGCAGCTGGCGCAGCAGCACCTCGGTGTCGGCGGGGTGCAGTCCGGTGGTGGGCTCGTCGAGGAGGTAGAGGGTGTGGCCGCGGCGGGTCCGCTGGAGTTCGGTGGCCAGTTTGATGCGCTGTGCCTCGCCGCCGGAGAGTTCGGTCGCCGGCTGGCCGAGCCGCAGATAGCCCAGACCCACGTCCTGGAGGGTGCGCAGACTGCGGGCGGCCGCGGGGATGTCGGCGAGGAAGCCGGCGGCGGTGTCGACGGTCATCGCCAGCACGTCGGCGACGGTCCGGTCCCGGTAGGTGATCTCCAGTGTCTCGGGGCGGTAGCGGGCACCGTGGCAGGCGGTGCAGGGCGCGTACGTACCGGGCAGGAAGAGGAGTTCGACGGCGACGAAGCCCTCTCCCCGGCAGGTCTCGCAGCGGCCGCCGGCGACGTTGAACGAGAACCGGCCCGCCGAGTAGCCGCGCGCACGGGCCGCGTCGGTGGCGGCGAAGACCTTGCGGACGGCGTCGAACAGCCCGGTGTAGGTGGCGAGGTTGGAGCGCGGGGTGCGGCCGATCGGCCTCTGGTCGACCCGCACCAGCCGGTCGACCGCCGCCAGGCCCCGGGCGCCGGTGAGCTGGGCCCGTGCCGTCACACCGGCGTCGGTTCCGGTGTCCGCGTCGGCGTCCGGGCCGGATTCCGCGGTCCGTTCCTCCGCCGTGGCGCCGAGCTGCTCCCGCACGGCCTCGGCCAGGACGCGGGTGACCAGCGTCGATTTACCCGATCCGGAGACGCCGGTGACGGCGGTGAAGACGCCGAGCGGGAAGACGGCGTCCAGCGCGCGCAGATTGTGCAGGGTGACGCCGTACAGGGCCAGCGTGCCCGACGGGCGGCGGGGCGTCCGGTCGGCGGGCGGTTCGGTGGCGAAGAGGAACCGGCGGGTGGCGGAGTCGGGGACGTCCGCGAGGGCGGCGACCGGGCCGCTGTGCAGCACCTGGCCGCCGTGCTCCCCGGCCCGCGGACCGACGTCCACGAGCCAGTCGGCGCGCCGCACCACGTCCATGTCGTGCTCCACGACGAACAGCGAGTTGCCGGCCTCCTTGAGCCGGCCCAGCACCGTGAGCAGCGACCGCGTATCGGCCGGGTGGAGTCCGGCGGACGGCTCGTCCAGGACGTAGACGACGCCGAAGAGACCGGACCGCAGCTGGGTGGCGAGCCGCAGCCGCTGGAGCTCGCCCGCGGAGAGGGTGGGCGAGGGCCGGTCCATGCTGAGGTAGCCCAGGCCCAGTTCGGTGAGCACCTCGATCCGGGCCACCAGGTCGCGGGCGAGCGTCGGGGCCACACCGTCGTCCGGGCGCCCGGCCGTGGGGCGCAGCAGTCCGGCGAGGGCGCTCAGCGGCAGACCGGCGAGGGCGGCGATGTCGTGGCCCTCGAAGGTGACGGCCAGTGCCTCGGGGCGCAGCCGCCGCCCGGCGCAGACCGGGCACGGTTCGGCGACCAGGAAGCCCCGTACGCGCTTGCGCAGCGTCTCGCTCTTGGAGTCGGCGAAGGTGTGCAGCACATAGCGCCGGGCGCTCATGTACTGGCCCTGGTAGGGGCGTTGGATGCGGCCGGCGGCGCGGACCGGCTCGACGGTGACGACGGGCTGTTCGTCGGTGAACAGGATCCACTCGCGGTCGGCCCGCGGCAGCTCGCGCCAGGGGCGGTCGATGTCGTGACCGAGGGTGGCGAGGATGTCGCGGAGGTTCTTGCCCTGCCAGGCGCCGGGCCAGGCCGCGACGGCGCCGTCGCGGATGGACAGCGCCGGGTCGGGGACGAGGGAGTCCTCGGTGACCCGGTGGACCCGGCCCAGGCCGTGGCATTCGGGGCAGGCGCCGGCGGCGGTGTTGGGCGAGAAGGCGTCCGAGTCGAGCCGCTCCGGCGCGTTCGCCGGATAGTCGCCGGCCCGCGAGAACAGCATGCGCAGGGAGTTGGAGAGGGTGGTGACGGTGCCGACCGAGGAGCGTGCGGTGGGCGCGGAGCGCCGCTGCTCCAGCGCGACGGCGGGCGGCAGGCCGGTGATGTCCTCGACCTTGGGGGCGCCGACCTGGTGGATCAGGCGGCGGGCGTAGGGGGCCACCGACTCGAAGTAGCGGCGCTGCGCCTCGGCGTAGAGCGTGCCGAAGGCGAGGGACGATTTGCCCGATCCGGACACCCCGGTGAACGCGACCAGCGCGTCCCTCGGGATGTCCACATCGATCGTGCGGAGGTTGTGCTCACGGGCGCCGCGCACCCGTACGTACGAGTCGGTCATCCCTCCATGATCGGGCACGGTCAGCCGGTGGTGACGGCACGGACCGTGGCGCGCGCCTCCTCCCACGGGACGGGGGTGGCGACGACCGCGCGCAGGGCCCGCAGCTGGCGGGGCGGGAGCCCGGCGGCCAGCACGCCGACGGCGGCGCCGCCCCGGCCGAAGAGGGCGACGGTACGGCGCTCGGCCCGGTCCAGGACGGTGGTCTCGACCTGGTCGGCGCCGTCGGTCAGCCCGTACGCCTGGATCTTGATGTCGTACTGGTCGGACCAGAAGTACGGCACGGGGGCGAAGGGGCGGCGTTCCTGGGCGGGCGCGGGGGCCTGGTCCGCCGTGGTGGCCGGGTCGCTCCCGGCCGCCCGCGGGGTCTGCGCGGCCAGTTCGGCCAGCAGGTTGCGGGCGGCGGCCATCCCCTGCTCGGTGGCGTTCAGCCGGTGCTCGAAGCGGAGCGGCAGGCCGTGCGCCGGATGGTCCCAGCGGGCCACGTCGCCCGCGGCGTAGATACCGGGGGCGGCGGCGCAGTACGCGTCGCAGCGCAGCCCGTCGGTGGTGTCCAGCGCCGGGTCGCCGCGCAGCCAGTCGACGGCGGGCTCGGAACCGATGGCGAGCAGCACGGTGTCGGCGGGCAGCCGGGTGCCGTCGGCCAGCCGCACGGCGGTGACCCGCGGTCCGTCCGGTGCGTCGTCGGTCCCGGCCGCTGCCCCTTCCGCCGCCTCGTCCGCTGCTCCGGGGCGCGTCTCGAATCCGTCCACGGCGCCGGTGACCAGCCGTACGCCCCGCGCGCGGTGTTCCTCGGCGAGCAGTGCGCCGACCTCGGCGCCGACGGTCCGGGCCATCGGCACCGGGTCGCGGCCGACGAGGGTGACGTCATGGCCCAGCTCCCGTGCCACCGCGGCGGCTTCACAGCCGAGTACGCCGTTGCCGACGACCACCAGCCGCCGGGCGGGGCCCGCCAGCCGGGCGCGCAGGGCCAGGGCGTCGTCGAGGGTGCGCAGGGTGTGCACCCCGGCGGTCCGGTCGGCGCCGGGCAGGGTGCGGGCCGCGACACCGGTCGCGATGATCACCCCGGCGCAGCCGAGCCGCTCGCCGCTGTCGAGGGTGAGGGTGCGGGTGGCCGTGTCCAGGCCGGTCGCCCGGGTGCCGAGCCGCAGGTCGAGGCCGAGCGGATCGAGCTGGTCGGTGGTGCGCAGCAGCAGCCGCTCGGGCTCCCAGACGCCGTGCAGCAGCTGCTTGGACAACGGCGGCCGGTCGTAGGGCAGATGGGGTTCGTCGCCGATGAGGGTCAGCGGGCCCCGCCAGCCGAAGCGGCGCAGCGCCTCGACGGCGGCGAGTCCGGCCGCGGCGGCGCCGACGACGGCGATGGGCCGGGCGCTCATGCGTGGATCCGGATGACGGCGGCCGGGCAGATGGCGGCCGCCTCGCGGACCGCGTCGTGCCGCTCGGCGGGCGGCTCGGCGTCGAGGAGGACGACCACGCCGTCCTCGTCACGCTGGTCGAAGACCTCGGGCGCGATCAGTACGCACTGACCGGCGGCGCAGCACGCGTCGGCGTCAAGAGTGATCTTCATGGCAGGAAGCTCCCGTCGGAGGTGAGGTGGGAAGGTAACCGAGGTACGGGTGCGGCGCCGCGGTGCGGTGGGCCGCCCGGCATCACAGGGTGACGGCCGGTGTGTGCCCATGTCACCAGGTGACGGGCAGCGCGTGGCAGCCATAGATCGACATATCAGTACGGAACGGAATCTCCTCGACCGGTACGGCGGGCCGCATCGTGGGGAACCTGCGCAGCAACGTACCGATGACCACCTGGAGTTCGACACGGGCCAGCGCCTGGCCCAGGCACTGGTGGATGCCGTAGCCGAACGCGACATGGTGCTGGGCGTTGGGGCGGCCGGGGTCGAACCGGTCGGCGTCGGCGAAGACGCGGTCGTCGCGGTTGGCCGAGGCCACGGCCACCACGACGCCCTCACCGGCCCGGATGAGGTGCCCGTCGATCTCGATGTCGGTGGTGGCGACCCGGCGCGGTCCGTTACGGATGATGCTGTGGAAGCGCAGCAACTCCTCGACGGCGCCCCGGATCAGGGCGGGGTCCCGGCGGAGCCGGTCGGCGGCCTCCGGGTCGCGCATCAGGGTGAGGGCGCTGAGGCCGATCATGTTGGCGGTGGTCTCGTGCCCGGCGATCAGCAGCAGCGCGGCGAAGGCGGTCACATCGTCGTGGGTGATCTCGCCGGTCCGCTGCTGTTCGGTGATCAGCCGGCCGAGGATGTCGTCGCCGGGCGCCGCCTCCTTGGCGGTGACCAACCGGTCCAGGTAGTCGCGCAGTTCATCGCGGGCCGCCGCCCGCTCGGCGTCGGTCACGCTGCGGGCGAGCAGGGTGCCGGTGAGCCGCTGGAAGGTCTCGTGGTCGTCGTAGGGGACGCCCAGCAGCAGGCTGATGACCAGGGACGGGACGGGCAGTGCGAGCGCCTCGACGAGGTCCACGGGGCCGTCCGCCCGCTCCCGGGTCCGCTCCATCGCGTCGCAGAGGTCATCCGTGAGGCGCTGGATCCGCGGGCGCAGCGCCTCGACGCGCTTGACCATGAATTCCCGGGTGACCATCCGGCGCAGCCGGGTGTGCTCGGGCGGGTCCCGGCGGATGAATGCCCGGTTGTCGGTGTTGCCGCCGCCGGTCATCCCGCTGAGCGGGTAGCCGGGGACGGTGGGGTCGGAGCTGAAGCGGGTGTCGCCGAGGATCGCCCGGATGTCGGCGTAGCGGGTGGCCAGCCAGGCCCAGCTCCCGTCCGCGAGGGAGACCTTGGAGATCGGCTCCGTGGTGCGCAGCGCGCCGAACGCGGTGTGCGGGTCGCCCCGGTCGAGCAGGTTCGCGTGCGGGGGCGGACCGGCGGGGCAGCCGCTCGGTGGCTGGACGGGCAGCGGTGCCGCGGCGGTGGGACGGGTCATTTCGCTCATCACGCTCCTCGCGCGCACACCGGCAGGGGTGTGCGCCATGCGTCGGACGTTCGCCTAACAGCTGTAAACTTACATGTGTATCGACCAACTAAACAGGTCGGGGTACGGGAAATGACGTTGCTTCAGGGAGCCCGGGGGGGGCGACGGGCGGGGAGGGGCGGCGCCGACGGCGCCCGAGGCCCGGCACCGGGCGCCGGGCGCCCGGTGTCCAGCGCTGAGCGCTCAGCGCTCAAGGAGCAGATGCAGGATCTCGTCCACGAACCGGTCCAGCCGGCTGGCGTCCTTGCGGCTCGGCATGACCTGCCAGAGCATGACCCGGCCGTGCACCGACGACCACAGCATGCCCGGCGCCTCGGACCGGGTGCCGCGCACCCGCCAGCCGGCCGCCTCGCAGGCCGCCAGCGCGTCGGACCAGCTGTGCACGATCAGCCGGGCCGGGTGCCCGGACAGCCGCTCGGGGCCGACCGGGGTCTGCCGGGTCTCGTAGAGCAGGCGGTAGGTGGCCGGGTGCGCGACGGCGTAGTGGCAGTAGGCGCGCAGCTCGGCGCGGAGCCGCTCCACCGGGTCGTCGGCGTCGGCCCGCGCGGCGGCCTGCGTCATCGCCTGCGCCAGCCGCTCGAAGCTGACCTCCAGGGTCGCCCAGACCAGTTCGGTCTTGTCGGCGAAGTGCCGGTAGATGCTCGGGGCGGCGACACCGGCCTCGCGGGCCACCGCGCGCAGCGACAGGGCGTCCTCGCTGCCGACCTCCTCCAGAAGCCGCTCGGTGGCCCGCAGGAGGTCCGCCCGCAGGCGCTCGCCCTGGCCGCGCGGGTTCCGGGGCCGGACGGCCGCACTCTCGCTCACTGCCCTCCGGTCCCTTCCCTGGTCTGGTCGCCGTGGTGCGTCACCAGGGTTTCACACCGGGGCGGCCGGGCATACGCGCGCACCGTCCCGGCCTCGGGTCACCTCCCCATCGTCAGCCCGTCCGCCGCGGCGCCCCGGCTGAGGACCGCCTTGCCGATCTTCTTGCGGACGTCGGCGTGGCCGCGGGTCCTGGTGAGATCGACCACCCGCACCTTCGGCCGCTGCACGACGAGCTGCGGGAAGTACTCGGCCTCGGTGACCTGCCAGCGTTCGCCCTCCTCCTCGGGCGGGGCGAACCGGAAGCGGGCGATGGTGCCCCAGTTGCCCTGCGGTTTGCGCATGGCGCCGGAGAGCTGGGCACCCAGGCCGTAGACGACCCAGGTGCCGTTGACCTTCTCGTACGGCTGCGGGGTGTGCGCATGGGCGCCGATGACCAGGTCGATGTCGGGGCGGCCGTCGGTCTGCGAGGCGGTCAGCGCGTGGGCGAGCCGGATCTGCTGTTCGTTGGGGGCGGTCCGGTACTCGGTGCCCCAGTGCGGGCTGACGACCACGACATCGGCGCCGGCCCGGCGGGCGGCCCGCGCATCCGCGATGATCTTCTGGTCGTCGAGGAGGTTCACCGTCCACGGGGCGGCCGCCGGGCGCTGGGCGCCGCCGGTGCCGTAGGTGTACGAGAGCTGGGCCACCCGCGCGCCGTGGGTCCGCAGCAGCGCGGGGCGGGCCCCCTCGGTGGCGCTGCGGGCCGAGCCGGTGTGCCGCAGGCCGACCGTCTCCAGGACCTTCAGGGTGTGGCGTACGCCGGGGACGCCGCGGTCCAGGGCGTGTTCGGAGGCGGTGGCGCAGGAGTCGAAGCCGGTCGCCTTGAGGGCGGTGGCGAGCTGCGGCGGCGCCTGGGCGGTGAACGGTCCGGACAGTGGGCCGAGCGGGGTCTCCAGCTGGCACAGCGCGAGGTCCGCGGCGGAGATCACCGGCCGCACGCCCGCCAGTATCGGCCGGTAGTCGTACTCGGCGTCCTGGTCCGGTACGTCGTCGTGGGCCGTGCGGAGTACGGCGGGGTGCGACGCGCTGATGTCCCCGGAGGCGACCAGGGTGAACGGCCGCTGGCGGGCGACATGGGACACGGGGGCGCCCGCGTTGCCGCGCGGCCTGGGCGCCGGGGACGGCGGGGCGAGGTGCGGGCCGCCGCAGGCCACGGCGAGTGCGGCGAGCACGGCGACGGCCGCACAGCGGGGGTACGCGCTCATGCCCGAACACTTACCAGCAGTCATACGTATGAAGAGCGCTCTTGCGGCGGTGTCCGGGGCGATCCCCTCGTACGGCCCTGCGCGGGCCGGGTGTCCCGGCGGCCGCGGCACCGGCACATCACCGCGCGCCCGGCCGTCCCCCGTACCCGCCGCCGGGCCCGGCTCCGCGTCCCCGGCGGCCCGTCGCTACGCTGCCCCGATGGCGTACTCCCCGCACGACGACGACCGCTTCCCCGCCCAACTGCCCGTGGTCGCGCAGCTGGGGCGGTCCCCGTCCGGGCGGGCCTGGCTCGACCGGCTGCCGGGGCTCGTCCGGGAGGTCGAGGAACGGTGGGAGCTGCGGCTCGGCGCGCCGTTCCACGGCGGCAGCTGCTCCTGGGTGGCACCGTGCGAACGGCCCGACGGCTCGCCCGCGGTGCTCAAGGTGACCTGGCCGCACCGCGAGGCCGAGGGGGAGGCACCCGGACTGCGCGCCTGGGACGGTGACGGAGCCGTACGGCTGCACCGCTGGGACCGCGAGCGCGGCGCACTGCTGATCGAACGGTGCACGCCGGGCACCCCGCTCACCGGCCACCCGTTGCCGCCCGCCGAGCGGCTGACGCTCGCCGCCGGTCTGCTGCGCGACCTGTGGGCCGCGCCCGCGCCGCCGGAGGGCGAGCTGGAGCGGGTGGACCTGGTGTGCGCCGAGTGGGCCGATGTGCTCCAGGAGCGGATGATCCGGCTGCGGCCCGGCTACGATCCGGGGCTGGTCGCGCTCGGCGCGGACCTGCTGCGCACCCTGCCGGTGACGGCCGCCCGCGAGGTCGTGGTGCACGGCGACTTCAACCCCGGCAATGTGCTGGCGGCGGAGCGCCGGCCGTGGCTGGCGATCGATCCCAAACCGATGGCCGGCGACCCGGCGTACGACCCGTGGCCGCTGCTGATGCAGGTCGACGACCCGTTCACGCAGCCGGATCCGCGGCCGGTGCTCCGCGACCGCTACACGCTGGTCGCCGAGGTGCTGGGCGAGGATCCGGCGCGGCTGCTGGCCTGGTCGGTGGCGCGCGGGGTGGAGAGCGCGCTGTGGTACGCGGACGAGGACGATCTCGCGGCCGGGGCACGGGAGTTGGCGCGGGCGCGGGTGCTCGCGGAGCTGGCCGGATACTGACCGGTGGGGAGCCGGGCCGCACCGGTCGCCCGCGCCCTGCCGTGGGGCCGCACGCCCCCTGACCCCCTTCCTGTGACGGTGTGGGACGAGACGGCGCCCGGCGCTCCCCGGGCGGTGCTGGTGCACGGCACGATGAGCCGGGGCACCGACTGTTTCGCGGCGCAGCGGCCGCCGGCCGGGCTGTGCCGCCTCGAACTCGCCGACCGCCGCGGCTGCGGCGACAGTCCGGACCTCGCGCGGAGCGACTACGCGATCGACGTCGAGGACATCGGCCAACTACTGGGCGACGGCGCCCACTTGGTCGGCCACTCCTACGGCGCCGCGGGCGCGATGCCGGCCGCGTCGGCCCGGCCCGCGGCGGTGCGCTCCCTCCCACTCATCGAGCCGTCGCCGCTGCGCACTTGCCGCCGCGCGGCCCGAAGTCGCGGCCGCGCTGACGCGCATCCGCGCGTCGTTCGGGGACGTTCCCTAGGAGCCGGACCCGGTGGAGTATCTGCGGCGGCCCACCCAGCCGTACGGTCCGCCGATGCCGGAGACGACGCCCCGGCCGCCGCGGGCGGTGCGGTCCGCGATGCGCGAACGGCCCGTCCGGGACGCGCGGATACCGCTCGGCCCACTGGCCGCGCCCGGTCTGCCCCAGATGGTGATCAACGGGACCTGGGAGGGCGCGCACCCCGACCACCGGACGTTCACCGGCGAGGCGCTGACGGCGGGCGGGGAGTATCTCGCCGGGGCGATCGGCGCGCGCCATACGCGGGTGCGCGGCGCCACCCACGCCCCGCACCAGGAGCGTCCGGACGTGGTGAACGAGGTCCTCGCCCGGCTGTGGCGGAGCCGACCAGGGCCGCACACCCCACCCCTTGACATCCGAGGTATCTGTTCGAAGGAGGCGAATCGACCGCCAATTCGGCGGCCCCATCGGCCCGTTGGCGTGAGTTCATCCGATGTATGTGGTGCCGGAGGTCTTTCGGAACCCCGGAGCTGCCTGCACTATGCGGGGGGAGTTCAGGGACGAGACCCGGAGGCGCCGCCATGACCGATCTCTCGCGAAGAGCCTTCACCGGTGCGGCGGTCGCCGGCACCGCCGGTGCCTGGGCCGCCGGATCCGGTGCCACCTGGGCCGCCGGCGGCCGGGGCGCCACGGCGGCCCCGCACCGGGACCCGTACGAAACCGCCGTCCGCGCCGCCGCCATGACGTGGCGCAGGCTGCCGGCCGGCTGGCAGCAGGCACCGTTCCTCGCCGACGGGCGGCTCGGCTGCCAGATCTACGCGGGTACCGCGCCGAACACCCTGAAGGTGATGCTCAGCCATACCGAGGTCCAGGACCAGCGCGGCCGGTGGCGGGCCGGGATCGGCTACTCGCGGCTGCCCATCGGATACTTCACGCTCACCCTCGCCGGGACCGTCACCGCCGTGGACTGGTCGCTGGACCTGTGGGACGCGGAGCTGCGCGGCACCGTCACCACCACCCGCGGCAGTGTCCGCCTCGCCGCCCTGGTGCACACCGCCCGCTCCGCGCTGCTGCTCTCGACGCGGCCGAGCGCGGGTGAGTCCGGCGCCGCCTGGTCGTTCACCTGGCTGACCGCGGCGACCACCCGCACCACCGGCAGACCGGCCGACTACACCCCCAACCCCGACCCCCGCACCGCCACCACGGACGCCACCCACGTCATCGAGCAGCCGCTGCTGGCCGGCGGCGGCTGGAGCACCGCCTGGCGCGAGCGCCGTGCGGGCTCCGACCGGCTGCTCGCCGCCCATCTCGTCTACCGCTCCCCCGGCGACCCGGCCGCGACGACGCGGGAGGCCGTCCGGGCGGTCGCCGCGACCCTCGCCGCCGACCCGGACCGGCTGGTCGCCGAACACCGCGCCTGGTGGCACGCCTACTACCGGCGCAGTCTGCTGTCGGTGCCGGACAAACGGCTCCAGAGCTTCTACCTGATCCAGCTCTACAAACTCGGCTCGGCCACCCGCGCCGACGGCCCCGCGCTGTCGGAGTGGGGCCCGTGGTTCCCGGAGACCGGCAACAACTGGACCGGGCTGTGGTGGAACCTCAACGTCCAGATCGCCTCCACCGGCTACCTCGGCACCAACCACCTCGAACTCGACTCGGTGACCGCCGCGTTCCGCCGCTTCGAGGCGAACCTGCCGCTCTCCGTACCACCCGCCTACCGCGACGGGCAGAGCTACGCGCTCGGCCATCCCTCCGACTGGCAGCTGCGGGCCGGGGAGTGGAACGTGGGCGTACCGGGCTCCGGCCGGATCTCCGACAACTTCGGCAATCTGACCTGGGGCCTGCACAACGTCTGGCTGGCGTACCGCCACACCATGGACCGCGCGATCCTGCGCGATGTGCTCTTCCCCGTCCTCGCCAGGGCGCTGAACTTCTACGACCACTTCCTGCACGAGGGCGGCGACGGCCGGCTGCACCTGCCCACCACCCGTTCCCCCGAGTACGCCGACGCCGCCGACTGCACCTACGATCTCTCCCTCATCCGCTGGGCGGCCCGCACCCTGCTCGACGCGGCGCGCACCCTGCGGATCGCGGACCCGCGCGCCGGGCGCTGGCGGGAGATCGCCACCCGCCTGGTCCGGTACGCGCAGGATCCGGCCGACGGTGTGCTGATCGGCGCGGGCGTCCCGCTCGCCGCCTCGCACCGCCACCACTCGCATCTGCTGTGGCTGTACCCGCTGCGCGAACGGGTCTGGGACCGGCCCGCCGACCGGGACCTGATGCGCCGGAGCTTCGTGCACTGGGCCGGGATGCGGGACAGCTGGCACGGCTACAGCTACGCCGTGTCCTCCTCGATGTCGTCGGTGATGGGCGCGCCGGAGCGGGCGCTGGACCTGCTGACCCACTTCACCGACCGGAACACCGTCGCGGACTGTCAGCTGACCGAGAACACGATGTACCGGGAGGGGAAGAACTTCGCGCTGGAGAGCCCGCTGACGGGGGTGCAGTCGATGCTCGACATGGTGCTCCAGGGGCACGGCGGGGTGCTGAAGGTCTTTCCCTCGGTCTCCGGCCGGTGGCCCGATGTCTCCTTCGCGTCGCTGCGCACCCAGGGCGCGTTCCTGGTGGACGCCGACCGGTCCGCGGGGCGGACCCGCTGGGTGCGGGTGCACAGCGAGGCGGGTGCGCCGCTGGTGCTGGAGCACGGCATCGAGGGCGCGTTCACGGTGTCCGACGACCGGGGCCGGCCGCTGCCGTGGCGCTCCGCCGGGCCGGGCCGGATCGCCGTCGGCCTGCCGCGCGGCGGTACGGCGTTCGTCGCGCCGCGGGGCACCGGCCCGGATGCCGGTCCGCGCGAGGTGCCGGCCACGGGACCGGCCCGGCCCTGGGGCCTGCCGTGACCCCGCCCCGGCCGCCCCTCCCGTGTGCCTTCCGCCGCCGTTGCGCAGCCGCCGCTCCCGCCTCCCCCGTCCCCCGCCGCGCCGATGGAGAGATCCGATGACCGATCCCGCCACCCCCGCCCCGTCCAGAAGGAGCGTCCTCGGCGCCGCCGCGCTGGCCGCCGGTGCGGCAGGTACGGCAGGTACGGCCGGACTCGTCGCGGCCGCGCCCGACGCGGCCGCCACGCCCCCGGCCCGCCCGGCGGACGCCGACCCCTGGGTGACCGTCCTCGCCGACGCGGACCTGGTGTGGCAGCGGCTGCCGAAGACCTGGTACGAGGGCCCCTTCCTCGGCAACGCCCTCCTGGGGTCGGGGATCTACGCGGAACCGGACGCCAACGCCGTCCGTTTCACCGTGCAGCACAGCGAAGTCCAGGACCACCGGCCGGAGTTCGGCTCCCTCTTCGGTCTGGCCCGGCTGCCGATCGGTCATTTCGCCCTCGAACCGGTCGGCACGATCACCGGCGTCGACTGGCGGCTGCGGCTGCGCGACGCCGAGCTGACCGGCACCCTGACCACCGACCGGGGCACCCTGGAGCTGCGCGCCCATGTCCACAACTCCCGTTCCGTGCTGGCGGTCGAGGTCCGGCCGAGCGCGGGTGAGCGCGCCTTCCGCTGGGTCTTCCATCCGGCCGAGGCGATCAGCCCCCGCGCCGCCTTCAAACCGCTGCCTGCGGGGTACACCGCCAATCCGCCGGCCCAGGTCGCCGACCACGGCGGGGTGCGGGCCGCGGTCCAGCCGTTGCTGGCGGGCGGGCAGCATGTGACGGCCTGGCGCGAGCGGACGGACCGGGGCGGCGCCCGCACGCTGTACGCGGCCGTCGCGCATTCGCACCCCGCCACCACCGCGCTCGGCCGCGCCCTGCGCTCTGTACGCACGGTGGCCGCGCTGCCGTACGGGGCGGTGGCCCCCGGTCACCGCGCCTGGTGGCACGCCTACTACCGGCGCGGTTTCCTGTCCTTCCCGGACGCCAGGCTCCAGCGCTTCTACTGGATCCAGCTCTACAAGGTGGCCGCCGCGGCCCGCGCCGACGCACCGGTCATGGCGACCTGCGGCCCCTGGCTGGAGCCGACGCCGTGGCCCGCGACCTGGTGGAACCTCAACGTGCAGCTGGAGTACTGGCTGATCCACGGCGCCAACCATCTCGAACTCGACGCGGTGACCCGGGCGCTCGGCGAGTTCCGGGACAGCCTGTCGGACCAGCTGGACGCCCCGTACCGCAAGGACTCGGCGGGCATTCCGCGCACCACCGACACCCGGCTGCGCAACGGCGGCGACGCGGCGGACGGCGGCTACGCGGTCGGCATACCGGGCCAGGATCCGCCGACGCCGGAAGTCGGCAACCTCACCTGGGCGCTGCACAACGTCTGGCTGACCTACCGTCACACCATGGACCCGCGGGTGCTGCGCGAGGTCCTCTTCCCGCTGCTGCGCCGGGCCGTCGCCTACTATCTGCACTTCCTGGAGCCCGGCCCGGACGGCAGACTGCATCTGCCCGCGACCTTCTCCCCCGAGTACGGCGTGAACGCCCCCGACTGCAACTACGACCTGATGCTGCTGCGCTGGGGCTGCGCCACGCTGCTGGACGCGGCCGCCACCCTGGGCGTGCACGACCCGTCGGCCGGCCGCTGGCGCGAGGTACTGGCCAGGCTGGCGCCGTACCCGGTGGACGGCAACGGCTTCATGATCGGCGCCGGGGTCCCGTTCGCCAAGTCCCACCGGCACTACTCACATCTCCTCGCGGTCTATCCGCTGTACGAGGTGAACTGGGAGCAGCCCGGCCAACGGGACCTGATCGAACGGTCGTTGCGCCACTGGGTGGGCTTCGAGGGCGCCTTGCAGGGCTACACCTTCACCGGCGCGGCCTCCATCGCGGCGCAGCTGGGCCGGGGCGAGGAGGCGCTGGAGTACCTGGGCGAGCTGCTGACGCGCTTCATCCGGCCGAACACGATGTACCAGGAGTCGGGGCCGGTCATCGAGACGCCGCTGTCCGCGGCGCAGTCGCTGCACGACATGGTGTGCCAGAGCTGGGGCGGGGTGATCCGGGTGTTCCCGGCGCTGCCGCGGGCGTGGCGGTCGGTGACGGTGCACGACTTCCGCACCCAGGGCGCGTTCCTGCTCGGCGCCGCCCGCGAGGAGGGCCGTACCCGCTGGGTGCGGCTGCGCAGCGAGGCGGGCGCGCCGTGCGTCCTGCGGCATTCGCTGCCGGCCGGCCCGGTCGAGGTGCGGGACGGACGGGGCCGCCCGCTGCCGTACGAGGAGGTGGCGGCCGGCACGGTCCGGATCGCGCTGGACAAGGGCGGTACGGCGGTGGTCACCGCGCGCGGCGACCGGCCGGCGATGCGGATCGCACCGGTCGCGCCGAACGAACCGGCGGCGCGCTGGGGGCTGCCCGCGTGAGCGGCGGCGCCGGGCCCGGCACGCCCGCCATGAAACCCGCCATGAAACCTGCCATGAAAGGAGCCCCCATGGCCGATCTGCTGCACTTCCGGGCCGCCGGTACGAGTCTGGTGCTGGATCTGTCCGGTACCGGTCTGCCGCGCGTCCCGCACTGGGGCGCGGACCTCGGCGAGCTGCCGCCCGGCCGGCTCGCCGCGCTGGTCGCCGCCGAGGCCGCGCCGGCCGTCGCCGGCGGCCTGGACGAGACGTTCGCGCTGAGCGTGCTGCCGCAGGCGTCCGCGGGCTGGCCCGGCACCCCGGGGCTGAGCGGCCACCGCGACACCTGCGCCGCCGCGCCCGCGTTCACGGTGCGCGGCCGTTCCGTGACGGCCGGGCGGCGGCTGCGGGTCGAGGCGGCGGACGCGGACGTCGGTCTCGCGCTCACGCTGGAGATCGAACTCACCGATGCCGGGCTGGTACGGCTGCGCGCCGAGGTCACCAACACCGGGCCCGGCCCGTACCACCTCGGCGGGCTGACACCGGCGCTGCCGGTCCCGCCGCAGGCCACCGAGCTCCTCGACCTGACCGGCCGGCATCTGCGGGAACGCGCCCCGCAGCGGCACGCGTTCACCCTCGGCACCCATCTGCGGGAGAACCGGCGCGGGCGCACCGGCAGTGACGCGACGCTGTTGCAGATCGCCGGTGAGCCGGGCTTCGGCTTCCGGTCCGGCGAGGTGTGGGGGCTGCATGTGGCGTGGAGCGGCAACCACCGTTCGCTCGCCGAACGCACCCCGGCGGGCCATGCCGTACTGGCCGGCGGCGAACTCCTGCTGCCCGGCGAGATCCGGCTGTCCCCCGGCGGCTCGTACACCTCGCCCTGGCTCTACGGCTCCTACGGACGGCACGGCCTGGACGAGCTGTCCGGCCGCTTCCACCGCCATCTGCGGGCCCGCCCGGGGCACCCGGGCTCCCCGCGCCCGGTCACGCTCAACACCTGGGAGGCCGTCTACTTCGACCAGGATCCGGCGACGCTGGCGCGGCTGGCACGGGCGGCAGCCGAGGTGGGCGCGGAGCGGTTCGTGCTGGACGACGGGTGGTTCCGGGGGCGGCGGGACGACCGGGCCGGGCTCGGCGACTGGTATGTGGACGAGCGGGTGTGGCCGGACGGGCTGTCGCCGCTGATCGAGACCGTGCACGGGCTGGGGATGCGGTTCGGCCTGTGGGTGGAACCGGAGATGATCAGCCCGGACTCCGGGCTGGCCCGTGCGCACCCCGACTGGATCCTGGCGGCCACCCCCGCCAGGACGCCGCCCGCCGCCCGTCATCAGCAGGTCCTCGATCTGGCCCGCCCCGACGCGTACGGGTACGTCCTCGGCCGCCTGGACGCCCTGCTGCGCGCGGACCGTATCGACTACCTCAAGTGGGACCACAACCGCGATCTGGTGGACGCCCCGGCGCACCATCAGACGGCGGCCGTCTACCGGCTGATGGACGCGCTGCGCGCCCGGCACCCGCGGCTGGAGATCGAGTCCTGCTCCTCGGGCGGCGGCCGGGTGGACCTCGGGATACTGGAGCGCACCGACCGGGTGTGGACCAGTGACTGCATCGACGCGCTGGAGCGCCAGCGGATCCAGCGCTGGACGGGGCTGCTGCTGCCGCCCGAACTGCTCGGCGCGCACGTCGGGGCGCCGGTCTCCCATACGACGGGGCGCACCCACAGCCTGGACTTCCGCGCGGGCACGGCGCTGTTCGGGCATTTCGGGATCGAGTGGGACCTGACGTCCGCGAGCGCGACCGAGCGGGCGCGGCTGGCCGAGTGGGTGGCGCTGTACCGCGCGCTGCGGCCGCTGCTGCACAGCGGGACGGTGGTGCGCGCCGACCACCCCGATCCGGCGCTGTGGGTGCACGGTGTGGTGGCCGCCGACGGCGCGCGGGCGGTGTTCGCGCTCGTGCAGACCGCGACGAGCGTGCACTCCCCGGCGGGCCGGGTCCGGCTGCCGGGTCTCCCGCCCGACGACGAGTACCGCGTACTGCCGCTCCCGCCGGGCGACCGCCCCGAGGGGCCGTTCACCGCGCCGCCGCCCTGGTGGGAGCGGGGTGTGACGCTCTCCGGCCGGGTGCTGGCCGAGGCGGGGGTACGGGCCCCGACGCTCTTTCCGGAGCGGCTGGTCCTGCTGGAGGCGGTGCGGGTGGCGGAGGGGCAGCGGTGAGCCGGGCGAACGGCGGCATCGCCAGGTGCGGGGCGTCGTCCCGCCGCCGGTCGTCGTACCGGTCCGCCCGGGGTCGCCACCTCGCGGCGGGGTGTCTCAGATCGCGCGGTCGCGCCCGGCCCAGTACGGGTCCCGCAGCTGCCGTTTGAAGAGCTTTCCGGACTCGTCACGCGGCAGCCGTGCCTCGAAGACCACGGCCCTGGGCACCTTGTGTCCGGCGAGCCGCGCCGCGACATGGGCGCGTACCTCCTCGGCGCCGAGGCGTACGCCCGGTTCGGTCTGGATGTGTGCGGCGAGCACCTCGCCGTACTCCTCGTCGGGGATGCCGAAGACCGCCGCGTCCCGGACACCGTCGAGGGCGAGCAGCGCGCCCTCGATCTCCGCCGGGTAGATGTTGACGCCGCCGGAGATCACCATGTTGTTGCGGCGGTCGCTGAGGTAGAGGTAGCCGTCCGCGTCGAGATGGCCGATATCGCCGAGGGTGACGTATCCCGGCAGGCCCGGCGCCTCCATAGCAGTGCGTGCGGCGGGGTTGCCGAGATAGGTGAACTGCGGCCAGTTGTCGGCGGGCCGTAGGTAGATCTCGCCGGTCTCCCCGGCCGGCAGGATCCGCCCGCCGGGGCCGAGGACCGCTACCGCGCAGGTCCCTTCGGCCCGTCCGACGGTGCCCGGGTGGGCGAGCCAGGCCGCGCTGTCGCACCAGGTCACCGCGCCGGTCTCGCTGCCGCCGTAGTACTCCCGGACGACCGGTCCCAGCCAGTCGATCATGGCTTGTTTGATATGCGGCGGACAGGGCGCGGCGGCGTGCACGACCGAGGTGAGCGAGGACAGGTCATAGCGCTCGCGCACCTCCCTGGGCAGCCGCAGCAGCCGGACGAACATCGTGGGCACGACCTGGGTCTGCTCGATGCGGTGGTATTCGATCAGCCGCAGGAACTCCTCGGCGTCGAAGCGCGGCATCAGCGTGATGTCCAGTCCGGCGGCGAGCGCGAGGGCGGCGTGCCCGCTGGGCGCGGCGTGGTAGAGCGGTGCGGGGATGAGCGTCCGGCCGCCGGGTGCGATGGCGAAGTGCTCCAGGAACGACCGCACCGTTTCGGTCAGTTGCTCGGGAGCGACCGGTGCGCGCAGAACTCCCTTGGGGCGTCCGGTCGTTCCGGAGCTGTAGATGACGGTGGACGGCCGTTCCCCGGCCGCGGAGGTCAGCGGCGGGTGCCCGGCCAGCCAGCGGTCCAGGAGGGGATACGCCCCGGTGGCGGGCGGTGCGGCGATCCCGCAGGCGGCGGCGACACCGGCGGGGACGGGCGCCTCGATGACCCGTACGCCGTCGGGGAGTGCGGCGGTCACCGCGACCAGCAGGTCGGTGTGCGCGAAGACGACCCTGCTGCCGCTGTCGGTGAGCACATGCCGTAACTCGTCGGGCCGGAAATGCCAGTTGACGGGCACCGCCGCGGCGCCGAGGAGGGCGGCCGCGGCGGTGATCTCCAGATGGGCGGGCTCGTTGCGCAGTACGAGGGCGATCCGGTCGCCCGGCCCGACGCCCAGGTCCCGCAGACCGGCGGCGATCCGCGCGGCGCGGTCGAGGAAGTCGGGATAGCCGCGCGCGTGCCCGGCCGAGCGGATGGCGGGTGGTCGGACGGCGTCCATGGTGCCTCCCCTGGGGTACGGCCGCGCCCATTGAACAGGTATCCGGGCCCCCTTTGAAGAGCGCCGTGGCGACACCGGCGCGGACCGGACACCCGCCGCGCTCCGGCCGGGCGTGCTTCTCGGCCACCCGTCCCACCCCCTCTGAGATCCGAGGTCTGAGCGCCTCCGCTCCCCCGGCTCCCCCAAATTCGGCCTCCGTTACGGAAGATACGCGGCAGGTGCTCCGATGTTTATCGCGTCGGAGGTCTTCCGGTACGGGCGGGTGCGCCTGCACCATGCGGGGTGCACGGGAGGCACGGACGTGACCGACGGACCGAAGGAGCACGCGCATGCTGCGATGGCACAGCCGCCCGAGACCACCCCGGCTGCTGGGAGTGCTGGGACTGCTCAGCGCCCTGCTGCTGACCACCGGCGGCCCCGCGGCCGCGGCGAAGCCCGCGCCGCGGCCCACCACCGGGCCGGGCACCAACCACGCGACCGACGATCCCTTCACCGCCGACCGGACATCCTGGTGGCGGCAGGACCGCTTCGGGATGTTCATCCACTTCGGCGCGTACTCGAACCTGGAGGGCGAGTACACCCGGCCCGACGGCACGGTCTGCCGCAACGCGGAGTGGATCAAGCGCGAATGCAAGATCCCGAACGATGCCTACGAGAAGCAGGCCGCCACCTTCAACCCGGCCGATTTCGACGCCAAGGCGATCGTCCGGGCCGCCAAGGACGCCGGCCAGCGCTATATCGTCATCACCTCCAAGCACCACGACGGCTACGCGATGTGGCCGACGAAGCAGAACTCCTGGAATCTGCGTGACCACTCCGCCTTCGATCCGCACCGCGACATCCTCGCCGAGCTGAAGCGGGCCGCCGACGCCGCCGGGATCAAACTCGGCTTCTACTACTCGATCTGGGACTGGCACGACCCGGACTTCGCCGACCCGGCGACCTTCCCGCGCTACAAGAAGCGGATGTACGCCCAGCTCAAGGAGCTGGTGGACAACTACGACCCGGCCCTGCTCTGGTTCGACGGCGAATGGGACGCGGTCGATCCCACCAACACCTGGTCCCGCCGGGACGGCGCCGAGCTCCAGACGTATCTGCACGGCCTGAACCCGGAGCTGATCGTCAACAACCGCGTCGGCAAACGCGATGTGGTCGACGGCGACTTCGGCACCCCGGAGCAGGAGATTCCCGCGGCGCCGGTCGACGGACAGCTGTGGGAGAGCTGCATGACGCTCAACGACCACTGGGGGTTCGCCCGGTACGACACCAACTGGAAGTCTCCGGCGACCATCGTCCGCAACCTCCTGGACGTCGCGAGCCGCGGCGGCAACTACCTGCTGAACGTCGGACCGGACAAGCGCGGCCGCGTGCCGCAGCCGTCCGTGGACCGGCTGCGCGAGGCCGGCCGGTGGCTGCGCGCGCACGGCCAGGGCGACGCGGTGTACGGGGCCGGGTACACCGGGCTGGTCGCGACCCCCTCCTGGGGCGCGGTCGCCCGGCGCGGCAACGACCTGTACGCGTCCGTGACCTCCTGGCCCGCGGCCGGCCGGCCGCTGCATCTGACGGCCAGGGAAGCCTTCACCATCACCTCGGCCCGGGTACTGGGCAGCGGCCGACGGGTGACGGTCACGCCGGCCGGCGACGGCTTCGACCTCACCCCGTCCGGCGCGGCCACCGGCCCCGTCGCGAGCGTCATCCGGCTCACCATCAAGCCCCCGGCCGCGGCGCCGCCCGGCAGCGGGCGGGGGCTGACGGCACGGAGCTGGGCGAACGACACGTTCACCGGCCCGCCCGCGGTGACCACCGTCGATCCGACCGTGAACAAGTCCTACCGCTTCGACGGGTCGCCCGACCCGTCGATCCCCGCCGAACACTTCAGCACCCGCTGGACCGGCAGCATCCAGCCGCGCTTCAGCGAGACGTACACCCTCACCACGGTCTCGGACGACACCGTCCGGCTCTGGATCGACGGCACGCTGGTGATCGACAGCGCCACCCCGCACGGCCCGCAGACCGACAAGGGGACCGTCACCCTGACGGCCGGGCACCGGCACGACATCCGGATCGACTACACCCAGCGGACCGGCGAGGCCCATATGAAGCTGTTCTGGTCGAGTCCGAGCCAGTCCCAGCAGATCGTGCCGCGGCGTCAGCTGTACGCCGGCTGACCGCGGACCGTCCCTACGGTGCCGGCCGGTCCGCGCCCCCGGGACCGGCCGGCGCCCGGCGCCAGGTGCCCCGCACCGCCCCGCACGGCGAAATCCTCCGCTCGCGTTGCGCCGGACGGGCCTGCGGCGCGGGCCGGGCCGGCGGCAGCGGCCGGACGGCGTACCCGGGGGCCTCGCGCGAGGCGTGATCCGGCGGTCCGCCGTGCGTCGGGGCGCGGTGCTCCGGGCCCGCTCCTATCCTCGGGCAGCATGAGTCACGACGACATCCTGCGCGCCCACGGCGAGGCGCTGAAGCTTTTCGGCACCCGGGTCCACGCCGTCCGCGACGACCAGTGGGACGCCCCGACACCGTGCACGGAGTGGTCGGTGCGCGATCTGGTGAACCATCTCACCGCCGAGCAGCTCTGGGTGCCCCGTCTGGTGCGGGACGGCGCGACGATCGCGGACGTGGGCTCGGAATACGACGGCGACCGGCTGGGCGACGATCCGGCCGCGGTCTGGGACCGGGCGGCGGTGGCCGCCGTGGCCGCGTTCGCCGAGCCGGGTGCGCTGGACCGCACGGTCCAGCTGTCCTACGGATCGAGTCCGGCCGACGCGTACTGCGCCCAGATGATGGCCGATGCGGTGGTGCACGCCTGGGACCTGTCACGGGCGATCGGCGCCGAGGAGAAGCTGCCCGGCCGGCTGGCGACGGCGGCGCTGCGCGAGGTGGAGCCGTATGCGGCGGGACTCAACGGGTCCGGCCTGTTCGCCCCGCCGATCGAGCCGCCGGCGGACGCCGACGACCAGACCCGGCTGCTCTGCCTGCTGGGGCGCCGCCCCTGACCGCCCGCCCGGGGCCGGTCCGGCCGGCCGGGGGCCGCTGCCCTCGCCCGGCCGCTTCCGCCGACGGACCGCGCCGGGCGAACGGCGTGGTCCGGTCGGTCGGCGGGATCAGTCGATGCCGCGGAAGATATACGGTTCGGCCGGATCGTCGTCACAGCCGGCGAGACGCACCGGGACGCAGCGGCCCCAGACCTCCAGGTTGCGGACCTCCTTGATCCGGCCCGGCCGGTCCACCTGCTTCAGGCGGGGCTGCTTGTACTGAACCTTGTGCACTGCCACCACGTACTCCTTCATCGAGGTATTGGTCCGACGCGGTGGCGCCTTCTTCACGAACCGGGAGGTCTGCCAAGGTTTGTGGCGTTCCCGCGACGGGCCAATGGTGTTGGCGTCTCCCGTAAAGGTCGTCCGTCGTACCCCAGACTAACGACCTCACACCCGGAGCGCGCGATTTTTTCCGGCGACAGAGGCATCCGTCCGGACGGCGGAAAATCCACCCCGCCGCGCCGAGCCGCTGGTGGGGGCACCGATGACCGGCCGCCGGCCGCCCCGGCACCCGTCCGGCGGCCGGTCGTCTTCCGCTACGCACTCTTAATGGTCGTCCGGCAGCCGGATGACCGCGCAGCCCGTCCCCCGGCCACCGGCACACCGGGCACGGCCGCCGCCCGCTCCCACGGCGGACGCCCGCCCGGGGCCCCGCCGCGCGCGCCTGTCACCCGGGCACGTGGCCGCGGTGCTACCCATGGGCGGGTGGACTGGTTCACGGATACCGACTACGGCCTCGGCCGGCTGATCTTCCAGCGGATGCTGGCCGTGCTCTACCTGACCGCGTTCGTCGCGGCGGCGCGGCAGTTCCGGGCGCTGATCGGCGCGCGCGGGATGCTCCCGGTGCCCGAGTTCGTGGCGCGGGTGCCGTTCCGTGCCGCCCCCTCGGTCTTCCAGCTGCGCTACTCCGACCGCTTCTTCGCGGCCTGGACCTGGTGCGGGGCGCTGCTGGCGGCGGCCGTCGCGGCGGGGGCCGCCGATGCCGTACCGCTGTGGGCGTCGATGGTGATGTGGGCGGCACTGTGGGTGATGTACCTGTCCGTCGTCAACGTCGGGCAGACCTGGTACGGCTTCGGCTGGGAGTCGCTGCTGCTGGAGGCGGGCTTCCTCGCCGTCTTTCTCGGCAATGCCACGATCGCACCCCCGGTGCTGGTCATGTGGCTGCTGCGCTGGCTGCTCTTCCGGGTGGAGTTCGGGGCCGGGCTGATCAAGATGCGCGGCGACCGCTGCTGGCGGGATCTGACCTGCCTCTACTACCACCACGAGACCCAGCCGATGCCGGGCCCGCTGAGCTGGTTCTTCCACCATCTGCCCAAACCGCTGCACCGGGCCGAGGTGGCCGCCAACCACGTGGCACAACTCGGCCTGCCCGTCCTGCTGTTCACCCCGCAGCCGGTGGCCGGCTGGGCCGCCCTGGCGATGGCCGCCACCCAGTTGTGGCTGGTGTTCTCCGGCAACTTCGCCTGGCTGAACTGGCTGACCATCGCGCTGGCCCTGTCGGCGATCGGCCCGTTGTGGGCGGCCGGACCACAGACCCCGGCGTCGCCTCCCGTCTGGTTCACGGTCCTCGTCATCGCCGTCACCGCGCTCGTCGCCGCGCTCAGCTACCGGCCGGCGCGCAATCTGCTCACCCGGCAGCAGCGGATGAACACGTCCTACGAGCCGCTGCATCTGGTCAATTCCTACGGCGCCTTCGGCAGCATCACCCGCGTGCGGCGGGAGATCGTCATCGAGGGCACCACGGACGCCGCGACCGGGCCCGGCACCGTCCGGCCGGCGTACGAGCTCCACGGCAGGCAACTGGACCGGCACCAGGTGGACTGGTACCGGCGGCGCAGCGGCCAGGGGCGCCCGGTGCTTGAGCGCGCCGACCGGGAGGTTCCCGCCGACGCGGGGTGGCGGGAGTACGGCTTCCACGGCAAGCCCGACGACCCGCGGCGCTGGCCGCGCCAGTTCGCGCCCTTCCACTTGAGGCTCGACTGGCTGCTCTGGTTCGTGGCCCTCTCCCCGTCCTACGGCCTGCCGTGGTTCGAGGGCTTCCTCCTGCGGCTGCTGCTGAACGACCGGGACACGCTCGGGCTGCTGCGGCACAACCCGTTCCCGGATCTTCCTCCGCGGTACGTCCGCGCCCGCGTGTTCCGGTACCGCTTCACCACGTGGCGGGAGCTGCGTGCAACAGGGGCGTGCTGGCATCGCGAGTACGTACGCGATCTGCTGCCTCCGGTACGCCTCACCACACCCCCGGCCCCGCACACTCCGGCTTCGGGTGAATGAAGCAACCCCGGCACCCTCGCGGGGGTGCCGGGGCTTCGCCGTCCCCCTGGTACGGCGGCTTGCGGCCGTCCCCGCCAGGGGGACCGTTTGTTGATTCACTCATGCGGCCACGCCACGGTGAGAAGCCCATGACCCAGCTGCCGCGGCCATCGCGCTGACCCACGGCGCACCGGGCTCGCGTTCAGCGAACGCGCGGGTGCGGGCCCAGGCCCTCCGGTGCCGCTTCGCTACCTGGCGGGAGCTGCGGGCGACCGGGGCGTGGTGGTGGCGCGGCGCGGTGCGGGGGTTTCTGCCGCCGGCGTCCCTGTCACCTCGGCGCGGAAGGCGATGACCATGTCGCGGGCGTGGCGCAGTCCGATCCTGCCGAAGTCGCGCTCCAGCTCGGCGAGTTCGGCGAGTGTCCCGTCGCGGTCGCGGCCCAGCCGGGCGCGGGACTTGGCCAGGCCCAAGCGGGACAGCGCCACGCCGCGCGGTTCGTGCATCTCGCGGAACTCCCGCAGCGCGACGGTGTACATGTCCCGGGACGCCTCGTAACGTCCGGCCCGGTAGAGGACGTTGCCGCGCATCTTGTGGTTGTAGGCGAGCGCGCTCGCCAGGTCCATCTCGCGGCAGACGGCTTCCGCGTCGGACAACAGCGCCAGGGCCCGGTCCGGTTCCCCCTGGACGGACAGGACGTCGGCTATGCCGCGCAGGGACCAGGCGCGGCCCCGGGCGTCGTCGGCCTCGTCGGCTATCCGGGCGGACTCCTCGAACAGTTCCAGCGCCTTGGCGTGGTCGCCGGTGTTGCGGTGCATCTGGGCGATACCGGACATCGCCCACACCATGTGGCGGGCCTCGCCGTGGGCCCGGCCCTGTTCGAGCAGTTGCTCGTGGAGTTCGGCGACCGCGGGGTAGTCGCCCTGTATGCGGCCGGTCTCGGCGAGACCGGCGAGGGCGTAGCCGTGGGCGAGGCGGTCGCCGCTCCCGTCGGCCAGTGCGACGGCCCGGCTGAGCAGCCGGCGGGCGAGCGGCAGCGTTCCGCACTGGCGGGCCAGGGTGCCGCCGCTCCACAGGGCCCAGGACATCGCGCCGGCGTCGCCCGCGGTGCGTGCGCTGCGGTAGCTCTCGCGCCAGGCGGCGCCGGCGTCCGCCACCCGGCCCAGCCGCCGGTTGGCCTCGGCGACCGCGAGCGCGGCACGCGCCCGCTCCAGCGCGGTACCGGCTTCCGACCGCGCGCGGCTCGCGATGGCAAGCACCTCCTCGTACGAGGAGTTCACCCCCAGTGCCGCCCCCAGCTCACCCTGGTACTCGGGCGCGAATGCCTTGTCGTACATCTCTCCGTGGCCTCTCGATCATCCCCGTGCCTTGATCAAGAAACTATGGGGCGCCCACCCCGCGGCGAATCCGTCGACGTGGGGGTTGTGGCGTACAACTCCAGTGCTACGGGAGGGCCGATGCTCATCATCGGGATGTACGGGTATGCCGGGCCGGCTGGCGGGCCGCGGACATCGGCCCCGGCGCCGCACGGGGCGGTGGCGGCGGTGCGGCGGCCCAACCGGCCGGGCCCCGGCCCCCGTTCCCTCGCGCACCACACGTCGTCGGCCGCCCCTCTTGCCGTCGCGTACCGGCGCACGCCACCCTGACTGCCACAGCCGGGATCGCCGGACGCCGAGGGGTGACATGAGCGCGGTACGGACAGGGACCGGCAGCGGCCGGGAGACAGGGAATGCGACCAGCATGGGCCGGCGGCGGTTCGTCGGGACGGTCGCGGCGGGGCTGGCCGCGACGGCCGGTGCGGCGGTGGTCACGGTCGGGACCGCGGCCCCCGCGCAGGCCCGGCACCGCCCCGGCCGGCCGCTCTTCCTGGGCACGTACACCTCCGTGCAGGGCGGCGGTACCGGCATCGGCCTGGGCACGTACGACACCAGGACCGGCCGGATCACCGCCACCGGCGTCGTGCGGGGCGTCGCCGACCCCTCCTACCTCGCGCTCGCCCCGGACGGCCGCACCCTCTACGCGGTCGACGAACGGCAGCGGGGCGGGGTGACGGCCATCGCGCTGCGGCCGGGCCGCGGGCCCAGGGTGCTGGGCAGCCGGCCGACCGGCGGCGCCGGGCCCTGCCATCTGTCGGTGCACCCCGGCGGCCGCTGGCTGCTCAGCGCCAACTACCTCTCCGGCAGTGTGGCCGTGCACCCGGTCGACCCGGACAGCGGTGCGCTGGGGGCGCGTACCGATCTGGTCGTACACACCGCCCCGCCGCCCGGTCCCGGCCAGGACGGCCCGCACGCGCACCAGATCGCCACCAGCCCGGACGGCCGCCATGTGCTCGCCGTCGACCTCGGCAACGACACCGTCTACACCTACCGGCTCGACACCTCCGCCGGGAAGCTGGCCCAGGTGTCGTATGCGGCGCTGCGGCCCGGCGCGGGCCCCCGGCACCTGACCTTCCACCCTTCGGGCGTCTTCGCCTATCTGGCGAACGAGGTGGACAACACCGTGGTGGTCTGCGGCTACGACCCGCGCAGCGGACGGCTCACGCCCGGCGCACCGCAGCCCACCGGCACCGGCGCGGGCACCAGTTACCCGGCGCAGATCCTGGTCACCGGGGACGGCCGCTTCGCGTATCTCGCCAATCGCGGCGACAACAGCCTCACCCGCTATGCCGTGGCGGCGGGCGGGGCGCGGCTGCGGCTGCTGGACACCGTGCCGGTCGGCGGGGACTTCCCCCGGCAGCTCGCGTTCTCGCCGGACGGGCGGCTGCTGTTCGCGGCGAACCAGAAGTCGGCGTCGGTGACGGTGTTCTCGGTGGACGCGCGGACGGGGGCGCTGCGGCGCACGGGCAGGCCCTTCACGACCCCGATGCCGGTGTGCGTACTGCCGCTGTGAACCGGGCGGCGGGCCCGCGCGGGACCGCCACGCCGGTGCAACACTGTGGCAACACCGCCGCACGATTGGCCCGTTAGCGTCGGCCCCCATGAGCACCGGAACGTCGCAGCACATCCCCCAGGGCTCCGCGGCACCGTCCGGAGCGGCCGTGGAATCCGGCGGTCTCCAACAGGGGCTCAAGCCGCGTCATATGCGGCTGATCGCGCTGGGCGGGGTCATCGGGGCCGGTCTGTTCGTCGGCAGCGGGGTGGTCGTACGGGCCACCGGGCCGGCCGCCGTGCTGTCGTTCCTGGCGGCCGGCACGCTCACCGTGCTGATCATGCGGATGCTGGCCGAGATGACCGTCGCCCGCCCGGCGCTCGGCTCCTTCTACGCCCATGTCCGCGAGGCGCTCGGGCCGCGGGCGGGGTTCACGGTCGGCTGGCTGTACTGGTACTTCTTCGTGATCGTGGTAGCCGTGGAGGCGGTGGCGGGCGGCCGGGTCGTCCAGCTGTGGCTGCCCGGGGCCCCGTTGTGGGCGGTCAGCCTGGTCCTGCTGGCGCTGCTGACCGCGACCAACATGGTCTCGGCCCGTTCCTTCGGTGAGTTCGAGTTCTGGTTCTCGTCGGTCAAGGTGGTGGCGATCGTCGTCTTCCTCTTCCTCGGCACGCTGTATGTGCTGGGGCTGTGGCCGGACGCCCGGGGCGGGCTGGACCAGCTGACGGCGCACGGCGGTTTCGCCCCGCAGGGCGTCGGCGCGGTCCTGGCCGCCGTGGTGCCCTGCACGGGGTTCTTCACCGGCGCGGAGATCGTGACCGTCGCGGCCGCCGAGTCGGCCGAGCCGGAGCGGGCGGTGGCGCGGGCGATCCGCTCGATCGTGCTGCGGGTGGTGGCGTTCTACGTGCTGTCGATCTTTCTGGTGGTCGCCGTGGTGCCGTGGACGTCGAAGGCGATCGAGGTCAGTCCGTACGCGGCCGTGCTGGACCGGCTGGCGGTACCGGCGGCCGGCACGGTGATGAACGCCATCGTGCTGATCGCCGTGCTGTCCTGCCTGAACTCGGCGCTCTACACGTCCTCCCGGATGCTCTTCGCGCTGACCCGCAACGGGGACGCGCCGCGCGGTTTCACCCGGGTCAGCCGCGGCGGGGTGCCCCGCCGGGCGCTGCTCGCCGGGACCTCGGCCGGCTATCTGTCGGTGATCGCGGCCTGGGCCTCCCCCGATGTCGTCTTCGATTTCCTCATCAACTCCTATGGCGCCATCGCCCTGTTCGTCTATCTGGCGATCGCCGTCGCCCAGGTGCGGATGCGGCGGAAGCTGGAGCGCACCGCGCCCGAGCGGCTGACCCTGAAGATGTGGCTCTTCCCATGGCTGAGCTGGGTGACCATCGCGCTGATGGGCACGGTGACCGGCGCGATGGCCTTTCTGCCCGGCAGCCGCCCGCAGTTCTGGCTGAGTCTGCTGACGGTGGCCGTGGTGCTGACCGCGTACGAGATCCGCCGCCGCAGGGCCCCGCTCGGCGCGGGGTGAACGGAGGCGAGGTGAACGGGGGCGGGGTGCGGCCGGAGCGCGGGACACGGCGGGCGCGGGGCGCGGCGGGCGCGGGGTGTCCCGCACCGCCCGCCGGGGCCGGTAGGTACGTACCGTGCGGCGGCGGGGGCGCGCGTGCGGGGTGTCAGCGGGTCGGGCGCGGTTCGATGAACTGCCGCAGCAGATCCCGTAGTTCGGTCTCGAACGCGGCGTAGCGGAGCCGGAGTGCGTCGCCCGGCCAGCCCGGGGGCAGCAGTCCGCCGGGGAGCAGCGGATCGGCGAGGAGATGGCGGAGCACCGCCGCCGCGACCGTGAAGCGGTCGGCGGGGGTGCCGGCGCGGTCCAGCGCGGTCAGCAGGGCGCGCGCCCGCCCTGCCCAGCCGTCGAGGTCCCACAGCCGCCGGACCAGTGCGGCCGGGTCGCCGTCCGGGGTGCCGGTGAACCAGGTGCACTGCTCGGTGACGACGGCCGGGCGGGGCCGGTCGAGGTTGGCGGGGCGCAGCCAGCTGCCCTCGCGGAGTTCGGCCAGCCGCAGATCGGCCATCGCCTGGCGGAGTGCGGTGCGCTCGGCCGCGGGCCGGCGTTCGGCGGTGGCGACCACGGCGATCTCCCACCCCTCGCCCCGGCCGCCGCCCCAGGGCCGGGTCCGGGGCGACCGGCTCGCGTCCTGCCGGGTCTGGCGCGCCAGCAGCCGGGCGGTGAGTCCGTACGAGCCGTCGCGCTGGAGCAGGTCGCCCGCGGCCACCATCCGGGAGAGCGCGACGCGCACCGTGCCCTCGGCGATGCCGAAGAGTTCCCCGACCCGGACCAGGGCGCGGGCGGGCAGCCGGGGCGGATGGTGGCCGAGAAGGGTGCTCAGCACGATGGAGCGGGCGGTGAGCGGCCGCAGCGCGAGGGCGCCCGCCCCGGCGTCGCGGCCGGCGCCGGCTTCGGTGTCGGTTGCGGTGTCGTCGTTCATGTGTGCAGAAATCCTAGCCGCGCCCGCCTCCGTCGACTCTTACAGTCTTCCCACAGCTGTTCGGTATCTGTAACGTCGGTGCTATGACCGTCACCCATGAAGTCGTGAATCAGGCACCGCCGCTGACCGGGTTCAGTACGGCGGACGAACCGGCCCTGCTGGCGGCACTGCACCGCGAGGGCGCCGGCTGGGGCGTGCGGGAGGTGGCCGAGCTGGGGACGCTGGCCGGTTCCGAACCGGTGCAGGAGCAGGCCCGGTGGGCGGAGGAGCAGCCGCCCCGGCTGCGCACCCACGACCGGTTCGGGCACCGGGTGGACGAGGTCGAGTTCCATCCGGCCTGGCACCAGCTGATGACCGTCGCGGTGGAGCACGGGCTGCACGCCGCGCCCTGGGCCGACGACCGCCCCGGCGCCCATCTCGTCCGCGCCGCGAAGTTCTACGTCTGGTCGCAGGCCGAGCCGGGGCACGGCTGCCCGGTCTCGATGACGTACGCCGCCGTCCCCGCGCTGCGGGCCGCGCCGGATCTCGCCGCCGGGTACGAGCCGCTGCTCACCGCCCGCAGCTACGACTTCGGGCTGCGCGCGCCGCTGGGCAAGGCGGGGCTGATCGCGGGCATGTCGATGACGGAGAAGCAGGGCGGCTCCGACGTCCGCACGAACACCTCGCGCGCGGTACCGGCCGGTGACGGCACGTACCGGATCACCGGCCACAAGTGGTTCACCTCGGCGCCGATGAGCGATCTGTTCCTGACGCTGGCGCGGACCGAGGAGGGGCTGACCTGCTTCCTGCTGCCCCGGGTGCTGCCGGACGGCACCCGCAACGGCATGCGGCTGATGCGGCTCAAGGACAAGCTGGGCAACCGCTCGAACGCGTCCGCCGAGATCGAGTACGACGAGGCGGTGGCCTGGCCGGTCGGCGAGCCGGGCCGCGGGGTGCGGACCATCGTCGAGATGGTGAACATGACCCGGCTCGACTGTGTGCTCGGCTCCGCGGCCGGGATGCGGGCCGGGCTGCGGCAGGCGCTGCACCACACCGCGCACCGGCGGGCGTTCGGGCGGGAGCTGGACCAGCAGCCGCTGATGCGCTCGGTGCTCGCCGACCTCGCGATCGAGTCCGAGGCGGCGACGGTACTGGCGATGCGGCTGGCGGCGGCGGTGGACCGGTCACAGGCCGGGGACGCGTCGGAGGCGGCGCTGCGCAGGCTGGCGCTGGCCGCCGGTAAGTACTGGGTGTGCAAGCGGGGCAGTACACACGCGGCCGAGGCGCTGGAGTGCCTGGGCGGCAACGGGTATGTCGAGGAGTCCGGTATGCCGCGGCTGTACCGGGAGGCGCCGCTGATGTCGATCTGGGAGGGCTCGGGGAACGTCGCCGCCCTCGATGTGCTGCGGGCGCTCACCAAGGAGCCGGCCGCGCTGGACGCGTTCTTCGCGGAGGTGGACGCCGCCGCGGGCGCCGACCGGCGGCTGGACGCGGCGGTGGCCGGGGTACGCACGATGCTGGCCGGGGCGGCCGATCCGGAGCGGGCGCAGCTGATGGCGCGTTCGCTGGCGGAGCGGATGGCGCTGGTGCTCCAGGGGTCGCTGCTGGTGCGCCACAGCCATCCCGCGGTCGCCGACGCGTTCTGCGCCTCGCGGCTCGGCGGGGAGTGGGGCAACGCCTTCGGCACCCTGCCGGCCGGTGCCGATCTGGCGTCGGTCCTGGAGCGCGCCCGGATCGAGACCCCGGCCGGGGACGCGGTATGAGGTGCGACGTGGGATGCGGTACGGCGCGGGGACATGACCTGGGCGCGCGGGCGCCTCGGGAGCGCGGGGCGGGTGCGGGCCGGTGACCGTACGGGTGGAACGTGCCGGGCCGGTGACGACGGTGGTGCTGTCCCGGCCGGCGGCCCGGAACGCCGTGGACGGCCCGACGGCCAGGGAACTGGCCGATGCCTTCCGGGAGTTCGAGGCCGATGACGGTGCGCGCGTCGCGGTGCTGTGGGGCGAGGGCGGGACGTTCTGCGCCGGTGCGGATCTCAAGGCCATCGGTACCGAGCGTGGCAACCGCGTCGCGCCGGACGGTGACGGTCCGATGGGGCCGACCCGGATGCGGCTGTCCAAACCGGTGATCGCGGCGGTCGCCGGGTATGCGGTCGCCGGTGGGCTGGAGCTGGCGCTCTGGTGCGATCTGCGGGTGGCGGCGGAGGACGCGGTCTTCGGGGTGTTCTGCCGCCGCTGGGGGGTGCCGCTGATCGACGGCGGTACGGTGCGGCTGCCCCGGCTGATCGGGGCGAGCCGGGCGATGGACCTGGTGCTGACGGGGCGTCCGGTGCCGGCCGCCGAGGCGCTGGACATCGGGCTGGTCCACCGTCTGGTGCCGGCCGGTACGGCGCGCGCGGCGGCGGAGCGGCTGGCGGCGGAGCTCGCCCGCCTCCCGCAGGCGTGCCTGCGCAGCGACCGCGCCTCCCTGCTGGACCAGGAGGGGCGCTCCGAGGAGGCCGCGATGGAGGCCGAACTCCGTCACGGACAGGCGGTATTGGCGGAGTCGTCGGCGGGCGCCGCCCGGTTCGCGGCGGGGGCGGGGCGGCACGGGGAGGCGGACCGGTAGGCGACGGAGCGAGGGGCGAGCGGCGGTGACCGGAGGGGGCGCGGTGGGCGCGGGGCCGGCCGGCGGAGCCGGACCGGTGCGGGGAAGCGGGCCGTCGGTGGCGGGGGCCGGACGTGCCGCACCGTGAGCGAAGAGATCGAGCGATCGTTTGGATCGTTTGATGTGAACCTCTTGAGCGTTTAACGGCCCTCGTGTTTCATACGGGCACACCGCACCGCCGACGCCCTCCCCCTCCCTCTGCGGCTCTCCCGCCGCCTTCCGCCTCCCGGCCACGGAGCCCCCATGACGCACCCATGGACCCGTCGTTCCCTGCTCATCACGGCAGGCGGGGCCTCCCTCGCCGCCGGGCTGCCCGCCGCCACCGCCACCGCCCGCACGGTGACCGGCACCGGCCCGGCCCGGCCCGCCGCGTCCGCCGCCGACTTCGCCGCCCTGCGCACCACCTGGCGCGAGCTGACCCTCGGCACCGGCTTCAGCCCCACCGCCCAGCCGTTCAAGGACCGCCTCGCCACCCTCGGCACCGGCGCCGGGAGACTGCTCGCGACCATGGCACCGGCCGAGGGGTCGCTGTGGCCGGACGCGGTGTACGCCGACCCCGAGCCGGGCACGGACCCCGAGTCGTTCGGCTACTCGGAGCGGATACAGACCAGTTACGTCCGGCTGCGGACGATGGCCCAGGCGTACGCGCAGCCCGGCACCGGGCTCACCGGCGACCAGGCCCTGGCCACGGCCCTGCGGACCGGTCTCGACCACCTCTACGAGCAGGTCTACAACGAGCGGACCACCCGCTACGGCAACTGGTACAACTGGCAGATCGGCGCCCCGCAGGCGCTCCTCGACAGCTGCGTCCTCCTGTACGACCAGCTGGCCGCGGACCGGATCACCCGCTACCTCGCGGCGGTCGACCACTTCGTCCCGGACTCCGCGGTGGGCTCGTACACCGGCACCAGCACCGGCGCCAACCGCGTCGATCTCTGCCGCGTCCTGGCGCTGCGCGGGGTCGTGGGCGCGGACGCCGGCAAGCTCGCGCTGGCCCGGGACGCCCTCACCCCCGTCTTCCCGTACGTCACCTCGGGCGACGGCATCTACGCCGACGGCTCCATCGTCCAGCACACCTGGGTGCCCTACACCGGCTCCTACGGCGCCGTGCTGATCGACGGTCTCAGCAGACTCTTCGCGCTGCTCAGCGGTTCCCCCTGGGCGGTCGTCGACCCGAAGCGCCAGCAGTTCCTGGACTCGGTCGAGCACTCCTACGCGCCGTTCCTCTTCAACGGCCTGATGATGGACGGCGTTTCGGGCCGCGCGATCAGCCGCGGGGTCGCCGCGGGCGACCCCGCCGGGACCGAGGCCAACGACCACCTCCGGGGCCACCCGGTCATCGCCTCGGTACTGCTGCTCGGCGAGGGCGCGAGCGCGGCGGAGCGGGACCGCTGGCGCGGGCTGGCCAAGGGGTGGTGCCGGCGTGACTACTACTCCCCCGTGCTGAGCGATCCGAGCCTGTCGGTCGGCGCGCTCGCCCGGCTCAAGAACGTCCTGGACGACACCTCGGTGACCCCCGTCCCCGAGCCGTCCGGCCACCGGCAGTTCCCCGGTATGGACCGGGTGGTGCACCGGCGCCCCGGCTGGGCCGCCGCGCTCTCCATGGCGTCCCGGCGCATCACGTACTACGAGAACGGCAACGGCGAGAACGTCCGCGGCTGGCACACCGGCTCGGGGATGCTCTCGTGGTGGGGCGACACCTTCGCCAACGGCCAGTACAGCGACTCCTTCTGGCCCACCGTCGACCCGGCCCGGCTGCCCGGCACCACCGCCTCGCGCAAGAAGCTCGCCGACGGCCAGGGCGGCGCGTGGGGCGCGGCCCGGCCGGACGTGTCCTGGGTCGGCGGCAGCGAGGCCGACGGCTACGCCGCCGCGGGCCAGTACCTCAAGGGCCTCGCCAGCACCCTGCTCGCGAAGAAGTCCTGGTTCTTCCTCGACGACGCGGTGGTCTGCCTGGGCGCGGGCATCACCGCCAGGGACGGTCAATCGATCGAAACGATCGTCGACAACCGCAACCTGGGCACCACGGGCGGCGCGCCCCTCACCGTCGACGACCGTCCGCAGCCCACCGTCTACCCCTGGTCGGCGACGCTGCCCGGCACCCGCTGGGCGCATCTCGCCGGGCACGCGGGCTATGTGTTCCCGGGCGGGACGACGCTCACGGCGCTGCGCGAGGCGCGCACCGGCGCCTGGCGGGACATCAACGCGGGCGGCTCCCCCACCCCGGTCGCGCGCCGCTATCTGACCCTGCTCACCGACCACGGCACCGATCCGGCCGGTGCCGGTTACGCCTATGTCCTGCTGCCCGGCGCGAGCGCGTCCCGTACCGCGCAGCGGGCGGCGGACGAGGGCTGGCTGCGGATCCTGGCCAACACCGATGACATCCAGGGGGTTTCGGTTCCCTCGCTCGGGTTCACCGGGGTGAACTTCTGGTTCGGCGGGACGGCGGGGCCGCTCACCGCCGACGCGCCCGCGAGCGTGACGGTGCACGAGAGGTCCGACGGCACCGCCGTCATCGGGGTCAGCGACCCGATGCGGGCCCGGACCGCGCTGACGCTGACCTGGGCCCGGCCGGTCGCCGCCGTACTGTCCCGGCCCGCGACGCTCACCGCCGCCACCACCGGTTCCTCCCTCACCCTCACCTTCGGCGACCTCCGCGGATCGGGCGGGGTCACCCAGAAGGCAGTCGTGCGGCTGGGGTGAAACGGTCCGGCGGGCCGCACGACGGGGGCGCCATCGCCCTCCGCGCGGCCCGCTGCCCACACCCGCGCCTCGGGCACCGGAGTCACCTGCTGACGCGGTACCACCTCGGCGGCCACCGCGCCCTTCCGCGTGACCGTCACGCCCTCCTCCGCCCGCCCGTCACCGCCCTCCCGGAGCCCGGACCGCCGGCCCCGGCAATGCGGGCCGGCGGCACCTGCGTCACCACCATCTCGCGGGCGACGCACACCGCCTCGCCGAAGAAACCGCCGACGGCCGGTACGGCCACGCCAGCCACCGGCCCCCATGCCGGGCCGGCCGGCCGGCCGCCCGGCGGACCGGCCGCCCCCGCTCCGCCGACACCTCGACGTCCCACCGTCCCGCACCCGCCCCGCAGCATTCTTGAACGCGTTCAATTCTCCGCGTACCGTGTCGTACATCCCGCCACGGAAGGGGACACGGTGTCCGCAGCAGCGCACGTCCTGGTCAAGCTCCTCGTCATGCTCGGAATGTTCGTCGTGATCCCGATGGGGCTCTCGCTCATCGGCGGGCGGCGGCTCACCCGTATCCGCCGGCGCTGGCCGCTCGCCGCCCTCGCGGGCTCGGCCGCGCTCTGGCTGCCGCGCGGTCCGGTCGCCGTCCTCTGCGCGGCCGGGTACGCGGCGGCCACCCTGGTACTCGCCGCACAGGCCCCGCGGCAGCTCGCCCGTACCCGCTCGCTCGCGCCGTCCGAGATCGCGGTGCTGACCGCGCTGGCCACTCCGGCCGTCGCCGGGATCGCGCTGGTCGCCGAGCGCGCGGGGCACCGGCTGCTCGGTTTCGACCTCGACACCCTGGCGCTGACCGTGGCGCATTTCCACTTCGCCGGATTCGCCGCGGCGCTGGTCGCGGGACTGGTCTGCCGCGGTACGGGCACCGGCCGGGCGGGCCGGGCCGCGGCCTACAGCGTGCCGGCGGGCACCCTGCTGGTGCTCGCCGGATACTTCGTCAACGACTGGGCCGAGCTGGCCGGCGCACTGGTGCTGACCGCCGGCATGTGGCTGGTGGCCCTGCTGACCTGGCGCGAGCTGCGGCCGGGCGGGCGGGACCGGACGACCCGCGCCCTGCTCGGCTGCTCCGCGGCCGTCCTGGTCGCGACCATGCTGCTCGCCCTGAGCTGGGCGGTCGGCGAGGCGACGGGGCTGCCGCACCTCTCGCTCGGCTGGACGGCCGCCACCCACGGCCTCGGCAACGCCCTCGGGTTCGCCGTGTGCGCCGTGGTCGCCCAGCACCGCCTGCGGGCCGGACCGGCCGCGCCCCCGGGCGCCCGCGGTCCGGCCCGCGACATCCCGGCACCGACCGTCCCCTCCCCGAAGGAGCGCACCGCATGACCGACGTCAACTACCCCGAAGCGGGCGGCACTCGGCACACCCCGCTGCCGCCCGGCTACCACCATCTCCACCAGGAGATGCCGATCGGCCACGGCCGCGCCGTGCTGGCGGCGGCCGGTGAGGCGGTCACCACCTTCCGGATGCACCGCGCGTCGGGCGTCGGCATCCGGGCCGACGCGCCGCGGGCCGCCCCGGGGGTGGCCGTCGAGGTCTCGCTGGGCATCGGCCCGCTGCGGCTGCGGGCGCCGTGCCGGGTGGTGTGGAGCGTGGCCGAGGACGACCGCGTCGGCTTCGCGTACGGGACCCGCGACGGGCACCCCGAGTGCGGCGAGGAGGCGTTCACGGTCACCCTGCGGGCGGACGGCTCGGTGTGGTTCACCGTCACCGCCTTCAGCCGGCCGGACCGGTTCTGGACCCGCCTCGCGGGCCCCCTGGTCCCCGTCCTGCAACGCGCGTACGCCCGGCATTGCGGCCGGACCCTGCGCCGGCTGGTGAACCGCGCCCGCCCCGGCGGCCGTTGAGGCGGTCCGGTAGCCGTCGGAACGGCGTCGCCGCGCCCCGGGCCGGGACTTTGGTCCCCCGGCGGCCGGGACCACCCGGTCCCTGAGGAGGAGGCCGGCGCCCGGCCGCGGGACTAGCCTCGGCAACGGGCCGCAGCCGGCGGCCGGCGACAGCCGGCCGGAGCGGTGTACGCAGGGGGCGGGCGGCCCGGAGTGCGGTGAGGACGAGGCGTCCGCACGGGTCCCAGGACCGGTGCGGACACGCAGAGGAGCGGAGATGGCCGACGTGATGATCCCGGACCGGCGCACCGCGTTCCTGGACCAGGACGCCGCGGAGGTGGTCGCGGACGCACTGGCCCGGACCCCGTACCCGGTCGGCTGCTGTGCGCGGACCGAAGCCGCGGTACTGCTGGACGGGCCGGACCCCGCCGAGGGCGCCGACGGCGTGGCCGGCCGCCCCCGGTACGTCGTACGCGGCGAGGCGGTCGCGCGGCGCCTGGAGGAGTTGCTGCGGTCGTTGTGGGGGATCTCCTGCCGGACGTACGTGGTACCGGCTCCCGGCGCGGGCGACGGCCGGCGGGGAGCGGCCGCGCCCGGTCCGGACGGCGTTCTCCGCCCGCTCCACCGCCCCGTTTCGCGCGCCTACGCGGTGGAGCCCGATCCGTCCGGCCCCCGGCCGCCCGTCGCGGAGCTCCACGGTCCGGACGGGCTGCCGCGACCGCTGCTGCTCGCCCGCGCCCGGGAGTGCTGCCGGCAGGCCGCGCTGCGGGCGGCTTTCCTGGCCGGCGGGACGGTCGTGCCGGGGGTGCGCACCGCGCGCGGTATGGAGGACCGCCGGATCGAGATCGTCTGCGCCTCGCCGGGCACCGCGGACACCGTGGCCGCGCTGACCGGGGCGGTGGCGCTGCGCCCCGCCGAGATCCGGACGGACGGACCGGCTCCGCTCGTGGTGCTGCGCGGGCTGGACGCCACCCGCAGGCTGCTCTCCGCCGCCGGACTGGCCTGGACCCCGGAGATCCAGCGGCTGCTGCGCAACACGTACAGCAGCGGCCCCACGGCCCAGGACGTCCGCGATGCGGTGGCGCGGGTCGGCGGCGCCGCACCGTCCGAGGTCCTGGAGGCCGCCCGGCTGCGCCTGGCCGCGCCCTCCGTCTCGCTGACCGCGCTGAGCAGGCTGAACGGCGGCCGGCCATCGGTACGCACCCTCACCCTGCGCCTCAACCGGCTGATGGCACTGGCCCAGGCCCGTCCCGCCCCCGCCGCACCCCCACCGTCACCCCCGCCCGCATCGGCATCGGCATCCGCTCCGGGTTCCGGAGCCGGCGCCCCCGGCTGATCGCCCACCCGTTCACCGGCACGCCGCCGGCCCGGGAGCGGTCGCCGCGAGGGCGCGTACGGCCGTCGGCCGGGGTGCGCGGCGGCGTACGCCGTACCGGGAATGCGCGGGTCACCGCCCCGGCCTAAGGTGAGCGCATGGCCGCGTTCCGGTGGATATCGGCCCCGGTCCGCGGCGCGCGACCGAGGGCAGGGGGCGCGCCTGTCCCGGGGCCGGGGCGTCGCACGCCATGACCGGGCAGCACCGACCGCGGCGCGAGGGGTACGACCCGCGTGCCGGCCAGGATGCGCGCCGGGGCACGGAGGACGCGCCCGCGCTGTACCGCCATGAGCCCATCGGCCTGCACACCCGGCTCTCGCTCAACCGGATGGGCACCTTCGACTGGGACCTGGACAGCGGGCGCATGATCCTGGACTCCGGCGCGCTGACCGTCTTCGATCTGCGCGCGGACGAGTACGACGGCAGGCCGCAGTCGCTGGCCGCACGGGTGCCGGCCGACGAGGGCCGGCGGATGGACGCGGCGCTCGCCCAGGCCCTCCAGGACGGCAGCTCGTCCTACGGCGCGTACTTCCGCGTCCGGTGCCGCGGCGGGGCGCTGCGCTGGACGCACACCCAGGGCCGCATCCTGCACGACGGCAGCGGGCTGCCGTACCGCATCGTCGGCATCGTCCGGGAGGCGACCGGTGAACTGGCGGACTCCGCGCTGCTGCGCTCGCGCCAGCAGGAGCGGCAGCGGCAGACCGTGATGGTGCAGCACGCCACGGCGGCGCTGGCCCGCGCGCTGTCGGTCGAGGATGTGACGCGGGTGCTCGCCGACACCGAGGGCGCCCAGCGGTTCGGGGCCGACGCGCTGCTCCTGGGGCTGGTGAGGGAAGGCAGGTTCGAGGTCATCACGACCGCCGGGCTGGCGGGCGAGGTGCCCGAGGGGATGACGCACTCCTGGCTGGACGACACCCTGCCGCTGTCCCATGTGGTGCGCTCGCGGCGGCCCACGTTCCTCAGCACCCGGGGCGAGCTGATCGCCCGCTACCCCCGGCTGCGCCGGTACGCCGAGATGCTGCCGGCCGGCAGTTCGGCGTTCCTGCCGCTGGTCGCCCAGGACACCGTCATCGGGTCGCTGGGGCTGTTCAACGCCGAGCCGTCGGTGCAGTCGGCGGAGGCCCGGAACCTGGCGCTGGCGCTGGCCGGGGTCGTCGCCCAGTCGCTCCAGCGGGCCACCCTCTTCGACCAGGAGCGGGAGTTCGCGACGCAGCTCCAGGCGACGATGCTGCCCCGCGGGGTGCCGTCCATCACCGGTGGCGAGCTCATCGTCCGCTACCACCCGGCGAGCGTCGGGCGGGACATCGGCGGCGACTGGTACGACGTGATCCCGCTGCCGCAGGGCCAGACCGGGCTGGTCGTCGGCGATGTGCAGGGCCACGACACCCATGCGGCGGCCGTGATGGGCCAGTTGCGCATCGCCCTGCGCGCCTATGCCAGCGAGGGGCACACACCGGAGACCGTCCTGGTGCGGGCCTCCCGTTTTCTGGCCGAGCTGGAGACCGAGCGGTTCGCGACCTGTACGTACATCCAGGCCGATCTGGAGTCCGGGGCGCTGCACGTGGCGCGGGCCGGGCACCTGGGTCCGCTGATCAGCAACAGTTCCCGGCACATCGACTGGCCGGAGATCCCGGGCGGTCTGCCGCTGGGCCTGGCCACGGTCTTCGGGCACGACCACTTCCCGGAGACCCAGCTGTTCCTGGAGCCGGGATCGACGCTGCTGCTGTGCACCGACGGTCTGGTGGAGCAGCCGGGCCAGGACATCTCGGCGGGCATCGACGCGCTGTCCGAGGCGGTCCGCACCGGGCCCGCGGAGCTGGAGACCCTGGCCGACCAGCTCTCGGACCAGCTGTGGGCCGAGCCCGGTTCGGAGGACGACATGGCCCTCCTGCTGCTGCACCGGCTGCCGGGCCCGGGACCGGCCACCACACCGCGGCTGCGGCTCCACATCCACCAGGCGGATCCCGCCGGGACGGCGCAGGTCCGCTCGGCGCTGCGCCGCATCCTCGACCAGTGGCGCGCGGGCGCCGTGACGCACGATGTGGAGGTCGCCGCCACCGAGCTGATCGTCAACGCGCTGACGCACACCGAGAGCGGCGCCCTGGTCTGCGTGGAACTGCTGCCCGGCACCCCGCGGCGGATCCGGCTGGAGGTCGAGGACCGCTCCAGCCAGTGGCCACGACGGCGCAGCCCCGGCGAGACCGCCACCTCCGGCCGCGGGCTGATGCTGGTCGAGGCGCTGGCCGACCGCTGGGGCGCCGAACCGCGCGGCTCCGGCAAGGCGCTGTGGTGCGAGTTCGACGTGCCGGACGCGGGGGACGGGGCGGAGGCGGCGGACGCACCGGGGGCCCCGCGCGTTCCCGGCCCGGAGCCCGGACGCTGAACTCTCTTACGGGCGGAGTGCGGTGGCCGACCGCCGGCCTTCGGGGTTCCCGGCCGGCGAACCCCGAAGGGCCGTGGTCACGGCCTTGCGTAATCGGCAAAAGGGCCACGGCGACCGCCGCCCGCTGATGGATCATGGCACGGACGGCGGGCCGCGGCCGGTACCGGAACCGGTCCGCCGCCGCGCTCGGCCAAGGACAGCTCGACACCCCGGAGGATTCATGTCGCAACCCGCCCAGGCCACGGAAGGCACCCACCGTCTGGTCCCCTCTCCCGCCGGCCGGATCCATCTGGTGGAGCAGGGCACCGGGCCGCTGGTCCTGCTGCTCCACGGGTTCCCGGAGTCCTGGTACTCCTGGCGCCATCAACTGCCGGTACTGGCCGCCGCCGGATACCGCGCGGTCGCCATCGACGTCCGCGGCTACGGCCGCTCCGCCAAGCCCGAGGACACGGCCGCGTACCGGATGCGCGACCTGGTCGAGGACAACGTCGCCGTGGTGCACGCCCTGGGCGAGCGGTCCGCGGTGGTCGTGGGCCACGACTGGGGCGCGACCATAGCCGCCAACACCGCCCTGATCAGGCCCGATGTCTTCCGCGCGGTCGGCCTGCTGAGTGTGCCCTACGCCCCGCGCGGCGGACCGCGGCCCAGTGAGATCTTCGCGCGGATGGGCGGGGACGAGGAGTTCTACGTCTCCTGCTTCCAGGAGCCCGGACGGGCCGAGAGCGAGATGGAACCCGATATCCGCGGCTGGCTCGCGGGTTTCTACGCCGCCTTCTCGGCCGACACCATGCCCGCACCCGGCGCACCGGACCCGCACTTCGCCGACCGGGGCGGACAGCTCCGTGACCGGTTCCCGGCCGGCCGGCTGCCCGCCTGGCTCGGCGAGGGCGATCTCGACTTCTACGCCGGGGAGTTCGAGCGGACCGGGATGCGCGGGGCACTCAACCGCTACCGGAACATGGACCGGGACTGGGCGGACCTCGCCGACTTCGACGGCGCCCCCATCCCCCAGCCGTCCCTGTTCATCGGCGGCGCGCAGGACGCCTCCACGACCTGGCTGGCCGAGGCGATCGAGGCGTACCCCACCACCCTGCCCGGCCTGGTCTCCTCGCACCTCCTCGACGACTGCGGCCACTGGATCCAGCAGGAACGTCCCGACGAGGTGAACCGGCTGCTGACCGGCTGGCTCGCCGCGCTGCCCGCCTGACGGAGCTCCCCGGGATCCGCCCGCGTCCGCGGATCCCGGGGGGCCGGGCAGGTCCCCGCCCCGCCGCCGGGTCCCAATCGGCCGACGGTCGCCCGCGGGTACCGCCACCCGGCGGCGCGCGTTCAGTCCTGGGGCCCGTACCACACCGTGGTGATGTTGCAGAACTCGCGGATGCCGTGCCCGGAGAGCTCGCGTCCGTAGCCGGAGCGTTTGGCGCCGCCGAACGGCAGTCCCGGGTGCGAGGCCGTCATACCGTTGAAGAACACGCCGCCGGCCTGCAAGTCCCTCACCAGCCGCTCCTGTTCGGCCGCATCGCGGGTCCAGGCGTTGGAACTCAGCCCGAACGGCGAGTCGTTGGCGACCGTCACCGCCTCGTCCAGGTCGGCGACCCGGTAGAGGGTGGCGACCGGGCCGAACGCCTCCTCGTGGTGGATGCGCATTCCGGGGGTGACGCCGGTGAGCACCGTCGGCTCGTAGAACCAGCCCGCGGGGTGCCGGGGCGGGCGCCGGCCGCCGCACCGCGCCCGCGCGCCCTGGTGAACCGCGTCGTCGACCAGTTCCTCCAGGTCGGAGCGGCCCTGTTCGCTGGCGAGCGGCCCGACATCGGTGCCCTCGTCCATCGGGTCGCCGACGGTCAGCGCGGCCATCCCCTCGGTGAACCGCTCGGCGAACGCGTCGTAGACATCGGTGTGGACGATGAACCGTTTGGCGGCGATACAGGACTGGCCGTTGTTCTGGACGCGCGCGGTCACGCCGGTGCGGGCCGCCTTGTCGAGGTCGGCGGAGGGCAGGACGAGGTACGGGTCGCTGCCGCCGAGTTCCAGCACCGTCTTCTTGACCTCGTCACCGGCGATGGCGGCGACCGAGCGGCCGGCCGGTTCGCTGCCGGTCAGCGTGGCGGCGGCGATCCGCGGATCGCGCAGCACGTCCTCGACGGCGCCGGAGCCGATCAGCAGGGTCTGGAAGCAGCCCCGGGGGAAGCCCGCCCGGCGGAAGAGTTCCTCCAGGTAGAGGGCGGTCTGCGGGACGTTCGACGCGTGTTTGAGCAGCCCGGTGTTGCCCGCCATCAGGGCGGGCGCGGCGAACCGCACGACCTGCCAGAGCGGGAAGTTCCACGGCATCACCGCGAGGACGGTGCCCAACGGGCGGTAGCGCACCAGGGCGCGGGCGGCCCCGGAGTCGCGCACGTCGGCGGGGTCGGGGACCTCGTCGGCGAGGAGTTCCTCGGCGTGGGTCGCGTACCAGCGCATGGCCTTGACGCATTTGGCGGCCTCGGCGCGCGCCGCGGCCAGCGGTTTGCCCATCTCGGTGGTCATGGTGCGGGCGATGGTCTCCTGGTCGGCTTCGAGCAGGTCGGCGGCCTTGTGCAGCAGCTCGGCCCGGTGGGCGAACGACGTCGTGCGGTGCTCCTGGAAGGCCCGTTCGGCCAGGACCAGACGGTCTTCGAGCTCGCCCGCGTTGAGGGCGTCGAAGGTCTTCAGGGTCTCGCCGGTGGCCGGATTGACCGTGGCGATCGCCATGATCAGCACCTCCTCGGTGGTGTGGGGCCGCCCTGGTGGAGCGGGCTGGGGGCCGGGGACGGCTCGGGGACCGGGTCCGGGCCGGGGCCGGGCGGGCGCGGTACCGGGGACGGCGGTACCGGGTCGGGCGGTCCGGGCGGGGACGGTGGTCCGGGGGGCGGTTCCGGGATGGGGCTGGGGATGGGGGTGGGTCCTTCCGGATCCGGGGGCCGCGTGGGCGCGGACCCGCGGTCCGGGACGGGGGACGGACGCGTCTGCGGTTGCCGCTGCACTGCGGGCCTCCAGAATCGGACGGCTGAGCATGTGACCCCCGTACCCGAGTCTCACCCGTTCGTGGCCACCGCGCACCACGGATCGCCGCCGGGCGGGGCCCGAGCGGGCTCCGGACGGGGCCCGGCGGTGCCGGACGGGGTGCTGCCCGGTGCGGATGACCTGTTCGGACGGCGCCCGGCGGGCCTGCTGCGCTGGTGCCGTGACCGGCGATGTCCGCCCCGTGCGGAGTGTCGTCCGGCGCGTGCGGTCGCAAGGCGGCCGGCAGTCCTTGCGGTGGAGCTAAGGGCTGTCCCGTTCTACCTGGCGGGCGCGCGACGACAGCTACGGCACCTCGCCGCGTTGTCGGAACATCCACATACACCCAGTGTGCGGACGCTCCTCCGCCTTGCGATGCACCGCATCTGACGCCGCGCGCTGATCCACCAGGTATGACGGGACAGCCCTTACCAGGACTTTTGGCCGACGCGGCGCGTGCGCGCCGGGCGGCGCGACGGGGCAACGCTTGCCGGGAGGGGCACTAGTGTGATGCGCCAGAAATTCTGAGGGTTAGTTACTACCCTGTTGGCATGTCGCATCCGGGGCCTTCTGCTGTGGAGATCACGCTGTCCGAGGCCGAGCGTGCCGAGTTGGTGCGCCGGACGGGATTGCCGAACCGGCGCTCGGCCGAGAAGGC
>NZ_JAJPWM010000036.1:0-46127 GCF_046549095.1 Streptomyces sp. x-80
CGACCATGGCGGCAGCTTGACAGACGCGAAGGAGCACGTTCGACGCAAATGCCACAATCCTGACAGCCGTAAAACTCGCATATAAGCACGAACCATCTCTGAACGCCCACTCAGTGGACGGTTCGTGTTCTGGTGGTCCGGTATGTCTTTGGGTGTGAGGGTTGGGCCTGGTGTGTCCGCGTCGGCGGCGGCTTGCGCGTTGTGACGAACGCCGGATCGAGGTCGTCAACGCCTTCTTCGACTTCGCGGATACCGTCATCACCGTGCGGAGCCTTATCCGCCGAGCCTGGACCACCCACCGCTGGGAGGGACGCCCCGGCGCCGACCGTGAATGACCACATACCTTCTGTGGGCGTTCAGACAATTCCCCGCCGGCGGCACCCTTCGGCTCCACGTAATTCCCCAGCTGGTTGAGGCCGGTGACGGGCCGTCCGACTGCTGAGTGTGGGGGCTGGACAGTGCCCTCAAGGGCGCCTGTGGCGGAGCTTCGCGCTGGGCATTCGCCCACCCTTGATCCGCCCTGACCAGCCCTGATGATCGGCGGCTATCAGGCGGCCCGGCAACCCTGGCGACCCTGGCCACCGTGGGGAACGAGGAGCGGCTCCGTTGTCCGCATGGCGACGCAGGCGTAGGCGCCGCGATACCCCTGGCCCATTCCGCGAAGCTTCAGGGGAGGAATTACGCGACGTTCCACACCTTCCCCCGCAGTGTGGATCGAGCTGCTGAATGGCCTCAGCGCAGTCCGCTCCGCTTGCTCTCGTTCACACCGCGCCCGGGGCGGCTTGATTCTCCTGGTTGTCTGCCAGGAAGTCGGTGATCCGGTGGTTTGTCTGGGTAGGCAGGGCGGTGGGCATAGCGAAGTGGGTGAGTTCGGCGAGGATCTCGATCCGGGCGTCCGGTACGGCTTTGCGTGCGTAGGCTGCGACTTTGGCGGCGTCGTGGGCGTCACTGCGGCCGGCGAGAAGGACCAGGAGCGGAACGCTCAGCGCCGTGGGGTCCGGGCGGCGGCCGACGACCAGTTTCCGGTTCGCGAAGCCCGAGGCCGCCAGGGCATAGAGCCGCTTCCAGCCCAGGTCAGTGTCGGTCCCTGCGGTCTCGCGGTCCAGGTAGGCGCGTGCGCGGGCTTGCGTCGGGCGGAGCAGTACCGGCAGCGAGCGCACCAGGAAACCCGGGCGGAAGTTGGCGAAGCACTGGGTCGGGTCGAGCAGTACCAGCCGATCGACCCGTCGCGCGGCGTGCAGGGCATAGGTCAGGGCGATCCAGCCGCCGTAGGAGTGGCCCAGCAGGTGCGTGCGGGACACGGTGAGGCCGTCGAGCAGCGCATCCAACCAGGCCATCAGGTCGGTGGTTGTGCGCAGCGGGCGCCCGCCGGGGACGCTGTGTCCGGCATCGCCCAGGATGTCGACGGCCAGCACCCGGTGGTGCGTGCCAAGAGTTGGGGCATTGGCAAACCAGACCGCGCCGGTGGAACCGCCGCCGTGCAGAAGGAGGACGGGAGTAGCGTCAGCGGGGCCGTAGGCGTGGACGCGGGTGGTCCCGTACGGGGTGGGAACGTCGATCTCGGCGGTACCGGTGGGCCAGCGAGCGAGCAGTGCGTCGTAAGCGGCGAAGAACTCTTGGGATGAGGACACGGTGAACCCCCGAGGAATTGTCTCGTTGACCAAGTATCTCGCTTGGCGAGATACTAGCCCGGTGAGTGATGACATTGACCCCGCGATGCGGCTGGTCCATCTACTGCGCGCAGTGACCGTGGAACTCGATCTGCGCGGCGCCGAGTTCGCCGCGCGAAACGGCCTGCACCCGACCGATCTACGGGCCCTCATCCATCTGCTTGACGCCGACCGGGCGGGTTCCGACGTCACCCCGGGACGGCTCGGTGCGGCGCTGCGGCTCAACTCGGCCGGCACCACCGCCCTGCTCGACCGGCTGGAGCGCCTGGGGCTCGTCCGCCGCAGGCGCGATGAGAACGACCGACGACGCGTCGTACTGACGGTGGAGCAGAAAGCCGTGGAGCTGGGGCGATCGTTCTTCGGCCCGCTCATCGCCCACCTGGTCGAGGGGGCCGAGGACTTCACCCCGGGCGAACTGGACATCGTTCACCGCTACCTGACCGCCGCTCTTCGCGTAGCCACTCCCGGCTACGACGCGTCGACGCCCGCAGCCACCGCCGGGATCTCGCCAACACCACAGCCGTTCCCACAGCGGTTCAGTCAGCCATGATGGCAGCGCAGGCACAGGATCTCCGGTGGTCACGGAGCGTCGTAACTCCGTGATCACGGAACCGTGCCTGTCCCCGTCTGCCGACCGCCTGTCTGCGCGACCGCTTACGCCCTGACCCCATAGCGCCCGCTGGCCGCACCGGACGCGCTGCACGACCTTCAGGCGGAGATCGACCCCCAGATCACCGTGGCTGTGGCCAAGGCCCGGCACATGGGCGAATCGAGGCAGCAGATCGCCAACCCCCTGGGTGCTCTGGCCAGTCCGCATGGGAGAAGTGCCGGTTCGCCGGCACCACCGAGGACGTCGAGGCCGCCTACCCGAAAGCCGGACCGCCCGCCTCCTGACTCCTCAGCGCCGTCATGAAGCGGTCCGGCCCGGATTCCCCGACCGCCCCGGCCCGAACTTCGCCGCACCGTACGACCCGTGCACCTACCCGCACACCATCTGGTGCTGGGCCGGGTGCGCGTAGCGGTCGTCGTCAGGCAGTCGCACCATGCGGGCGAGGCCGGGCTCGGGCCCGGTACAGCGCCATCGCGTGGGAGGCTTCGGCCGCCCGTCGGCGCTCGGCCTGAGCGGTCTCAAGCGACGTCGGTCCGCTCCCGGAGGTCGCTTGGTTGTCGGTGAACGCGCGCTCGCGCAGCTGGCGCAGCTGGCGCAGCTGGCGCATCGCACGGTTCCGCCGATCCACTGCCCCCGTGATGGCCGGGTTCACTCGGCGTGGCGGTGCGGTTTCGCGGTGGGCTTCGAGGGCGCGGCGGTAGCCGTCCGGCGGGGTCCGTCGATGCACCGGCGCGGCGGGGCGCGGTCGGCTGCGGGTCCGGGGCGGCGGCCACCGTGGCGGGGCCGGCCTTTCCGGGCGCGGACGGCAGGACGTGCAGGGCGCGGACATTCACGCCGGGCTCCTTCGCCTTGGCCGCCGCGATCAGCTCCGACGCGCTGTAGCGCAGCTTCGTTCCGTACGCCGGGGCGTCGGGGCGTCGGGGCGACGTCCAGGCGGCCGGTGTCCGCGTCGAACACCACCGCGCGGGCGTGCCCGGCGAGTTCGGGCGCGGCCGCGGCGAGGACGCCGTCGAACTGGGCCAGGACGCTGCCGCCGGCAGCCGGGTCGGCGAGTCCGCGCTCGGTCATCATCGGGGTGATCGCGGTGACGAGTCCGAGCGGCCCGCGCCCGTCCCGTCGGCCCTTCGAGGACTGCACCCACTGCGGCCGGCCTCTTCCCGAACGAGAGCCCGGCCTGTGCCGGCAGCGCGGGCAGACGTGCCAGGACGCCTCCGATCAGCGCGAGCGGAAGACCGCCGCCGCCCGCGCGAGGGCGGAGCGCCTCCGACGCCCGGCTCTTGTGGCTGAAACCGGGCGCAGCAAGGAGGGAGAACGAGGGTGCGCCCGCAGTCGAACTCGGCGGCCGGGCCGGCACAACGCTGGAAGCCGGTCGGCACCGGGCCGGCCCGGTCGGCGGGGCATGGCCGACGTCGGCGGCCGGGCGACGACGGTCCAGCAGCCGAGCAGCACAGGACCGCGGCGCCCGCCCGGACAGCACGGCGCGTCCGGCGCCAGTCCGCGGGGGCCTCCGTCGGCGTGGGCCACGGCCTCGACGTACCCGGCTTGCTGCTGCGCACCCGGCCGTAGCGCGGCGTTCGAATTCGCACGCCGTCCTGAACGCGCGCTGCTCAGGACAGCGGTACCCAGCCGGGCAAGATGTGGCCGGCCGCTCCGTGGCGCAGGACGTCGTTGGGGCCGGTCGCGGAGGTCGGCTCGCGCGCGGTGGAGATGCCCACACCGACTGTCCGCGTGCCCCACGGGCAGCGTCCGGACCGCACAGCGACCGGACATGGTGGCCCGTGGCCTGGGGGGGGACCACAACCGGGTCCACGACGCGTCCGGCACAATCTGGACCTACGCTGGCCCGCCGGACTGCCACACGGCCGACCGGTGCACGCCACGTGCCGAAGGCCCGGAAGCACTCGCGGCTGAGGGGAAGGCGTTCGGGTTCGGCGGGGGGCGAGGCCGTCGACGGTGCCGGGGACGTATCGACCACGGCGTCGGTGGTGGCCTCCAGGCATCTTCGGCGGTCCTGCTCGGTGACCCACATGTGCGCTGCCCGGCCGCGGTGGCCGGGCTGGGTGGGCAGGTAGAGGGGGACGTACCCGCCAGCGGCGCAGGCGAGGTCAGCCGGTTGGCCACCAGCGCCTCGATCACCTGCCCGTGGGTCAGATCCACGCTCGCACCCCCAGGACACGCCCCGTCGACAATTCCGGCGACATCCAGCCGGCGCAGAAACTCGGCAGCGACAGGCAGAGCGCCCAGAGGCTTCTCCACCAGGGACGTCACCACCACATCAAGGCGCTGACGGACAGACCGTGGCCGCGGGGACCGGGAAGAAGCCGACGCACCCCACCCGACGCCACGCCCCGGCCCCGGACACCCCCAAGCCCGGTCACACCATGCGAATCAACAACCCCGCGAAGTACGGCACTAGACCGCGGTGAAGCCGCCGTCAGCGGCGACCACGGCACCTGTGATGAAGCTGGAGCGTGGTGAGACGAGGAAGCACAGGACTTCGGCGATCTCTTCGGGCTGCGCCACTCGGCCCAGGGGCTGCGCGTTGGCGAAGGACGCCAGGTACGCACGGCTGTCGGACCGGATCGTGTCGAGGAAGTCGGTCTCGACGACGCCCGCAGCAACGAGGTTGGCGCGGATGCCCAGTGGCCCGCCCTCGACGGCGAGCACCTTGGTCAGCTGGGCCAGAGCACCCTTCGACGCGCTGTAGGCGGCGCCTTCGGGCAGGGCGACGGTGCAGGTGTAGGAGCCGGTACTGACGATGGCGCCGCCGCCGCGGGTCTTCATGGCCCGGAAGGCTTCGCGGGCGCAGAAGAAGGCGCCGCGGGCGTTGACCGCCATCACGGCGTCCCAGTCCTCGGCGGTGGTTTCGGTGACGGGCTTGTTGAGGGTGCGTCCGGCGTTGTTCACCAGGATGTCCAGTCCTCCGAAGGTGTCCAGGGCCGATCGCACCGCGCGGGCGGCGGTCTCTTCCTGCGTGATGTCGCCACTTATCGCGAGGACGCCGGGAAACTCGTCCGGCAGAGTCATGGTGTCGGGGCGTAGGTCGATGGCGACGACGCGGGCGCCGCGGGCGTGGAGGAGCGCCACGGTCTCCTTGCCCACGCCGCGCGCGGCCCCGGTGACGAGGGCGGCCTTTCCGGCGAACTCGGCGAACTCGGCGGCTTCGGCGGCTTCGGCGGCTTCGGCGGACGGAGTTGCAGGTGTCATGGTGCGTTCCGTTCCCTGGAGAAGGTGCGTGCAGGCGCCGGTGCGGGGCACCTGAAGTGCTGTGCAGTGGCGCGGTGAACGGGCCAGGTGGGCGAAGCCGTTGACGCGCTCACGGGGGCGCGGCGTTCACGGCAGGCCGTTGTGGACGTCGCACGGCCGGGCTGTTCAGTACGCGGTGAGCCCGCCGTCGACCACCAGCTCCGAGCCGGTGACGAACGAGGAGTCGTCGCAGGCGAGGAAGAGGATCGCGGGTGCGATCTCGTCGGCGCGGCCGGCTCGGCGCATGGGGGTGCGTCGGATGTCCGGCTGCTGGTCGCCCTGGTCGTCCAGGAGTTCCTGGATCATCGGCGTGGCGATCACCCCGGGATGCACCGAGTTGATCCGCACTCCCTGCCGGGCGTACTCGACCGCGGCGGTCTTGCTCAGCAGGCGCACGGCCCCCTTGGACGCTTGGTAGGCCGCGGCCGCACCGCTTCCCACCAGGCCGAGCACCGACGACGTATTGATCACCGACGCGTTGCCGCTCGCACGCAGGAGCGGCATCGCCGCCTTCATGCCGAGCCATGTGCCTTTCTGGTTCACGTCGATGACGCGGTCCCAAGCCTCTTCCCGCGTGTCCTCGATACCCGGCCAGTCCAGGATGCCGGCGAGGTTCACGAGCACGTCCAGCGTTCCGAACCGGTCGCGTACGACGGTGATCACTTCGTCCCACTCCCGCGCGGAGGAGACATCGAGGCGGGCAGCGACGACCTCCGCGCCACGTGCCCCGATCCGGTGGGTCAGGTCCCGCAGGGGACCTTCGGCGACATCGGTGATCACTATCCGGGCGCCTTCGCGGGCGAAGAGTTCGGCGGTCGCTGTGCCGAGGCCGCCGGTCGCGCCAGTGATCAGCGCGACCTTGCCGTCAAGTCGTTGTCCTGCCATGGATATGGTCCTTGATTCTCGTCGGTGCTGACTGCTGCATCGGGACTTCTTCGTCCGCCGACGGCGAATTTCGCCCCCGGTGACCAGGGCGACCGCGGCGGTCTCCGTTACGACGACTTCTGCTCCCGGTAGAGCACGAGGTGCTCGTGATAGAGCACTCCGTCCCGGATGTCGCCCGTGGCGGTGAACCCGGTGTCGTCGACGTAGTCCAGGTGGCTGCCGGTCACCGTGTACCGGCCGGTGTACGCGCTGGGTCGCTCGCCGCGGGCTTCGTCGTAACGGCCGTCCGGCAGCAGCTCCTGACGGATGTGACCGTCCCTGGTCACCCACATACCGATCACGTCAACGTTGTCGTCTCCAGTGGTCCCGGTCATGGCGGACTCCTTTCCCCGGTCGGCGCGGTTCTGTCCCGCTCCAAACGAGTCTGGGCAGGCCGGCCGCTGTCAACCAGGACGCGTGCTGCCTGGGTGGGGCACACCCAGGCAGCACACCGAGCCACCGCCTGGCCTGAACGCATGGACGACAACCACCTGGGAGACTTCCTGCGCGGACGCCGCGCCGGCCTGCGGCCGGAGGACGTCGGCACGGCGGGCTACGGCGCCCGCGGAGTTGCTGGACTTCGCCGTGAAGAGGTCGCCGTCCTGGCCGGAGTGAACGCCGACTGCTACCCCCGCCTGGAACAAGGGCGCGAGCGCCACCCCTCACCCCAGGTGATCGACGCCCTCAGCCGCGCGCTGCGCCTCGACGCGGACGCCCGCGCGCACCTGTACCGGCTGGCCGGGGCCACGCCGAACGACCGGCCCTCCGTCCACGCCGCCGAGCGGGTCAGCCCGGCGCTGCGACAGCTGATGGACGGCTACCCGAACACTCCAGCGTTCGTCATGAGCCGGACCCTGGACCTCCTCGCCGTCAACGCCCTGGCCGATGCCCTCTACGCCCCGTTCGGGCCGGCGGACAACCTGGCCCGCATGACCTTCCTCGACCCCGCGGCCGACACTTCTACCCGGACTGGGACCGGGCAGCACAGGCCACCGTCGCCAACCTTCGCGAGGCCACCGGATTCGACCCGGACAACCCACGGCTGCGCGAACTCGGGGGACGCGGGCGGGCCCCCGGCTGCTCGGCGCGCACCGGGACGGATTCTGGCTGCGGCGCCTGCTGGAGGACGAGGGGGAGCTGTCGGCGGCCGCCGGCAAGCCGGTCATCGACCGCAGCGGCACGCACCCCTCGGTGGACTGGAACACGACCAGGCTGCTGATGCGCTCCCGGCCCGGGGCGCTGAAGTGCTCCCGCAGCGAGATGGCCGTGCTGGAGGCCGCCGCGTCGCTGGTGTCCCGCTGCGTGGTGCAGCTCGGCGCGGTCGTCCAGGCCGCCGACGAGGAGGAGCTCCGGCTGATCCTGCGGGCGGTGGAGGAAGCCGCGTACGGCGAGGCGCTCTGACGGCGGCAACCGGCTGGCTACCGGGGCGGCAACGCAGGTCGGGCAGGACGTACGGACTTTGGCCGAGTGGATGGGCCCGGCCTTGTCAAGCTGACGGGCATGCGGGAGTGCCCCGCTGTGGGGTACTTCGCCGGGCGTGGGGCGAGCATTCTGTCGCTGTCGGCGATGACGGCGACGGCCGGGCAGCGGGCACCGACATCCCGTGGAGCAGTCCGTCGGACCAGGTTTGCCGTGCGTCGCCGGCTTCCTTTCCCGGCCTCCGGTGGCTCCCTCCAGCGGCGGCCGGGAACGCCCACCGCCGTGGACGCGGCGGCCGGCCGGCCTGGGGTGGGGGTGGCTACAGGCAGATGCCGAACGGGAGGTAGTCCCGGTTTTCCCTGGACGAGCGAGAGAACACTCTGCATGATCAACTGGTGACCACCCCAGAGACCATCGTCGAACGCCAGCTCGCCGCCTACAACAGCCATGACCTCGAAGCCTTCGCGGCGACGTACGCACCCGACGTCTGCATCAACCGCCGCAGCGGCGACCGCCTGCTCGGGCGCGACGCCGTGCGGGAGGCGTACGCCGACATGTTCGCCGAGGGCCGCTGCCGGGCCGAGATCGTCGGCCGACTCACCGAGGGCGATTGGGTGGTAGACCACGAGATCGCCCACGGCATCACGGACGACCCGCTCCGCGTGCTGGTCGCCTACCGGGTCCGCGACGGCCTGATCGACCACGTCGACTTCCTCGGCTGACCGGGCACGGCCGGTGATGGCGCCGGCGACCAGGAGCCGGCCGCCACCGTCTACGAGCGGATCCAGCCCGGCCTGACCGGCCGCTCCCCGCACGGCCGGCCGGTCACCATCACCCTGGACGACCGCTCCGCGCCCACCGGCACTGTGTCCCCCGGCGACGCCCCGGCACCGGCCACGGACTCTGCGGCACCAGCCGATGACCGTGAAGACGAGCGTCAGGCGGAGCCGCCCGGCGAGCACCCCGCGGGAACCGGACCCGGCCGGTGCCGGCAACCGTCCGGCCCGCCCCGTCGGGGAACTCCTCGGAGGCGAGATCAGGGGTGTTCGGGTCGGGCACGACCGCGAGTCGAGGACGTGACCGACCCGCCGCGGGGTCTCGCCCCCGAGGCGGGAGCGGTCGCACTCCGGCCCGCCCTCGTTCTCCACGCTGGCCAGCACGCCTGGCCAGCGCGGGTGCCGGTCGGTCACCGGCACCCCGCAGCCGGCACGCGAGCGAGCGGACAGGCCGTGCTCGCGGAACAGGGCGAAGGTCTCCTCGGGCAGCGGTTCACAGATCCCGCCGGGGCCGTCGGCGAGCGGTGCCAGGTCGAACAGCACCAGTTCCTTCTCCGCCAGGCGCACGTCCTCCCAGGTCCGCATCCCGGCCACCACCGAACGGACCGGGCAGGGCCCGGTTCAGCGCACAGGGCGAGTCGACTTCGTGGATCGCGTCCCGCTCGGGGCCGGGTGCCGCGTACGGTCGTTCCACAGATGGCGACCGGGCGGTGACGCCGGGTCAGGCGTGGGAGGGGATCCGAGGATGGTCAATGCCCGTACGTACCCGCTGTGGCGGGAGCTTGCGATGAGCGAGGACCTCCCCAAGGAAGCCCTCAAGACGGTGATCGAGGCCCTGTGCACACCGGCAACGAGTCCGCACGGCTTCGACACCCGGGCCGACCAGTGGCGGGAGGAAGCCCTCCGGGCCGCGCTGCCCGCGCTGCTGGCCCGGACGTCCGCCAAGCGGCTGCGCAGCCGGCTCCTGGTGCATGCCGACGAGAAGTCGCTGGCCGCCCTGGCGGCCGAAGGCACGGTGACCGCCGCCGACCTGCCCGCCATCCTGCGAACCCGCCGGGTCTGGGCCGGGCTGATCTCTGCTCTGGCACGGCACCCCGGCCAGGTCGAGGCAGCGATCGCTCTCCTGCCCCGCCTCCCCAGCCACGAAGTGGAACGGGTCGTCCGAGACTGGGATCCCGACCGCTACACCCGCGCCGAAGGGGCCGCGCCGGCACCGCCCCTGCCGCAGGCACTCTTCGACGCCGTCCTGGAAGCCTGCCTCACCCCGCTCGCCGCGTACCTGCTCCTCCCGGAACCCGAAGAGGGGGGGGCGGCCGTGTCCGCGTTCTCGAAGGACTGGTCGCTGGAGCTGGGAGGCCACAGCGGCTGGGCGATGCTGGCCAGGTGCCCCGGGCGGTGGGCGGAACTCACCGCACACCCCACTCTCGGGGCGGCCGTCCAGCACCTGCTGCTGGACCAGGCCGAGACCCATGCTCTCGAAGACGCCCGACTCCACGCCGCCACCGCCGACCCGGACGGCGAAGAACTTCCCGCCGAAGACCCGGCTCCCGCCCTCAACGAGAACCTGCTGCTGGCCTGCCTCCCGGCTCTGTGCCTTCCCGAGCTCGCTGAGCTGCCCAACCCGCAGGTGGCGGCGCGCAGGACCCTGCACCACATCGCCCACCGATTCCACAAAAACCCGCGCCTGGCCGACCTCGCCGCCGACCGGCTGCACGCGGCCGCCGACGCTCTCGTGACCCGTGGCCAGCTGCTCGGCCTGCCCGAGAAGCAGGCCGACGACCACGAATTCGACGGCCGTGTCCTGCGCCTCGCCGAGGACCTGGCCCTCCTCAGCGCCAACCCCGGCCATCTCGCAGGTGCCTGCGCTCAGCTCGCCTGTCTGGACCAGCCGGCCGTCGTCTCCCCCGCGCCGAGCCGGACCCTGATCCGCATCCTCGACGACAGCCTCGACGCCGACTACAACCGTCCGGCCCGGCTCCTGGAACGCCACTCGGAGCACCGCCGGGTCCAGGCCCTGGCCGCCCTCGCCGCGAACCCGCACACCCCACACGCTGCCGTCAGCGACGTCCTCCACGTGCTGCACCCCGCCGAGCTGGCCTGGATCGCCGAGAAGGCCGGCGGCCCCGACTGGTTCCTGGACACGACGGCGGCCGTCCCGGCCGACGAGGACGAGGACGACGGTGTGCTGCGGCTGCTGAGCGACGACGAACTCGGCAAGCACCCCGATCCCGCGGCCGTCCTGCAATCCTGGCTCGACTCCCCCGCCGTCGGTGAGATCCTCTCCCGCTCCGAGGTCTACCGGGCAGTCGTCAAGTCCCGTCACCACACCCCGGAGCACCTGCGCCAGATCCCCGCCGACGAGATCCTTTCCCGCCACGAACCCGAGGTCGCGCTGAAGATGCTGCTGGACCACTGCGGACGCAGCGCCGACCGGTGGGCGACGCTCGCCGCCGCCATGACCTTCGAGTACGACGAAGAGACGGTCACCTTCGGTGAGCTCCTCGACTCCCTGGACAGCGCGCCCACCCGAGCGCAGACATCGGACGGCCGCCTCCCCGCACTGCCAGGAGAACCCTCTGTTCAGATCTGTCGTCTGTCCAATTGCAAGAGCCCCACCCCTCCGCGCCACCTCAACCCACCGCGCCAGCCGTGGAGTTGACCGGGCTGGTGGGCGAACAGAAGCCGCCACCCCGCGGGCCGGGCCGCGGACAGCCGAGTAGCGCGTCCAGAACTCGATCGCTCCCTGCGCCCGGGAACCGGACGACGACCGTAATCGGCAGGATGGCCGAGCGGTTTGGGCGCCAGGCGAGGGCGGGCGTTGACGCAGTCCGTCAGGCCGAGCGCCCGCTCACCGATCTCAAGACGCTGGTGATGCTTGCGGATCGGCCCCGTTCTCGGATAGCTCGGATAGCTACGACGAACGGACATGTAGTGCAGGGTGAGGCTCTGGGTTTGTTGGGTTCTGGTCGGAGTCCCGCGTTCGTGAGCTGGGACGCGATAGTTGGTGCCTGGCCGCGCATGCGGGAACCGGCGGATCGGGTTGCTATCGATCTCCGTTCCGCTCACCCAGCACCGTGGCCGCTCGCGTCGGTCTTCTCTGCGATCTGGTCCGGGCTTCGAGCCGGCCGGGCACCGTGTGCACCTGGAGTGCTCGGAGGCAGGGATTGTGGTTGCAGGGCGCGCCCGGAGCGTCTCTGTCGCGGGTGTCAGCGGTGGCTGTGCTCGCTCGGCGGGTCGGTCAGGCGGTCGCCGTCGACTCGGGTTCCGGCCTGCTTGATCTGGCGGAAGACGGGGCTGATCTCCATGCCTTCGACACCGGGCAGGGTTCCGACGCGGTCGGTGGTGAACTCGAACAGTTCGTCGAGATCGCGGCACTGTACGACGGCGTGGAGGTTGTACGGTCCGGATACCGCGGCGGCGAATCCCACCTCGGGCATCTGCGCCATGGCCCGCCCGACGGCCTTGATCTTGCCCGGGTGGGCTCGCATCCACAGGTTCGCCCGAGCTCGGTATCCGAGTGCCATCGGTGCGATAGGACAGCATTCCTCGGCTGGTGAACGTCATGCTCGCTCAGTTCGGCACTCCCGGCGTGCAATTCCTTGACTACCAGGGCCGAACCGTTCCGACGCGGTTGTCACCGATCCGTGATGACCACGCCTGGTACTTCCCGGACATCGATGACCACCGGACGCACGTGCGGCTGCGGGGGTGGCCGACGAAGGGCGGCGGGCACCTGACGATCGCCACCGATCTTCAGCTGGGCGCCGGGCTGATCAACGCGGCCGAAAGCCTGGTGCGGGCGTGTGTGCGGGAGTTCGGTGAGCCGGTGACGGTGGTGCGGCACTACCCGCCGTACGGGCTGCCGGCAGCCCATCACGACAGCTTCGACGTGCTGCCGCTGGACGAGAAGGGTTGGTACCACTCGTAGGGGCGATGACGACCAGCTGGAAGAAGGCCGAGAGTGAGCGGGCCGCCACCGAAGCCGCAGCAGCCGCAGCCGCCGAGGCGAACCGCTCAGCTCCTGGTGGCGACGCGCCCGACCCCACCTCACCGCCCGAAGCGGCGGCCCGTGCGGTGATCGTCCGCGGGGGTCCGTCACAGCAGGTGCTGCGACCGAAGGTCCGCCACGTACTTGGTGATCAGGTCCTGCGACAGGTGGGGGATGTCGTTCTCCTTGTTGAGGGCGGCGGCTCGCACTGCCGCGCGGAATCGGTCCGCCGGCAGGGCGGACCCGGGCAGGGGGTCCTCCGGCCTCGCGAAGGCGTGCAGCAGGGGGAGCAGCGAATGCCTCCTCTGGCGGTCGGGCAGACCGCGCAGGGCGGTCTCGAAGCGGTCGAGCCACTCATCGTGGTCGTGGATGCGCGCCAGGGGGTGTCCGGCCGCCACCAGCCAGTCGACGAATGTGTCGAGTGAGATTCCGTCCTCGTGCGGGTTCACGACGTTGAAGGTCCGGTACCCCTCCCGGGTGTCGTCGCCCAGCGAGGCGATGGCCTGGGCGGTGAAGTCCACGGGGAGTGCGTCGAAGTGCCCGCTGCCGTCGCCGGTGCCCGGGGCGTAGAAACTGCCGGGGGCGATTCCGGTCGCCAGCAGGCTCAGCAAGAGGCGTGTGAACACGTCCGGGATGTTCAGCTGACCCCGGTAGCGCGGGTGCGCGAGGATCAGGTTCGAGCGGAACACGGCGACCGGCAGACCGAACGCGTCGTGCGCCTCGCGGAGCAGCACCTCGCCCGCCCATTTGCTGGCCCCGTAACCGTTCGCGTAGCCGCTGTCGAGGTCGCGCGTGCCGCAGGCCGTGCGGATGTCCGCCGCCTCGTCGGCCGCGGCCTCGGACCCGAAGACAACGGCGACCGTCGACAGGTAGGTGAACTGCTTGATCCGGGAGGTGACCGCGAGCCTGATCAGTTCGGCGGTACCCAGCACGTTGGGGCCGAACAGCTGGTCGTACGGCAGGACGTGGTTGACGAGTGCCGCCGGGTGCACGATCAGGTCGACGGTGTCGGCCAGCCGCTGCCAGGTCTCCTTGTCGAGCCCGAGGCCGCTCTCCCCGACGTCGCCGGCGACCACCTCCAGGTGCTCGGCGGCCAGATCGTGGTAGTGCTGGAGGAGTTCCGGGTCGCCGCTGTCGAAGGCCGCGTCGAGCCGTGTCCGGGCCAGCTCGTCGGTGCTGCCGCGGACCACGCAGACCAGTGTGCCGCCGCGCTCTGCGACGCGCTCCAGCCATTCGAGGCACAGGAAGCGGCCCAGGTAGCCGTTGGCACCGGTCAGCAGGACGGTCCGCGCCTCCGGCAGCGGGCCGGTCGGCCTGCCGGTCCTTGCCATGGTCTCCGTGTCGAGGAACGCGTCCAGCCTCAGGTCGCCCGCCAGCAGCCGCGTCGTGCCCGGACCGTGGACGCTGTCGGCGGTCGGGCGCCGGTGCCCCGACGCAAGGGCCTTCTCGATGTGATCAGCCACCTGCTGGAGTGTGTTGACCGGGTTGATGACGATGTCGACGGGGACGTCGACGTGGAAGACCTCCTTGAGCAGTTGGGAGAACGACAGCGCGGAGAGGCTGTCACCGCCGAGTTCGAGGAAGCGCGTGCCGGGGTTCACGTCGTCCTGTCGGTGTCCGAGAAGCGCTCGGGCGGCCCGGAACACGGTTTCCCGGATGGGCCTGGCCGTCCCGGCCTGGCGCAGTGCCCGGAGTTCGTCGGTCTCGCGCTCGGCCAGCTCGGTGTACAGCGCTTCGAGGCGCTCGCCGTAGCGCTTCGTCAACGCGGGGCGCAGCAGCTTGCGCACTCCGGAGAGCAACCCGTTCTGCTGGCTGAACGGCTCGGTCTCGATGAGGAAGTCCCGTGGAATCTCGTACGAGTTGAGACCTGCCTCGGTGGCGAGGCGTTGCAGGGATTCGCGCAGGATCGACCCGAGAAGCCGGGTGTCCTCGCCGACGCGGTCGAGCGCCTCCTGTGTGGGGACGATGACCGCGAGCAGGTAGGCACGGGCACTGTTGCCGTACACGAAGACTTGCCGGACGACCGGACTGCCGGTGAAGAGGGCTTCCAGACGGGAAACGGCGACGAACTCGCCCTGTGACAGCTTGAGGACGTGGGAACGGCGGTCGACGTACACCAACGTATCGGGACCGGTGCGGGCCACGATGTCGCCCGTGTGGTAGAAGCCGTCCTCGTCGAAGACCTGGGCGGTGGCGTCCGGTCGCTGGAAGTAACCGGGAACGAGCCGGTCGGACTTGATCAGCAGTTCGCCCCTGGGGTGCGGCGAATCAGTGCGGAAGTATCCCAGCTCGGGCACGTCCGCCAGTTTGTGATCGGTCACCGGCGGGCGCAGCACCCGGCCGTCGAGCGAGACGACGCCAGCTTCCGTGGACCCGTAGCCGTCGAGCACTCTGACGTGCAGACAGCTCTCGACGAACGCCGTCATCTCCGCGCTCAGCGGGGCCGAGGCGCTGGCGGCCCACAGGAGGCGGCCGCCCAGGGTCTTCTCCCGCAGCTCCTCCTTCACGCGGTCTGCCTGCTCGGCCGCATCGTCCCCCACCTCGTTCCGGCGGGTCGACTCGCTCTGGTAGCGCTGGAAGAGCATGTCGCCGATGCGGGGCACCATGAGGAACTCGGTGGGGCGGACCAGGGAGAGGTCCTCGAAGAGGGTCGACAGGTCGCTCGACGCCACGAAGTAGGCGATACCCCCCTTGGCGAGCGTGCCGAACAGCACACCCCGTCCCATCATGTGGCTCAGCGGCAGGTAGTTGAGCACGATGGACGGCTGCATCTCCCGGCCGGGTACGAAGTCGACCCAGAACTGGGTGACGAGACGCTCGGTGTACATGGCGCCCTTGGGGGTGCCCGTGCTCCCCGAGGTGTAGATCAGCGTGCTGAGCGCGTCGGCCGCCGATCCCCCGGGGCTCCGGGGAGCCGGCGGCAGGCTCCTCCCCCGCTCGATGACCGACGCCAGCGTGTCCAGGGTGACGCCTCGGCCCTGCGCCGCGAGTCGGCCGCGCGCGGAGTCCAGCCTCTCCTGGTGAACGGTGATCTCGGGGCGGTGGCCGAGAACGACGATCCTGCCCAGCGACGGGGCATCCGCCGCGACCTGGAGCGCGACCTCCAGGTGTGCCACGTCCACCGCGAGCAGGCGCGGTCCGGTCTGCGCGACGACGGGGGCCAGCTGCCCCGCCGAGGCACCGGCCTGGAGAGGAACGCTCACCACGCCGGAGCGGACGCACGCCAGGTCCACCATGGTGTACTCGGCGCTCGTGGGACCGAGGACCGCGACGAAGTCACCCCGGCCCATGGCGTGGTCGGGGTGGTGACGCCACTCGGAGGCCACCGCGCCGACATGCTCCCACAGTTCGCCATAGGTGATCGTGTCGAAACGCTCCAGGAGGCGCAGCGTGGTGCGGCCCGTTTCCGGGTCGGTGACCGGTTCCGTGGCACGCTCGCCCAGGGCCGGCCGGTCCGCGTACCCCTCCATCACCGTGGCCACGAGGTCGGCGAGCGGCAGGCCCGGCCGCCGGATCGCCTCGGTGACGGCGTCCAGCGGCGCGGCGCCGTGGAACTGCGGATCCGTCGCGTGCAGATGAGCGCTGCGCTGAGCGGTACGTGCGCTGAACTCGTCAGCAGGGGGCGGTAAGACGGACATGAGTGGTCTCCTCTGTGGGCTTGAATGCTTGTTCATGTGGTGGGAGGGTCTTCACTTTTCAGGTAGGGCAGGCAGGGGCCGGTGGCTTCCGGCGACCTGAGTGCGTGCGTGCCAACGGGCCGAACAACGCACTTGGCGGTTCTGCCCTGCGCCGTATCCGGCACCTGCCATGGCGAAACCGAGGACGGCCAGGACCATGAGCGGCCGTGTCCGGCTGCCCGTGGTGTCGTGCAGGACGCCGAGGAGGCGGTGTCCGGCCGCCGCTACGAGGCAGATCGCGAGGACGGGCCCTATCGACATGGCGGGCCGGGTGCTGTCGGCGGCCGGTGACCCGGAGGTGGAGCGCTGACGGGACACCGAGGACAACTGCGGACTCACTGTCCCTCCGCCACTCGTGGCACCTCGGCCTCGTGGTCGCGGGTGAGCTGGACGATCGCAGCCGCCGCGGCGCGGGCGCCGCTCTCGTCCTGGGCCTCGATCGCGTCGACGAGTCGCCGGTGCAGGCCGGCGTGCTTCTCGGCGCCGGCGGCGTCCCAGGGCAGGCCGCCCAGGGAGGAGGTGAGAGCCGTACCGAGGTAGTCGTACACCTCGATGAGGAGGTCGTTCCCGCTGGCCCGGACGACCGCCCGGTGGAACAACGCGTCGACACTCGTGGCCACGGATATGTCCTCACCGGCGCAGGCCGTGTCTGCGTCGTCCAACAGCTCCCTCAGTTGGTGCAATTGGTCCTCACTGCGACGCAGGGCGGCGGCCCCTGAGGCGTACTCCTCAAGGACGGTGCGCAGTTCGAGAACGTTGTCCCGCTGCGCGGAACTCGCTCGCCGCACCATGACCGACTGGAGCTCACTCGACGCGCGGACGTAGGTGCCGTCCCCGACCCGGGCTTCCAGCAGGCCCAGGTGCACGAGCGCGCCGAGCGCCTCCCGCAGCGTGCTGCGTCCGACCCCGAGTTCCTCCATGAGGGCCGGCTCCGGCGGGATTCGCGTTCCCACCGGCCATCCGCCTGCCTCGATATGCGAGCGAAGACTGTCCACGAGCTGCGAGGACAGGTTTGCCATCCTCCGCGGTGCACTGATGCGCTTCATGGAGGCAGCATATACAAACATCAGACGTTTGGACATCGTGTGATTGCAGGTCTGGGTGGGCCCTCGGCCTCGTGCTTGCGTCCCATCTGCCCGGCGACTATCAGCGGATGCTGACGATCGCGCAGGTGGCGGGTGGGCCGGTGATGGTCGAGGAGGTCGGCGTCGAGCTGGGGGATCGAGGTCGCGGTGCCCGGCCGGCTTGAGCCTCTGCGTGGGAAGTTGTCGAAGCCGGCCGACCGGGGCTGGCTGCGCAAGCTGCCGAACGGCACCTTCACCACTCGGCCGCAGATCTCCCTCTGGGGCCGTAACCAGGCGGCCTCCGGGGCGAGTTGATGATGTATGCCTACAAACAACACCCCGGCTGGGGACCACATCGAGCTTGTCTGCCAGTGCCGGCTGCCGCTGTCCACGCAGACCCTCACCTTCCTGACCGGGCTGCTGAGCACCCATCTGAGGAAGATCCACTCCCGGTGGCGCAAGCTCCCGGCCGGGCGGATCGCGGTGATCGTGCTGGCCGCGTTGCGGCATGACCAGCGCCTTGCCGACCTCGCCGGCGGCAACAGCGTCTCGCGCACCACGGTGGACCGGTGGCTGAAGGAGATGATCGGCTTGCTGGCCGCGGGGGCCCCGCGTCTGGAGCGGGAGCTGGCGAAAATCGCCCGTGAGGGTGGCAGCGTCGTGCTGCTCGACGGCTCACTGATGCCCACCCGGCGCCAAACGGGCCTGCCCATGAAACGTCGCTGGTCGGCGAAGCACAAACGGCACGGGCTGCTGGTCATCGCCCTGACCGACATCAAGGGGCGGCTGTTGTGGACCTCCACCGCCCGCCCGGCACGCGGTTCGGAGATCACCGCCTGCCGCCACGACGACCTGGTCGGCCGACTGCGCGCGGCGGGCCTCAAGGCGATCGCCGACCTCGGGTTCGTCGGCCTGGATGACGAAGACGCGACCCGGCGGTCATCACCGGCTGCAAGAAGCCCGAGAACAAGAAGCTCTTGCCCGCGAAGAAGCTGGTCAACCAGCTGATCGCGGCGGAACGGGCAGTGTGTGAGCACGCGTTCGCGCACCTGAAGAACTGGCGCGTGCCGACCAGGCTCCGCCTCGACGTGAAGCAGGCCACCCGCCTCGTCCGCGCGCTGCTGCTCCTCACCCAGCACGAGATCGCCCGCTGACCGACGACCTTCACACCACAGACAGGTCCCGACGACCGGCACGCCCATGCCACCCCCCGTGACCTGCACGTCAAGATGAACACAACTCAGTGCACGGACGGTTCGACATCACCGCGCGCACAACCGGTCCAATGCCGACCGGCTCTCGTCGTCCACGGCGCGGTAGATCACCAATCGCTGGTCCGGATCTTGAAGTGGCATCAGCACTTCGAAATCTACTGCGATCACACCGACGTCAGGATGCCGCATCACCTTGCGTCCGCGGCCGCTGACCTTGATGTCTCGCTCGGCCCACAGCCGCGCGAAGTCCTTGTCGCGAGTGGTGAATTCGGAGATGAGGTCGGTCAATGCCTGATCCTCCGGATGCGCGGCCCACGCGGCGCGCAGGTGGGCGATTCCCTCCCGCACGACGCGTTCGCGGTCGACGTAGAAATCGCGCAGCTCCGGATGCATCAGGCACAGCCACATCGCATTGCGCTGTGAGGGTGGCAGGGTGTCGAAATCCACGAGCAGCCTCGCTATTTCGCCGTTCCAGGCCAGGATGTCGTAGCGGTGGTTCATCAGCATGGCCGGCAGCGGCGACAGGTCGGCGACCAGCCGGGCCAGCGGCGGCGCCGCAGTGGTGGCAGGCTTGCCGGCGTTGCGGGGGCGCTGCTGGGCCAGGTCGAAGAGGTAGGCGCGTTCGTCGGGGGCCAGGCGCAGTGCCCGGGCCAGCGCCTCCGTCGCCTCCGCCGAGGGCCGCAGCCCGCGGGCCTGTTCCAGCCGCACGATGTAGTCGGTGCTGACCCCGGCCAGATCGGCGACTTCTTCGCGGCGCAGTCCGGGGGTCCGCCGGGACCGCCGATGCAAGGGCAGGTCGAAATCGTGCGGATTCAAGCGTTCGCGTCGGGTCCGCAAGAACGCGGCCAACTCCTGTGTCCTGTCCACGGTGCGGGGCATCATGGTCGGTCCAACAACCAGGGTAGGACTGGCGTTCCCAGGAATCTTCTTCCCTTACCTCCGGCTCTCGGCGGTCACAGACTCGTTCCCGGCAACGGATCACAAGCGCAGGAGGACATGATGTCGCTCACCCTCGACACCTACCGGCTTCTTGGCCGCTCCGGGTTGCGGGTCTCACCGCTGGCACTGGGCGCGGCGACCTTCGGCACCGAGTGGGGCTGGGGTGCCGAGCAGGACGACGCACGCAAGCTGTTCGACCTCTACGTCGAGCGCGGCGGCAACTTCATCGACACCGCCGACACCTACACCAACGGCAGCTCCGAGCGCCTGCTGGGCGAATTCACCCGCGACAACCGCGAAAGCCTGGTCCTTGCGACGAAATACTCGACGCTGCGCCGGCCCGGCGATCCGAATTCCGGGGGCCCGCACCGCAAGAACCTGTTCGCGTCGGTGGAATCCAGTCTGCGACGGCTGAAGACGGACTACATCGATCTGCTCTACCTGCACCTGTGGGATTTCACGACGCCGGTCGAGGAAATCCTGCGTGGCATGGACGATCTGGTCCGGCAGGGCAAGGTCTTGTACGTGGCGATCTCCAACGCCCCGGCCTGGCAGGTGTCACGCATGCAGGCGATTGCCGACCTGCGCGGCTGGTCGCCCCTGATCGCCCTACAGATCGAATACAGTCTGATCCAGCGCGCCGGGGAACGTGACCTGATCCCCATGGCGGGGGAGATGGGCCTTGGGGTGGTCCCGTATTCACCGATGGGTGGCGGGTTGCTCACCGGCAAGTACAGCCGCGGCGATCTGACCGGGACGAGCACCAAATCCGGGGAAAGTACCCGCAAGAGCCACAACCACACCTTGGGCTGGGTGACCGAACGCAACCTCGCCGTTGCTGACATGGTGAAGGAGGTCGCCACGGAGCTGGGCCGCACACCCGCCCAGGTCGCGCTGGCCTGGACCCTGCAGAACCCCGGCGTGACGGCACCGATCATCGGCGCCCGCACCCCCACGCAACTGGAGGACAACCTGGGCGCCCTGGAGGTCGACCTCACCGCCTCCCACCTGGTCCGCCTCGACGAGGCAAGCGCGATTCACCTCGGCTACCCGCACACCGTTCTCGCCGGCGACTTCGCCCGCACGCAGACCCAGGGCGACCTGAAGATCGAAGCCCGCGGCTGATGCCCGATCGAGCCCCGAGGGCAGCCCTGCGGCTACCCTCGGGGCGATCATTTCCGCACAGGAAGCTCTAGCCCGCGAAGAAGCTGGTCAACCAGCTGATCGCGGCGGAACGGGCAGTGTACGAGCACGCGTTCGCGCACCTGAAGAACTGGCGCGTGCCGACCAGGCTCCGCCTCGACGTGAAGCAGGCCACCCGCCTCGTCCGCGCGCTGCTGCTCCTCACCCAGCACGAGATCGCCCGCTGACCGACGGCCTTCACACCACAGACAGGTCCCGACGACCAGCACGAGTATCACATCACCCACCCACGCCACCCCCGTGACCTGCACGTTCAAAATGAACACAACTCACTGGCAAGCAGGTATCCGAGGGGTGCCCGGGAGCCGACCGGATTGGTGCGTAGAAGGCAATTGGAGAGTCGAAAGCCCTTCTCCTTCAGCACGTTGCGCCACTCGCGCTGCGTCTCAGCAGCAGGAAGAGCTCAGTAATAGGGTCCGGGCTGGAGCCAATCGAGCTGGGGATGCGGCATGGCGCAGTTGGTGCGGCAGCAGGAGTTGCAGGTGCGGGTGGCCTACCACAGCTTTGCGCTACAGGAGTCGGATGATGCTTCGCTTCCTGTTCCTTACCCGGACGAGGGTGAATTCGGAAAGTACCTGAACGTCTTCCCGGGGCGCCTCGACTTCTACAGTGCCGGGCACACGCACACCGCCGCCGTCACGGTGGAGGTATGGGATGGCCCGCCCGGTATACACGACGCGGAGGAATGGGAGGAACAATAGGAGGCCGTGCTGGAGACCGCCGGCAGCGAGCTGGCAGTGTGGGGCATGCAGCGTACAGACGACATAGTGCTTCTGGGGAATACGGGGAGACGTTGGCAGGTACGTGTGGGGTCGGCCGGGCGATCCGAGGTGCAGCGGATGACCGAGGACGTCGGTGTGGTCCACGGGGTGGAGCGGTGGCTCGTGCAATTCTGGCCTGACCGAGAGTGAGGCGGTGCGGGGCCGTCCCGCACCACCGTCCCGTCAGTCGATCTGGACGAGGAAGCTGTCGTCCAGTCCGTCGATAATCCGGTTCAGAGAGCGTTGCGGACCGGAAGCGGACACAGCTGGATGAAGACGTGCATCAGGGCTGCCGCGCGCCAGGCGCTGTTGACGATGATGCCGACCTTTGGGGTGTTCACGCGGTGCCGGGCGACGGCAGTCACGAGGGCGGAGAAGTCGTGGATGACCGGCGTCTTGGGGAGGACTTCCGCCTGGCGCTCCAGGAGCCAGCGGATGTCGGTGTAAAGCTCCACGGTCAGGCGGCTCGTCCAGGAGCGTCCAGCCGGCCGGGGGCGTCGGCGGGGAACGCCGCATCGAACGCCTCCGCGTCGGCGGCGAGGAACTCAGGAAAGACCTCCGCGGCGCCTTGCGAAATGGCAGGGGCCCAGACGCGACGGGACCTCTACATCGGTCCCCTCGTAGAGACGATGACGACCGGGGTGCCGCTTCGCACAGACCTCGCAGGTGACGCGTTGGTACCCCTCATAGAGGCGATGACGACTTTCGCCGGCAAGTGCGGTGCGCGCCAGAACCACTTGTGGGTACTCAAGGGGCGACGACGCCCGACAACTCGTGTCCAGGCACGCTCGGCATCCGGTCGCGCCCGGCGCGATCCGTCCACGTTCCCGGCCAGGCGAGGTCCCCCGGGGTGAACCCAGCAGCATGCATGCGCACGATGATGTCGTTCTCGGCGAGGTGGGGGTAGGGCACCTCCGTCAGCGACCTTCCCTCGACACCGGCGGCGCGGTCCCGAACGGCGACGGTCTGCATACCAGGCCCTCTCACCAGTGGTGATTCAGGCTTCGCCCCTTCGAGCAGTCGGAAGCCGGCTGCCACGAACTCCCGCAGCCCGCCTGTCTACTTCTGCTTCTACTTCTACTTCTGCTTCTGCTTCTGCTTCTGCTTCTGCTTCTGCTTCTGCTTCTGCTTCTGCTTCTGCTTCTGCTTCTGACGGATCGTCATTCATGACGCATCAGGCCGCGTTTGACGCTGGACGTCACGACTGCCCGAGCTGTTACGCGCCCGCCAGCAGTGCCTGCCGCACTCGGGGCGTCCTACAGCGCTCAGAGGAAAAGCAGCAAGCAAGATCAATGTCGGCGTCAACCACGCTTCCGTCGATCCCCGAGGCGGCCTTCCTCCGCGCCGGTCGAGATCACGGCATTCGGTCACGTAGCCCCACCTGCCCAGGAGGGGCGCCTTGGCAGCGCGGGGACGGGGAGAGCCACCATGAGAACCATGGGAACTACATCAGTTTTCAAGTTTCCGACAGTGGCGAGCAGCGCGCTGACGTGATCGTGGAGGCGATCGGCCGACTGTTCCTCGCCCCGGGTTCCCGGCGGGTCGGCATGGACGATCTCGCCCGTGAGCTGCGGATGAGCAAGAAGACGCTCTACCGTCACGTCCCGGACAAGCGCAGCCTGCTGGCCGCGGTGCTGGATCGGCAGTTCGCGGCGGTGGAGCGCACGGAGCGCACGCTGGTAGCAACGGCCGAGGGCGCGGCAGGACAGCCCTTCGATGTGTGGGCACACCATCGGACTCGGCAGGGCACTGCTGTCCCGGCTGACCGACGGCACCCCGTGGGTCGCACTCAATGTCAACGCCCACCACCCGCTGATCTGGTTCCTCGCCCGCCCCGGCCTGACCTCCCTGCCCTACCTGGCCGGCCAACGGCTCGCGGTCCACGCCCCCCACACCCCACCCGGGTGCTTCGCCCGGATCGTGCTGCGCCAGGCCGGCCTCGACCCGGACCGCGACGTCCACACCGTCGTCCGCTATCCCGGCGACTACGGCATGGACCTGGGCCACCTGCACAACGGCAGCATCGACGCCGCTTACGTCGGCAGCACCATGGCACCTGAGGCGGTCGCCGCCGAGCACGGCTGGCAGGTGCCGGCCTGGGTCGGCGACCATTTCCAGATCCCCACCGTGGGTGTGGCCGTCGACCCCACCTACATCTCCCCGGACGACCCCGCGGTCCAGGCCGTCGTACGAGCCCACCGGCGCGCCCTACAGGTAATCCACAACGACCCCGACACCACGGTGCGGCACATATGGACGTTCCTCGGCGGACAGACCGAGGATGAAGTCCGAGCCCATTACGAGAGGTTCATCGCACCGTACGTCGCCATTGACGGCCAAGCCGACCTCGCCGTCGGCGACAGCGCGATCACCGCGGTCGCCGCCGAACTCGGCGTCCCCGCCACCGTCACCGCAGCCGAGTTCTACCGCACCGCAACCGCCACACCCTGGAAACCCGGCGACGCCGGCGCTGCCAAAGCGCGGGCAGTGCCTCCGGACCACCCCCGCAGAGACCCCCGCGGCCGCTAGTCGGCCAGGCGCTGGAAGCGGCCGTGCGTCCCCGAGCCGACACTCAGGCCGCGCCACCCACACGGCAGAACACACCCATCCGCACAAGCCCGGAGCCCGCGTCAGCGAGCTGTCACAGCCTCATGGACGATCAAAACCAGCCCTGGGTCAGGTCTTGGCGATATTCCTGCCCGGCATCGGCTCCGCGAGTGCTGTCCGCCATTCCGGCGCACCGAAGGCGTCCGCGAAGTACTGCGTCTCGTGCACCACATGCCCGTGGGCAAATTCCATGATGCTCACTGAGTAGGTGGGCACCCCGTCGTACGTGATGACACACTCGCTCACCCACAGATCCCCGCTGCCGACGATCCGGTGGACAGTGAAATGCCGACTGGCAGGGTGTCCGCCACGTTGCGCCGAAATCGTCGCGCGGCCCCGGAAGCGTTCACCTGACTGGGGGTAGTCGAGGATCGCGTCCGCGGCGTAGATGGCGTGCTCGGCTTCGGTGTCCCCACCTTCCGATGCCCGCCAGTGTTCCTCGACTGCGGCCCTGGTCCGGATGTCTGCTTCCATCGCACTGTCCTCTGCGCAGGCGGCCGGAGCGATCCGGGGACCTGGGAACACTTCGAGGCTTCCCCCAGGACGCCGGGCCGTTGAACGTAATGGGCAACGGTGACAGCGTAGATCGCCGAGGCGGCGACTCAGCTTCAGGACACTGTGGATCAAGATCGGACAACTCGTGATGCGTGGAAATCCTTGGCGCTCAGGCCGGCGACGGGATCGTCGGTGGTCACGGTTCGCAGCGGCCGGTGACCGCGTTCGCCGAGCTGGGCGAGTTCGCGCTCGTAGTCGACGGTGGTGGAACGGTAGTAGTTGACCACCGAGCTGCGGGCCGGGACACGTACGCCGGCACCTCGCCCTCCGCCTCGCGTCCCGCACCGTGCAACTCGTCCACGGCCAGGCCCAGGTACTCCGTGTGCCGGCAAATGACGGCATTCGTTACGACGGTCAGACACCACGCCTGCTCGTTCTGCTGCTCGGGCTGAGGCGGGTGATCTTGCCCTCGCGGGCGTGGTGAAGCCGGCGCCGCCGGGCGTGGCTGGATTCGCCCTTGTTCAACTGTCGAGCGATCTTGGGACGGTAGCCCTCATCCGACGAGTACTTCGCCGCGTAGATCGTGCGGCAACCGCCCCTGCCAGAGGGGAGTTGGGCGTGCGGGTTGCTGCCGCTCCGGGCCACGTCAGTCTCCCGGGTCGGCCTCGGACTCTGGGGCCGGCATCACCCGTCTGCGAACTTAAGTGATCATTCGAATGAAATTTCAATCGAACGGAATTACCCGGCTATTCGGGTGATATGTCAAAAGAGCCACGGGTAGAGCATCTTCGTCCCATCACAACGCGCAAGGAGACAAAGATGCGCAAGCTCGTAGGACGCGCCGTCGCTTCGGCAGTTCTCGCAACGGCTGCTCTCGTCCCCCTGTCCGGCGTCGCGGCGGCTGCCGCTCCGACTCACGCTCCCGTCCAGCCGGTTACCCGGGCCGCGGACCCCCACTGGGGCCACCACGGTTGGGGACACAACGGGTGGGGGCACCATGGCTGGGATGGCTACGGCCACCGGTGGCACCACGGCATCGGCTTGGGCCTTGGACTCGGCTTGGGCCTGGTTCTCTGACCGCAATCCGGACAGCCGCCATGCGGCGCGCATGAGCGCTCGACTACTGCCCGGCTAGCTGTCCACTGACCCACTTCTGGGGCCGGCGCCGTTCCACCGCCAGGCTCCGCCTCTGGGTACGACGAAGGCCCCGATCAACCCTGGTCGGGGCCTTCGTTGTGCCGGGGATCAGTAATACGTGTGCACGCTGAAGACGCCGCGAGTGCCCCGAGTCCTACTCCCGCACGCGCGGGGACCACACCTGGAGGCGGCCGGCGGAGAGCACCTTCAGGGGACCACCCCCGCACCCACGGGGACCACCAGCCGCCACCTGCGGTTTCACCACCGGCTGACGCGGGTTCTGGGCACATTCAGAGAATCGGACCAACAGGGTCTGGCGGATACGTCTGCCCCTCCCCCACCCGCCCCGACCAGCAGAGCAGGTACGCCCGAGCCAACCCGGAATGCATGCACCGGCCCTATCCCTGGCCCGGCCAGGGCGCGGGTCGGGTTCCGGACTCGGCGGCGGGCCGGCCTCAGCGCAGCAGGAACAGTGATCGGCGACGATGGGGGGGCACAGCCGGACGGCTGTGCCCCCGTTCACCGCGGGTACAGGTGCGGCAGCATGTCAGGCGTTCTGGGCGCCGTTGTAGACCTGCCAGGCCGCGTCGCGGTAGTAGGCCCAGTAGGCGTCGCCCCAGGAGCCGAAGTAGCTGGCGGTCTGTACGGCCGAGCCGTCGGACTGGTAGTTGACGACGAACGGGCCGCCGCTGGCGCCGCCCGAGAGGCCGCCGCAGACCTTGAGGCTCACGCCGCCCTGCTGGGAGTCGTAGGGTGCGCCTTCGCACCAGACGGCGTAGTCCTTGTCGCCGGGGATGCCGAGGGCGTGGGCGTAGTTGTGGGAGTCCCAGTTGAAGCCGATGCCCGTGCCGCCGACCACGTCCTGGACGTGCCGGCCGTCGTTGCCGCCCGTGCTCAGCACGATGAAGGCGTTGTCGCCGCCGGGGGACTTGTCGTCCACGCGCCAGCCCATGGAGCGCCAGTTCCACCAGCCGTGGGGGGCGTTACCGCGGTCGTAGGTGGGCGCGAAGCGGAAGTTGGTGTAGGTCTGGCCGGTGTCGATGTCCATGACGCAGTGCCGAGCCGTGGCGAGCACGTCGTGGTTGTTGCTGTTGACGACGTTGGCGGTGCAGATGTAGTCGCCCTTGCCGGGGACGCTGAAGACCAGCCGTCCGACGGTGGACCAGACGCTGGTGTCCGCGGCGGTCTTGGTGTTGGCCGCGGCCTTGGCGCGCAGGTCCGGCTTGCCCTCGGGAGCGGCGGCGGGGACGAGTCTGGGCTTGCCCGGCTTGGCGTCGGGTCTCTCGGCCGACTGGGCGGCCTTCGGCTTGGGCGCGACGAGTGGCTTGGCGTTCTTGATGCGCTGCGGCGTCCAGTAGGCGTCGGTCTTCGCGTCCGGCACCTGGTTGGTGGCGGTGGCGACCGTCGAGGGCGGGGCGGTGCGGGCGGGGGCGGAGCCGGCCGGGGCCGCGTTGGCGGTGGTCTGGCCGAGGACGACCACCGCCGTGGTGGCCGCGCAGACGGCGGTCAGTGCTATTCGGCGCATGAGTTTCCCTGCTTTCCGTACGGAAGAGGATGAAGCGAAAGGAGATACGAGCGGAAGGGATACGTACTGGAACGCCGTGAGTATCAGCAGAGTTGTGCAACTTCCGATAAACGAGCGATCAACGCCGTGAACTGCACACACCTGATTGCCGGTTCAGGCTGACTGGCTCATCGGTCGCCGCTGTCTGGAGCCCGTACGAGGTGGTGGCGGCAGGGGGTCGGCGTCGGTGACCGAAGCCCCGTGGGCCGAAGTCCCGTGGGCCGAAGGCGCTTTGGCGCGATGGGGAGTGCTGGGTGGCGGACGGGCTCGTCGGGTGCGGGAGTCGTCCAGTACCTGCGGGTGGGGCGGGGAAGGTGTGGGTACCGGCCTGCCCCCTGGGACCGTACGGACGGCACCGGCCCGTCACCCGATTCGCTCGGTCTCGCAGGCCGAGTCACCTACCCGCCCTGCCGGTTCTACGGCGCGGTCGAAGAGGTCCTCAACGGTCCACGGCTGACAGCCGGGACGGCGGGAGGGGGAGAAGGAGAACGGGGCGCAGAGGAGACCCCCGCGCCGCCCGTAGACGTGCCCCGCCCCCGTGCGCTGTCACGGGAACGGGGCCAGGTCCGAGTAGCGCCAGCAGCTCGGACAGTGACGGGAACCACGGTACGGGCGACCACTGACAACGGCGGGTCAGCGAGGGGCGGAGGTGTGGGAGGTGTGGTGGAGGAGGGCCGGTACGACGGTGTCCCAGAGGGACGGCGGGAGCTCGTGGCCGGTTCTGGGCATGATCAGCAGTTCGGCTCGCGGGAGGCGGCGGCACAGGGCTTCGCCGTGGGCGAGCGGGAAGACGGGGTCCTGTGCGCCGTGCACCACCAGTGTGCGGATGGCGATCTCGTCCAGGCGGAGGCCGGTCAGCGCGCCGAAGTCGATGACGAAGTGGTTGGTCAGGCACGAGGCGAGGTCGCGCGTCCGGGCGACGTCGCGGGCGGCCAGGGCCCGCACGCCGGCCTCGTCGTAGTGCGGTGAGCCGCCCGCGTAGATCCGCAGCAGGCCGACGATGAACTCCACCACGGCCGCGGGGTCCGCGGGGTCCGGGCCGCCGGCATCGACGTAGTCGGTGAACTCCTTCGACATCGGTGGCAGGTCCGGGCCGCCCGGACTGGTGGAGACCAGGGTCAGGGACGCCACCCGGTCGGGGTACCGCTCCGCGGCCAGCAGCGCGATCCCGCCGGCCATCGACCGCCCCACGAGATGCGCGTAGTCGATACCGAGGGCGGTAAGGATGCCGATCGCGTCGTCCGCCATATCGGCCAGCGTGTACCCCGGCCGGCCCGGCGGGTAGCTGACCGATCTGCCGGTGTCCCGGTTGTCGAAGCGGATGACGTACCGGCCGCCGGACGCGATCCGCTCGCAGAGTGCCTCCTCCCACCACAGCATCGAGGCCGACGCACCGTGGATGAGCAGGATCGCCGGATCCGCTGGATTGCCGAATGCCTGCGTGCAGAGGTCGATGCCGTTGGCCTCGATGGTCTTCTCGGCGCTGTTCGCCATGCGTACGCTCCTTCTCTGGTGGGGACCAGCCTGCCCGGACGGCGTGCCTGCCGCGTCCGGCGCGCCGGACGGTGGGGTGTGTCGTGGCGGCGCGTCGCGAACAAGGCGGTGCGACGCCGCGAACGACAGGCCGGCAGGGCATGGGGAGAGACGGGCCCGGCGGTCCGTCCGGGTGAGGGCGAGGGGAAGGGTGACGAGGGCTGATGACGAGGGGTGGCGAGGTGGCGGCAGGCGGGCCACGGTGCGTGCTGGCGACGGTGGTCGTGGACTGTCCGGACGCGCAGGCGCTCGCGGACTTCTACCGGCGGCTGCTGGAGTGGGAGGTGAGGCGGAGCGAACCGGACTGGGTGCTGCTCGGGCCGCCGGAGGGCGGCACGGGGATGTCGTTCCAGTCCGAGCCGGACCATCGGCCCCCGGCGTGGCCGGAACGGCCCGGGGAGCAGCAGAAGATGCTGCATCTCGACATCCGCGTCGACGATCTCGACGAGGCCGAGGCGTACGCGGTCGGGCTGGGTGCGACGCGGGCCGGGCACCAGCCGCTGGATGACGTACGCGTCCTCTTCGACCCCGCGGGGCACCCGTTCTGCTTCTTCGTCCCGTGACCGCTCGCGCTCCGCGCCCGGTCACCGCCCCGTGGCGCGGGGCCGAACGCGGAGCGTGTGGGACTGAACACATGAAGGCAGGGCAACCGGACCGAATGCCCGATGATCTCCGCAGGTCAGAGAGGTGAGAAGGCGTCAGGGCCGCAACCGGGCTGCGTGCCGGGGGTGTTCGGCGGGCGCACGGGACGGCGCATTGTCAGTGGCTGCCCCTAGCATGTCTCACATGTCCCCAACTCCTTCTGCCCCTACAACTACGGTCGTTCCGGCCTCCGAAGCGAACGAATCGATCCGGCGTTTTGTGCGCACCCGGCGCGGTGCGGCGTGGACGGCGCAGGACATGGCGGAGTACGCGGCACTGCTGGAGGTCTGGACGCGCGCGGTGCGTAAGCCGGTCCTCAAGGCGGCGTAACGCGCCACGGCGATGCCCGGACAGGCGATGCCCGGACAAGCGACGGGCGTGGCGGGGTGCGGGTCCACCGACGGAGCCGGGGTCGGGATCGGGGCCGGTCCGCAGACTCCGGCGGACCGGGCGGTGCCCGGAGAGCGGCCGGCCAGGGGTTCCGCCAGGGTGTTGCCCGGCGGCTGCGTTAGCCGGACGTTAGGGAAGCGATCGGCCGGGCGTTAGTGGATCAACAGTGGCTCCGCCCAGACTGATGCATGTACAGCGCACGGAGATGGCCGGAAAGACACCGGGTCTCCGAAAGCCACCGAACCGTCATGCAGTCGCCTGCGTGCAAGGGGGATCCCATGTCCTGGAAGAACGCCGCCACCACTGATACCGCCGTCGGCACCACCACCGCCCGCTCGGCGGTCCGGCGGGGGCGCCGGATCGCCGCCGCTTCGCTGATCGCCGCCGCCGCACTGTCGCTGACCGCCTGCCAGAACGGTCAGGACGGCCTCAAGGCGAGCCCGGATGCGTCCAGCCCCGGCACTCCTGGTCGGGCGCCGTCCGACGAAGCTCCGGCCACACCCGCCAAGAACGGGTCCGACGGCGGCGGCAAGTCGTCGGAGGGAGGGCAGGGCCACGGGGGCAGTGCGGGCGCCACAGGTGGCGGCAGTGGTGCGCGGCACACCGAGGCGAGCGGATCCGGTGCGGGGACGGGGTCCGCGAACGGTGGCGGGTCCGCGTCCCGGGGCAAGGGCGTGCGCGGCACCTGGGAAGGCGTCCTCTCGTACCTGGCACCGGGCAAGCTGACGGTCACTCCGGCGTCCGGCACCGAGCAGGCGTTCTTCGTCGGGCCACAGACCAGGACCCTGGGCGCCGCCGGGATCTGCGCCGCCAACGGCAACGTCACCGTGGACAGCCACGGCTACGGCACCTCACCGTGCACCGAGGCCCAGTTGGAGAAGGCGTCCAAGATGAGCGCCATACGGGTCCGGGTGACGGTCCGGGACGGTGTCGCCACCGAGATCGCGGAGCGCTACCACCCCTGAGCACACGCCCCGGGCGGGCCGTCACGGCCCGCCCGGTCGGCTGCCGTCGCGGAAGCCCCCGTCCGCGGCGGCAGCGTCGGATCAGGATGCCGGACGGCCCGCCCGGCCGCCCGGGGCCGCAATCGGTGTCGGTACCCGGGCCGGTGCCGGTGTTGCCGATGCCGCCGCCCGGGGTGCCGCCGGGGTCGCGTAGGCAGTCCCGAGCCAGCTCTCGTCGATGCGCAGCCGCCGGTAGCGCTTGGTGTCGGTGGCGGCCGCGTGGGTGCTGAGGACTTCCAGTCGCAGGTGGCGGGTGGTGGTCGCGGGAAGGTCGATGAAGGAGACGCCGCGCCGGCTCGGGAGGGTGCCGCTCGCCACGGGGCTCCCCCAGTGTCTGCCGTCCTGGCTGACGTACACCCGGTAGTCCTTGATCCGCGCGGACTGTTCGGTGTCCGAGCGCGCGTAACTGACCGAGTCCTCCCGCTGGTTGAGGCCGAGGTAGCGCACCTTCCGGGCGGCGCCGAGGTCATAGTCCAGGGAGACCGGCAGGGTGCGGTCGTTGTCCCAGTACGTCAGGTAGTCGCCGTCCGCGGCCGCCGCGGCGGGGTGTCCGCTCGCCGCGGCCCCGGCGCTCATCGTGTACGAGGAGGCGGGCAGGATGCCCTGGCGTCCCGCGGTGCCGACCTTGAAGACGGTGTCGTACGGATCCCAGTCGCCGAGGCCGGTCAGGGTGAGGTGGCCGCCGGACTGGGTGAAGGGGATCCGCGCGCCGGTCCGCAGGTTGGTCACTTCGGCCACCCGGTATCCGTTGTCGCGCAGCCGGAGGGTGGGCGTCGACGGCGGGGTGATGACGTGGACGTAGTGGCGGTCGGGGTCGGTGGCGCTGACGGTGGTGACGCCGTGCGCGCCGTCGTTCCAGAAGCCGGGTGCGAGGCCGCCGTGGAGGTAGCCGCCGCCTTCGGTGCCGTGCAGGGACTCCCAGATGGTGTCGAGATAGCCGTCGGCGAAGGTGTTGAAGGCTTCCTGTTTGGCCGGGAAACGGCCGTTGACCTGCGCGGTCTCCGCCATCAGGGCCTTGATCGAGGAACCGGCGTTGGTGACCAGGCGGCCCAGGGTGAGCTTGCGGTCGACGTCCGGGTCGGATCCGTCGTACCACCAGGCGCCGGTGGCGGGGAGTTTGAAGTCCGCCTCGGTCAGCCGGGGTGCGGCGGTGTAGATGGCCTGCGGATAGTCGTAGGACGGGGACATTCCGGTCTTCTGCTCATTGCTGATCATGTCCATGATCGGCGTGTCCTCGTTGTTGTTGCTGAGGGTGTAGTCCGGGCGCTTGCTGTAGATCTGCTCGTAGAGGTGGTGCGTCAGCCAGTAGTCGTTGTCGTTGTCGATCCAGAAACCGCCCAGCCGGGGGTAGCGGTCCATGACCTCGAAGAAGTTGTCGTAGGAGAACTCGCCGAAGCCCTCCCGGGTGGTGAGGTCGATGTCGCGGCCCTTGTGGCGGGAGTAGCCGGCCGAGTCCAGCCATTCATGGCCGCCCTGGTCGTGCCACTGCGGGTCGTCGGTCATATAGAGCATGACCTTCAGACCGCGGGCACCGGCCGCCGTGATCAGCTCGCCGAGGAAGTCCCGTCGGGTGTGGCAGCTCCCCGGGATGTCCGACGGCCAGGGCCTGGCGTAGCCGAGCCGGCTGTGGAAGGTCGCCAGCACCAGGTACTGAGCGTGCAGCTTGCCGGCCTCCCGCACCCAGTAGTCCGGATTCCATCCGCCGTCGGTGACGTCCTTCTCCCAGCCGGCACAACTGGTGTGCTGCGGCGCGGTCCGCTCCCCCCAGTGGAGGAAGAGCCCGGAGACCGAGCCGCGCAGAAACTCCTGGCGCGGGTGCTGGAGATCGGCGTGTGCCGTGCCGGGCAGCGCGAGCGCGCCGAACAGCAGGGCCAGTACGGCCAGGAGCACCGTGGCCGCTTTGGTACGCGGAGCCGCGAGGGCCGTCCCTCGTCTCATGTGCGTCACCTCGCCCGCAGTTGTTCCGACATGATCAGGAAGGCGCCCAGACCGTGGAAGTCGTTGGTGGCCCGGGAGCGGTCGATGTAGTAGGCGTAGTCGCCGACATTGGTGCCGACGGTGATACCGGTGAGGTCGGTGCGCCCGTCGGCGCCGAGCGAGACGCTGTGCAGCACACCCGTGTACGCCCGCTGGGCGACCTTCGCGTAGTGCGGGTCCAGATAGCCCTGCTGCGCCCCACGGGAGAGCGCGAAGGCGAACATGCTCGTACAGGAGGTCTCGGTCCAGTTGCCGGGGCGGTCCCCCTTGTCCATGACCTGGAACCAGCGGCCGCCCGCCGGGTCCTGGGTGCGCTCCAGGCCCGCCGCGAGCTTGCGCAGGATGCCGGTGAGCCGGGCGCGGCGCGGATGGCCGGCGGGCAGCGCGTCGAGCACCTCGACATCGGCCATGGCGTACCAGCCGACGGCACGGCACCACTGTTCGGGCGCCTGTCCGGTCTTCGGGTCGGCCCAGCCGGCGGTCCCGGACTCGTCGTAGGCGTGCCGCAGCAGTCCGTTCGGGCTCTGCAAATGCGTCCCGTAGACGTCGAGCTGGCGGGCCGCCTCGTCATCGGCGGAGGGCGCGTCGCCGAATTCCCTGCCGTATTCGACGAGGAAGGGGGTGACCATGTAGACCCCGTCGCCCCAGAGCTGGTGTGCCCTGCTGCTCGTGGTGGCGTGCCAGAAGCCGCCGTCGGCGGTGCGCGGATAGCTGTCCAGGCGCTTGCGGATCTTGTGTGCGGCGATCCGGTAGCGGTCCGCGCCGGTCTCGTGGTGCAGGATGACCAGCAGCCGACCGGCCTGCATGCTGTCCAGGCTGTTGAAGCTCTGGCCGATGTTGCCGGCGCTGTCGACGAACCGGTCCACGTACTCCTTGAGGTAGTCGAGATAGCGCTGCTGATGGGTGCGCAGGTAGACGAGGTACTGGCCGTAGAGGTAGAGGCCGACCGGGTAGGACCAGCCGCCGATCGTCTCCGGCGTGTAGCGGGCGAGGGTCGAGTCGGTCAGCGCCACGGACCAGTCGGTGGCCGCGCCCGGCCGGGCGGTTGCCGCCTGCCGCGAGGGGGTGCCCGGCTCCGGACGTGCCGCCGCGGCGGGCGGGCCGGGGAGCACGAGGGCGGCGCAGGCGAGGAGCGCGGCGGTCAGCGCTCCGCGGAATCCGGCGTTCATACCGCTCCTTCGGGGGCCGTCGGGGCCCCGCGGGTGCGCCGGGCGGGCTTGCGCGGCAGGCCCAGGCCCGCGGGTGCCCCTTCGGGCGGGGCGGCCACGAGGTCGCGCACGAGGGCGTGGTCCGGGGACAGCCGGCAGGCCGGGTCGGTCGCCGCGGCGTCGCCGGTGAGCGCGTACGCCTGGCAGCGGCAGCCGCCGAAGTCCTGCTCACGCAGCGCGCAGCCGCGGCACGGTTCGCGCATCCACTCCGTGCCCCGGTAGCGGGTGAAGGCCGGGGAGTGATCCCAGATCCAGGCCAGCGGCCGGTCCCGGACGTTCGGGGCGTCGAGTCCGGGGAGCACGGCGGCGGCCGGACAGGGCAGCGTCGTTCCGTCGGGGGTGATGGTGAGCGAGACGGCTCCCCAACCGCCCATACAGGGCTTGGCGTTGCCGTCGAAGTAGTCGGGGACGACCCAGACCAGCTCGGGCCGTCCGGCGAGCTCGGCGCGCCGGCGCCGCACGGTCCGCTCCGCGCGGGCAAGCTGCTCGCGAGAGGGCAGCAGTTCGGCGCGGTTGCGCAGCGCCCAGCCGTAGAACTGGGTGTTGGCGAGTTCGATACGGTCCGCGCCCCAGGCCGTCGCGAGATCGATCAGCTCGTCCAGCGCGTCGAGGTTGTGGCGGTGCAGGACGACGTTGAGGCCGAGCGGCAGCCCGGAGTCCCGGACCAGGGCGGCGGCCCGTTCCTTGGCGGTGAAGGAGCGGCGCCCGGCGATCCGGTCGTTGGCGCCCGGGTCGGCGTGCTGGACGGACAGCTGCACGCTGCGCAGTCCGGCGTCGGCGAGGCGGCCGAGGCGGTCGCGGCCGAGGCCGACGCCGCTGGTGACGAGCTGGGTGTGGATACCGGCGCCGTCGGCCGCCGCGACGATCTCCGCCAGATCGGTCCGCAACAGTGGTTCCCCGCCGGAGAGATGGGCGCTGACCACGCCGAGAGCGGCGGCCTGGCGCAGTGCGTCCGTCCACTGCTCCGTCGTCAGCTCGGCTGATCTTCGGGTGAGTTCGAGTGGATTGGAGCAGTAGGGGCAGTGCAGCGGGCAGCCGTGGGTGAGTTCGGCGAGCAGGGCCCAGGGGCGGGGCGGCAAGGGCACCTCAGGGGGTGCGGCGGGGCTCGGCACGGGCTCCGGCCGCGTCGGCGGGTGCTCCCCGGGCGCGGTCATCGCAGCCAGCCTTCGGCGCGTATCCGGCCGAGGAACGCCGGCACCTGGGCCGCCACCGGAGCATCCGGGTACCGCAGGGCCAGCTCCGCCACGATGTCCGGCACGGCGCGCACCCCGTCGCACAGCCGCAGCACGGCGCCCGCGCTCCCTTCGAGGACGACGACCCGCTCCGGCAGGAGCAGCAGATCGGTGTCACGCACCCGGTCGTGGCGCAGCTGGACGGCGGGGGCCAGGGCGGGGCACCACCGCGTCATGGCCGCTCCCCGCGCTCGACGGCGTCCAGCAGCGACCAGAGCACCTGGCATTTGAAGGTCAGCGCGGCGACCGCGAGGTCCTGTTCGGTGTCGGTGCGCGCCCAGTCCAGGACGAGGGCCAGCGCTTCCTTGCTGTCCCGCCGCCCCTGGGCCTGCCGGCCCCGGAAGTAGGCGAGCCCTTCGGCGTCGATCCAGCCGTAGTGCCGTTCGAAGGCGTCGATCCGGGTGCGCATGATGTCCGGGGCGGACAGCTCGGTGAGCGAGGCGGCGACCGCCTCCAGCGGGGAGCGCAGCCGGCAGAAGTTGACATAGCCGTCGACGGCGAGCCGTACGCCCGGCAGCACGCCCGCCTCGTCCAGGAGCAGTGCCCGGTCGAGTCCGGCCGCCTCGCCGAGCCGCAGCCAGCGCTCGATGCCGCCCTCGCCCTCCCGCTGCCCGTCGTGGTCCTGGATCCGGCGCAGCCACATCCGGCGCAGCTCCGGCGTGCCCAGCTTCGCGGTGATCAGGGCGTCCTTGACGGGGATGCAGCGCTGGTAGTGGAACCGGTTGCGGATCCAGCGGCGCAGCTCCTCCGGCGTCAGCTCCCCCGCGTGCATACGGAGGTTGAAGGGGTGCCGGTCGTGGTAGCTGTCGCGTGCCACGGTCCGCAGCCGCTCCTCGAAGGGCGTGCTCATAGGGCGATCTCCATGCCTTCGGCGGCCACCGCGAGTCCCTGTTCCGCCAGCCGCTCGTGCTGCGGCGCTCCGGGGTCCACGAGGGGGTTGGTGTTGTTGAGGTGGGTGTAGAGGCAGCGGGCGGCGAGCGGGGCGAGCCGGCGGGCGGTGCCGGCCGGCCCGTCGATGGGCAGATGGCCCATACCGGTCGCGGTCCGGGTGGAGAATCCGCTGCGGCGTGGTTCGTCGTCGTCCCAGAACGTGCCGTCGACCAGGACGCAGTCGGCGTCGGCCAGCGCGTCCTGGAACGCGTCGGACCAGGCGGCGAGCGCGGGCGCGTAGACGGCGGTGCCGCCGGTGCGGCGGTCGTGCAGCCGCAGGGCGACGACCCACGGTTCGGGGCCGGCGTCGGGTGCGGGTCCGGGTCCGGCCGGATCGGGGGCCGCGGCCGCGTAGCGGGGGCGTTTGGCGGAGACGGGGACGGCGCTGATCTCGACGTCGGACCCCTCGCTCAGCGGAACGGGCCGCGCGTCCAGCTCCCGCCATACGAGGTCCGCATACGGCGTGAGGACGGCGTCCAGGTGCGCTTGTTCGCACAGCGCGGCGCGGACCCGGCCGGTGGCGAGGACCTCGATGCGGTCGGCCTCGCGGAGCCGTGCGATGCCGAGGGTGTGGTCGAGTTCGGCGTCGGTGAGGACCACGCCCGTCACCGGGGTCCGGCGCGCGGCGGGGCCCGGGTGCAGGGCGGCCGTGCTCTCGATCTGGTCGGCGATATCGGGGGTGGCGTTGATCAGATACCAGTGGTCGTCGTCGGCTCGTACGGCGAGCGAGGCGTGGCGGCGGCGCCGGTCGGGATGGGCGCGTGCCCCGGCACACCCGGGGCACGCGCAGTTCCACTGGGGCAGGCCGCCACCCGCCGCGGTGCCGAGCACCCGCAACAGCATGGCGGGGCGGTCAGCGGGCGTTCAGGGAGTAGGCGGTGACTTCGAGCGCGGTCTCGACGACCGTGTAGTCCGGGGCCTGCCAGGCGGTCTGCTCACCGTGCGGCGCGGCCGGGCCGGGGGTGTGCGACGGCTGCGAGTTCCGCGGGGGCTGCTCCATGGCGTCGTTCATGTGGGGTCCAGCCTTTCGTGTGGGGGTCGGTCGCGGTCGCACGCCCCGCGCCCGTCCGAGGGTCGTCGCCCGCCCGGTGGCGGGGAACGGCGGACCGGGACGGCCGACGCCGCCCGGTCCGCGGAGGGAGCGCGTTCCGCTTTCGCGGACGTCGGCCCGGTCCGCCGACGGCCCGGGGGCGCCGGCCGCCGGCGGATCGCCGACCATGTTGCGTGGCGGTGCGTTGTCGTAGCGTTGCCGTGCGTTGCACGGTGTTGCTTTGCAGAATCCCGAGCTTGGGGGGCGCGGTCAATGGGGCGGGACAAAAATGATCCGACCTATGGAGCGATCACACCTCTGCGGCGAACTCCCCACAATGGCAATCCGCCTGTTCACCCCGCACTTCAGCAGCATCTGCCACGACACACACCCGGACCGAAGATCTTCGGAGGCCAACTCGCCCCGACGCGCGGGGAGATACGTCCTACCTTCCCGTCCCTTGACCCCTGCCCATGGGCGCAGTAGTTTCCGGGCCGGACCATTAGGAAACTTTCCTATCAGCCTGGCGCCGCTGATGCCCGCCCCCGAGGGAACACCCCGTCACATCTGCCTGACCGGAGGACCCCCCATGCGCATGCGCACCACCACAGCCCGGCACGCCTCCCTCACCGCGGTGACCGCCGCCGCCCTGGCCACCGGCCTGCTCATCGCCGCGGCCGGCACGGGCGGCGCCGCCACCGCCCCGCACCGTGCCACCACGAGCAAGACGAACAGCGCCACCGGAGGCGCCGCCGCAGCGACGGACCGTGCGGCCGCCGGCTCCGCGGCACCCGGCCTCACCTCGGTACCCGGCTCGATCAGGACCATCTCGTCGGGCTGGTCCATCCCGTGGGGCCTGAGCTGGCTGCCCGACGGCTCGGCCCTGATCACCGAGCGCGATACGTTCAAGGTCTTCACCCTCGCCCAGGACGGCACGAAGAAGGAGATCGGCAAGGTACCCGACGTCGTCACCACGGGCGGCGAGGGCGGTCTGCTGAGCATCGCCGTATCGCCGTCCTGGAAGACCGACCACTACGTCTACCTGATGCACACCGCGTCGGAAGGCAACCGCATCGCGCGGATGACCTTCAACGGCGGCAAGCTCAGCGGCTACAAGGTGCTCGTCGACGGCATCAAGAAGAACAAGTACCACGACGGCGGACGCCTCAAGTTCGGCCCCGACGGCTACCTCTACGCCACTACGGGCGAGGCCCAGGACGGAAAGCTGGCCCAGGACAAGTCGTCGCTCAACGGCAAGATCCTGCGTATGACCACCGACGGCAAACCGGCCCCCGGCAACCCCTTCGGCACGCTGCTCTACTCCTACGGCCACCGCAATCCGCAGGGCATCACCTGGGATGCCCAAGGCCGCCTGTGGGAGGCGGAGTTCGGCGATGCCAAGTACGACGAGCTGAACCTCATCGAGCCCGGGAAGAACTACGGCTGGCCCACCTGCGAAGGCACCTGTTCCGTCGCCGGGATGACCAACCCCAAGCAGCAGTGGCCGGTCAGTGAGGCGTCGCCCAGCGCGGTCGCCTACGCCGACGGAGCGGTCTACATGGCGGCGCTGCGCGGCCAGCGTCTGTGGCGCATCCCGGTCGACGGCACCACCGCCGGCACCCCCAAGGCGTACTACACCGGCGACTACGGACGGCTGCGCACGGTCGAGGCCGTGCCCGGTACGAACTCCCTGTGGCTGACCACCACCAACGCCGACAACAACGGCAAGGCCGGGCCCGGCTCCGACAAGGTGTTCCAGGTCGATCTGAAGTAGCAGCGGTTCGGTCTGCCGTTGGCACCGGTTCCGCACGAAGCCCGTACGGCGGTGCGGCGCGCTCTCGGCGCGCCGCACCGTGGCGTCCGGTGGCGCACCGTGGCTTCCCCCGACGGACCGGCCGACCGCCCACCGTGACGTCCGATTTCCGCCAGCCGGGCCGCCCCCGGGCCCGCAGACTCGAAGAGAGCCCAGGCGACCGCCGGAGCCGACCACCAGGCAACCGACCGCGGCAGCGCGGACCACGACCGGGCCGCCGCGCACAAGGACGCACCATGACCCACCACCCGACCACGACGATGACTACGACTACAACTACGACCACTGCCGGTGCCACTCGCACCGGCACCACCCGCACCGGCACGACGATCATGACCGCGACCGTCGACAGCCCCGTGGGCGAGCTGCTGCTGGTCGGCGAGGAATCGGCGACCGCACCGGGCGGCCTCGTCCTGACCGCCCTCACCATGCCCGAGCAGCGCGGCGCCGCCCCCGTACGGATGGGCCGGCGGCACTCCCCCGGCCTCTTCGCCGAGGCGGTCCGGCAGCTCGACGCCTATTTCGCGGGCGAGCTGACCCGCTTCACCCTCACCTTCCGCACCACCGGTACGGAGTTCCAGGAGCGCGTCTGGCAGGGCCTGGAGGCGATCCCGTACGGCACCACGACCACCTACGGCGAGCTCGCCGACACCCTCGGCGTGCCCCGTGGTGAGGTGCGCGCCCTGGGCGCCGCGATCGGGGCGAATCCCCTGCCGATCCTGCGCCCCTGCCATCGCGTGATCGGCGCCGACGGCACGATGCGCGGCTACGCGGCGGGCGTCGAGCGCAAGATCACGCTGCTGACGCACGAGGGCGCCCTGCAACCCACCCTCGGCTGAGCGGCCGCCCGGCACCCGGCGGCCACCGCCCCTCGGGCGTCTTGGCCCGGACCGCCGCCCGCGTGGCACGCTGAGATGAGCAGCGGGACGCGAGCGAACGTGACGCGGCGGACCGGTACCCGGCAGAACGGGACGAGAGCGACGGACGAGAGCGACGGACGAGAAAGACGAAGCGGGTGAGTCACGTATGAGCACACCACTCCCCGGTTTCGAGGACTTCGGGGGATCCATGGGTTCCGCACCCCCCGGCGAGGGCCCCCGCGATAGTTCCGGCGCGGGCACCGGCGGCCATGCCGACCCGGCGGCCGTCGGCCACGCCCCGGGCCGTCGGCAGCCGGCTCCCGGCGCCGTCCACGTCCCCGGCTGGCTGACCCTGGCGCAGCAGCGCGAACTCGTCGCCGCCTGCCGCGGCTGGGCGCGCGGCCCGGTTCCGATCCGGCACACCAGACTCCCCCGCGGCGGCACGATGTCCGTCCAGACGGTGTGCATCGGCTGGCACTGGCAGCCGTACGCGTACACCCGCACCGCCGACGATGTGAACGGCGCCCGGGTCGCCGCGTTCCCTGACTGGATGGTCGGCTTGGGCCGCCGCGCGGTGGCCGAGGCGTACGAGGACGCGGCAGCGGGTGACCGCTACACGCCGGACACCGCGCTGATCAACTTCTACGACGGCCAGGCCAGGCTCGGCATGCACCAGGACAAGGAGGAGCGGTCCGACGCGCCGGTGGTCTCCCTGAGCATCGGCGACACCTGTATCTTCCGGTTCGGCAACACGCGGACGCGTACCAAGCCGTACACCGACATCGAGCTGGCCTCCGGTGACCTGTTCGTCTTCGGCGGGCCGTCCCGGTTCGCGTACCACGGGGTGCCCAAGGTCCGGCCGGGCAGCGGCGACCCCGCGTGCGGCCTGGCCGGCGGCCGTCTCAACATCACGATGCGGGTCACCGGGCTGGGCTGAACCGCGCCGCCGCCGCCCACGGGCGCGGCCGCGCCGCACCCGGGCCCGGCGCCCCCGCGTCCGGCCGCCGGGAGGGAGACTGTAGGCATGTGCCGAAGCATCAAGACCCTCCGTCCGCCCGTCACGCCCGAGGTCACCGAGGAGGACATCCGGGCCGCGGCCGTGCAGTACGTGCGCAAGGTCTCCGGATTCCGGATGCCGGCCGCCCACAACCGCGAGGTGTTCGACCACGCCGTGGACGACGTGGCGGCCGCGACCCGGGAACTCCTCGACGGCCTGCATGTCCGCGGCTCCACCGCCACCCGCCCGTGACCCGCTCGCCCGGCCCCGCGGGTCACCGGTCGAGCAGCGCCTGCACCGGCAGGTGATCGCTCGGGAACCGGCCGTGCTCGGCGAAGGTGTTGATGGTGGCGCGGCGGGTCCGCACCCCCGGTGAGGTCAGGATCCAGTCGACCCGGTCGCCGTCCGGAACCAGGGGCCGGTAGCCATGAAAGGTGCCGTACTGCGCGCTGCGCCGCTCGGCCGTGTCCCAGCTGTCCACGAGGGTCCCGCCGCCGAGCATCGCGTCGTAGACGGGGTTGTGGTGCGCCGCGACGTTGAAGTCCCCGGTGACGATCCGGGGCAGGGCGGGATCCAGGGCGGCCAGCCGTTCGGTGATCAGCGCGGCGGACCGTTCGCGCGCGTACTGGTGGGCGTGGTCGAGGTGGGTGTTCAGGGCGTAGCACTCGCCGCCCGCGCGCAGGTCCCGGAAGCGGACCCAGGTCACCATCCGGATGACGGTGTTTCCCCAGGTGGCCGACCCGATCAGGCGTGGTGTACCGGACAGCCAGAAGTGGTCGTACTCGACCGGTACGAGTCGGTGTACGTCATAGAAGAGCGCCACGAACTCATCCCGGCTCCCGCCGCCCCGCCCCGTCCCCACCCAGTCGTACCGCGGGCCGAGATCCGCCGCGATATCGCGCAGCTGTCCGTACAGCCCCTCCTGCGTCCCGAGCAGGTGCGGGGCCTCGCGGCGCAGCAGCGCCCGCATCACGGGGCGGCGCTCGGCCCAGGAGTGCGGCGGGGTGTCCGCCGCGTACCGCAGGTTGAAGGTCATCACCCGCAGCCCCCGCCCGCGGCCGGCGGCGTACGCGGGCCCGGCTCCGTACGCCGCCACCGGCGCGGCCACCGCAGTGGCGGCCACCGCAGTGGCGGCCGCCGCCCGTAGCGCGGACCGCCGGCTGACCGGCGCCGCCGGAGCGGAATCGGGGTGATCTTCCGGTGCGGGAGCGAGGGCGAGAGCGATCACGGCGACTCCAGGGATCCGGTACCCGGCGGGCGCCGGCGACCGCCGGCGCCCGTCCTCCCAGAGTCCCGGATACCGCGATGAGCCGGAAGCGACCTCCGGGCGAAGCCGATCGGAACAACCGGCCGGCCCCGCTCCTCCCGCTCACCGGGCGCCGGCGGGGCCCTGCCAGTCCGCGTGCCGGATCCGCGCCAGCTCCCGTACCTCGCCGAGCGTGCCCCACTCGTTCTTGCCGAGCCGCGACAGGGGCCGCAGCCGGGTGATCTCGGGGTGCCCGTCCACCAGCACGTCCTGCGACACGGCCGCGTGCACCACCCGCCCGAACACGACCGTCGAGTCACCGATCCCGAGCGTGCTGTACGCCTCGCACTCCAGCGCCACGGGCGAGGCCGCGACCCGCGGCGGCCCGACCCGCAGGCTCGGCTCGGCGGCGATCCCGGACGCCTCGAACTCGCTCGTCCCGTGCGGAAAATCGACGGCGGATTCGTTGATCTGCTCGAACATCTCCTCCGGCGCGAGGTTCACCACGAACTCCCCGGTGGCCTCGACGTTCCGCAACGAGTCCTTGCGGCCGACAGAGGTGAACTGCACCACGGGCGGCGCCACGCTGGCGATGGTGAAGAACGAGTGCGGGGCCAGGTTCGCGACTCCGTCCGGACCGATGGTCGATACCCAGGCGATGGGGCGCGGCACGACCACCGCGGTCAACAGCTTGTAGAACTCGTTGCGGGACATGTCAGCGGGATCAAAGTCGATGCGCATGGTGATCAGTGTCCATGAGCGAAACCGCGGATTCTACAAAGGATCCACGGCACCGCCCAATCGCGAGTTCGACGGAAAGTGCCTGGTATCGGGACCATCGAGCACCAGCAGCCGACACCGTGCCAGCCACCGCCCTCGCCACGGCTTGGGAGGACTTCGAGGTCCCCGCCCACACCCGCGGCGGACAAGTCACCCTCAACCTCCACGACCACTTGGCCTCGTACGTCCCGAAGCGCCCCGGTGCCTTCCTCCGCATCTCCTCCGACCGCTTCGGACTGGAGACCGGCGTGGACCGCCGGCTTGAGGACGCCGAAGACAGCCGGGCCCGGCTCCGCTGGGGGCCGTTCGTCAAGGTCTACAAGGAGAACGGCACCTCCGCCTTCAAGAAGCGCAAGATCACCAAGCCCGACGGCACCCTTCGACTGGGTCGTCCTGCGACCCGAGTTCCGTCAACTGCTCGCCGACCTCGCCCTCGGCGTGATCGACGGCGTCATCTTCTACGACCTCGACCGGCTCGTCCGTCAGCCACGCGACCTCGAAGACCTCATCGACATCGCCGAGTACGTCCAACGCCCCGTCACGGGAGCCACCGGCGGGCGGATGCACCTGATCAACGACAGCGACCGTCACATGGCCCGCATGATGTGCGTGATGGCGCTGAAGTCCTCCGAGGACACCGCGCGTCGCGTCGCCCGCCAACATCTCCCGGCTGCCCAAAACGGCGAGGCCCAAGGGCGGATCGCCCACGGATGGATCCGCAAGGGAGAGCGTAAGGGGCAGCTGGTCGCTGAAGAGGCCGATGTCGTCACCCGCATCTTCCAGGGCTTCCTGGCCGGCGAGTCCGCCTACAGCATCGCCAAGGCATTCAACGTTGAGGGAATCGAGATCCGCCTGCCGCGAAGACTTGGTCCGCCACCATGGTCGCGAAAATGCTCCGCAATCCGCGCTACGCGGGCATGGTCTCGTACGCAGGCAGACACCGCGCCAACGCCGTCACGGCAGGTGATGGTTGGAGCCTGGTCCTGTCCGACGAGCAGGGGCATCCTTTGCTGGGGTCGTGGGAACCCATCGTCGCTCCCAAGGTCTGGTCGCAGGTCCAGTTTGAATGGCAATCTCGGCGACAGAAGGCCGGCATCAAGCCGGGCGAGGCCGGTGTGACGCCGGTGGTCCGGTACTTCCTCTCCGGCATTCTGCGTTGCACCAAGTGGCAGCGTGGTCTCATCGGGCACCGTTACACGCAGCGCAGGACCGGCAAAATCATCCGTAACTACGTGTGCCCACCGTCCGATCGAGGCGGGTGCGGAGGCACCGCCATCTCGGCACCGACTGCCGACCAGGCGATCGAAGAGGCTATGACCGTCTGCCTCCGCAACCAACTGGAGTGCGCGAAAACCGAGCTGCACCAGTCTGCATCCAACATCGCCGACCGGCAGGCGCAACTGGACCAGGAGCTCGCACGCAAGGGCGACCTGATTCGCCGTTGGTCCGAGGGGACGCCTCAGAAAATCGAGCTAACCGAGGAGGACTACTCCACCATGCTGGCCGCCATCAACCGCAAGATTTCGGTGCATCGGGAGAGCATTGAGGCCGCGGAGGGCATACCAGCTCCTACCGTTTCGCCGGACGAACTCCTCAAGAATTGGACAGCGGGCACTCTCCGCCAACGACGCGCCATCGTCAAGCACTATCTGCACTTCATCGCAGTAAAGCGGCCAGCGCCTCGATCCAAGTACAAGAGTTCTCAGCCCGTGAGGGAACGTATGACTCCCCATTAGAAGCAGACTGCAGAGCTGGCGGCTTAGCGATGAGTCGCCCCAGAATCCTGGGGCGCCTCATCCTTGACGATTGATGTTCATCAACATTCCACGCACGCGAAGCGCCTCGTGTTCGGACACCCTCGGGCTGGCCACAAGGAACCTCTCAATCCAATCATCCAGGAGACCTACCTCCGCCTTGGCCGCACGCTCACTATCTCCAACGACTCGCGCCTCGACACCATCCCGCTGCACAAATATCTCCCCTGGACCCGAAAGATCAACGCGATCTTCTACGAAGATCGTTGTCTACCGTTCACTTCCAGCGCATCCACCCGCCGGTCGCAGTCGTGGACAGTAGATGGGAATTCCGGCCCCACCAAACCGATTTGATTTAGCTGATCCGTCGCGTACGGCTGGGACATTGGGCGCGGCCACGACACAGGAAACGTTGCACATCGTCCGCAGCCAGATGTTCTCGAACTGGAATGAAGGCCCTTGGCAGACACGTGGCCCGGCGGCAAACATACAGGTCAACGGCTTGGGCTCGTTGGCGGCGAACGAGCCCAAGCCGAACCGTGCTGACTTCGTGCTGACTTCCGCTGCCGTCCCTTCCGGTCCGGGCGGTGGCGTTGCACTGGATCGGTGCTGGTTTCCGGCGCTGAAGCGTGGAAGCGCGGACAGACCAGGACCGCGACTCGCCGACCCTTCGCTGTGTGCCGCCTCGCCCCCAAGACCGTCTCCCCCGCTAAGGCCGGCCGCGACGGGCCCACGAAGGTAAAGAGACGTTGCAGGGGGCCGTTTGGTGTGGCCGCGATCCGTCCCTATCGTGTCGCACTCCCGCCCTACGGAAGTGGACAGCTATGGACCAACCGACGTGGACCGTATCGACCCTGGCCGGCTTTCTCCGGAAGTCCGTCTCATGTGTTTACGACAATCACGAGAAGCAGGCCATACCAAGCTTCCGCATTGGACAACAACTGCGGTTCCGGCCCAGCGAGGTAAAGCACTTGCTGGAAAGCGACTGCCGCGACCAAGAGGCTTCATGAACGCCAAGTACAAGGAGACGGCCCGGGGCAGGCTGGCGGTGGGCATCATCGAGCGCTGAGGCCGTGGGACCTGACCAGCGCGTTCGTTTCTTTCGGCGCTGTCAGGACCTTCCCTGATTACACGGCGGAAAGTACCTGAACTCTCCCTGGGACAGACGTGAAAGTCCCTGAAAAGTCCCTGGGATTTCCCCATCAGGAGTGCTTCCCGATCGTTCTTCGCAGGGGCATGAACACGATCATCTACCTCGCGTGGGCCCATTTGACCGCCGCTCTGCTCAGCACGGTGTCCTGGCCGAACTCAGAGGGCATTTGATCTAGGCAGATTGCCCTTTCTGCCCTAGTAGGTCCCTCGCCAGGTAGGGGTGGCTTCGTCCGTTATGCGCTTGGCGAGGTTGTCGATCGACGCGATGTGGATCATGGCTTTGGA
>NZ_JAJPWM010000037.1:0-43724 GCF_046549095.1 Streptomyces sp. x-80
GCGAACCCTCGCCGATGGCAACAGGGGCCTGGCAATCTCCCACAGCCCATCCGGCACGATCCATCGCCACCGTCCACTCCCCATAGCCAGCCCAACGACCAACTGACCATGTAGGACACGGTCTTAGAACGGCGGAGCCATCACCCCGAAATCCTCGCGGGTCTTCAACGCGTGGCACCCGTGGCACAGCACCTGAACATTCCCGTCAACGTCCTCACCGCCGAGGGACAGCGGGCGCATGTGGTCAACGTCCATTGTGGATGCAGGGAAGTCGCGCAAGCCCCAGTCGCACCAGGCCGAGCCCCGTTCCTGCGCTCGCCGGCGGAGCCTGGCAGCAGCATCCCGGCGGAGCGCCCGTCGCCTGCTCCGTGCTTGTCGGGAACGGACCGAGGGGCGCCCCTCGTACGCCTGATGGTGCGTCTCGCAGCGGCCCCGATGCGTCGCGGGCACGGTGCAAGGGACCGGCACGGGGTGGGCGCCGAGGTGGAACAGCGGAGTGGCGGTCGCACGGAAGGTGAGCGCGGGCACGATCGCCTTGTCCCGCGGACCGATGCCGCCGCGGTGTACACGGAGTGCAGCGCGGCGGAGCCGGTGCAGGTCGTCACGTGGGCCGGTGCGGGGCGTCACGGTGTGCCGGGCGCCGGGGTGCGAGGCGAGCGCGTCCTCCGGCTCGGCGGCGACGCCGGGGCGGTCCGGAATCGGGGACGGGTGTGCGGATTCACGGCCCGGTGTGTGCGAGGCGGTCGAACGGTGGGTGGAATTGGCGCGAACACGTCAAAAATCTTGAGGTGTCTGCCTTGCTCTCTTCGGGGGTGCGTGTCTCAATGGGCAGCAATTCAGGTCGCTGACCACCCATCAGATCCGGTGGTCGGCACGGGGCCCGAACCGCGGTCCCCGCGTGGCCGCCTGCCGCACCGTCTCTCCGACGGCCACGGGCCTGTCCCCCCACCAGAAGGCGGAACCCTCATGAGACACGGCAAGCTCGGAATCGGCACGGCACTGGGCGTCGGAGTGGCCCTCGCGGGCACCCTCGCGATGGCGCCGGCCGCGGTCGCGGTGACGCCGACAACCGCCACCATCACGTTCGACTGCGGTCTGTACGGCTCCGGTACGGCGACGCTCACGGCGAGCCAGGACGGGACGGCCGCGACCATCAGCCTGTCCACGTCGGCGATCACCGCGCCCATCGACGTCGGGGCGAACTCGGTCAGCTCCAAGCTCACCCTCACCAACAACGGCTCCGGGACGACGGTGTTCAGCGGCAACTCCAACCCGGCGATCCCGTCCGGCAGCGCGGTCTCCACCGGTCCGCTCAGCGGTACGGTCGCCGCGGGCGACAGCCTGACGGCGAAGTCGCTTCAGGTCGTGGTGTTCGGCGTGACGGCCACCTGTAACGCCACCTCCGCGCAGTCCCCGGGCCCGTTCGTGTTCTGACGGCCGGCGGGGCGGCCGCGGTGCGGGGCCGTACGGCCGTACGGCCCCGCACCGCACCGGCCGGACCGGGCGGCGCGGACAGGGTTCCCGGTGCGGCCCGGCCGAGCCGGTACGGCCGTCAGGACCCGTCGCCCGCCCGGTCCGGTCTCGCCAGTTCGGAGCGGCGGTAGGAGTACGTGAAGTAGACGACCAGGCCGATCAGGAACCACACGGCGAACCGCACCCAGGTCTGCCACGCCAGGAAGGTGATCAGCCAGAGCGAGAAGACGACGCCGATCGCCGGCACCACCGGCATCCCCGGCGTCCGGAACGTCCGCGGCAGGTCAGGGCGCTTGTAGCGGAGCACGATCACCGAGATGCAGACCACCACGAACGCGAGCAGGATGCCGATATTGGTCAGCTCGGCGGCCTCCCCGATCGGCAGGAAGCCCGCGATGGCCGCCGACGCGACACCGACGATCCAGGTCACCCGGGTCGGCACCTGATGCCGGACGCTCGTCTTGGCGAACCACTTCGGCAGCAGTCCGTCCCGGCTCATCGAGAAGAACACCCGGGTCACCCCGAGCATGAACGTGAACATGACGGTCAGGATGCCGATGATCGCGCCGACCGCGATGACATCCGCCAGCCGGTCCAGGCCCACCGACTTGAACGCCGTCGAGAAACCGCTCTCCGGGTTGATGTCCCGGTAGTTCTGCATACCCGTCAGGACCAGACAGGCCAGGACGTAGAGCACCATCGAGATCGCCAGCGAATACATGATCGCTTTCGGCATATGGCGCCGGGCGTCCCGGGACTCCTCGGCCGCGGTGCTCATCGCGTCATAGCCGAAGACCGCGAAGAAAACCGTCGCCGCACCGGTGAACGCGCCACCGACCCCGAACGGGAAGAAGGGGTGGTAGTTCCCGGTGTCGATGTGGAAGAAGCCGACGCCGATCACCACCAGCACCACCAGGACCTTCAGGCCCACCACGATCGTCTCGAAGCGCGCGGCGTTCTTGATGCCCAGGGTCAGCAGGTAGGCGATCAGCAGGCAGAGCGCCGCCGCGAAGAGGTCCACCCGGTGCCCGGGGCCGGTGCCCGGCGCGCCCAGCAGCCACGCGGGCAACTGGAGCCCCATCTCGCCGAGCAGAAAACTGAAGTAGCCGGAGATGCCGATCGCCACCACCGCGACGATCGCGGTGTACTCCAGCAGCAGATCCCAGCCGATGAACCAGCCGGCCAGCTCGCCGAGCACCGCGTACCCATAGGTGTAGGCCGACCCCGCCTTCGGGATCAGCCCGGCGAATTCGGCGTACGAGAAGGCGGCCGCCGCGCTCGCCACGCCCGCGATGAGAAAGGACAGCAGGACCGCGGGCCCGGCCTTCCCGTTCGCGACCGTCCCGGCCAGTGTGAAGATGCCCGCTCCGATGATGCCGCCGACACCGATGGCCGTCAGCTGCCACAGGCCCAGGACCCGGGTCAGCCGCGGGCCCGCGCCGCCCTCGGTCTCCTCGATGTGCTCGATCGGTTTACGGCGCCATACGCCCTGTCCCGCGCGCAGCCCCATGCGTGATCCCTCCGTACCCTCCGGCGTGGTCCGACGGCGGCTCATCATGGTCCCTCGGCCGCGTCCGAGGAAGGCGCTGCGCCGGGTCCGCGTCGCGCGCCGCCGGCCCCGGGGGCGGGCGGTGGCCCCGGGGCCGCGTCCGGACGCGGTTTCGCGGGTCGCGCGGGGTGTCGTTGTGAGGCACCGTAGGGAGAAGGGGGTGCCCCGGCCGGTCCCACTGACGCAGGAGACCCTGTATGTCGAACCACACGTACCGAGTGACAGAGATCGTCGGAACGTCTCAGGAGAGCGTGGACGATGCGATCCGGCGCGGGGTCAGCCGCGCGACACAGACGCTCAGGGGCCTGGACTGGTTCGAGGTCACACAGGTCCGCGGGCACCTGGTGGACGGCCGCATCGGCCACTATCAAGTCGGGCTGAAGGTCGGCTTCCGGCTGGAGGAAGGGAAGTCCTGAGGCCGCCGCCGGGTACGGACGCAGGGGGCGCGCCCAGGGCGGCCGGCGGCCCCCCGCACCGGCGCGGGCCCGGCCCCGTTACGGGACGACGGTCACCGGCCAGCGCCCCGCCTTGACCAGACGGACCGCGACCGAACCCATGATGCGGTGCCCGGCCGACTCCGAGGCGCCGACCACCACCGCGTCGGCCGTCAGCTCGTCGGCCATCTGGACCATGCCGTTGTACGGATCGCCCCGCAGTGTGTGGAACTCCCAGCGCACGTCGTATATCCCCTGGAGCCGCTCCGTCGCCTTGCGGATCTCGGTCATCAGCTCCTCGGCCACCTCGCTGGTCGCGTCCACGACCGGGGCGCCCATCGCCGCACCGGCCGGCAGCACCGGCTGGACGTAGACCAGGACGAGCTTCGACGCCTGGCGCCTGGCCAGGCCGGCCGCGTACGCGGCGGCGCGCCACGACGAGTCCGAGCCGTCGATGCCGACGACGATGACCTTCGGGCCGTCCGTTCCGCGCTCGAAAGGCGCGGGCGTGTTCTGCTCCACACCAGGGAGGTTATCCGTACGCACGTGCTGGATGCCCCCCGGGCCGCGCGGGCGTGCGCCGTGGGGCGCTCGGGCGCGGGCCGCCGGGGTGTGCCGCCACCGGGACGACCCGGTCTAGGCCGGGGCCGGCGGCCAGCTGTCCGGGGACAGCACGCCCAGTACGTACGCGCGGGCGACCAGCGCGGTGCGGCCCTGCACCCGCCAGCGGCGGGCGAGCCGGGTGAGGTGGTAGTTGACGCCGTCCACCGTCAGCCCGAGGGCGCCGCCGATCGCCGACGTGGTGGCGCCGCCGGCCGCCATCGCCAGAATCCGGGCCTCCACGGGGCTCACCGTGGCGCGCGGCGCCGGCGACGGGGGAGCGGCGTCACGGACCCGCAGTAACGCCAGCAGCGCGGGCGGCCGGTTCGACGGGTCGCCGACCGGATCGATCGTCAGCTCCCCTTCCCGTTCGTCGCCGTGGCCCCCGCTCCGCCAGCGCACCTCCACCGGATAGCGCGACCGGTGGCCCAGCCGCAGCGCCTCGGTCAGCCGGTGCAGCTGGGCCCGTGCCCGTGGGCGGAACAGGTCCAGCAGATTGCGGCCGCGCAACTGGCCGGCGACCGTACCCCACTGCGCGGCCATCGCCGGATTGGCGATCAGCACCTCGCCGTCGGCCCGGCACACCGCGATCGGGGTGGGGATCCGGTCCAGCAGGATCAGGAAGTAGTTGTGCCAGGCGCCGTCCGGTTGCAGGCCGAACTCGTCCAGCGGACCCCGCGCGGCGGGTGTCCCCGGGGCGGGGGGCGCGCCCTCGTCCGCCGTGCCGCCGTCCGCCCCGTCGCGCATGTTCCCTCCCCGGCCCGCCCGCAAGAGCGGACAGCGAAAAACCACTGCACAATCATGCAGTTGCCGCGGCGGGCGGGGCACACCGGGCCGGTCACGCTGGAGACATGACCGACACCATCGCGCTCCCCGCGGACGAACGCGCCGCCGACGGCATCCCGGTCGCCGACATCTCGGCGACGGGTCTCTCCACCACACCCATCCAGCAGGCCATGGACCTCGCCCGGATCCACGGACCGGTCTTCCGGCGCCGGTTCGGCCACCGCGAGACGCTCTTCGTCTCCTCGCTGGACCTGGTCACCGAGGTCGCCGACGAGCAGCGGTTCGCCAAGGGCGTGCCGGCCGTGCTGGAGTACGTCCGGGAGTTCGCCGGGGACGGGCTGTTCACCGCCTACAACGACGAGCCGAACTGGGCCAGGGCGCACGCGGTCCTGATGCCCGCCTTCGCGCTCGGCTCGATGCGTACGTACCACCCGACGATGCTGAAGGTCGCCCGCCGGGTCATGGCGAGCTGGGACCGGCGGGCGGCCGACGGTACGGCCGTCGAGGTCGCGGACGACATGACCCGGATGACGCTGGACACCATCGGGCTCGCCGGATTCGGCTTCGACTTCGAGTCGTTCGCCCGCGAGAGCGCGCACCCCTTCGTCGAGTCGATGGTGCGCTGCCTCGAAGGGAGCATGCAGAAGTTCGGCCGCGATCCCGACGCCGACCACACGGCGAAGGACGCGGCGTTCCGGGCCGACGCGGACTACCTGGCCTCCGTGGTCGACGAGGTGATCGGCGCCCGGACCGCGAGCGGCGAGACGCGCGCGGACGATCTGCTGGGGCTGATGCTCGGCGCCCGCGCGCAGGACGGCGGCGCCGCGGACGGCGGCCCCACCCTCGACCTGGCGAACATCCGCAACCAGGTCATCACCTTTCTGATCGCCGGGCACGAGACCACCTCGGGCGCGCTCTCCTTCGCGCTGTACCACCTGCTCAAGGACCCGGCCGCGCTGCGCATGGCACAGCGTGAGGCCGACGCGCTGTGGGGCGACGCGGCGGACCCCGACCCGTCCTTCGAGGACATCGGCCGGCTGCCGTTCACCCGGCAGGTCCTCAACGAGGCGCTCCGGCTGTGGCCCACGGCCGCCACCTTCAGTCGCCAGGCGCGCGCGGACACCCTGCTCGGCGGCCGCTGTCCGGTGCGGGCCGGGCAGTTGGTCACGGTGCTCACGCCGATGCTGCACCGCGATCCGGTCTGGGGCGACAACCCCGAGCTGTTCGACCCGGCCCGGTTCGGCCCGGAGGCTGAGGCGGCCCGCTCGCCGCATGCGTACAAACCGTTCGGCACCGGTGAACGGGCCTGTATCGGGCGGCAGTTCGCGCTGCACGAGGCGACCATGCTGCTCGCGCTGCTGGTGCACCGCTACCGCCTGATCGACCACGCCGACTACCGGCTGCGCATCAAGGAGACGCTCACCCTCAAGCCCGACGGGTTCACGCTCACCCTGGCCCGGCGCGGCCCGGCGGACCGGGCCGCGGTCCGCGCCGCCCCGGCCGTACTCCCCGGCGGCGCCGCGACCGTCGGCGACACCGCGGACGAAGGCGGTCTGCCGGCCCGCGTCCCGCAGGGCACCGGCCTGCTGCTGGTGCACGGCAGCAACTACGGGACCTGCCGCGAGTTCGCCGAGCGGCTCGCCGACGGGGCCACCGGCCTGGGCTTCGCCGCCGAGGTGGCGCCGCTGGACGCGTACGCGGACGGGCTGCCCGCCGACCGGCCCGTCGTCATCGTCGCCGCCTCCTACAACGGGCAGCCCACCGACGACGCGGCCGCCTTCGTGCGCCGGCTGGCCACCGCGCCGGAGGGCGCCGCGGCGGGCGTGCCGTACGCCGTCCTGGGCGTCGGCGACCGCAACTGGACCGCGACCTACCAGCAGATACCGACCCTGCTGGACGAGCGGCTGGCCGCGCTCGGCGGAGAGCGCCTGCTGCCGCGCGCCGAGGCCGACGCCTCCGGCGATCTCACCGGCACCGTCAAGGAGTTCGCCGCCGCGCTCCGCACCGAACTGCTGACCCGCTACGGCGACCCGGCGAGCGTCGGCGCGAGCGCCCCGGCCGACGCGGACACCGGCTACACCGTGACCGAGATCAGCGGCGGACCGCTGGACGCGCTCGCCGCCCGCCACGACCTCGTCGCGATGACCGTCACCGAGGCCCACGACCTCACCGCGCCGCGGTGGCCGCGGCCCAAGCGGTTCCTGCGGATCGCGCTGCCCGACGGCGTGACCTACCGCACCGCTGACCACCTCGCCGTGCTGCCGGTCAACGCGCCGGCCGCCGTCGAGCGGGCCGCCCGCGCCCTCGGCGTCGCCCTCGACACCGTCCTCGCGCTGCACACCCGCCGCCCCGGCCGGGACGCCCTCCCGGTGGACCGGCCGCTGACCGTACGCGAACTCCTCACCCACCACCTGGAGCTGGGCGCCCGCCCGGCCCCCGGACAGGTCGCCCTGCTCGCCGCGGCCAACCCCTGCCCGCCGGAGCGCGCGGCCCTGGAAGCCCTCCCCGAGGACGATCCGCGCACCCTGCTCGACCTCGTCGCGGCCCATCCGGCGCTGGCCGGCGCGCTGACCTGGCCGGTGATCCTGGAACTGCTGCCGCCGCTGCGCATCCGGCACTACTCCCTGTCGTCCTCGCCCGCCACCGACCCCCGGCACGCCGATCTGATGGTCGCGCTGAAGCCCCGCGGCACCGGCTCGGGGTATCTGCACGGGCTGCGGCCCGGCGACACCGTCCTGGCCCGCGTACAGCCCTGCCGTGAGGCGTTCCGGCTCGACCCCGCCGACCCCACCCCGCTGATCATGGTCGCCGCCGGTACCGGTCTCGCGCCCTTCCGCGGCGCCGTCGCCGACCGCCTCGCCGCGGGCCGGAGCGGACCCGCCCGGCTCTACTTCGGCTGCGACGACCCCGACGCGGACTTCCTGCACGCCGCGGAGCTCGCCGCTGCCCAGGAGGCCGGTGCCCTCTCCCTGCGGCCCGTCTTCAGCGCCCGCCCCGAGCACGGGCACCGCTACGTCCAGCACCGCATCGCCGCCGAGGCCGACCAGGTGTGGGAGCTGCTGCAAGCCGGTGCGCGGGTCCATGTCTGCGGCGACGGCAGCCGGATGGCGCCCGGCGTCCGGGCCGCCTTCCGGGCGCTGCACGGCGAGCGCACCGGCGCCTCGGCGCAGGAGTCCGCAACATGGCTGCGCGAGCTGACCGCCGCCGGCCGCTATGTCGAGGACGTCTACGCGGCGGGCTGAGGCCGCCCGGGTTCCGGCGGGTGCGGGTCTGGATCTCCGTGCCCGCCGGGGCCAAGGTGGCAGTGCGGCCAACGGGGCCGCACCGCCCGGCGGCGAGGCCGGCGGCCCGACCGGGGGGAGACGGTATGACCAAAGCCCTGATCATCGGAGGCGGCACAGCGGGGGCGGTGACCGCGATGGCCCTGCACAAGGCGGGCATCGACGCGGAGATCTTCGAGGCGTACCCCACCGGCGCGGACGACGTCGGCGCCTTCCTCGTCGTCTTCGCCAACGGCCTCGAAGCGCTGCGGGTGATCGACGCGCACGGCCCGGTGGCGGCGGACTCCTTCCCCGCCCAGCGGGTCCGCGTCCTGGACGACCACGGCGAGCGGCTGGGGGAGCGCCCCATCGCGGGCACCGAACAGGGCACCGGCCTCGGGCCGCGCACCCTGCGGCGCGCCACGCTCTACCGGGTGCTGCACGCCGAGGCGGCCCGGCGCGGTATCGCCGTCCGGCACGGCAAGCGGCTGACCGGCGCCGAGACCGTGCACACCGCGCACGGCACCAAGGTGGTGGCGGCCTTCGCCGACGGCAGCCGCGCCGAGGGCGATCTGCTGATCGGCGCGGACGGCCTGCACTCCGTCACCCGCGGCCTCATCGACCCGGCCGCGCCGCGCCCCCGCTACACCGGCCGGAACACCGTCTGCGGATACACCCGTGACACCGAGGCGCCGCTCGCCCCGGACGCCTACACCATGATCTTCGGCAAGCGGGCGTTCTTCGGCTGCACCCGTGCCCCCGACGGCGAGATCTGGTGGTTCGCGAACGTCCCGGGCACCGAGCGGGACGGGGCCGCGCCGGCCGCCGTCCCCGCCGCCGAATGGCGCCGCCGGACCGCCGCCCTCTTCGCGGACGACGACACCCCGGCCGCCGGCCTGGTCCGCGCCACCGACCGCGTCGTCGCCTCCGGTGCCTACGACCTCGCCGCCACCCCCACCTGGTACACCGACACCATGGTCATCCTCGGCGACGCCGCGCACGCGGCCGCGCCCAACGCCGCCCAGGGCGCCTCGATGGCGATCGAGGACGCCCTCGTCCTCGCCATCTGCCTGCGCGACCGGCCGGATCCGCGCAGCGCCTTCGCCGCCTACGAGGAACTGCGCCGGGAGCGGGTGGAGAAGGTCGTCGCGGCCAGCGCCGGGATGGCCGCGGTCGCCGCGCCGGGGCCGGGCGGCCGCCCGGCGCGCCCGAAGCCGCCCGAGCGCCGCACGGCGGACGGCAGCGCGGGCGCCGACAACTGGCTGACGGGCTACCGCATCACGTGGTGAGAAGGCGGCTCGGCGGGGGGCCCGCCGAGCCGCCGGTCCGGGTCCGGCAGATGGACGACCAGCAGCGCGATCCCGGCGACGGTGAGGTTCCGGGTCGCCGCGTCCAGCCCGTTCCACTGCTTGGACTGCCACATCGCGAACCACTCGCCGCCGACCGCCAGGAACCCCGCCCCGAACAGCAGCAGCACCATCAGCAGCCCGGCGGTGGCCGTCCGCCGGGCCCGGCCGGTGCCGCCGCCGCGCAGTGCGCCGCACCACCGCACGGTGGCCACGCCCAGCACCACCGCGGCCACCGTCTCCCAGGCGATGACCGCCACGTACGCGGCGTCCTGAAGGGCGGGTGAGGTGACGGCCCGCCACATCAGGTGCGGGTCCCGGAACGTGGTGTCCATGGCCAGCACATGGCGGACGAACTCCCGGTTGGTGCCGAAGTCGGTGAGGTTGCCGAAGGCGATCAGTGCCATGGTGAGCGCGACCGTCCCCGTGAGCACGGCCGCCGCGAGCGGCAGCGCCCGGGACGCCGCCCCGGAGGCCGTCCGCCCTTCCGGGTGCGGACCGCCGCCCCGTCCGTCCGGCTGCCTGCCCGATTCCGGTCTCTCCACGCCCATGCGCCGTTCCTCTCTTGATCCACTCTGCGGGCAACTCCCGTACGCTGCTGCCCACTCGGCCGGCGCGCGAACCGACGCGGGACCGGCCGGCCACGGAACAACCAGGGGAGAGCGGGGCACATGAGCGGAATACGGAGCGTGGGGACGGTCGCCGTCGCGGCGGCGGCGATGATGGCGGTGACCGCACCCGCGAGCGCCGAGCCGGCCGGTCCGGCCGGTCCGGCCTACGACGCCGCCACGTCGGTGGGTGTCCACAACGCCTACGAGAAGGGCAAGTACCCCTATCTCGCGGACGCGCTGGACTCCGGCGCCGCACTGGTCGAACTCGACGTCTGGACCAACGGCCTCGGCTCGTCCTGGCGGATATCGCACAGCAACCCGTTCGGGAACAACAGCAACTGCGTGAACGCCTCGACCGCGTCGGAACTGCGCACCAACAAGCGCGACCAGGGCCTCGGCGGCTGCCTCGCCGATATGAAGGCATGGCACGACGCCCACCCCGGCCACCGCCCCATCGTCGTCAAGGTCGAGATGAAGGACGGATTCAACGCCAAGGGCGGCCGCGGGCCCGCCGAGTTCGACGCGCTGGTACGCGGGAAGCTGGGCGACGCGGTCTACGGCCCCGGCGACCTGACCGCGGGACACACCACACCGGACGAGGCGGCACGGGCCGGCGGCTGGCCCACGCGCGCCCAACTCGCCGGCAAGTTCCTGTTCGAGCTGATCCCGGGCACCGTCGAGGAGCACAACCCGTTCGACGATCTGTGGACCGACGTGGAGTACGCCACCCACCTCAAGGAGCTCGCGGCGCGGGGCCGGCTGGCGGGGGCGACGGCCTTCCCCGCGGTGCACGGCGCGGCCGCCGGCGACCCCCGCGAGCGCTACGCCGACCCGGCCCTGCGCCCCTGGTTCGTGGTCTTCGACGGGGACGCGGCGACCTATCTGAACGGCGGTATCGACACCGCCTGGTACGACGCCCGCCACTACCTGCTGATCATGACGGACGCGCAGAACGTCCCGCCGGTCATCGACGGCACCCGGCCGACCGAGGCCCAGGCGCTGGCCCGGGTCGCCCAACTCGCCGCCGCGCACGCCAGTTTCGTCACCGCCGACTGGTATCCGCTGCCGTCCGTCCTCAAGACCGTGCTGCCGCGCGGCGCCTGAGGGGCAGCCGGCGGGGCGGCCCGCCCGGCTACCCGGTGGCGCGCCGGTAGAGCGCGGCGATGTCCGCGCCGAACCTGCTGCTGTAGGACGTGGTGTCGTCGCCGCCCCCGTCCAGCCCGCCGATCACCCCGATCAGCGAGCCGGTGCCGGTGGTCCGGTCGAGGTCGGTGAGCATCGGCCCGCCACTGGTCCCGTTCGGGAATCCCGCGCAGGCGAACCGGAGCTGGGTCGGGCTCTGGGCGTCCGCGGTGTGCCGGCAGCCGACCGGCTGTTCCAGGTCGTTGGGGTAGCCGGTCAGCTGCGCCGGGCGGCCGGCCGGCGCGTCGAACCGGATCCGTTCGGCGCCGGTGACGTCCTGGATCCGGGCGCGCGCCCCGCCCGCCGCGCGGACCCGGAGGAACGCCACGTCGTAGTCCGGATCGCGGTCGTTGACCCAGCGCGGATCGATATCGATCCGGGTGGGCACCCACAGGCCGTACGGCACGACGCCGTCGTGGTAGCCGGGCGCGAACACCAGCCGGGTGCGGAAGCCGCCGTCGTGGACGCAGTGCGCGGCGGTGACGACGAGGTCCCCCGCCGGGGAGTCCACCACGCTCGCGGTGCAGTGGTGCGGGGCGTCGCCGTCGTCGCCGGGGGCGAAGAGCGCGCCGATCGGCGGTGCGGGGGCGGTCGGCGTCGCCATCAGCGGACGGGACGCCGGCAGCGGGGCGGGCGTACCGGAGCGGGACACCGCCACCGGCGGGCCCGGCCGTTCCGTGTACGGTCCGGCGCGCACCGCGGCGGCGGCCGCGTCACCGTCCGCCGGCCGCGCGGTGTAGATGCCCCGGACGGTGTCCCCGTTCGCCAGGAACTCCTCGTACGCCAGGGTCCGTACCACGAGCAGCACGCCGCCCGAGACCGCCGTCACGAGCGCGAGGGCGAGCACGGTGCGCAGCGGGCGCCCGGCGCGCTCGTGCCAGGGGCCGGCCGGCCGGGTACCGGGCGACGGCCGGTCCGCGGCCGGGGCCCCGGCCGCGCCGCGCTCGTGCTCCATGGGGGCGGGCTCACGCTCGCTCGTATCCACCAGCCGCCGCCCTCGCCGCATCAGTCGGCGCAGGCCCGTCGGACGGCCGGGGCGGCACCAGAGTCGGATATTCCTTTTATTCTGATGCATTGTGGTGCATAAGGGGTTGGCCGGCGGCTGCTGCCGCGGCGGAGCGCGGGACCGGGCACGGGCGCCGGTCCGCCGTCCGGACCGGTCCTGCGGCCCCGTGCCCCCGGTCACCCCCGGGAGCCGGCCGGTCCGGCGGCCTCGGTGTACCTGCCGATGCCACCCGGTCGGCCGATCGCCCGGCCGGTCCAACGGCCCGGCCCTGGTGCGCTCCCTATGCCGCCAGGTTGTGCCGGATCAGCGTCTCGGCCAGACCGAACTCGTTGGGGAAGTCCATCGGGACGATGCCAAGGCCCGTCCAGCCGCTCGCCCCCGAACCCTCCAGCAGGCTCTTGACCTGAGGGTTGAGCCGGTCGGCGTTGGAGCGGGGCGGCAGCAGGGCGGCGGTGCTGACGTAGTTGACGAACAGCTTGCCGGGCTGCGCGACGGCCTTGCGGAACTGCGCCTCGATCTTCGGGTACTTCCCGAACGGCTCGGTCATGTAGTCGTCCTGGATGTCGAAGAGCTCCGGATCGGCGTACCGGACGCCGCCCAGCCCGTCGGAATCCGCCAGCAGCACCACCTTGCCGCGGGCCTGACCCAGCGTCGGCAGACCGCCCTCCAGCCGGAACAGCGACCGGTAGCCCTTGTCGTCCAGATAGATGTCGAAGATCCGGCGGAACTCCTCGGCGGCGACCTCCGAGTACTCCTGCTTGACCCGCATCAGCACCGTTTCCGAGGGGTGCGCCCGCAGGAACGCCCGGCAGGCGTTGAGGACGTCACCGAACATCAGCTCCTGGTAGAAGGCGCCGTGGTGGATGGCGAAGACGCTCTCGATGGCCCGGCAGCGGACGTCCAGGAAGCGGATCCCGCTGTTGAGCTGGGCGTCGATGGCGGTGTTCTGACAGGCGACCCAGGGGCCGCCGATACGGGCGCCGGAGTCGTGGGTGCCGGGGATCGACAGCCGCTGTACGGGAGTGGCGTCGCCGAGCCCCGCCATCCAGTCCTGGACGGACAGGACGGCCGCCCCGCGCCCGGTGGCCCCCGCGGTGAACTGCCCGCTCCCCACGCCCGCCAGCACTCCCGCGGCCGACAGCACCGCCGCGCCCCGGAGGAAACTCCGTCGATCCAGCCCCATGCCGCAACCCCTGCCCCTCGTGTCGGCGCGCCGCACGGCTGCCCCGGTGCGAACACGTGATCGGAGCATCGAACCATACGAACGCCGGACACGGCACCCGGCCGCCGGACCACCGGGGCCCAGCGGCCGGGACCGGCCACACCAGGGGCCGTTATCGGCCGCCGCCGGTCAGTCGCGGAAGGCGAGCGACAGCGCGAAGCGGTCCGCGCCGTCCGTCCACCAGTGGGCCAACGTCAGCCCGGCGGCGGCGAGTTCGGCGCGTACGCCGGTCTCGCGGAACTTGGCGGAGACCTCCGTCCGCAGCTCCTCGCCCGCCGCGAAGGTGACCACCAGGTCCACGCCGGGGATCTTGACGGTCAGGTCCCTGCGGGCCCGCAGCCGCATCTCGATCCACTCGTTCCGGGTGTCCCACAGCGCGACATGGCCGAAGTCCGCCGGGTCGAAGTCGGCGCCCAGCTCCCGGTTGACGACCTGGAGGACGTTCTTGTCGAACGCGGCCGTCACACCCCGCGCGTCGTCATAGGCGGCGACGAGCGTGGCCTCGTCCTTGACCAGATCGGTGCCGAGCAGCAGGGCGTCGCCCGGGGAGAGCAGATCGCGCACGGCGCGCAGGAAGACGGACCGCTCCCGGGGCAGCAGATTGCCGATGGTGCCGCCGAGGAAGGCGAGCAGCCGCGGACCGGGCACTGCGGGCAGCGGGATGCCCTGCTGGAAGTCGGCGACCAGCGCGTGCACGGTGAGACCGGGGTACTCGGCGAGCAGCGCCTCGCCCGCGGCCGTCAGCGCGGACTCGCTGACGTCGACGGGCACGTAGGTGTGCAGCTCGGGCAGCGCGCCGATGAGATGGCGCGTCTTGTCGGACGAGCCGGAGCCCAGCTCGACGAGGGTGCGCGCGCCGGTGGCCGCGGCGATCCGGGCGGCGCGGCCGCGCAGGATCTCCCGTTCGGCGCGGGTGGGGTAGTACTCGGGCAGCGTGGTGATCTCCTCGAACAGCTCGCTGCCGCGGGCGTCGTAGAACCACTTGGGCGGCAGCTGCTTGGGCGTACGGGACAGCCCCTGGACGACGTCGGCGCGCAGTGCGGCCGTGGTGGCGTCGGCGGGGAGGGCACGGGTGATGCTGAGGGGGCTCACGTGGCGGGCTCCTTGAGCGGGGTGAGCTGGACGTCGGTGCCGGTGGCGCGGAGCAGAGTGCCGTTGGGGACCTCGGTCCAGTGGGGGGAGTCGTCGTACGGCTCGGAGGCGATCACGGTGCCACCGCCGGGCAGGGACCGCCGGAAGAGGGTGTCGCCCCAGGTGGTGGCGGCGATGGAGGTGCCGTCGGTGAGCAGCAGGTTGAGCCGGGAGACCGGTGCCGCCGCCGCCACGGCCGTCACGGTGGTGGCCAGCGCCGCGCCGGGGTCGTCACCGGTCGCCATCCGGTGCTGGACCAGCGCCCACAGGAACGCCGCGTCGCAGCGCGCCTCCATCCGCAGCAGCTCCACCGGCGGCAGCCCGGCCGCCAGGCCGGCGAGCGAACCGGGCCAGCCGCGCACCGCGCCGTTGTGGCTGAAGAGATACCGGCCGGCGGCGTACGGCGCGGCCGCCGCCTCGGCGTCCGCGCCCGCCTCGGTGGCGTCGCGTACGGCGGCCAGCAGCGCGCCGGTGCGCACCACCCGCGCCAGGTCGGGCAGCGATTCATCGGCCCAGATCGGCCCGGCCCTGCGGTAGCGGGCCGGCACCGGGTCGCCCGGCGCGTACCAGCCGACGCCGAAACCGTCCGCGTTGACCGTGCCGTGCGCCTGGTGGCGCGGCGCCCAGGACTGCCGGTACAGGCCGTCCGGCGGGTCCAGCACCACCTCGCCGAACGGTATCGCCGGCCCGATGTAAGCGATATGACGGCACATCAGCGCGCCGCCTCCCCCGGTGTGGTGCCGCGCTCCGCCCGGTGCGCGGCGGTGCGCCCCACCGGCCGGACCGGCGCGGCCGCGGGCCTCATGCGCCCGCCGCCGGACCGGCGTCCCGGGCGGTGCGGAACCCGGCGAAGATCTGCCGCCGTGCGGGCAGGTCCCAGTTGCGGAACGTGCCCCGGCAGGCGACCGGATCGACCGCGAACGACCCGCCGCGCAGCACCTTGTGCGCGGGGCCGAAGAAGACCTCCGAATACTCCCGGTAGGGGAACGCGGCGAAGCCCGGATACGGCAGGAAGTCGCTCGCCGTCCACTCCCACACATCGCCGATCAACTGCCGTATGCCCAGCGGCGACTGACCCTCCGGATAGCTGCCGACCGGGGCGGGCCGCAGATGCCGCTGGCCGAGGTTGGCGTGCGCCGGGGTCGGGTCCTCGTCGCCCCACGGGTAGCGCCGCGCCCGCCGGGCGGCCGGATCGTGCCGGGCGGCCTTCTCCCACTCGGCCTCCGTCGGCAGCCGCCGCCCTGCCCAGCGCGCGTACGCGTCCGCCTCGTACCAGCTCACATGGAGCACCGGCTCGTCCGGCGGCACCGGCTCGGTCACCCCGAACCGGCGGCGCAGCCACCGGCCGCCCTCCTGCCGCCAGAACAGCGGCGCGCGCAGCCCGTGCGCCCGTACCTGCGCCCAGCCCGCCCCGGTCCACCAGCGGGGGTCGTCGTAGCCGCCGTCCTCGATGAAGCGCTGGTAGGCGCCGTTGCTGACCGGTGTGGTGTCCAGCAGGAAGGCGGGCAGCAGCCGGCGGTGCGCGGGCCGCTCGTTGTCCAGCGCCCACGGCTCGGTGGAGGTGCCCATGGTGAACGGGCCGCCGGGGACCAGGACTTCGGCCGGCAGGATGCCGTCGGAGGTGACCGGCGGGTCGGGCGCGCCCAGCACGGCGGGACCACGGCGCAGCTGATGGGTGATGAGCATGGTCTCGTCGTGCTGCTGCTCATGCTGCGCGATCATGCCGAAGGCGAAGCCGGAGTCCAGCAGCGGATCGCCGCGCAGCGGGGTGCGCGCCAGGATGTCCAGCACCCGGCCCCGGACCTCACCGGCGTAGCCGTGGGCCTCGGCGGGCCCCAGCAGCGGCAGCGACGGCCGCGCGGCGCGCGGATGCGCGAAGGCGTCGTAGACGGAGTCGAGGTCCGGGCGCAGCGCGTCGCGGCCGCCCACGGTGCGCAGCAGCCACTGCTCCTCCTGGTTGCCGATGTGCGCCAGGTCCCACACCAGCGGGGACATCAGCGGGGAGTGCTGCGCGAGGAGATCCCCTTCCTCGACGCACGTGGTCAGCAGCCGGGTGCGGTCCCGGGCGGCGCGCAGCGCCACGGCCGCACGCTCCCGGAGCATCTCGGGATCGATGGTCACGGGCTGTCCTTCCCTGGGGTGAGGTCGTCGTCGGGTACGGTGCCCGCGGCGCGCGGGTGGTGCGGAGTGCCGGGGGCGGTGTCCGTCCCGGACAGGGCGTCGAGGTGGTCGTCGGCGGGGCAGCGGCCGCGCGCCACATACCGCTCGGTGAACTCCGCGACGGCGGCCTGCACGCCGGGGGAGCCGCCGAGCCGCGGCAGGGCCTCCTGCGCCGCCGCGAAGCAGGCCACCGCCGCGGCGTGCAGTTCGGGATCGGTCAGTGCGCCGCGGGCGGCCCGCCGCCACAGCGGATTGCGCGGCGCCGGACGCGTACCCGCCGTCTCCGCGAGGGGTTTGACGATGCGGTAGGCCCGCTCGGCGGCCTCCTGGTCGTCGAAGAGCGCGGCCGTCACGGCCAGCGGCACGATCCAGCCGCCGTCGCCCGCCTGCGCGTCGATCATGCGCAGCTCCAGATGGCCGCGCGGCCGGACCGGCGGGAAGAGCGTGGTGACGTGGTAGTCGAGATCCGCCCGGGTGGGGGGCCGGGGCACGCCCGTACGGACCCACTCACGGAAGGTGAGGCCCTCGGGAGCGTCCCAGGGCCCGTCCTCGGCGCGGATGCACATCACCGGGGCGTCCAGGGCGTAGCGGACCCAGGCGCCGCGCGGGTCCGGGCCCTGGGGCGGGGCGAGCGTACGGGCCGGATCGAGCTGGGACCAGATGACCTGGCGGGTGGTGCGGTAGCCCGTCGGACAGCCCTCGCTGAACGGCGAGTTGGCGAACGCGGCGGCCAGCACCGCGCCCAGCAGATGGGCCAGCAGCCAGCGGCGGCCGTGCCCGAGCGGCCCCGGCTCCTCGTACCCGGCGTCCACGCACACCTGCACGGACGCGGTGGCGGCCATCATCGACCGGCCGGCCCCGCCCCAGCGGTCGAAGTACGCCTCCATGGCGTTGTAGCGCGGCTCCGTCCGCACGCGGTGCGGGGGGTGCCACGGGTTGTGGCCGTGCCCGGCCAGGCTCAGCCCCCGGTCGAGCATGGCCGGACGCACCAGGGCGAGGTCGGCCGTCATGGCGTCGATACAGGAGGTGAGGGAGGTGGCGGGCAGCGAGCTGAGCTCCAGCTGGCCGCCGGGTTCGAAGGTGAGCAGGGAATTGAGGGGGAGCGCGCGCAGTGCGGTGGCCGCGGCGTGCAGCCGGGACGGTTCGACGGGACACCAGGGATCGCGCGCGTCGTGGACCAGCCATTCGATCTCGACACCGATGCGCCGCGGCGGGCCCGTCTTGAAACATATTCCGCGCAGGTGGGCTTCGAGTTCCGCTTCCGTCACCGCCGGCAGTGCGGGCTGTTCCTCCATCGGCTCCCTCTCCCCTCCCGGGTGGCGGCGAATGTGCCGTACTCCAGCTAAGCGGCTGCGGGGGCCGCGCTCAAGGGGACGTTTGTGCGGTGGACGCGGCGGACGGGCGTCCAGCGGGGGAGCGGGGAGAGGACCGGCCGGCCGGGCCGCGGCGCCGGGGCGGCCCCGGCGCCCGCCGCCGGACCCCGCGGACGGGCCGCGGGTCAACGGGACGGCACCGGGCGCGGCCTGCGCCCGTTCGGGTGGTGCGCCGCCGCGGCGGCCGTCACCTCATTGGCGGTAGCCCGCGAGGAAGCGGCCGATCCGGCTGATCGCGGCGTCCAGGTCGTCGGCGTGCGGGAGGGTGAGGATGCGGAAGTGGTCCGGGCGCGGCCAGTTGAAGCCGGTGCCCTGGACGACCTGGATCTTCTCCCGCAACAGCAGGTCCAGGACGAACTTCTCGTCGTCGTGGATCCGGTGCACGGCGGGGTCCAGCCGGGGGAACGCGTAGAGCGCGCCCTTCGGTTTGACGCAGGAGACGCCCGGGATCTCGTTGAGCCGGGCCCAGGCCCGGTCGCGCTGTTCGCGCAGCCGCCCGCCCGGCAGGACGAGGTCCTTGATGCTCTGCCGGCCGCCGAGCGCCGCCTGGATGGCGTACTGCGCGGGCGCGTTCGGGCACAGCCGCATGGAGGCCAGGGTGCCCAGGCCCTCCAGATAGTCGGCCGCGTGCTGCTTGGGGCCGGAGACGACCAGCCAGCCGGAGCGGAATCCGGCGACCCGGTAGGACTTGGACAGGCCGCTGAAGGTCAGGCAGACCAGGTCCGGGGCGAGCACCGCGGCGTGGTGGTGGACCTCGTCGTCGTACAGGATCCGGTCGTAGATCTCGTCGGCGAAGACCATCAGCTGGTGGCGGCGGGCGAGATCGAGCATGCCCTCCAGGAGTTCCCGCGGATAGACGGCGCCCGTGGGGTTGTTGGGGTTGATGATGACCATCGCCCGGGTCCGGTCGGTGATCTTCGAGGCGAGGTCGTCGAGATCCGGCAGCCAGTCCGCGGACTCGTCGCACAGATAGTGCACGGCCTTGCCACCGGCGAGCGCGGTGACCGCGGTCCACAGCGGGAAGTCGGGGGCCGGGATGAGGACTTCGTCGCCGTCGTCGAGGAGTGCCTGGACCGCCATCGAGATGAGCTCGGAGACGCCGTTGCCCAGGTAGACGTCATCGACGCCGACATCCGGCAGCCCGCTGTGCTGGTAGTGCTGCACCACCGCGCGGCGGGCGGACAGGATGCCGCGGGAATCCGTGTAGCCGTGGGCCCGGGACAGATTGCGGATCACGTCCTGGAGGATCTCCTCGGGCGCCTCGAAGCCGAACAGCGCCGGATTCCCGGTGTTCAGCCGCAGCACGCTGTGGCCCGCCTCCTCCAGCGCGTCCGCGTGCTGGATCACCGGCCCCCGGATCTCGTAGCAGACGTCGGCCATCTTGTTCGACTGCTTGAACTGCATGCGGCGGCCTCCCGGTCCTCGCCCACCGCGTGGCGCGGCGGCTTCCGTGTTCCCTGGTTCTTCCGTGTTCGCTGATTCGCTCACCGTACTTGGTTTTACCAAGTATCGACTTGGAAAATCCAACCACATGTCTATGCTGGTGTCATGCCGCGCCGAAGCTATGACCAGTACTGCGCCGTCGCCCGAGCCCTGGACGCCGTCGGCGACCGCTGGACGCTCCTCATCGTCCGGGAGCTGCTGGGCGGGTTCCGGCGCTACACCGACCTGCACGCCGATCTCCCCGGCGTCAGTACCGACATGCTCGCCTCCCGCCTCAAGGACATGGAACGGGACGGCCTCGTCACCCGCCGCCGCCTCGCCCCGCCCGGCGCCGCCACCGTCTACGAACTGACCTCCCGCGGCCGCGCGCTGCGGCCCGCGCTCACCGCCCTCGCCGACTGGGGCGCCCCCGCCCTCGGCGAGCCACGCCCCACCGACGCGGTGCGGGCCCACTGGTTCGCCGTCCCGCTGATGGCCCGGCTCGCCCGGCACTTCACCGACGGCACCGCGGTGGTCGGCATCGCCCTGGACGAGGGGGAGTTCCACGTCCTCCTCGGGCCGGACGCCACCGGCACCGCGGACGGCCCCGCCGGGGCCGCCACCCCCCGGTACGCGGACGGCCCGGCCGAGCGCCCGGACCTCCTCCTGCGGATGGACACCGCGACCTGCGCCGCCGTCGCGGCCGACCGCCTCCCGCTCGCCCAGGCCATCGCCGCCGGCCGGATCACGGTCACCCGGCCCGCCGCGCCGGGCGCCGGCCCGGCCTGACGCCGCGCCACCACCCCACCGCGGGCGGCCCGTCGGCCACCGCACACCCCGTCAGGCGGTGCCCCGGCACGGCAACCCCCGTGCGGCGGAGCACGGCACACCGGGGCGGCGCGGCGGCCGTCCGTTCGGGGGTACCCGCGGGGCGCCGGCGCCGACAGCGGGCGAAGCTCGGGCAATGGACCTGTCATCAGCACCCCGGGCACGCACCGGACTCGCGCTCCTGCTCGCCGCGGTGACGCTCGCCGGCCCCCTGGCCCCGGCGGCCGCGGCCGCACCGGGCGCCGGCGGGGGGCACCGGGCCGCGGGCACCGCCGCCCCGGCCGGGACCGCCTCCGCCGCGCGGCGCACCGGCTCGGCCTGGCTGCCCTACTGGGGCGACACCGACGCCGCCTACCGCGACGCGGTGCGCCACGCCGGTCAGCTGCACACCGTCAGCCCCTTCTGGTACGAGGCGTCGGCCACCGAGATCAAGAGCCAGGAGGGCGCCGGGCGGCGCGACATCATCGACGGGCTGCACCGGGCCGGCCTCGCGGTCGTGCCCACCGTCACCGAGACCCTCGACGCCACCGGGATGGCCGAGCTGACCCACGACCCGCGCCGCCGCGCCGCGCACCTCGACGCACTGCTGGCGACGGTACGCAGCCGCCCGTACGACGGTATCGACCTGGACTACGAGACGATGGCCGCCACCGCCGACGAGGCGACCCGCGAACGCGTCCGGACCGGCTACGACATGCTCACCACGGAGCTCTGCGCCCGTCTGCACGCCGACGGCAGGCGGTGCGTGGTCACCGTGCCGCCCCGGGCCCGCGGCACGGCCGCCGCGTTCGACTACCCGCACCTCGGCAAGGTCGCCGACACGGTGCGCATCATGGGCTACGACCTGCACTGGTCGGGCGGCCCGCCGGGCCCGCTGTCCGCCACCGGCTGGTACGAGGAGTTCCTGCGCTACGCCACCGCGACCGTCCCGAGGGAGAAGATCGAGGTGGCGTTCCCCGGCTACGGCTGGGACTGGGTCGAGGGATCCACGGCCAGGGCGACCCACCTGACGTGGTGGGAGGCGGAGGCGCTGCGCGAGCGCGAGGGCGCCGACCGCCTCTTCGACACCGCGTCCGGCACCCCGCACTTCAGTTACCGGCGGGACGGCGCGGACCACGAGGTCTGGTACCAGAACGCGCGCGGCGTCGCCGCCCATCTGCCGCTGCTGAGGAAGTACGGGGTGCGGGGCACCGGCCTATGGGCGCTCGGGTTCGAGGACCCGGACATGTGGGCCGTGCTCCGTGGCGAGTAGCCGCAGCGCCGCCTCGGACGGCGAACCGTCCGCCGCCGTGTACATCAGCACGCCCTGCCCGGAACCGTCCGGCGTCTGCATCATCTCGAAGTCCAGCTCCAGGTCTCCCACCAGCGGATGGTGGAAGTGCTTGGTGCCGTAGGTGCAGTTGCCGACGGCGTGCCGCGACCACAGGCCGCCGAATTCGGGACTCTTCATCGACAACTCACCGATCAGCTCGGCGAGTTGCTGGTCGTCGGGGTGCTGCCCGGCGGCCACCCGCAGCGCCGAGACGGCCCGGCGCAGCTCCGCGTCGCGGTCCGGGTACAGCTCGCGGGTGTGCGGGTCGAGGAAGAGCAGCCGCTGGGTGTTGGGGCGGTCCAGCGGCCGGCCGGGGCTGTCGAAGTCCAGGTGCCCGGCGGTCAGGGCGTGCCCGAGACGGTTCCAGGCGAGCACCTCGAAGCGCGGGCCGAGCGCGAGCGCCGGCACCCCGTCGAGGGCGGCCAGCAGCCGCCGCACACCGGGACGGGCCTTGTCGGGGCGGACCGCGGGGCGCCGGCGGGTGCGCGCCGGGCGGGCCAGCTCACGCAGATGCGCCCGCTCGTCGGCGGACAGCCGCAGCGCGCGGGCCAGCGCGTCCAGCACACCCTCGGAGGCGTTGTGGCTCTGCCCCTGTTCGAGGCGGGTGTAGTACGCGACGCTGACGCCGGCCAGCTGGGCGAGCTCCTCGCGGCGCAGCCCCGGCACGCGGCGGCGCGCCCCGTAGGAGACCAGTCCGACGTCCGCCGGCTGCAACCGGGCGCGGCGGGTGCGGAGAAAGTTCCCCAGCTCGGCGGGTGTGTCGATGGCGGGTGAGTCCATGCCGGCCAGTCTCGTCCATCGGGCGGCCGACCGCCTGACCCTGTCGGTAGCAGGGTCGCGGCGGCGTACCGGAGAGTGTTCCCTCAGCCATACCGACCGCTTAGTATGCCGGTGGCGAGGGGCCTCCGGGCCCCGCGCCGCCCGCGTATCCGAGGTCTGGGGAGGCACCAGGTGAAGGCATGGCGCGTACACGCGAACGGCGAACCGCGGGCGGTGATGCGGCTGGACGACGTGCCGGATCCCCAGGCGGGCCCCGGCCAACTGCTGCTCCGGGTACGGGCCGCCGGTGTCAACTTCCCGGACGCGCTGCTCTGCCGCGGCCAGTACCAGGTGCGGCCGCCGCTGCCGTTCACCCCGGGCGTGGAGATCTGCGGCGAGGTGCTGGCCGTGGGCGCGGGCGCGACCGGTGCGGCCGGGCAGCGCGTACTGGCCCAGCCGGCGCTGCCACAGGGCGGATTCGCCGAACTCGCCGCCGTCGACGCGGCGACCGTACGCCCGGCCCCCGAGGCCCTGGACGACGCCGAGGCCGCGGCGCTGCACATCGGCTACCAGACGGGCTGGTTCGGACTGCACCGCAGGGCCCGGCTCCAGCCGGGGGAGACGCTGCTGGTGCACGCCGCGGCGGGCGGTGTCGGCAGCGCCGCCGTCCAGCTCGGCAAGGCGGCCGGCGCCCACGTCATCGGCGTGGTCGGCGGCGCGGACAAGGCCCGTACCGCCCGGGAACTGGGCTGCGATGTCGTCCTCGACCGGCGCACCGACGACATCGTCGCCCGGGTGAAGGACGCCACCGGCGGGCGCGGGGCGGACGTCGTCTACGACCCGGTCGGCGGCGACGCCTACGCCCGGTCCGTCAAATGCGTCGCCTTCGAGGGCCGCATCGTCGTCGTCGGCTTCGCCGGCGGCACCATTCCCACCCCCGCCCTCAACCACGCGCTGGTGAAGAACTACTCGATCCTGGGCCTGCACTGGGGCCTCTACCTCACCAAGGACCCGGCCGCGATCGACGCCTGCCACGCGGAGCTGACCGAGCTGGCCGCGCAGGGCGCCGTCACACCGCTCATCGGCGGCCGGGTCCCGCTGGCCGGCGCCGCCGAGGCCGTACAGCGCGTCGCCGACGGCAGGTCCACCGGCCGGCTCGTCGTCCTGCCGGGCGCCGCCCCCGGCACCCTGCCCGCCCTGCCCGATACGGAGGACGCGCGATGACCGACGCCGAGGACCTGCGCCGGCGCACCGCGGAACTGCTCGCCGCGCACCCGCCCGCCACCACCGCACCGCTGGACTTCCTGCGCGCCCGCTTCGACGCGGGGCTCGCCTGGATCCACTTCCCCGAGGGGCTCGGCGGGCTGGACGCGCCGCGCGCCCTGCAACCGGTCGTGGACGCCCTCCTGGCGGACGCCGGCGCCCCCGGCAACGACCCGGGCCGCAACGGCATCGGCCTCGGCATGGCCGCGCCCACCATCCTGCGCTACGGCACCGACGAGCAGAAGCGGCGCTTCCTGCGCCCCCTGTGGACCGGCGAGGAGGTGTGGTGCCAGCTCTTCAGCGAACCCGGCGCCGGCTCCGACCTCGCGGCCCTCGCCACCCGCGCGCGGCCCGTGGACGACGGCTGGGTGGTCGACGGCCAGAAGGTCTGGACGTCCGGCGCCCACCAGGCCCGGTGGGCGATCCTGCTCGCCCGCACCGACCCCGGCCTGCCCAAACACCGCGGCATCAGCTACTTCGTCTGCGATATGACCGACCCCGGGGTGGACGTCCGGCCGCTGCGCCAGATCACCGGCGAGGCCGAGTTCAACGAGGTCTTCCTGACCGGCGTCGCGATCCCCGACACACACCGCCTCGGCGAGATCGGCGAGGGCTGGCAGGTCGCGCGGACCACGCTGATGAACGAGCGGGTCGCCATCGGCGGCGCCCGCATCCCCCGCGAGGGCGGCATGATCGGCCTCGCCGCCGCCGACTGGCGCGCCCGCCCCGCACTGCGCACCCACGACCTGCACCAACGGCTGCTGAAACTGTGGGTGGACGCCGAGGTGGCCCGGCTGACCGGCGAGCGGCTGCGCCAGCAACTGGCCAAGGGACAGCCGGGACCCGAGGGTTCGGGCATGAAGCTGGCCTTCGCCCGGCTCGCCCAGGAGATCAGCGGCTGGTCGGTGGAGTTCCTCGCCGAGGACGGGCTGGCCTACGACGACTGGACGCTGCGCCGCCCCGAGAGCGTCGACTTCACCGGACGGCAGGCCGGCTACCGCTATCTGCGCGCCAAGGGGAACTCCATCGAGGGAGGCACCTCCGAAGTGCTGCTCAACATCGTCGCCGAACGCGTCCTGGGGCTGCCGCCCGAGCCGCGCACCGACAAGGACGTCGCGTGGAAGGACCTCCCCCGATGACCACCGCCCCGACCGCCCCTGGGTCCGCCCCCGACCTCCTCTACTCCGAGGAGGAGGACGCGCTGCGCGCCGCCGTACGCGCCCTGCTCGCCGACCGCGCCGATCCGGCCACCGTACTGGCCGGCCTGGAGTCGGCGGCCCCGTACGACGCCGGACTGTGGCGCGCGCTCGCCACCGACATCGGCGCCGCCGGCCTGCTGGTCCCCGAAGCGCTCGGCGGCCAGGGCGCGAGCGCCCGCGAAGCCGCCGTCGTCCTGGAGGAACTGGGCCGTTCCGTCACCCCCGTGCCCTATCTGACCAGCGCGGTCCTGGCGGTGACCGCCCTGCTGGGCTGCGACCCGGCCGCTGCGGAGCACTCCGGGCTGCTCGCCGCGCTCGCCGCGGGCCGGACCGTCGGCGTCCTCGCCGTACCGCTGCCCACCGCGCCGGACGGCGCCGCCTTCGCGAGCGTGCGCGCCGCAGCGGACGGTGCGCTGACCGGCCGGGTCACCTCGGTCGCGGACGCCGCGGCCGCCGGGCTGCTGCTCGTCCCGGCCCAGGGACCCGACGGACCCGCCCTCTACGCGGTCGAGGCCGCCTCGGACGGCGTGCGCACCGACACCGTCACCCCCCTCGACCTCACCCGCCCGCCGGCCGATATCACCTTCGACGGCGCCCCCGGCCGCCTCCTGGCCGGCGGGGACCGGGCCCGTACCGCCGTCGGGCACGCCCTGCTCACCGGCGCCGGGCTGCTCGCCTCGGAGCAGCTCGGGGTCGCCGAATGGTGCCTGGCCGAGACCGTCCGGCACACCGCGCAGCGCACCCAGTTCGGCCGCCCCGTCGGCTCCTTCCAGGCGCTCAAGCACCGGATGGCCGCCCTCTGGCTGGAGGTCGCCTCGGCCCGCGCCGCCGCCCGCGGCGCCGCGGACGCGCTGGCCACCGGCAGTCCGGACGCCCCGGTGGCGGTGGCCGTGGCCCAGGCGTACTGCGCGCCGGTGGCGGTGCACGCCGCCGAGGAGTGCGTCCAACTGCACGGCGGCATCGGCATGACCTGGGAACACCCGGCGCACCTCTTCCTCAAGCGGGCCAAGACCGACGAGATCGCCCTCGGCACACCGGGGCGGCACCGGGAGGCGCTGGCCGGGCTCGTCGATCTGGCCGCGCCGTAGCGAAGGCGACGGTGTCGTAGCGAAGGCGACCGCGTCGTACGGACAACGGGGGAGCGGGGGCACCGGTTCCCGGGCGCCCCCGCCGCCCGCTCAGCGGGTGAGGGCGAACACCGGGCTGAAGTCGCGCACCATGCCGTCGTCCGTGGCCACCTCCAGCGAGTACGCGGCGCCCGGTGAGACGCGGGGCAGGGTCACGAGCAGCTCACCGGCCGGACCCGAACCCGCCCGGGGCGCGACCTTCGCCAGCCGCTCCGGCTCCGCGCCACCGGTGTCCGTGTCCAGCCAGACGTCCACGCTCCGGCCGGTGCCGTTGCGCCAGGCCACGGTGATGCTGCCGGTCATCCGGAAACCGGCCGCGGCGTCCGCGGGCAGCGGGGCCGTCACCTCGATCCACCACATCGGCGCGGCGTCCTCGGCACGGAAGGAACCCTGGGCGCGCGGTGCGGGGGCGGCCCGGTAGTCGGCGGGGGACCGGCCCCCGGCGGCGGGCACGGTGCCCGCCGTCCGGACTCCGGGGCCGGCGTGGCCGGTGCGCGCGCCGACGGCGGTGACGCCCGTACCGCCCGGCGCGGAGCCGGGGCGGGACGGCACCAGCGCGAATATCAGCAGCGCGGCGCTGGCGGCGGTGGCGACGGTGGCGGCGACGGCTATGGGGGTGGCCCTGCGCATGGTGGCCTCGTTTCCTCGGTAAGGAGGGACGAGCCGGAACATCCCCGGTGACCTTGATCATCAAAAACGGCGCGCGGCGTGATCACTCGCATGGTCACCTCCTGCCCGGCGGCCCCCGGGCGCCGCCGAAGACCCCCGCGAAAGTGCCGGGTGGAGCCCCGCGGCGAAAGTCGTTCCGTGCCGAAAGTGCGGTTCGGGTAGCGTCTCACCCATGAAGACCGCAACTCGTCGTGCGCTGACCGGACCGGTCCTGCTACTGGTCGCCGCCCTCCTGGCGATGGTCACCGCGCTGGCCCCCCAAGCCCATGCCGCCGGCGGACTCGACGAAGCCGCGGCCGCCCTCAAGAAGAGCCCGGTCTATGTCGACCCACGGGCCGCCGGCACGTTCTCCGCCGCGGACGCGGACGCGCTGGCCAAGAAGATCAAGGACTCCGGCAAGCCGGTCTTCGTCGCCGTGCTGCCGCAGGCCGCCGAGTACCCGCCCGCGTCACTGCTGGCCAACCTGCGCGCCAAGGTCGGCATCAGCGGCGTCTACGCCGTCGAGCTGGGTGACGGCTTCAACGCCGGTGCCGACCCCCGGGTGATGTCGGGCAACTCGGTCGGGAACCTCGTCAGCGCCGTCAAGGGCTCCCAGTACAAGACCGTCGGCGAACGCCTGAACAGCTTTGTCGACACGGCCCGCACGCAGGCGTCCGGCCACGCCCCCGCCGGCTGGGACGGCGGCGGCAGCGGCGGCGGCACCGGCGCGGCCATCGGTATCGGCGCGCTGGTCGTCGTCGGTGGCGGCGGCGCGTACGCCCTCGCCCGCCGCAACCGCAAGAAGCGGGAGGAGCAGGAGCGCGCCGCGCTGGAAGACCTGCGGGTCGTCGTGGACGAGGACATCACCGCCTTCGGCGAGGAGCTGGACCGGCTCGACTTCAATCCCGGTGAGCGCGGCGCCGACGACGCGATGCGCGCGGACTACAGCCACGCGCTGGACGCGTACGAGAGCGCCAAGTCGGCGATGACGGCGGCCCGGCGCCCCGACGACGTCCAGGCCGTGACCAAGGCGCTGGAGGACGGCCGGTTCTCGCTCGCCACGCTCGCCGCGCGACGCGAGGGCAAGCCGCTGCCCGAGCGCCGGATGCCCTGCTTCTTCGACCCCCGGCACGGCCCGTCGATCGTGGACGTCCAGTGGGCGCCCGACGGCGGCGCGGCGCGCACCGTACCGGTCTGCGCGGCGGACAAGACCCGGCTGGACGAGGGCCTGGAGCCGATGACCCGTACGGTCAGGACCGAGCACGGTGACCGCCCCTACTGGGACGCGGGCCCGTCCTACGGCCCCTGGGCCGGCGGCTACTTCGGCGGCGGCATGCTGCCCGGCCTCCTGATGGGCACCATGCTCGGCAGCATGATGATGTCGTCCCCCGCCCACGCCGCCGGCTTCGGCGGCCCCGGCGGCGTCGAGGGCGGCGAGTTCTCCGGCTCCGACTTCAACCCCGGCGACTTCTCCGGCGGCTTCGGCGGCGGCGGTTTCGGGGGTGACGGCGGCGGCTTCGGCGGCGGCGACGGGGGGTTCGGCGGCGGCGACTTCTGACCGGACCGGTCAGCAGCGCCACCCGGCGGGGGAGGCCCGGCGCATCCGGCGAGTGCCACACGGCGGCGCCGGACCCGGACCCCCGCCCCTCTGTCCCCTCGGCCCGGCCCGCATCGCGGTGCCGGGCCGACGCATGTGCCACGGCGGGGGCCGGACCCGCCGGAGCCCCCGCGGACTCCCGCGTTCCGCCGCGCTCTCCCGGGCCCGCCGCGATCCGCCGCCTTCCGGGCACGGCGCGCCGTCCCTGCCGTCCGTCCGTATCGCCCCGTCGTCCGCATCGCCCGTCCGCGCCCGGCTGACGGGCATTCAGGTGCCGCGTGCCCGGATGGCGGCGCCCGAGCAGGGGACGTCGCCGGGCGCCCTGGGGCGGCGGTGGTACGCGTACGGGCCGTGCGGGCCGGGGGCGGGGCGGCCACCGCCGGACGGCGGCGGCCCGGGAGACGCGAGGGCGCGCTCCTGCCGTCCGCCGCGCGGTCGAGGAGGCTCAGCACGTCGGACCCGACGTGCACTCGACACCGCGAGGAGACTCCCCCGATGCAACGCCGCTTTCGCAAGGCCGCTCTCCGGGGCGTGAGCATGGCCGCCGTCCTGGCGGCCATCGGTCCGTTCGGCCCGGCGCAGGCCGCGCCGGGGCCCGGTCCGGCGTCCCGGTCCGCGCCGCGCGGCATGCTCGCCGCGCTCCACCGGGACCTGGGGCTGACCCCGGACCGGGCCCGCGCCCGGCTCGCGCAGGAGGCCGCGGCGCAGCGTGCCGCCGGTACGCTGCGCCGGGTGCTCGGCGCGCCGCCCGCCGGGATGTGGTTCGACAAGACGGCCGGCAAGCTCGTCGTCGCGGTCACCGGCGCCCGCGACGCGCGGCGCGTACGGGCCGCGGGGGCGGTGGCCAGGACGGTCCCGCACAGCCGCGCCGAACTCACCGGGCTGGCGCGGCGGATCGGGAGCCGGGCCGGCGACGGCGTACCGGGCGTCACCGGCTGGGGCGTGGACGAGCGGGCCAACGGCGTCGTCGTCCGGACCACCCGCACCGGCCGCTCCGCCGGGACCGACGCCTTCGAACGGGCCGCGCGCGGTCTCGGCGCGCGCTCGCACATCCCCGTACGGGTCGAGCGCGGCGACCAGTCACCGCGCCAGGAGGGCGGGAAGGTCGTCGGCGGCGAGCGGTGGCAGCTCGGCGAGGACGGCAGCTGCTCCATCGGCTTCGCGGTGACCGGCGCGGCCGGATTCCGGGGCTTTCTGACCGCGGGCCACTGCACCCAGCAGCCCGATCAGCCCGCGTACGGCAGGGACGGCAGCCGCCTGGGCACCTCCAACGAGGGCGGACGGCACAGCGTCAACGGACGCGACGGCGACTTCGGGCTGGTCACCGTGGACCGGGCGGAGTGGAGCCTGACCCCGGACGTGGCGGGCCAGGACGGGGCGCCGGTCGCCGTCACCGGTGTGCAGGAGGGCGTCGCGGGCACCTCCGTCTGCCACTCCGGGGACACCAGCGGCTGGCACTGCGGCGAGATCACCCTGACCGACCAGACCGTGGACTACGGCAATGTCGTCATCGACGGGCTGTCGTACACCAACGCCTGCTCGGCGCCCGGGGATTCGGGCGGCTCGTACGTGTCCCAGTCCGGCGCGCCGAAGGCGGTCGGGCTGCACTCCGGCGGCGGCCTCGCCACCTGCGCCGACGGCGGCGACACCATCACCGTCTTCCAGCCGGTCGCGAGGGCGCTGGACCGATGGCGGCTGCGGCTGAAGACGGGCGGCTCCTGACCGGGATCCGGGGAGACCGGAGAGACCGGAGAGGCCGGGACAACCTGCCGCGCTGTGCCGTGCCATGCCGCGCTGTGCCATGCCGCGCCCCGGCCGGGCCCCGGGCCGGTCGCTGACCTGGGCGATATGCCCCCGAACCATGGCCACTCCTTTACGTGCTGTTTAATTGCGAGGTATTCGCAATAACAGTCGATCTTCATCAGAGGTGTGGGATGACAGCCCGGTCCGTACGGGGAGTGGCGGCCGCCACGATGGCAGGCGCCCTGGCGCTCGCGCTGGCGGCCTGTTCGACGCCGGACGGCGGCCGCGGTGGTGGCGCCGCGGGGAGCAAGGACTCCGCCGTGGTCGGTATCGCCTACGAACCGGAGACGCTCAGCCCGCTGCTCGGCTACGGCAAGGACGGCAACTCCAAGATCTTCGACGGGCTGCTCACCCACGACGCCGCGATGAAGCTCAAGCCGGCCCTGGCCGCCGCGCTGCCCACGGTCTCCGAGGACGGCAAGACCTACACCTTCCCGCTGCGCAAGGGCGTGAAGTTCAGCGACGGCAAGCCCTTCACCGCCGATGACGTCGTCTTCACCTACGAAACGATCCTCGACGAGAAGACCAACAACGCCTCCAAGGCCGAGCTGGACGCCGTCGAGAAGGTGGAGAAGAAGGACGACCACACCGTCGTCTTCCGGCTGAAGTACCCCTACGCGCCGTTCGCCGAGCGCACCGTGCTGCCCATCGCCCCGCGGCACATCGCGGGCGGACAGGACGTCAACAACGGCTCCTTCACGACCAAGCCGGTCGGCACCGGGCCGTACGTCCTCACCAGCTGGTCCAAGGGCGAGAAGCTCACCTTCAAGGCCAACCCCGGCTACTGGGGCGGCGCGCCGAAGGTCAAGAACTTCACCATGGCGATCATCAAGGACGATGACATCCGGGCCACCCGCCTGCGCTCCGGCGACCTCGACGGCGCCATCCTGCCGCCCAACCTGGCCGCCACCTTCAAGTCCGGCCAGGGCAAGCAGACGCTGACCGCCAAGACCTTCGACTACCGCAACGTCACCCTGCCCAGCGCCAACCCGGTCACCGGCGACAAGGCCGTCCGGCAGGCGCTGGACGTCGCCGTGGACCGCGAGGCCATGGTGAAGGGCATCCTCAACGGCGCGGGCAAGCCCGCCTACGGCCCGGTGCCCACCGACAGCCCGTGGTTCGCCAAGGGCACCGAGCGTCCGCACGACCTGAAGAAGGCGGAGCAGATCCTCGACGGCGCCGGCTGGCGGAAGGGCGCCGACGGCATCCGGGTCAAGGACGGGCAGCGCGCCTCCTTCACCCTCTGGTACCTCTCGGGTGACAAGCTGCGCCAGGAGCACGCGCTCGCCTTCGCCTCCGACGTCAAGAAGGCCGGCATCGAGGCCAAGGTCGAGTCCGGCACCTGGGAGGCCATCGAGCCGAACATGAAGAAGGACGCGGTGCTGGCCGGCGGCGGCAGCCCGGCCGACCCCGACTTCGACCAGTACCTGCTGCTGCACTCCTCGCTGGCCGGCGACGGCTTCAACAACATGTCGCGCTACGCCAACAAGACCGTCGACGAGCAGCTCGTCGAGGCCCGCCGCACGGACAACACCGCCGACCGCAAGGCCGCCTACGACACGGTCCAGAAGCAGCTCGTCGACGACCCCGCCTACACCTTCCTCACCCACATCGACCACCTCTATGTGATCGGTGACCGGTGGAAGAACCTCACCACCCAGGTCGAGCCGCACGACCACGGTCTGGCCTCCGGCCCCTGGTGGAACGTAGAGGACTGGCAGCCGGCCACGTGAGCGCGCTGACCTCGCTGCCCTGGGGTCCGATGGCGCGCATGACGGGACGGCGGGTGCTGCTCGCCGTCCCGGTCCTGCTCGCCGTCACGCTCGGGGTGTTCGCCATCGCCGCCGCCTCGCCCTTCGACCCGGTCCGGGCGTACGCGGGCACCGCCGGGCTCACCGCCTCGCAGGAGAACCTCGACCAGCTCCGGCACAACCTCGGCGTCGACCAGCCGCTGCTCGCCCGCTGGTGGCACTGGCTGACCGGCGCGCTCACCGGCGACCTCGGCGACTCCGCGACACTGCGCGCACCGGTCTCGCAGGTGATCGGCGAACGCATCGGCTGGTCCGTGCTGCTGTGCGCCCTCGCCTTCGTCATCGCCGTCGCCGTCGGCACACTGCTCGGTGTGCTGGCCGCCCGGCGGCGCGGCGGTCTGCTGGACCGCGCCGTCACCTCCGTGGCCTACGCGCTGGAGGCCGCCCCGCCGTTCTGGCTCGGCCTGCTCGCCGTCTGGCTGTTCGCGCTCGAACTCGGGGTGCTGCCGGCCGGCGGTCTCACCGACACCGGCAGCGAGGTCGCCACGGCGGGGCAGATCGCGCGCCATGTCGTGCTGCCCGCCCTGGTGCTCGCCGTCTCCCAGCTCCCGTGGTTCGTGCTGTACGTCCGCCAGGGCGTCGGCGACGCCCTGGCGGAGGACCCTGTGCGCGGCGCCCGCGCGCGCGGGCTGCGCGAGCGGACCGTACTGCTCCAGCACGCGCTGCGCTCCGGTCTGCTGCCGGTGCTGACCCTGATCGGCTCGCGGGTGCCGGAGCTGATCACCGGCGCGCTGCTGGTGGAGACCGTCTTCAGCTGGCCGGGTATCGCCGCCGCCACGGTCGAGGCGGCGACCGGCGTGGACTTCCCGCTGCTGGCCGCGCTGACGGTGCTCGCCACCGCCGCGGTCCTCGCCGGGAACCTGCTCTCCGATCTGCTGTACGGACTCGCCGACCCGAGGGTGGCCTTCGATGGCTGACACCGACACCACCACATCCGGCGCCGGCACTGCCATGTCCGGCGCCGCCACGTCCGGCGGGCGGGCCGCGGACGGCCGCGGCAGACGCGCCGTACGGGTGGGGGTCTCGGCCGTCCTGATGGCCGTCGTCGTCCTCGCCGTCCTGGTCGTCCCGCTGCTGGTCCCGCTGGACCGGCAGGCCGTGGACCTGGCCGCCAAGCTTCAGCCGCCGTCCCTCACCCACCCCTTCGGCACCGACGAGGTCGGCCGCGATCTGCTGCTGCGCTGCGTCTACGGTCTGCGCGTCTCGCTGCTGGTCGGTGTCGTCGCGGCGCTGGCCGCCACCGTCATCGGCACCGCGGTCGGCGCGCTGGCCGGCGCGCTCGGCGGCTGGGCCGACCGCGCGGTGATGCGGGTGGTGGACCTCTTCTCGTCCGTGCCGCATCTGCTGCTCGGCATCTTCATCGTGGCGATGTTCCGGCCCGGCGTCTGGCCGGTGATCATCTCGGTGGGGCTGACGCACTGGCTGTCGACTGCGCGGATCGTACGGGCCGAGGTGCTCTCGCTGCGCTCGCGCCCGTACATCGACGCCGCGGTCTCCGGCGGCGCCTCGCGGTGGCGGGTGACGGTCCGCCATCTGCTGCCCGGTGTGCTGCCGCAGGCCGGGCTCGCCGCGGTGCTGATGGTGCCGCACGCCATCTGGCACGAGTCCGCGCTGTCCTTCCTGGGCCTGGGGCTGCCCGCGCACGAGGCGAGCCTGGGCATCATGGTCAACGCCGCGCGCGGCTCGCTGCTGGCCGGCGACTGGTGGCCGACGCTCTTCCCCGGCGTGTTCATCATCGTCCCCACCCTCGCCATCGCGGGCCTGGCCGGCGCCTGGCGCGAGCGGATCAACCCACGCCGCCGATCGGAGCTGATGCTGTGAACGCGCCCGCAGACCCCGGGAGCTCGGCCGGTACCGCGCCGTCGTCCGGCTCCCCGGCCCCCGTGCTGTCCGTCCGCGGGCTGTCGGTCCGCTTCGTGATGCGCGGCGGCCGGCAGATCGCCGCCGTCAGCGACGCGGCCTTCGACCTCGCGCCCGGCGAATGCCTGGCCCTGGTCGGCGAGAGCGGCTGCGGCAAATCCGTGCTCGCCGCCGCGCTGCTCGGGCTGCTGCCGGGCAACGCCCGGACGGCGGGCTCGGCCCGGCTGCGCGCTGCCGGCGGTGCGACGGAGCCGGGAAAGCCGGGGCAGGCTTCCGTGGGGGACGGGGGCGTGGTGGAGCTGCTCACCGCCTCCGAGCAGGAGCTCGCCCGCACCGTCCGCGGCCGCCGGATCGGGCTCGTACCGCAGAGCCCCGCCGCGCATCTGACCCCGGTGCGCACGGTGCGGGCCCAACTGGAGGAGACCGTACGGGAGCTGACGGGGGTCCGGCGGTCCGGGGCGCGTGCGGACGCGGAGCGGGCGGCCGACCGGGCGGCCTTCCCGCTCGATCACCTCGACCGCTATCCGCACCAGCTCTCCGGCGGCCTCGCGCAGCGCGCCGCCACCGCGCTCGCGCTCGTCGGGGACGCCCCGCTGCTGCTCGCCGACGAGCCCACCACCGGACTGGACCGTGATCTGGTGGAGCGCACCGTCGACGAACTGCGCCGGCACGCCGACGACGGCCGCGCGCTGCTGATGATCACCCACGATCTGGCGGCGGCCGAGCGGATCGCCGACCGGGTCGCCGTCATGTACGCGGGCCGGATCGTCGAACTGGCCGACGCCGCCGCCTTCTTCGGCACCCCGGGCCCCCGCCACCCCTACGCCCGCGGTCTGCTCGACGCCCTCCCGGAGCGGGCCTTCCGGCCCATCCCCGGTATGCCGCCGGAGCTGGGCGCCCTCCCGGACGGCTGCGCCTTCGCCGCCCGCTGCGACCGCGCCACCGCCGCCTGCGAGGTGCTGCCCGTACCGGCCGACGGCGTCGCCTGCCACCACCCGGTGGGGGCACCGCCCGCGGCACCCGGCGGACCCGCCCCCGCCGAAGCCACCGAGCCCACCGGGGCCCAGCGGTCCGAGGAGGACGGCCGTCGTGCTCGAACTGCGTGACATCACCGCCGGCTACGAGCCGCGGACCCCCGTCGTCCGCGGCGTCTCGCTGACCGTCGCCGCCGGGGAGGCGGTCGGTCTGCTGGGGCCCAGCGGCTGCGGCAAGTCGACACTGGCGCGGGTCGCCGCGCTGCTGCACCGGCCGGACGCCGGGACGGTGACGCTGGACGGCGAGACCGTGACCGGCTGGCGGCACCGGGCACCGCGCCGGCAGCGCACCGCCTACGGCGTGCTCTTCCAGCAGCCCCGGCTCTCCGCCGACCCGCGGCTGCGGCTCGGCGAGCTGATCGCCGAGCCGCTGCGCGCGGGCGGCCGGCGCACCGAAATACCGGACAGGGTGGCGGAGTTGGCGCCGGTCGTCGGGCTCACCGACGAGCTGCTGCGGCGCCGCCCGCACGAGGTGAGCGACGGCCAGTTGCAGCGCGCCTGCCTGGCCCGCGCACTGGTGCTGCGGCCGCGCTGGCTGATCTGTGACGAGATGACCGCGATGCTCGACGCGTCCACCACCGCCGCGCTGGTGGCGGTCGTGGAGTCCTACCGCCGCGAGAGCGGCGCCGGTCTGCTCGCGGTGGGCCACGACCGTACGCTGCTGGCCCGCTGGTGCGACCGCACGGTGCGCTGGGCGGACCTCACCGGGGCACCCGCCGAACGCGCGGAGGCACCCGCGGACCGCTGATCGCCCGCGCCTACGATGTGAGGCCAGTGGCCAGGGAGGTCCGGTCCGCCGGGCGGGCCGGTGCCTCGGGAGAGCGGGGAGTGGGCGTGACGGACGTGGCACGGACGGCAGGCGCGGCAGCGGGGACGGACGGGGTACGCGTGGCGGACGGGGCGGCGCCGTTCGCCCTGGGGGTCACCGTCCGCGGCTACGAGACGGACAGCCAGGGCCATCTCAACCAGAGCGTGTACCTCCAGTACGCCGAGCACGCGCGCTGGTCGCTGCTCCAGGCGAGCGGTATCAGCCAGCGCACCATGGTGGACCGGCGGGTCGGCCCGGTGACGGTCGAGACGACCATCCGCTACCGGCGGGAGCTGCGGGCCGGTGACGAGACCGAGGTGAGCTGCGCCTTCGTCTGGGGTGCGGGCAGGACCTTCCGGATCGAGCAGACGGTCCGCACGGCGGACGGCACGGTGGCCGCCGAAGTGAGCGCCGTCTGCGGGCTGCTGGACCTCGACACGCGCAAACTGCTCACCGATCCGCGGGCGTGCCTGCGCGCGCTGGCGACCCGGCCCGGACTGCTGGGCATCGACCCCGGCTGACGCCCCGGGCCCGCCCCGGCGGCGGTCGGCACCGTCCGCACCCCGGCACCGTCCGTGCGCGGCGCCCGCACCCGTCCTGGGCGAGGCGCGGGACGGCAGCGTCCGCCGGTGACGGCCGGGCGGACGGGACCGGCGTCCGCCCGCCCGGCGCATTCCGCCGTGCGGGGCCGTGACGCAACCCGGCGGGCCGGTGACCGGGTGCGAAGATTCCGGCGGGCGGCAGGCGGGCGGCCGGCGGCGGGGCCGTGCGCCCGATGCGGCCGTCCGCACCGGTCCGCTCCGGCGGCGCGGCCCGCGCCGCCGCCCCGCACCGACCCACCGCACCCCCGACGGAGGCACCCGTGTCCGACCCCCGCGTCCCCGACCCCGACGGCGTCTGGCTCGGCCTCGACCTCGGCGCCGGGCACGCCCGCTGCGCCGCCGTCGACGGCACCGGCCGGCTCCTCGCCACCGCCGTCCGGCCGCTGACCGGCCGCCGCACGGGCAAGCGCCATGAACAGGACCCCGAACAGTGGTGGACCGCGCTCTCCGCCGCCTGCCGGGAGGCCCTGGACGGGCTCGACCCGCGGCGCATCCGCGGCCTCGCCGTCGCCGCCACCTCCGGGACGATCCTCCTCGCCGACGCCGACGGCACCCCGCTCACCCCGGGCCTGATGTACGACGACGGGCGCGCCGCCGAGCAGGCCGCGGCCGTCGACGAAGCCGGGGGAGCGGTCTGGCGGCAGCTGGGCTACGGCACCATGCCGGCCACCTGGGCGCTGCCCCGGCTCCGCTGGCTCCTCGACCGGACCCCCGGCCGGGAGGCGGTGGCCGGCAAGGGGGTCCGGCTGCTGCACCAGGCCGACCTGATCACCTGGCGGCTGGCCGGACACCAGGTCGCGAGCGACTCCAGCCATGCGCTCAAGACCGGCTACCACCTGATCGAGGAGCGCTGGCCGGACGAGGTGCTGGACCGGCTCGACGTGCCCGAGGGCCTGCTGCCCGAGGTCGTACGCCCCGGCACCGTGCTCGGCACCGTGTGCGCCGCGGCGGCCGGGGCCACCGGCATCCCCGAGGGCACTGCCGTCGTCGCGGGGATGACCGACGGCTGCGCCGCCCAGATCGGTGCCGGAGCCCTCGCGCCGGGCGCCTGGCACCTCCTCCTCGGCACCACCTTCGCCGTCAAGGGCAGCAGCCCGCACCTCGTCCGCGATCCGGCCGGCGTCGTCCACTGCCACCGGGCACCGGGCGGGAACTGGCTGCCGGGCGGCGCCTCCGGCAGTGGTGCGGGCGTCATCTCCCCGTACTTCCACGGTGCGAACCTCGACGCCCTCACCGAGCGGGCCGCCGCCCTGGACCCGGACGCGATCGTCTACCCGCTGATCTCCACCGACGGCGAGAGCTTCCCGTTCCGCGCCCCCGACGCCGAACCTTTCCTGCTCGGTGAAGTACCGCACCGCGCCGCCGAGTTCCACGCCTATCTGCTCGGCGCCGTCTGCCTCGAACGGCTCTCCTTCGACTACCTCGACCTCCTCGGCGCCCCGGTCGGCGGCCCCCTCATCGCCACCGGCGAGGGCACCCGCAACCCCTACTGGTGCCGGCTGCGCGCCGATGTCCTGGGGCGCCCCGTCCACCTGCCGGAACAGTCCGGGAGCGCTCTCGGTATGGCGGTCCTCGCCGCCGCCACCTCCGCCGGCGCCGGGCTCGACGAGGCGGCCGCCGCCATGGTCCGCACCGGCGAGGAGATCCGGCCGCGGGCGGCCCGCACCGCCCGCTACCTCCCCGCCTACCTCCGCTTCGTCGCGGAACTCACCCGCCGCGGCTGGCTCGCCGAGGCTGTCGCCGACCACGCCCGCGACCGGGCGGGCCGGTGACGGGCGCCGCCCCGTACGCCGTGCCGGGCCCGCGCACCCCGCCGGACCCGGCCCGGAACGCCCGCAGGGCCACCCCGTCCTGAGGTGGCCCTGCGGGAAACGTCCGCCGACGCGCGGTCAGCGGCGCCGTACCAGCGGGAACGGCAGCGTCTCGCGGATCGACAGCCCGGTGAGGAACATGACCAGCCGGTCCACGCCGATCCCCAGACCACCGGTCGGCGGCATCGCGTATTCGAGGGCCTGCAAGAAGTCCTCGTCCAGCTCCATCGCCTCCGGGTCACCGCCGGCTGCCAGCAGCGACTGCGCGGTGAGCCGGCGCCGCTGCTCCACCGGGTCGGTCAGCTCCGAGTAGGCGGTGCCCAGCTCGGTGCCGAACGCCACCAGGTCCCAGCGCTCGGCGAGCCGCGGGTCCACCCGGTGCTGCCGGGTCAGCGGGGAGACATCGGTGGGGAAGTCCTTGTAGAACGTCGGCAGCGTGGTCTTCTCCTCCACCAGCCGCTCGTACATCTCCAGCACGACGTCACCGCGGCCCATCTCCGGCTTCACCGGCACCCCCGAGGCGTGGCACAGCCGGCGCAGCACCGTCGGATCGGTGTCCGCGTCGACCTCCTCGCCGAGCGCCTCGGAGATCGCGCCGTAGACGGTCTTCACCGGCCAGATCCCCGAGATGTCGTGCTCGACCAGCCGCCCGTCGCGGTCCGCCTTGCGGGCGGTGGCGCTGCCGAACGCGGCGACGGCCGCCCCCTGGATCAGCTCCCGGGTCAGGTCCAGCATCACGTCGTAGTCGGCGAACGCCTGGTACGCCTCCAGCATCGTGAACTCGGGGTTGTGCTTGTAGGAGATGCCCTCGTTGCGGAACGTCCGTCCCATTTCGAAGACCTTCTCCATACCGCCCACGCAGAGCCGCTTGAGATACAGCTCCGGTGCGATGCGCAGATACAGATCGAGGTCGTAGGCGTTGATATGGGTCTGGAACGGGCGGGCGTTGGCGCCGCCGTGGATCTGCTGGAGCATCGGCGTCTCGACCTCCAGATAGCCACGGTCGATCAGCCCCTGGCGCAGCGCCTGCACGGCAGTGCTGCGGGCCCGCAGGGTGTCCCGGGCGTCCGGCGAGACGACCAGGTCCACATAGCGCTGACGGACCTTGGCCTCCGGGTCGGACAACCCGCGCCGCTTGTCCGGCAGCGGGCGCAGGCACTTGGCCGTCAGCCGCCACCGGGAGACGAACACCGTCAGTTCACCGCGCTCGCTGGTGCCGACCTCGCCCTCGGCCTCGACATGGTCACCGAGGTCCACATCGGCGCCGAAGCGGTCCAGCGCCTCGTCGCCGCTGCCGTCCCGGGTCAGCGCGATCTGGAGATCGCCCGACCAGTCCCGCAGCACCGCGAAGAGCACACCGCCGTGGTCACGGGTGAGCAGCACCCGCCCGGCGACGGTGACGATCTTGCCGGTACGGACCCCGCTCGCCGGCCCCGGGTACTCGTCGCGGACCTCGCCGAGGGTGTGCGTCCGCTGCACGCCCACCGGATACGGGTCGGTGCCGGCCTCCCGCAGCCGCTCCAGCTTGCGGTGGCGCACCCGCACCTGCTCGGGCAGCGCGGCCAGCTCCAGGTCCCGCTGCTCCGCCGCGGTGGCCGGCGCGTGGACCAGGCCCAGTTCGTGCAGGGACGGCAGACCCACGGTGCTGGCCGGGGCCAGCATCCGCTTCTTGTGGCCCTTGCCCCACAGCTTGCCCAGGCTCGGTACGGCCACGAAGCCCTCGGCGATCCCGGAGGCCAGACCGATCCGGGCCAGCGCACCGCCGTCCGCGTAGCACAGGAAGCGCGGGTACCACTCGGGGTTGTACTTCGCGTTCGAGCGGTAGAGGGCTTCCAGCTGCCACCACTTGGAGAAGAACAGCAGCAGCCGGCGCCAGAACTTCAGGACCGGACCGGCGCCGATCCGGGCGCCCTCCTCGAAGGCGGACCGGAAGACGGCGAAGTTCAGCGAGATCCGGCGCACCCCGAGCTGCCCGGCCTGGCCGCACAGTTCGGCGACCATGAACTCCATGACGCCGTTGGGCGCGGTGCGGTCGCGGCGCATCACGTCCAGCGAGATGCCGTCCTTGCCCCACGGCACGAAGGACAGCAGGGCGATCATCTTGCCGTCGCCGTCGAACGCCTCGGCCAGCAGGCAGTCGCCGTCCGCCGGGTCGCCCAGCCGGTCCAGCGCCATCGAGAAGCCGCGCTCGGTCTCGGTGTCCCGCCAGGCGTCCGCCCGGTGGATGACCTCCTGCATCTCCGTGTCGGAGAGCGCGGAGTGCCGGCGGACCCGGAACGTGGCACCGGTGCGCTGCACGCGGTTGACGGCCTGCCGGGTCACCCGCATCTCGCGGCCGTCCAGGTCGAAGTCGCCGACGTGCAGGATCGCCTCGTCGCCGAGTTGCAGCGCGCCGAGGCCGCAGCGGGCGAACGCCTTGGCGCCGTCCTCGCTCGCGCCCATCACGGCGGGCTGCCAGCCGTAGCGTCCGGCGACCTCCAGCCAGGCTTCGATGGCCGGCGTCCACGCCTCCCGGTCGCCGACCGGGTCACCGCTGGCCAGACAGACACCGGCCTCGACGCGGTAGGTGACGGCGGCCTTGCCGCTGGGGGAGAAGACCACGGCCTTGTCCCGGCGGGTGGCGAAGTAGCCCAGCGAGTCCTGGCTGCCGTAGCGGGCGAGCAGCGCCCGGATCCGGGCCTCCTCGTCGCCGTGCAGCGCGGCCTCCATGCGCTGCGAGCGGAACAGCGTGGCCGCGGCGTTCAGCAGCGCCAGCGCACCGAACAGCCCGAGCACGGTCATGATCCAGTGCGGCGGATGTCCCTCGACGAAGCGGCCGCCGACCAGCCCGCCGCAGACGCGGTTGGCCGCCCACAGCAGGCGGTTGCCGCCGCCGCGCTCCAGCGAGCCGGGGAAGAGCGACACCAGCCCCCAGCCGATCAGCACCGCGGCCGCCAGCCCGGCGGCCAGCACCAGCGTGGCCCGCAGGAACGCGCCGCGCCGGGTGATCGCGTAGAACTCACGGTGCGAGACGAGCAGCAGGATCAGCGCCCCGCCGCACAGCACCACGGAGAACGCGAACTCCCAGTAGCCCGCGGCCAGGAACAGTGCGTCCGCGAGGACGACCAGCGCCATGTAGGCCACGACGAACCACAGGGCGACCCGTTTGCGCGCGGTCATCGCCGCGGCCAACAGGAAGAGGAACGCCGCGTACGCGAAGTTCGGCGCCACCGGGATGGTGAGGGTGTCCAGCCAGTAGATCACCGGTTGGAGCCCGCGCCGCAGCGGTCCGATCAGTGCTGTCAGGGCACAGAAAAGCCCCAGCACGCTGAAGATGATGGCGAAGCCATTGGGGACACGGCGCCGGAAGCGCCGCCACCCCGTGAGTTGATCCTGGTCCTGCACGGTGCTCATTCCGTCACATTAGGCTCTGAAGGGGGTCAGCTGTTTGACGAGAGGGCGCTGTATTTCTGCCACCGGGACCAGTCGACCGCCCAGTCGCCGATCCCGTTGTTCCGGTCGGCCCTGCCGCGCACGGAGGAGCCGGTGACCTCGAAGGGGTCACCGACCTGGGCCTTGCCGTACAGCCAGTCCGCGTCCGCATCGGTCAGGCCGATGCAGCCGGAGCTGGCGTTGACCCGGCCGACCTTGCCCGCGTTCCAGGGCGCGGCATGCGCGTACGTCCCGGAGTCGGTGAGCTTCATCGCGTCCCGGACCGTCCGGTGGTAACTGTCGCCCAGACCCACGGTCTCGGAGTTCATGTCGATGGTGCCCTCCTTCGCCATCAGCGGGAAGGTGCCCGTCCAGGTGGCATGGTCGCCGTCCGGCCTGCCCGCCGAGACGGGAATCCTTCTGGTCTCCTCGCCGTCCTCGACGAACGACAGGTACCTGCGGTCCAGGTCGACCTTGATCACCTGGCTGCGGCCGATGGTGAAGTGGAGATCGTAGTCCTTGCCGAAGTAGCGGCCGCCGCCGGAGTCCACGCCGTTCAGCTCGGCCCGGAGGCCGACCTGGGTGCCCGGCTTCCAGTACGTCTCGGGCCGCCAGTCGACGCGGTCCTTGCCGGAGTAGTCCTTGACCCAGCCCCACGATCCGGTCGTGCCGTTGTCGGTGGTGACCTTCAGCCGGCGTTCGACCGCGGCCCGGTCGGTCACCGGGAAGTCGAAAGTGATCATGACGGGCTGGGCGATGCCGACCGTGGCGCCCTGCGAGCCGGGGCTCAGCACCAGCTTGTTGAGCAGGTCCGCGGCGGCCGTGGTCAGCGACTCCTTGGCCTCGCCGGTGCCGCCCTGGGCGTTCTTCGTCCGGGCGAGGACGGAGTACTTGGTGTCCGGCGCGGTCTTCGCCCGGGACGTCCAGACGGTGCCGCCGGCCCCGAGGGCGCCGGCCAGCTGCCGGCCCTTGGGGTCGGCCACCGTCACCTCGGTGAGCACCCCGCCGTGCGCCGTGACCTTCAGCCGGTCGCCGGCCTGCACCGTCCGGGTGCCGCTCGCCGCTCCCAGGTCCACCTTCACCGGGGGGCCCTTGGGCGCCGATGCCGCAATCCCGCCGCACGCGGTGAGCGCACCGACACTGACCAACGGCATCAGGGCCAGCGCGACATACCGCGACCGGACACGCCGGAACGGGCGGGCAGAGGGGGGCTGACGCATGGAGGGGGGCTTTCCGTCGGCGACGCGAGAGGCGTGGGGGCGATGTCGGTCGCTAAGACGGTTGATCCCGGACTCTCGTTGCGGGGCATGACGTGATACACGCCACGTTGCGCCGGGAATGCCGGGGCGTCGCTACGGAAGGGCCGCCAGGGAGAGCAGCAGCAGCGCCGAGCAGAGCACTTCGAGCGCGCCGACCACCCCGACGCGCACGCCACGGGCGGGCAGCGTCACGGCCCGTACGAAGAAGAGCGTGAAGACCGGCGCCAGCCAGGGGTTCAGCGTGGTCGCGGCGACGACCGCGACGCCGTGATAGACGGCCGAGGCCACGCGATAGGGCTGGCTCGCGCGCTCCCGGATCATGGTTTTCACATAGAGGACCGTGCCGGTGAAATACAGCAGACAGGCCGCCGCGGCCGACCAGGCCGCGAAATCCAGCACGCCGCTTCCCAGCCGTTCGGAAACGAGCAGCATGCCGCAGGCGGGGATCACCGCGGCAATTCCGTTGAGCAGTGAACGTTCATTGTTGCGGTAGGCGTGGAACATATTGACCGCGAAGAACGGCACCGCGCACAGGGCCGCGGCCAGCAGCCAGGGCCGGCCGGCGGCGAGCGGTGCGCCGAGCGCCGCGCACGCCGCGCCGAAACCGGCCAGCGGCGCGAGATGGCGGCGCGGCGCCCGCGGATTCCGGGACCGCCGGCGCAGCCGGACGTACTGCTGGGCGTGGTGGGCCGTGCCGTACGCGAGCAGCCAGACGGGCAGCAGCAGCGCGTGCCGGGCGGTGAATCCGCCCAGCAGGCCACCCGCCAGGAACGGCACGACGAGCATGGCCCAGGCACCGTGCTGCTGGGGTATCCAGCGGCGGAGGGCGCGCCGCGCCGGCGAGATGGTCATGCCCCCGAATATAGACCGGCCGATAAGAGAAAAAATAAGTCCGAAAGACCCGGACCTAATAGGATGTCTCACGTGGTGAGTTTCGCGAGCTTCTTGTAGCAGGTGAGGGTGGCTGCGAGGCCAAGGAAGGCGAGGAAGTGGGAGCCCTTTCGCTCGTACCGGACGGTGAGCCGGCGGTAGCCGAA
>NZ_JAJPWM010000038.1:0-39194 GCF_046549095.1 Streptomyces sp. x-80
TTCGGCTACCGCCGGCTCACCGTCCGGTACGAGCGAAAGGGCTCCCACTTCCTCGCCTTCCTTGGCCTCGCAGCCACCCTCACCTGCTACAAGAAGCTCGCGAAACTCACCACGTGAGACATCCTATATGTCAAAGGGCCAATCACCTTCCAGCCGTGCGGTCTCAGCGAGACGGATCGGCTCATGCAGCCCGTATCCACCAAAACTCACATCGAAAAGCCAACGTTCGTCGTCCAGCTCAACGCACAGAGCGACATGGACGGCGGGACCCATTTTATTCCCGGTACGGATCCGGGATCTGGCCGCGAGCGCCGAGAAGGTGAACCCGATTCGGTCCAGCACGGCTGCCACCAGGACGACCTGTTCCATACACCAGCCGCCACGGCCGCGCCGCACGATCTTCTCCTGGACACTGTCCAAGTCCAACGGCACCGCCCGCCCGAGGATCGCGTCAATGTTCTCGAAGGCGATCGCCTCGACGTGGGCGGCATGCAGGCCCCGCAGCGTAGCGAGATCCGGAGCCACATCGGCCCGGTATCCCACGCGAGACAGGTAAGCATCCAGGTCGACGCCATTACCCTGCCACATCGAATCGGTCATTCGTATCCCATCCTTCCATCTCTGACGCGATCGCATATTGGTGCTGCGACCAGCCGGCCGTGAATCATGTGGGGGCGGTTTCTGCCGCGAGCCTGCGCCGCTGACGCCTGCCTGGGCCGCGACGGCGCGGCCGAATACCACGCGGATTCGGCTCCGTCAGATGAACTGTCCAGCGACCGCCGCCACGAGAATGATCCAGCCGAAGTAGCGGTTGGCGACGAAGGTGTCCCAGCAGGATTTCGGATCATCCAGGTTCACGCGTACGACCAGATAGGACAGCAGGATCCCCGCACACACGACGAGCAAGTGAAATGCCCACCCTGTCCCCGCCTCGGCACCGGCCCACAACGCGCCGGCGACGCTCAGTGCGATGAAGATGGCCAGCCACGCCTTGCTGGACTTGCCGAACATCAGAGCAGAAGACGTGACACCGATACTCCGGTCGTACTCCTTGTCCTGGTGGGAGTAGACCGTGTCGTGAAACAGCGTCCAGAAGAACCCGCATGCGTACAGGCCGAACACAGTCGGCGGGTAGTCGATCCGCCCGGTCGCTGCTGTCCAGCCGGCCAGCGCATAAACGTTGATCACCAACGCCAGCCATGCCGAGTGCCACGGAAATGCGCGCTTCATGTAGGGATACGCGACAAGCAACGGGTACGAGGCCCCGACGACCAGGGCCGTTTCCTTGTTCACCAGCGCCAGAATCGCCAGTGACGCCACAGCCTGTGCGGCGGCGAACAGGAGTGCCTTCCCGACGCTGATCGTCCCCGCTGCGACAGGACGCGACGCCGTGCGGGCAACTTGGGCGTCGATGTCCTTGTCGATGACGTCGTTGACCGCGCAGCTTGCGCCGCGCACCAGTACCGCCGCGATGGCGAGACATACCACTGCCAGCAGGTCTGGTCGCCATTCCGAGGCGAGGGAAAAACTCCACAATCCTGGAAGAAGGTAGAGCACAACACCCGTGGGTGCGTGCAGTCGCATCAGAATGAGATAAGCGCGGAGTGCATCAGGGCTCTTTCTGACGATGCGCTCGGATATTCTCGGGGGATTGTCGCGGCCTGCTGCCGCCGGTATACCGGTCACCACGTCACCGGGAGTTCGACCAGCCCGCCGGTCAGTGTGTCGTGACGTAGCCTCAGTTCCTCCACGTCGACAGCCAGCCGCATGGTCGGGAACCGCGCGATAAGCCGGGCAAGCGCCACCTGGAGCTGCATCCGGGCCAGCGACGCGCCGACGCAGTAGTGCATGCCGTGTCCGAACGTGAGGCTGCCCGCCGTTCGGCGAGTGACATCGACCCGGTCGGGGTCGGTGAAGATCGTCCGGTCGTGGTTGGCCGCGATGATGTTCAGCAGCACGAGGTCTCCGGCCCGGATGGTGGTTCCGTCGATCTCCAGGTCCGTCCGCGCATAACGCGGCATTCCGCCGTTATGCGGGTTCGGCATCGACATCCGCAGGATTTCCTCCACCGCACCCGGGATGAGGTTCGGGTCGTCCAGCACTGTCTGCCACTGCTCAGGGTTGGCCAGCAACAGCAAGGCACCCGTGCCGATGCGGGCCACCGTGGTCTCGTAACCACCGAACAGCAACAACGCGGACAGCCCCACGACTTCGTTGTCGCTGAGGCCCTCGGTCGCGCACAGCCTGGAGATCACATCGTCGCCCGGATTCTGCCGCTTGTGCGCTACAAGCTGTTGGCAGTAGCCGAACAGCTCGGTCATCCCCTGCTTGGACCGGACCGGGTCCTGCACATTGGCGGCGTCCTGGGTCCACCCGCTGAACCGGTCCTTGTCCTGAGGGGGCACGCCGAGCCACTCGCAGATCACCAGAATCGGAAGCGGTAGCGCCAATGCCAGGCGCAGATCCACCGGTGGCGTCTGCCCGGCCAACTCGTCCAGCAGTTGCTCGGTCAGTGTTTCGACATGGGGTCGCAGTGCCAGCATGCACTCGGCCGAGAAATGTGGCTCCAGCAGCGCACGCATCCGGGCGGGATTGCCGGCGAAGCTGCCCAGCAGGCTGTCGAGAAACGCGGCCCCTCTGTCACGAGCCGCGGTCGGATCGGGATTGGTGCGGCTGAGCCGGTCGTCGTCCAACAACTGCTGTACCTGAGCATGACCGGTGACCAGCCATGCTTCGTCCCCCTCGACGGTGCGAACCCGATGGACCGTGCCCTGGGACTGGAGCGTGCGCAGCAGTGGCGCGACGTGCAGCAGATGCGTCTGCTCGAAGGGCAGTTGAGCTGGGGTGTTCACTGACAATCTCCACATCGTTATGACCCGTGAAACCCCCGTCGGGGCCGACGCCGAGTGCAACCGGGCAGTCGCCCTCGCGGTACGAGACCCGGTCTCCTCGAAATGCCCCGCCGCCGCACCCACGATCCGATCGGTGATCACGGGAAGGACCGGCCGGCTACCGTCTCCACGGCCTCGGCCACCCAGGTGGCCACGGTGGCGGGCACCACTCAAGCGCCGAGCATTTTCTTGAGGGCACCCGCCGTGCGCGCGGTGCGGGTAATTCCGGCCTGACCCGGTGGGCGCGCCGGTTTCGGCCCGAGCGGTGCCGTCTCGTCGAGGTCTACGAGGAGCTGTCACGCGCGTTGGCGTGACCTGGCGCACCCGGGCTGTTCGCCGCCCTTGACTTCCTGCGGCAGTCGGCCGTTGCCGTCGGGGTCGCTGAATTGGGCGAAAGTGCCGTAAGTACGCCCCCCACGCGCTGGTTCAGAGCGCGGTGTGTGCGGCTTCGGCGACAACGACTGTGTCGTTGAGTTCGTTGCTCCCGTTTCCGTCGAGCAACGGTTGCGCTACGCCGGCGGTGTGTATTCGGCGACGACGACTATGTAGTTGAGTTCGTTGCTCCGGTGCGCGTCGAGGAACGGCTGCTCCACGCCGGTGCGCAGTCCGGAGTGGGATCGCAGCTCCCAGTAGGGGATGGCCTCTTGGGTCAGGTCCCAGACCTGCGAGGGCACCAGGTGGTTGTCGGCGAGTGCCTTGAAGTAGGCGCTGCGGTCGTTGATGTGGCAGTCGTAGTGCTCGTCGATGAGCTTCACTGCCTTGCTGTCGGTCGACACGGCGTCGTTGGCGCACCAGGTGACGCAGACGTAGCGGCCTCCCGGGCGCAGCAGCCGGGCGAATTCCGCGAATGCCTCCGCGGGGTCGACGTACATGGTGGTCTCGTTGGTGTACACGGCGTCGAACGATCCAGCGGGCAGACCGGTGTCGCACATGTTGGCGAACTTGAAGGAGACCTTGTCGTCGCAGCCGTGCTTTTCCTTGGCGAGGCGCTCGGCGAGCTCGATGTGGTGGGCGCAGAAGTTGGCCCCGACCACCTCGCACCCGAACCGCCGGTTGACGAGGAAGGACGTGCCGCCGCGACCGGACCCGCCGTCCATTACCCTCGCGTCGGACGAGAGCGGGGCCAGCCCCCGCAGCACCAGTTCGACCTGGTCGTTCTCCATTCGGCCCATTTCCGCGAGGATCGCCGCATCCCGCTCGGGCTCGGGAACCTCCAGCACGGATTTGTCGTAGCCGCCGACGGCATAGTGATGGTGGTACAGCCCGTCCTCCTCGCCCAGCAGGAGGTTGATCGGGTCCTGGGTCTTGGTCTCATAGTGGGCCTGTGCCCGGCGCTCGAATTCGGAGCGGACGACAGGGGGAGCCGGGTTGGCGTGGGTAATGGTCATGATGGAGTACTCCGATTCACATGCCGCCACTGTCGGGCGGCGTGGGTCATCCTGCGCGATTGACGATGAGGTCGAACAAGGTGGTCAGTTCGGCGGTCGCGGTCGGGGCCAGTCCGGCTCGTCCGAGGTGCTCCACAGCCGAGTCCAGGTGGCGGCGGGACAGCAGCTGGGCCGAGTCGCGGCCGCCGGCCTCGTCGATGAGGTCGGCCAACGCTTGCAAGTGCGCCGCCGTGCTGCTGTCGGCATCCCACAACCTGCTCAGTTGGTCGCTGGCCGGGCTTTCGACGGACACGGCGGCCAGCACAGGGAAAGTCGGATTGCGCCGCTTGATGTCTCCCCGGATAGGTTTGCCGGTCACCGCGGGATCGCCCCAGATATCCTCCACGTCATTGGAGATCTGCAAAGCGATTCCCAAATGCCGGCCCGCGTCGCGCAGGGCGGCCAGGACATTCTCCGGTTTGCCCGCCCGCATTGCCGGCGTCCTCAGTGAGCACTCCAGCAGCGCTGAAGCTTTCTCCTTCACCATTTGCTCGTACGCCGCAATGCTGCCGCCTGAACCCGGCCGGAGGGTGAGCTCGCGAGCCTGGCCCGCGTGAACCAAACCGATGGCCTCGGTGAACGAGCTGGCGATTTCCTTATGGCCGGGACCGGAGTCGTCCACGACCATCCGCAGCCCAAGAACCTGCAAAGCGTTCCCGGCATGTATGGCCAGACTCGTGCCGAATACCTTCCACGCGGCGGGGCGGCCGCGACGCAGCTCGTCCGTGTCGGCAATGTCGTCGTGGAGCAGGGTCGCGTTGTGCAGCAACTCCACCGCTGCCGCCTGGGACTGCACGTCCTCCGGCCGCAGGCCGACTCCATCAGCCACCGCCATCATGAGGCTGGCGCGGGTCAGCTTGCCGTCCCCGCCGCTGCTGGGGTCACCATGTTCGTCGATGAAGCCGAGGTGGTAACGGCAGACCTGGGCCAGGGTCGGCTCCAGCACGGAAACCTGCTGCTGAATAACGGGCAATACCGTGGATCGCACCACCCTCGGCGACAGGAGGGCTTGGAACCCGGTAGGTGAGGTGACGTGTGTACTCATCGCGATTCTCCTCCAGCCGCGTGAGTAAAGCACATGTCATTCGCGAATTGAACTACTGAACAATCGTCAACGTGTTGAACATGCTGCATATATGTCATCACACCTTTTCGCCTCCTGCTCCACTTCGCCGTGCAGTGAGATCTCGATGTATGGAGGCTTATGCAAAAGCCCACGATCGCCCAGCATCACCGCAGATCACCGGCATGCTGCTCCCCAATAACCCGGAATCCAGAGTTACCCGGGCATCCAGTGGGGGTACCGGATTTCAGTCCGGGTGATCTTCCCCACCCGTGTCAATGATGTGGTGCGAGCCTCGCGGGAATCGAGCTCAGCACCCAGGAGCGCCGGCAGATGATGGTCAGCACGTTATTGCCCTTTCGGGAACTCGGAATTGCCCTTCCAGGCACCCGAAAGGGCAGGCGCGACCTGCCCGAGATCCCGTTGTCGACGATCAAGCTTTACCCCGGCTTGGGCGGTTTGAGCGTCATGTAATTCCCCATCCCGAATTCTCCTGATTGGCCACGGGGGAAGACTGTTACGCGGCTCAGAGTTTATTTCACGCCATGATCGCACTCACCGCGTGGCTCTATTTGTCCACATTCCTGGTGACTGACTGCGTTGCTTGCTCTCTCGCGCGAGGCGTCAAACGATCTTCAACGGGGTTCCGCAACAGGATTTAAGAGGTAGTTTTCACCTTTGATGCCCGCTTATCTGCCGATTTTCGATGTACTGGCTTGTGGCGGCGTTGAGGCCCTAGGTGTGGATTGCGGCCTGCTGGCCGGATGAGGTGGCAGGTGAGGCAGGGATGTGACCCGGGCCCGTCTCATCCCTGGACGCCCGACCTCCGCGGCTGCATGCTTCTGTCGTCGTTGCGGTGCGCCTGGGCGCACCCGGCCCGGGGCGCTACGTCAGGAGCATGCCCGCGCGACGTCCGTATCCGAATCCGAGTGATCTGCCCGATGCCCGCTGGGAGTTGGTCGAACCAGCACTGGCTGCCCGACGTTTCGAGCGCCACGGCGGGAACCTGGACTTCGGCCGGCCGTCCGAGCACGACCTGCGCGAGATCACGGACGCGATCTTGTACGTGGACCGCACCGGGGTCCGGTGCCGCTACCTCCCGCACGACTTCCCGCCCTGGGAAATGGTCTTCGGCCACTTCGCGAAGTGGCCGAAGGAAGGCGTGTTCACCCAGCTCAACGGCCTGCTCAGGGAGCTCGTGCGGCAGAAGGAAGGGCGCAGTGCGAAGCCGTCGGCCTGTGTGATCGACGCTCGGAGTGTGCAGACCTCCACCAGCGTCCCCGCCGTCGGACGGGGCATCGACAGGGAAATCGTCCAACGCACCCCCGGGCCCAGGGGCTTCATCCCGATTCCCAAGCGGTGGGCGGTCGAGCGGACCTACGGATGACTGTTGCTCCACCGCCGCCCGGCCCGCGGCCACGAAACCCGGCCCGCCCGCTCCGAAGCCATGATCCACCTCGCCATGACCGGCCTCATGGCCCGCCGCCCCACCGGGGGGGGACCACCATCTCCTGGCGCGACCCGGCACCCCAGATCAACCAGCTGATTCCGGGAGAGAACATCGGGAGAAAACGGCCTCTGGGCAACCTCGCAGCATGAGCCGTGGCACCGCATGCAATCCTCGGTCCGCCCAGGCCCGGAGGGGAGATCGGATGCTGCTGACACTGACAGGAGGCGCCGGAGCGGGGAAGACGACGCTGGCCGCTGCTCTGGCGGCCACCGTGCCCCAAGTCCCCGTGCGTGTGCTCCACGGTGACGACTACTACTTCCGCACCCCGGAACGGGGAGGGGCATGGGCGTGTGACGAGGCGGGAGTCTTGCGCCTGGACGTCGGGGACCCCCGGTCGATGGACATCGAGAGGCTCAGCCGCGATACGGACGCCGCGCTGGCCCTGGCACCCGTGGTTGTCGTCGACGGCCTGTTCGCACGTAACGTCGTCCCGCAGGTGCGGTGCCCCCGCTTCGACGTCTTCGTCGACCTGCCCGCTGACCTCCGGCTGGCGCGAAAGATCCAGCGCAAGTGTCTGCGCGAGGGCTTTCCCCTCGACGTCCTGTTACGGAACTACCTCAACCACCGACGTGACGCACACGAGCGCCACATCGAACCCGTACGCAACGACTGCGACCTCGTCGTCGACGGCGCCGCGGACCCCGATGCTCTGGCCCGCCAGGTCTGGTCAGCGATCACCAGCAGGGGAATCAACCACAACTCTTGACCATGTACTCCTTCCGCGCGCGGACAGGGCATATCACGACGTCTTCCCCCTGCTCCCCCGCCCGGCCGGACGAGGGGGAACAGGGGGAAGGGAAGGAAGAGGGGGAAGACGTCGTAGGGGGTGGTGCGGATCGCCTCAGTCGTGGACGGGGGGCGGCGGAGCCGGCGCTCCCTGCGGAGGGGCGAGCTTCGGGTAGGAGCGCGCCGCGCCCGTACCGCCGTCGGTGGCCGCACCGGCGGCCGCCGCCAGGGGCGTCTCCCGCGGCAGGAAGGCGTCGCGGCGGGCGCCCGGGTCCCAGCCGGTGTCCACGACGCGCTTCTGGACCAGGATCGCGCCGCCGAGGATGACGGCGCCGATCGCCAGCATCACCATGACACCGCCACCGCCGCCCACCTTGGCGGCGTTGCCGATCAGCGTGCCGAACCAGCCGAAGTCCGCGTCACCGAACGTGGTGTTCTCCTCACCGAACGCGCCGAGCACCTTCAGCAGCAGGGCGGGCAGGAACGTGATCAGCACACCGTTGAGGAAGGAGCCGACGACCGCGCCGCGCCGGCCGCCCGTCGCGTTGCCGTAGACACCCGCGGCGCCGCCGGTGAAGAAGTGCGGTACGAGACCGGGCAGTACGAGCGCCAGGCCGAAGGCCGGATGGAAGACCCAGGTGAGCAGGCCGAGGCTGACCAGACCGCCGATGAAGCTGGAGATGAAGCCGATGAGCACGGCGTTCTGCGCGTACGGGAAGACGATCGGCGCGTCCAGCGACGGCACCGCGCCCGGGACGAGCTTGCCGGCGATGCCCTGGAAGGCCGGGACCAGTTCGCCCAGGATCGTGCGGACGCCGAAGAGGATGACGGCGACCGCGATGCCGAACTGGAGGCCCTGCATGACGGACTTCATGAGGTAGTTGCCGACATCGGCGGCCGCGGCCCCGCCGTCGGCCGCGAACGCCTTGAACGCCGTCTCCTTGCCGACCTTGGCCAGGAAGACCAGCGACATGATGACGTAGATCAGCACCATCGACAGCGCGGTGGCGACCATGGAGTCGCGCAGAAAGCGCAGGCCCTCCGGCAGCTTCATGTCCTCGGTGCTGCGGCTGCGCTTGCCGACCAGCTGTCCCGCGGCGCCCGACACGATGTAGCCCGCGGTGCCGAAGTGACCGATGGCGATGCTGTTGTTACCCGTGACCCGCTTCGTCCAGGGGTGCGCGAAGGCCGGGAGGGAGACCAGCAGGATGCCGAGCAGCACGCCTCCGACGACCACCACGATCACCGAGGACTGCCCGGATATCGCCAGCACCATCGTCAGCATCGTCGCCATGAAAAGCATGTGATGGCCGGTCAGGAACACATAGCGCAACGGTGTGAAGCGGGCCAGCAGCAGGCTGACCCCGAAGCCCAGGATCATCAGCCAGGCGACCCGGGCGCCGAACTGCGCCTGGGCGATGCCGACGATCGCCTCGTTCGTCGGGATCACGCCGTGCGCGCCGGTCGCGCCCTGGATCATGCCGCCGAGCGGCGCCAGCGCGCTGACGACCAGCCCCGCGCCCGCGCCGATCAGCAGGAAGCCGAGCGTCGCCTTGATCGCGCCGCCGACGATCTGCCCGACGCTCTTCTTCAGCGCGATCAGTCCCGCCGCCGTGATCAGCCCGATCAGATACGCCGGTTGGCTGAGGATCTCGTTGACGAGAAACTTGGCGATGGATACGAGCCAGCTCATGAGCTGCCCTTCCGTCTCAGAATTTCATTGGTGCCGCAGCGGTCGCCGGTGCCACGGGCGGCGCCGGTACCACAGAGGTCGTCCGTGTCCCTGACCACGCGTGGCCCTCGGGGCGCACACGAGCCGCAGACGTCGTACCCGTGCATGCGTCTCAGACGTCGTACGTTTCCCGGAGTGCGCGATCGACCTCGGAGCCGCTGGTGAAGTCCTCGATGACCTGCACCGGGACGCCGACATCGCCCAGGGTCCTGGCGATCTCCCGGGAGGTCAGGATCACGACGGCCTCGGACGCCTTGCCCTTGGCGGAGATGGTGTCGGTGGCCTCCACCGTGACGTACCGGGACCAGCCCCAGCGGTCCAGCACCTGCTCCAGTGTGTTCTTGAGGAACAGGCTGGTGCCCACGCCGTTGCCGCACACGGTCAGGATCTTGTGCACGGCGGGCCCGCGGCGCGTCTGCGGCCGGGCCTGCTCACCCTGACCTTCGTCCTGCCCCGCGCTCCGTCCCGTGCCCTGTCCGGCGAGCACCGCGTGCAGCGCCTCCGGATCGGGTGCCTCCTGCAACGCGCGCGCCGTATCGGGGTCGCCGAGCAGCTTCGCCAGGGAGGCCATCGCGGCCGTGTGCGCGGCCGAGTCCTGCGCGGCGAGCCCCACAACCAGCGTCACCGGGTCGTTCGCCTCATGGCCGAATTCCACCGGCTGGGCCAGCCGGATCCAGGACAGTCCGGTCTTGAGCACCGCGGGCGAGGGGCGGGCGTGGGCGAACGCGAAGCCGGGCGCGATGACGATGTACGGCCCGTTCTCCTCGACGTTCCGGATCATCTCCGCGGTATACGTGTCGGTGGCCACACCCGTCGCCACCAGCAGTCCGCCCACCTCCCGGATCGCCTCGCGCCAGTCCGCCGCCGGGACGTCCAGGCGTACGGCCTCCACAGGAAGAAGCTCACTGAGTGCTGCCATGACAGGAACTCTACATACATTCGGGTGATCGATGTACAGGTGAGCAGTCGTGGGGACGAATGGGATTAATCCACTCATTCCATGCCATATGGAGAGTGGAAAATCGGCCACCGGGCAAGGGACGGCGGCGAGTTCGCCGGGCGGCCACGCGGCGCCCCCGGGCCGGTTCCGGTCCCCCACGGGCCCACTCCCGTCACCGTCGGTCCGGTTCCCCGCGTGGCCGGTCCGGCGGTGACCCGCGGTCGTGCGCTCGGTATCGTGCCGCCGCATGGGCGACAGCACGGTGTGGACTCTGGCGATCGCGGCGCTGACCGGTGGTACCGCGGTGCTCGCCAGTTGGGTCACCGGCCGCGGCAGCGCACAGGCCGCCCGGATCCAGGCGGAGACCGGCGCCCGCGCGCAGCGGGCGGAGCGGCTGCGGGAGAGCCGCCGTGCGGCCTATCTCGATCTGATCGAACAGGCCCACACGATGGGTGAGTTGTACTGGGAGATCTCCGGCGCGCTGCAACTCCCCGCCACCGCCCCGCGCACCGAAGCGCTCGCCGGACTGCACGACCGGGAGATCGCCGAGTACGCGAAGATCCGGCGCTGTGCACGCGTCGTCGAACTGGAGGGCCCGCCCCGGCCGCCGCCGCGGCGCTCGCCCTGCAAAAGGCGACCGGCCCGTTCTTCTCGGCGCTCCAGGCCGAACGGTCCGGCGAGGCGGACGGCCGGACGGACTTCGACGACGCCTACCACCCGTTCTGGAAGGCCCTGGAGAACTTCGTGGACGCGGCCCGCGACGCCCACCAGGGCCACGGTGACTGAGTCACGGCGACGACCGGGTCACGGGGAGATCGCCAGGCTCAAGGTGCCGTCGGGCTCAAGGTGCTGTCGGGCTCAGGACGTCGCGCCGCCGGATTGCCGCGTCACTGGCGGGCGTTGCGCCCATATCGGTGTCCAGGTCCCGGTGTCGCGGGGGCCGCGCGGTGTGGAGCCGAGGTGGTCGCGGAGTGCGGTGAGCGCGGGGTGCGGGTTGTCGGCACGCCAGATCAGGGAGTGCGGGTAGACCGGTGCCGGGTGGTGCACGGGGATGCGCCGCAGGTCGTACTCGGCGGGCCACCGGAGCCGGGTCCCTTCGCCGACGAGGGTCGCCAGTGCCGGGGAGCCGGCGAGCGCGTCGAAAAGGGCCTCGGTGCCGAAATTGGGGCCGATCGCGTCGATGGTGAGCCCGAACGCGGCGGCGAGTTCGGCGTAGTAGGCGGCCCACTCGGTTCCGGTGACCATGCCGGGGATCCAGATCCGGTGCCCGGCGAGCTGAGCGGGGGTGACCGCGCGGGCGGTGGCGAATTCGTGGGCCAGTCCGGTGAGGAGCTGGTGGGGTTCGTCGAGGACCCGGGCCGTATCGATGCCGTCGGGGAGCTGCTGCGGGGACCTGATGACGGCGCGGAAGGACGCGTCGATCCTGCCGGACCGCACGGCCTCGATCGCCGTGTCGGCGTCGAAGAGGGTCACGACGTCGAGTTCGGCCCCGGGGTGCGCGCGGTGGAAGTCGCGCAGCAGCCGGGCCGGGGCGATCCGCGGGTTGATCACATCGACGCGCAGCGCGCGGCGGCCGGGACGCACGGCGGCGGCCGCCCGCTCCGCGGCCCGGAGGAGATCGCGGGCGTGCGGCAGGAACGCCCGCCCGTCGACGGTGAGCCGGGCGCCGCGCGCGGTGCGGATGAACAGCCGTACCCCGAGGTTCTTCTCCAGCGCGGCGACGCGCTTGGAGACGGCCTGCTGGGTGACCGCCAGACCGGCGGCGGCTTCCTGGAACCGGCCCGCGTCCGCGACGGCGACGAAGGTGCGCACGGCATCGAGGTCCACGGCGGCAGATTCTAAGGGCGGGTCCTGCCTGCCGGCCTCACCGGCTCCCGCACCGCGATCGCGTCGCCGGTCTCCTCATGCCGGCCACCCCGTTCCCGCTCCCCGGCACGACCGGACGCCACCGCACGCACGGGAGCCCCACCCGCCGGTCCCGGTGCAGCCGTAGCGGGCTCGGGGGGTGTCGCTCTGGGGGGCCGGTTCCGGGGGCAGGCGTCGGCAGGCGTCGGCAGGTGTCGGCAGGCGTCGGCAGGCGTCGGCAGGTTTTCAGCGGTGGCTCCGTCGGGCTCAAGTGGCCGCTTCCGGATGCCCGTTGGCCAGTGGGCAGGCCGGCCGGCGGGGTCAGGGCGCGGTCCACTGGCCGGCCTCGGCGAGCAGCCGGGCGTCCTGGAGCACCTGGTCGCCGTCCACGTCCCACAGCCGCACCGAGTGGTCTTCGCCGACGGTCGCCAGGGTCCGTCCGTCCGGGGTGAACGCCATGGCGAGGACGGGAGCGGGACAGCCGGTGAGGACGGCGATGACCCGTTTCCCGTCACCGGTCCACAGCCAGATGGTGCTGTCGGTCCCGGCGATGGCCACCGTCCGGCCGTCGCGGGTGAAGCTGATGGCGTTGATCCGTCCGGCGTGCCCGCCGAGCGTCGCGACGGGGCGGCCGGTGGCCGTGTCCCACAGTCGCGTCGTCCCCGTGCGGTCCCCCACCGCCAGCAGCCGGCGGTCCGAACTGGCCCCCACCGCCGAGTTGTCGCCCCGCTCCGTCGCCACGCTCGCCACCCGGTGCCGGGTCGCCAGGTCCCACAGACCGGCGGAGCCCGTCGCGGTCGCCACCACCGCGGTGCGTCCGTCCGGCGTGAACGACAGGGGGGCCGCGGCGCGGGGGATCGTCCAGGCGGGGGCCGGGCGCGGGTCCGCGGCGCGGTCGATCCGTACCCCGTCCGGCACCGGCCGGGCGGCGGCCAGCTGCCCGTCGGGGCCGAAACCGACGGCGTCGGCGGGCAGTTGGTACTCCCGCGGCGCCGGCCGGGACTCCTTCCCGGGTGACGGTGCGGACAGCACGACGACCCGCCCGCCGGTGCTCGCCGCGATGCGGCGGCCGTCCGCGGCGAAGGCCAGCGTCCGGGTGTCCGCCGGGAGACCGGTGAGCCCGCGATCGCGGTACCGGGCGTAGGCGCCGAGCAGACTGCCGAGCGCCTCGGTCGTACGGGCCTCGGCGAGCCCCCGCAGCGCGAGGACCACGGCGGCCCGCGGGTTGCGCGCCCGCAGCGCGTCGGCGCGCGCGGCGTACTCCCGGGAGGCCGCCGTGAGCCGCCGTTCCCGGGCGGTGAGATGGATCTGGTAGGCCAGGCCGCCGGCCAGCAGACAGGCGGCGGCCAGCAGTGTCGCCGTCGCGCAGAGGCCGCGGCTGCGCCACACCCGGTGGCGTTCGGTGCGCTGCCGGGCGTGCTCGTACTCCTCGCTCGCCCGCAGGAACGCCCGCGTGACGGAGTCCGGGGACACCCACGGCGGTGCCCCGGCGGCCCATTGGAGCGCGGCGGCCAGCCGGGTACCGCCGTAGAGCATCGCCGTGCTCCGCCCGTCGCCGTCCCAGGCCCGCGCGGCGTCCCGCAGCAGCTGGCGGGTGCGCAGCTGCGCACCGTCCTCGTCGATCCAGTGCGCCAGCCGGCTCCAGGAGGACAGCACCCCGTCGTGGGTGACCTCCGCCGTGTCGTGGTCGACGCACACCAGCCGGGCGCGGACGAGGACTTCGAGCACGGTGGCGGCCACCCGGGGCAGCCGGTCGTCGTCGACCAGCTCCCGGTGGCGGACGCGGCGGCCGGCCGCCGCCGTGTCCTGGCCGATCTGGACGAGGTGGAGCAGCAGGCGGCGGGCCGCGTGCCGTTCCTCCGTCGACAGGCGCTGATAGGCCCGCTCCGCGAGGGCGGCCAGGGCCGCCGGGGCACCGCCGGCCCGTTGGTACGCCCGCACCGTCAGCGCGCCGCCCGCCCGGTGTGCCCAGGTGGCCGTCAGGACCTGGGAGAGCAGCGGCAGCGTGCCCGGCCGGACGGCGGTGCCCGGCGCGTCGGGGAAGTGCGCCCGCGGGTTGAGGTCCCGCAGCAGCAGCGCCTCCAGACCGGCACCCACCGCCACCCCCGCGGCGGCGGCCGGACCGGCGATGGCGCCACGCAGCTGCGCGGTGCTCATCGGTGCCGGTACGACGTGCCCGTCCCGCAGCGCCGGGGCCACTTCCGGGTGCGCCAGAAAACGCGCGTGGAAGTCCGAGCGGAGCGCGAGCACGACCAGTGCGGCCGGACCGCCGGCACCGTGCTCCGTCGCCGGGCCCCGGTCGGCGGACGGGCACAGTGCGTCGAGGGCGCGGAGAAAGCGGTCGCGTTCCTCGTCATCAGGACATCGGGTGAAGATCTCCTCCACCTGGTCCACGACGAGGACGAGCCGGGGCGGCGGGCAGTCGACGGCCTCCTCGTACCCGGCGCCGACGGGGTGGCCGGTGGCGAGGAGGTCTCCGGTGGCGAGGGGGTGGCCGGTGGCGAGGGAGTGATCCGGGTCGGCGCAGTGGCCGGGGTCGAGAGGGCGGCCCTGGCCGGCGGGGTGGCCGGTGCTGACGGGGTGGCCCGTGCCGTCGGCCCCGCCGCGCTCCCGTACGTGGGCCGCCACCGCCGCCGCCAGGTGGTCCGGCCCCCGTGCCGCCGCCCGCGCCAGCTCCGGCCACGGTGCCCGGAGCGTCCGGGAGAGCGCGCCGAGCAGGGTCCGCCACGGATGCTCACCGGGGCACAGGTATGCCACCGGCCAGCCGCCCGATCCGGCGACCGGCAGCGCGCCGCAGGCCAGCGCGGGCAGCAGCCCGGCGCGCAGCAGTGAGGTCTTGCCCGAGCCCGAGGCCCCGACCACCAGCAGGGGGCCGGTGCCCGCCAGCCGCCGGGCGGCCTCGGTCAGCAGCTCCGCCGCCGCCTCGGCCCGGCCGAAGAAGACCCGGGCGTCCTCGGGACCGTAGGCGTCCGGCCCCCGGTACGGGCACGCCGGCGGCTCATCGGGGCCGCGGCCCGGCGGGGCGGAGTCCGGCACCGCGTCGGGGGCGCCCTCCCCCGTCGCCGGACGGTCGTGCCGCTCCTGCGCGGCGGCGAGCCGTTCCAGTACGCCGCCGGTCCCCAGGACGCGGTCACAGGCGCGTGCCACCTCGCCGGTCAGCGGCTTCTCACCGTTCTCGATCTTGCTGAGATACCCCTTGCTGTAGAACACCAGCCGGGACAGGGCGCGCAGTGACACACCGCGGGCGCGGCGCGCTGCTCTCAGCTGCCCGCCCCCGGCCGGTACCGCGAACTCGGCGCCGGCCGCCCGACGTTCGTGTTCCACCGCCAACGGTGCCCCCTCCGCCTGCGCCACCGGGCCGCGCCCACCCCGCACCGGAAGGCCGCGCCCCGTCGGCGACCTTCCCAGCCGGCTCCGCGGCGCTCAAGCCGATTCCCGGCCGACCTCCGCGCGCCGCGTTCCGCCGCAGACCGGGGACGGTTTCCCGGTTTCCTCCGGCGGGAGACAACCGGGAAACCTCTTGGCCGCCGGCCGCCGCACCACCACAGTGGCCGCGGCTGCCGCCGTCGCGCACACCGCTGCCCCGCGCGCCGTTCCCGGGGCCGGCGGCCGCCTGCCCGGATTCCGGAACTTCTGACGGGGGACATACCGATGGGCCTTCGTATCCATTTCACCGGCGAGGATCTCGCCCGGACCAGTGTGGCCACAGAGGCCGACCCGCTGTGGGACATCCTGCTGAGCCTGCACATGCTCCAGAGCCCCCGCGAGGGCGCGGCGCCGTTCGGCGCCTGGCGACGGCGGACCGCGGCCGGACTGCCGCCCCGGATCCGCGACTTGGCGACGCTGGCGCCACCGCGCGGATATTCCCCGGACTTCCTCACCCCGGCGTCCGGCGCGGGCGGTGTGGAGGCCGGTATCGACGCCGTGGTCTCCACTCCGCGCCGTCGCCTCAGGGCCGAGCTGGGCCGCCTCGGCCAGGCGCGGCCCCTTTCGCCCTGGGCCCGCGACCTCGCCGAGGGCCGCGCCGACGCGATGCGCCAACTCGCCGCCGCCTTGCGCACCTACCACCGTCTGGCCCTGGCCCCCTACCGGGAACACCTGCGGTCCCAGATCGCCGCCGGCCAGGCCACGGGAATCCACGCCCTGCTGCACGGCGGACTCGGGGCCTTCCTCAACAGCCTGCACCCGGCGCTGCGCTGGCACCACCCGGTGCTGGAGGTCCACGGGTTCCCGTCCCCACGCGACCTCTTCCTGAACGGCCGGGGCCTGCGCCTGGTGCCGTCGTTCTTCTGCTGGCGGACCCCCATCGCCCTGTACGACCCCGCCCTGCAACCGGTCCTGGTCTATCCGGTCACCCGCGACCCGGCCTGGCCGGCGGACCTCTCGGCCGGCCCCGCCGGCCCCCCGGCCCACGCGTTGGGCGACCTCCTCGGCCGCACCCGGGCCGCCGCCCTCGAAGCCATCGCCGACGGCTGCACGACCGGCGAACTCGCCCGGCGCCTGGCGGTCTCACCGGCGACGGCCAGCCACCACGTCGGCATACTCCGGCGGTCCGGACTCGTGACGACCCGTCGCACCGGCGGCGCCGTCCACCACACCCTCCGTCCGCTCGGCACGGAACTGCTGCTCGGCCGCCGGACGGCAGCGCGGTGGCGGGACGGCGGTCCGCACGAGCCGTCCCGGGTGCCGCCGTCGGCACGGCCGGACGCCCCCGTGTACCCCGGCCCGCAGGCCCGCACCGGGCATCCGGGATTCAGGAACCCGGTGGCCTCAGACGCAGTTGCAGCATCGCCTCGAACCGGGCCTCCGGGTCGTTGAGGTCGAGGCCGGCCACCACGGCCAGGCGCTTGAGGCGGTAGCGGAAGGTGTTGGGGTGGACGTGTACGGCGGCGGAGGCGGCGATCACGTCGCCGAAGGTGCTCAGCCAGGCCGCGAGGGTCTCGGTGAGGGCGGTGTGGTGCTGGGCGTCGTAGGCGCGCAGCCGGACGACCGGGCCGTCGGGGAGATCGTCCTCGGCGGCCATCCGGTCGGTCAGCTCCTCCAGCAGCGAGGCGGCGTAGACGTCCGACAGCCGCGCGGCCCGGCGCGGGGAGCGGCCGGAGCCGAGCACCCGCAGCGCCCGGTCGGCGTCGGCGCGGGAGCGGCGCAGTTCGGCGGGGCGGGCCGCGAGCCGGCCGATGCCGATGACGGCGGGGACGCGGCTGCCGATGCGGCCGAGGAAGGCTTCGGCGACCCGTAGCGCCTGCTCGTCCGAACTCGTGGGCAGCACCGCGTAGGTGGCGCCGCCCAGTGCGGCCGCGGCCGTGCGGGGGTGGATCGCGGACAGGTGCAGGGCCAGTGCCTCGGCGACGCGGTGGCCGGCGGCCACGCGGTCGGGTGCGGACGGTTCGCCCGTCACCGCGAGGGCCAGGACGCAGGCGGGCTGTGCCGACAGGCCCAGCCGGACGGCGGCCTGGGGGGCGTGCGCACCGCCCTCCAGGACCGTGGCGAGCAGGTCCGCGCGCAGCCGGCGTTCGGCGTCCAGGCCCGTGCGCTGCCGCAGCAGATGCAGGGCGGCGACCTTCGCGGCCTCGTGCAGCGCCTGGGTACGGTCCGCGCTCAGCGGGCCGTCGACCACGACCCAGATCGAGCCGAGTATCTCGCCGCCCGCGCGGACGGCGATGGCGACCCGGGGCTTGGCGGAGAGGCCGTCCAGGTAGACGGGGCCCTCGCTGCGGTAGAGGGCGTGGAAGGCGCCGCGCTCCTCCAGTAAGCGCAGCTTCTCGGCGGACACCTGGCGGTCCAGGATGGTCGCGATCCGGTCGTCGTCGCCCTCTTCCTGCCAGCTGGAGAAGGCCAGTACCCGGCCGCTGCGGTCCTCCACGGTGACCGGGCCGTCCAGCAGTCCGGCCGTCGCGTTGGCCAGCGCGAACAGGTCGCCGGCCAGCGGCTCGCCACCGCCGGCCTCCTCGACGCCGCCGACCGTGCCCAGTTCGTCGACCGCGAGCAGCGACCGCAGCAGCGCGGCGACCTGCGCCCAGGACGCGCCGCGGGTCAGGCCGAGCACGGTGAGGCCGGTGCGCTCGGCGGCCCGCGCGACCGGTCCGTCCACCGGGACCGGGGAGCGGACCACCACGGCGGCGGCGCCGAGCCCGGCGGCCCGTTCGACCAGCGCGGCGACCGGCTCGGCGCCGTAGACCCCGACGCCGAGCACCACCGCGCCGGGCAGCCGGGCCGGTTCGTCCAGCGGGTCCTGGATCAGTACGCCGCTGACGGCGCGGGCCGGGTCGGGTTCCCCGGCCACCACCTCGATCAGCGTCGTGCCCAGGTCCGTGAGAATCCGGCCGAGCACGGCCCGCGGCTGCTCGCTCATGGTCACACGCTAGTTGATCGCAGCGCGTCCACCGCCAGTCGTGCGACCGTTCCGATCACCCGGTCCGCCGCGGGGTTGCGGAAGTCGGGGGTGCGGGACCAGGTGAAGACGGCCACCGCCCAGCGCCCGCCGTCGGGGTGCTCGACCACGCCCGCCTCGTTGCGCCAGCCCGGCAGCGTCCCGGTCTTGCCGGCCAGCCGGTAGCCGTCGTCGAAGCCGGCGCTCATCCGGTGCGGCCAGATCTGATGGGACATCACCTCGCGGACCTCGGCGCACGCCTCCGCGGTACCGGCCTCGTCACGCCAGATCTGGGCGAGCAGTTCGGCGATGTCGCGGGCCGTACCGCGGGTGGTGCGCTCCGGGACGCACACCGTCAGTTCGGGGAACTCCTCCGATCCCGCCCGGAACAGCTCGGCCAGCCTCGCGTGCGCCTCGGTCTCGGTGGCCGCGCCGAGCTCGGCGAAGAGCGAACCGGTCAGCTCCAGGCAGCCGCCGGCCAAGTGGGTACGGTCCCGGCCCAGTTCCCGCAGGAGCCCGTTGACGGTGTCGAGTCCGACCCGCTCCAGCACCACGTCGGTGGCGGCGTTGTCGCTCATCGTCAGCATCATGTGGACCAGGTCGCGCAGGCTCATCTCGACCGGGTCGGCGCAGCCCGCGGTGCCGATGCCGCCGTCGCGGTAGCGCGGGTCCACCGCGAGGCGTTCGGTCCGCGCCAGCCGTCCGGCGGCGGCCTCGCGGGCGTAGGCGAGGGCGACGGGGATCTTGAAGACGGAGGCGAGGCAGACCGGTTCGTCCGCGGCGACGCCGAGCGTGCGGTCGCCGTCGATCTCGCGGGCGAAGAAGTACCCCCGTACACCGGCGGCGTCGAACGCCTCCCGGATCCGGGCTTCGGCGGTGGCGGCCCGGGTCATGAGCTGATCCATTCGGTCGAGGTGGTCACGGCGGCGAGCCGTTCGGGGACCGGGGTGAGCCCGAGTCCCGGCCCGCGCGGCACGTCGAGATGGCCGTCCGCCAGGACGAAGGGCTCGGTGATGTCGGTGCGGTAGTAGCGGTCGGAGGCGGAGGTGTCGCCGGGCAGCGTGAAGCCCGGCAGCGCGGCGAGGGCGACATTGGCGGCCCGGCCGAGTCCGGTCTCCAGCATTCCGCCGCACCAGACCGGGACGCCGTGCGCGGCGCACACGTCGTGGATCCGCCGGGCCTCCAGATAGCCGCCGACCCGGCCCGGTTTGATGTTGACGACCGAGCAGGCGCCCAGGGCGATCGCGTCGGCGGCCGAACGGGCCGAGACGATGGACTCGTCCAGGCAGATCGGGGTGCGTACCCGGGCGGCCAGTGCCGCATGGCCCCGGATGTCCTCCTCGTCCAGGGGCTGTTCGATCAGCAGCAGGTCGTACGGGTCGAGCCGGGCCAGCTGGGGGGCGTCGGCCAGGGTGTAGGCGGTGTTGGCGTCCACCTGGAGCAGCAGTTCGTCGCCGAAGCGCTCGCGGACGGCGCGGACGGGCGCCACGTCCCAGCCGGGGGCGATCTTCAGCTTGATCCGCAGATAGCCCTCGGACAGATAGCCCTCGACGGCGTCGAGGAGGGCGGGGACCGAGTCCATGATGCCCACCGACACCCCGGCCGGCACCCGCTCGGCGGTCGCGCCCAGCCACTGGCCCAGCGACAGGTCGTGGGCGCGCAGCCAGGCGTCGAGCACGGCGGTCTCCAGCGCGGCCTTGGCCATCCGGTGGCCCTTGAACGCGGCCAGTGCCGGGGCGACCGCCCAGGGGTCGAGCGAGGGCAGCGCGGTGAGCGCGGGGATGAGATGGCTGCGCAGGACGTCGGCGGCCGCCGCGGTGTACTCCGAGGAGTACAGCGGATCGGCCATGGTGACGCATTCGCCGTAGCCCTCGTGGTGTTCGGTCTCGACCCTGAGCAGCAGGACCTCTCGGTCGGTCAGGGTGGCGAAGGAAGTCCGGAACGGTGCCACCAGGGGCATCGCGATCCGGCGCAGTTCCACACCGGCGAGTTTCATGCGTGGTTCTCCTGAAGTTGTTCGGTCACGTACCAGCCGTCCCGGGTGAAGCCGGTGACGGTGCGCCCGTCGGCCATCAGACCGCCGAGGACCTCGCGCAGCGCGTGGCGCCACGCGCGGGCGAGGGGCGGATCGGTGCGGCGCAGTGCCTCGATGTCCGGCGGGATCCGGACCAGGACGGTGTCGCCGTCCCGCCGCCCGGCGGTGGGCCGGCCGTCGGGCCCGGCGTCCAGGCCGATCACGGTGTGCGCGGCCGCGGGGTCGGGGCTGTGGTCGGGCGGGGGCGCGGCGGAGCGGTCGGGGGGTGCGGCGGTCAGCTCCCAGCGGACCAGCAGCCGGTCGGTCTCGGTGCCGGCGTTGACCTCGTCGCGCATCGCGCCGTAGAAGTCGGCCAGGTACTCGCTGGGCACCGCGCCCAGTTTGGTCAGGTTGAAGTAGGCGTTGCGGCTGACCAGCGGGTCGAAGGTCCAGGTCACCGTGGTGATGCCGCGGGCCAGCGCCCAGGCCCGCTGGTGCAGTTTGACGGCGTAGCCGACATTGCGACCCCGGACGCCGTCGACCACCCCGGCGATGTGCGAGTGCAGCCCGGCGGTGGCCAGGAAGCCCAGGCAGGCGCCGGCCAGCCGGCCGTCGTGGCGGACGCCGACGACATAGCTGCCGGAGTGCGCGAAGACCCGCAGCAGCTCCGGGGTGATCAGCGGATTGCCGGGGTCGGGCCGCCAGACCCGGTCCAGCAGCCGGCAGGCGTCGTGCATCTCGTCCAGCTCGTGCAGCTCGGAGATGGTCACCCCCGCCTCGCGCGCGGTCAGCTCCGCCAGGGCGGCGGCCGCGGCGGCGGTCTCCGGAGCGTTCACGCGCGCCCCCGGTCCGGTCCGGTCGGCGGCGCACCGGTCAGCGAGGCGACCAGCGCGGCCACCAGGGCGGTGCGGCGCGGCAGTTCGGCGACGATGACGTGTTCGTCGTCGGCGTGCGCCCCGCCGCCCACCGCGCCGAGGCCGTCCAGCGTGGGCGTGCCCGCCCCGGCGGTGAGGTTGCCGTCGGAGCCGCCGCCGACCGCCACGCCGCGCAGGGTCCCGAAGCCCAGCTCTGCGTAGTGGCCGCGGGCCCGCCGGAACAGCTCCGCCGACGCGCTCGCCGGCAGCGGCGGCCGGTCCGGGCCGCCGGAGAGTTCGACCGAGGCGCCCGCGAGGACCGGTGCCAGACCGCGCACGGCGCCGTCCACCCGGGCCTGTTCCGCGGCGGTCGCCACCCGGACGTCGACCTGCAACCGCGCCGTGTCGGGCACCGTGTTGCGGGTGGTGCCGGAGGCGGCCACGGTCGGGGTCACCGTGGTGCCGGCCGCCGGGTCGGCGAGGGCGGACAGGGCGAGCACCTGGTGGGCCAGTTCGGTGGTGGTGTTGACGCCGCGCTCGGGTTCGAGACCGGCGTGCGCGGCCCGCCCGGTAATCTCCAGCTCGTAGCCGGAGACGCCCTTGCGCGCGGTCTTCAGTGCGCCGCCCTCGCTCGCCTCCAGGACCAGGACCGCCTGCGTGCGGCGGGCCTCGGCCTCGATCAGGCCGCGCGAGGCGGGCGCGCCGATCTCCTCGTCGCCGGTGAGCAGGACCGACACCCCGCTCAGGTCGTCCAGCAGGGACAGCGCGTGGAACAGCTGCGCCACCCCGGCTTTCATGTCGAAGCAGCCGGGTCCGGTGAGCCGGCCCCCGGTGACCTCGAAGGGGTGGGTGGCCAGGGAGCCCACCGGCCAGACCGTGTCGACGTGGCCGAGCAGCAGCACCCGGTCGCCGGCGCCGAAGCGCCAGCGCAGCTGCGGCCGTCCCGCGCTGTCGAGCCACTCGGGCGCCGTGCCGGTCAGCCGGGTGCCGATCCCGGCGGCGACCCGCGCGCAGGCGGCGACGGCCGCCGGATCGGCGCTGGGCGACTCCGCGCGGACCAGGTCCCCGATGTCGGCGATCAGGCGGGGCAGCCCGGCCGCCGACGCGGTGGCGAATCCGGGCACGTCAGCCCACCTTCGGGGTGGCGCGGGCGCCGAAGTGCAGATAGGGCGTGCCGTCGGCGAGCGTGTAGAAGACGGTCGGCAGCCACACCGTGGTCCCCGGGCGCTGTACCGCGAACACGCCCGGCTCGACCGGGTGCATCGCGAACTCCACCTCGGCCTCGGCCTCCAGTGCCGCCGCCAGCTCTCCGGTGTTCCGTTGGCGCAGCGCCAGCCCGCCGTCACGTGTCACGACCTCCATCCGCACGCCGCGCCGCTCGTACACGCCGAGGTACCCCTCGTGGTCCGCCGGTGCCGGGTCCGTCGCGGGCTCGACCCCGGGGCGCATCGTCACACCGGCCAGCTCCTGGGCGATCTCCGCGAACAGCGCCCGGTACAGGCCCATGGTGTCGCCGCCGTTGGTGAGCAGGCAGATCGCGAGGTCGGCGTCGGGCAGCACGCGCAGGAACGCCGACTGGCCGATGGTGCCGCCGTCGTGGCCGTACACCGGGTGTCCGTCCCAGGTGTCGAGCAGCCAGCCCAGGCCCCAGTGGTCGCCCAGCAGGTACGGGTCGGGGAGCGCCACCTGCGGGGTCTGCATGGCGGTGACGCTCTTGTCCGAGAGGAGCGCGGTGCCGTCCTCGGCGGTGCCGCCGCGCAGATGGAGCCGGGCGAAGGCGAGGACGTCGCGCGGGGTCGAGGAGATCAGCCCGGCCGGTCCGGCGGAGCGCATCAGTCCCCACTGCGGCGCCGGGGCCGGCGGGTCGCCCAGGTGTCCGAGGGCGGCGCGGAAGCGCAGCGCCTCCTCCGGCAGGGTCACGGTGTGCGTGAGCCCCAGCGGCCGGAACAGGCGCTCGCGCATCAGCTCGTCCCACTGGACACCGGTGACGTACTCCAGTACCCGGCCCAGCAGGGTGAAGCCCGCGTTGCAGTACGACATGGTCGCGTCCACCGGGTGGTTGGGGGCGACGTCGGCCAGCAGGGCGGTGAACTTCTCCAGGCAGTCGTCGCCGCGGCCGGTGTCGAAGAAGACGTCGCCGTCGATACCGCTGGTGTGGGTCAGCAGGTGGCGGAGCGTCACGCCCCGGGTCAGCTCCTCGTTGGCGAGGCGCAGTTCGGGCAGGACGGAGACGAGCGGCGCGTCCAGGTCGAGCACGCCCTCGTCGACCAGGGCCATGGCCACCGTGGCGGTCCACACCTTGGAGATGGAGCCGATCTGGAAGAGGGTGTCGGTGGTCGCCTCGATGCCGGTGCCGGAGTTGGCCCATCCGGTGGCGGCCTCGGTCACCCGGCCGCGGTGCAGGATGCCCAGGTTCGCGCCGGGGACGGAGTGGCGGGCGCTCAGTTCGGCGAGCCGGGCGGCCCAGTGCCCGGCCGTGGTGGTGCTGTCGGTGCGTTCGGTGCCGTCGGTCATGTCAGTTCCCCTTCAGTGGAGTCCGGGTGGTGGTGTGTGCGGTGACCCAGTCGATGAGGCGCCGGGCGTAGTCCGCCCGGTGCGAGGGCCGGCCGTTGAGGATGAACAGGTGGGAGCCGCCCGGGTACAGCACCAGTCGGGCCGGTACGCCCCGGGAGCGCAGCGCGTGGAACCACTGCTCGGCCTGGCCGGCCGGGCAGGTGTCGTCCGCGGTGCCGTGCAGGATGAGCGTGGGCGCGCGCACTCCGTCCGCGTGGTGGAGCGGGGAGAGCTCCGTCAGCCGTTCCGGGGCGCCGATCTCGTGGACGGTGAGCGCCTGTCCCTCGTCGGAGGTCCCGGCCATGCTGGTCAGGTCGGTGACCACCCCGCCGGGTACGGCGGCGGCGAAGACCTCGCTGCGGGCGGAGAGCCAGCAGGTGAGGTAGCCGCCGTAGCTGTAGCCGGTGAGGGCGATCCGCGCCGGATCCACCAGCCCCTCGGCGACCAGGGTGGCGACCGGTTCGAGGACGTCGCGCTCGTCCGCCTCGCCCCAGGCCCCCACGGCGGCGGTGTAGAAGGACTCGCCGTAGCCGTCGCTGCCGCGGACGTTGGGCAGCAGGACCGTCCAGCCCCGGGAGACCAGCTCCTGGTGGTAGAGGTGGACCGGATCGGCCTGCGGTGCCCAGGCGTTGTGCGGGCCGCCGTGCACATCCACCAGCAGGGGGCCGCCCGCGGGCGCCTGCGGGTCGCGGATGATCAGGGCGTGCACCGCCGTGCCGTCCGCGATGGCGAACTGCCGCTCGGCGACCGGGTGGAGGGCGACGTCGGGCAGCGCCCGCGCCATGTGCGCGGTCAGCCGCTCGGGCGGCGGTCCGGGGGTGCCCGCGTCGAGGTCGAGCAGGGCGATCTCGCCGAAGCTCGCCGCGTCCGAGACCAGCAGCGCGGCCCGGCCGGCCGCGGCCGCGACCGAGCAGCCGCCGATGGCGGTGGTGGCGGGCAGCGGGAGTTCGGTGATCCCCGCGGCGGTCCGCCGGTAGAGGCGGGTGACGCCCCGGTCGCGGGCGCAGAACACGATGTCGTCGCCGTGGAACTGCGGCAGCGCGCCCGGGTAGCCGGGGCCGCCGGGCATGACGTTGCGGTCCAGGGCGGCGCTGAGCGGTTCCGGCGCGGATCCGTCGAGTGGCTGGCGCAGCAGCTCGAAGTGGCCGATACCGGTCGTCGTCCGGCCGACGGTCAGCAGCGCGGTCCCGTCGGGGAACCAGACCACCGCGCCGGTCCGTCCGGTGGCCGGGCCGATCCGGCGGGGCGCGGGCGCGCCGGCCGCGACGGCGACGACATACGCGGCCGAGGCCCCGGTCAGGTCCGCGTCGTCGCCGGCCGCGGACGGGTAGGCGAGTGCGGCGCCGTCGGGTGACCAGGCGGGCTGACCTGCGTGGTGGTCACCCGCCGTGAGCTGCCGGAGGTCGCCCGAGGACAGCTCCACCACGAACAGCCGGCTGCGCACCGGACCGAGCAGGCCGGTGCCGTCCGCCTTCCAGCCGAGCGTGTCGATGACCACCGGTTCCGTCTCGGGGCGCCGGGACGCGGGAGCCGAGAAGGCGATCCGCGAGCCGTCCGGGCTCCACACCGGCACCCCCGCCCCGGCCGGGCACCGGTCGGGCGTGGTCAGTGCCACGGGCTCGCCCGCCCCGGCGGGCAGCAGATACAGCTGGCCCGCCCGCAGGAACGCCAGCCGGGTGCCGTCCGGGGACCAGCGCGGCGCGGCGTCGTCGGGCCCGTGCGTGAGCCGCCGGGCCGGGCCGCCGTCCCCGCCCACCTCCCAGATCGCGCCGGCCGCACGGTCATGCGCGGCGTCCTGGGTGGTCAGGGTGTAGGCGATGCGGGTGCCGTCGGGGGAGAGCGCGGGATCGCCGGGTATCTCGAACCGGTAGATGTCGTCGATCGTCAGCGGTCTGGTCATGGCACGTCCTCGGTCGGGGCAAGGGTGGGTACGCAGGAGAGCAGCGTGCGGGTCGTGGGGTGGACCGGCCGCCGCAGCACCCGGTCGGTGGGGCCGCATTCGACGAGGCGGCCGCCGTCCAGCACAGCGACCTGGTCGGACAGATAGCGGACGACCGCGAGGTTGTGGGAGATGAAGAGCATCGCGAAGCCCAGTTCGCGCTGGAGCCGGCGGAGCAGATTGAGCACCGCGCCCTGGACGGAGACGTCCAGCGCCGAGGTGATCTCGTCGGCGATCAGCACGGCGGGCCGGGCGGCCAGGGCCCGCGCCAGGGCCACCCGCTGGCGCTGGCCGCCGGAGAGCGCGTCCGGGGTCAGCGCCGCCCGTGCGGGGTCGATCCCGACCAGTTCCAGGCAGCGCGCCACCTCCGCGTCCCGTGCGGCGCGCCGGGCGCGGGCCGGGGCGCCGCGGAACGGCCGGGGGCGGGGCGCCGCCGGGCCGGGCAGCGCCTCGGCGACCGATGCGCCGATGGTCATGCGGGGGTCGAGCGAGGCGTACGGGTTCTGGAACACCAGCTGTACGGGGCCGCGGCCGCGCCGCCGGTCCGTCTCGCGGCCGGCCACCAGTACGCGGCCGGCGGTCCGCGGGGCCAGCCCGACCACGGCCTTGCCGAGGGTCGACTTGCCGGAGCCCGACCCGCCCACCAGGCCGGTCACCGTGCCCTCCGGCACCAGCAGATCGACGTCGTGCACGGCGGTGAAGCGGCCGTAGCGCACGGTGACCCCGCGCAGCTCCAGTGAGCTCATGACGCCGCCTCCCCTTCCGGTGACGTGGTGGCGGTGGCCGCACCCGCCGTGCTGCCCACCGGGTACCAGCAGGCGACCCGGCGGCCGGTGCCGAAGCCGGCCAGTTCGGGGGCGGCGGCGTGGCAGCGTTCCCGGGCCCGGTCGCAGCGCGGCGCGAAGGAGCAGCCGCCGCCGTCCTCGCCCGGTTCCGGCGGGCGGCCCGGGATGGTCGCGAGGGGCGTGCCGGGGTCCGTGGTCATCGTCGGGACCGCGCCCACCAGCGCCCGGGTGTACGGGTGGGCCGCGCCGCGGGCCAGTTCCGTGACCGGGAGGTCCTCGACGATCAGCCCCGCGTACATCACCAGGACCCGCTCGCAGACCTGGGCGACGACGGCGAGGTCATGGGAGATCAGCAGCAGCGCCGCGCCGGAGTCCGCGCGTACCTCGGCGAGCAGGTCGAGCACCTGCTGCTGCACCGCCACGTCGAGTGCCGTGGTCGGCTCGTCGGCGATGATCAGTTTCGGCTGCCCCATCAGCCCCATCGCGATGACGGCGCGCTGCCGCATCCCGCCGGAGTACTCGTGCGGCCGCTGCCGGGCCCGGCGTTCGGGCGCGGGGATGCGGACGGCGCCGAGCCGGTCGGCGGCGCGTGCCGCGGCCTGTGCGCGGGTCGCGCCCAGGTGGACCTCGGCCACCTCGGCGAGCTGGCGGCCCACTCGCAGGGCCGGGTTCAGTGCGGCCATCGGGTCCTGGAAGACCATCGCCAAGGAGGTGCCGAGCCGCGGGTCCGCCCGCAGATCGTGCCCGTCGAAGCGGAGCGTGCGGGCGCCGGTCCGGCCCGGGTGGGGGACGAGATCCGCCAGCGCCAGCGCGCTCAGGCTCTTCCCGGAACCGGACTCGCCGACCAGGCCGACGGCCTCGCCCGCGCCGATGCCCAGTGAGATCCCGCGGACGGCGTGCCGGCCGCCGGGGAAGGTCACCCGCAGATCGCGGACCTGGACCAGGGACCCGTCGGCGGCGTCCGGGGCCGCTTCCCGGGCGGGGGTCACCGGCCCTCGCGGCGCCGCCGGCCGCTGCTGTGCCACCCGCCGGCCGCCGGCCTGCGCGAGTGCCTCGCCGACCAGGCCGAACAGCAGCCCCGTCAGCACCACGGCCAGGCCGGGCGCGAGTGCCGCGACCGGGTTCACATAGATCCGGTTCAGCTGCTCGTTGAGCAGCCGCCCCCAGTCGTACTGCGGTGACTGCACGCCGAGCCCCAGGAACGAGAGCCCCGAGAAGGCGACCAGGATGCCGCCGGCCGCCTGGGTGGCGTACAGCACCGACGGTTCGGCGATGTTGGGCAGCAGATGCCGGACGACCAGCCGGCACCGGCCGACACCGAGTATCCGCGCCGCCGCGACATAGTCGGCGCCGGCCACCGACGCCGTCAGGTTCTGCACCAGCCGCGCCGTCGGCGGGACCATCGCCAGCCCGACGGCCCAGACCGCGCCGGTGCTCCCCACGCCGAAGACCGTGGCGAGGAAGAGCAGGAACAGCAGCCCGGGGAAGGCCACCAGCACCCCGACCGTCGCGGTGATCAGCCGGCCGGCCCGGCGGCCCAGCACCGCCGGTGCGACGCCGAGCAGCAGCCCGCCGACGGTCCCGATCGCGGTGGCCAGCAGGGTGAGTTCCAGCGTCAGCCGGGTCGCCACCACCACCCGGGCGGCGATGTCGCGGCCGAGGTTGTCGGTGCCGAGCAGATGGGCGGCGCTGCTGCTCCGGTTGATCGCGTCGGTGTCGATCTGGGCGGCCCGGGTACCGAGCAGGACCGGTCCGAGCACCGCGACCAGCGCCACCAGCAGGCAGCCGGCCAGGGCGGTGACGCCGACCGGTGTCCACAGCGTGCGCGCCGGCCGGTGCCGTGGCGCGGTGCCCGCTTCCTGGGGCCGCGCTTCCGGGGACCTCGTTTCCTGGGACATCGTCAACTCCCGCGGACGGTGGACTGGGGGTCGGCGACGGCCACGGCCACGTCGACGGCGAAGGTGATCAGCAGCGCGGCCGTCCCGTAGACCAGCACCACGCCCTGGACCAGCGGATAGTCCTTCTCGGTGATCGCCTGCACGATGGTGGTGCCGAGTCCGGGCCAGGCGAAGACGTGCTCGACCAGCACCGTGCCGGCCAGCAGCGAGCTGAACAGCAGTCCGCCGAGGGTGAGCGAGGAGGTCAGCAGATTGGGCAGCGCGTGCCGCAGATAGCGCAGCCGGGCCGGCAGCCGCTTCGCCCGCGCGGTGCGCATGTAGTCCTCGCCGAGCACCCGCAGGGTCTCCACCCGGACGATGCGCGACAGTGTCGCCGCCGGGACGACGGTGAGGGCCAGCACCGGCAGGACGTAGGAGGCCGGGCCGCTCTGCGAGGCCACCGGGAAGACGGGCAGCGCCACGGCGAACGCCGCGACCAGGCCGACCGCCAGCAGGAACTCGGGCACCGCGCCCAGGATGCCGGTGACGGTGGTGAACGCCAGCTCGCCGCGGCGCCGGCGGCCGTCCTTGGTCAGCACGGCCGCCGTCATCCCGACCGGGATCGCGAGCAGCAGGATCAGCCAGAAGGCGGGGACGGCGATCTCCAGGGTCGCCGGCAGGCGGGTCGCGATGATCTGGGAGACCGGCATCTGGGCGCCGATGGAGTCGCCGAGCCGGCCCTGGAGGAGATGGCCGACGAAATCGCCGTACTGGTGCAGCAGCGGCTGGTCCAGGCCGAGCGCGTGTCGGCGGGCGGCGACCAGACCCGGATCGGCGGTGGTGCCGAGCGCCGCCCGTACGGGGTCGCCGGGGATCAGGTGGATCATCGCGAACGCGGCCGTGACCAGCGCGGCCAGCGACACCACCAGCCGCCCGGTGCGGCGCAGCGCGAATCCGCACCAGGGGCTGCGGACCGCCGCCCGCAGCAGGCGCAGGGGGCGCGGAGCGGCGGCGGCCATCAGTCCGCGCTCCGCCGCAGCGAGGTGGGGACGATGCCGCCGCCGTCCACCCGGAAGGTGACGCCCTTTCCGTAGTACCGGACCGACCTGTTGACGAACGGCACCACGTCGGCCCGTTTGACCAGGGCGGCGTCGGCGGCGTTCCACAGGGCGCAGCCCGAGGTGCCCGGCCGGGCCGCGGCCTGTGCGGCGAGGCGGCGGTAGTCGGGGTTGTCGACGGCGCCGAAGTTGTTGCCGCGCGGCGGTGGCGGCCCGTCGTAGAACTGGGTGAGCTGGTCGGGGAGGTTGACCGCGATGGGGGCCCAGGCCGCCTCCCAGTCGCCGCCGCTGAGGGTGCTGACCGTACTGGCGGAGTCCGTGGGCCGGGCCGAGGCGCTCACCCCGAAGGAGGTCCACCGCTGGACGGCCAGTTCGATCGCCGCGGCGACCTGCGGCCCCTGCGTGCTCGGGTAGCTGAGCCGGACGGTGAGCGGACGGCCGTCCTTGGTCCAGGTGCCGTCGCGCTTCGCCCAGCCGGCGGCCGTGAGGGCGGCCGCGGCCTGCGCGGTGTCATGGGCGGGGAGGTTCCCGGTCACCGAGTCGCCGGTGCAGGGGGTGGGGCTGGTCTCGCCGATGCTGGTGGCGGGCTTGCCGGTGCCGCCGATGGCGACGTTCCCGAGCTGCTTCAGATCCAGTACGGCGACCAGCGCCTTGCGTACCGCCGTCTCCGCGGTCGGACGGCCGGCGGCCTCGTTGAACAGGAACTGCCCGAACAGCATCTCGATGCTCCGGCTCGGCACCTTGGCCGCGTCCAGCCGCTCCTGGTCGGCACCGTTGACCGCGGTCAGATTGATCTGCCCGGCCATCAGGAGATTGGCCGCGGTGGACTCGTCGGCGACCACCTTGAAGAGCAGCTTGCCGGGGAGGTCCGCTCCGTCGGCTCCCCCGGGACCCCAGGAGTAGCCGTCCCGTTTGACATAGGTGTAGTGGTCGCCCGGCACCGCCTCGGTCAGCCGGTAGGGCCCGCTGCCGTTGGTGGCCTTGGCCAGCGCGGCCGGCTTCGCCAGGCTCTCCTCGCAGACCAGCGGCAGCAGCTGGGTCATCTGCACGAGGAACGGCGCGGGCTTCGTCGTGGTGACGGTGACCGTCCGGGCCGCCTCGTCGGCCTTCGCCACGGCGGTGGCGGGGACGGAGATGCCGCGCATCGGTGACTGGTTCCGCGGATCGGCGATGTGGTTGTACTCGGCGGCCACATCGGTCGCGGTGAGCGCCGAACCGTCCTGGCAGGTCACCCCGGAACGGAGGGTGAACCGCGCGCTGTGGGACGTGCTCGACCATTTCTCGGCCACCCCGGGGATCAGCGAACCGTCGGCGCCGAGGTGCACGAGCGTGTCGTAGGCGAAGGCGTTCATCGCCAGTGCGGTACTGGCCAGCGCCGTGGTGGGACTGAGACTGCCCGGATCGGCGGCGATGGCCACGACCACCGTCGCCGCGCCACCGGCGGCCGCCTGACCGCCGCCGCAACCGGCCACGGCGGCGACCAGGCCGAGCGCCGTGGCCACGGCGAGCGCCGGCCGTGCCGCGCCCGCTCGCGACCGTCTCGTCTCCGTGCCTCCGGTGCTGGGCATGGTCACCTCCGAGGGAGCGGCACACCGCCGCCGGGTGAGGGAACCCTAGGCAGCGGTGGAACGGCCCCGAGTGGTCGTGGCACACAAAAAACTGCCCCGTCCTCGGTGCGCCGCACCGAAGACGAGGGCAGTTGTCCAGATCGCTGCCGAACAGCACAAAACCTGCGAGGTGGGCTTCCTTCGACGGCATTGTCCGTATCAGGTGGTGGAGGTCGCCATCCGGTCTCCCCGACCTTCTGGCCTCTCAGCCCAGTCTCCGTTCGTGTTCAAGGGGACCGCTGCCCCCTGGTGCGAACACGCCGCTCCGACTGAGCTCCCTCGCTCGCCCCGCAGGCTGCTACTTACGCTACTCCCGAGCACGCCCGAGGAAAAGACCTTATTGTCCCTTTTTTCGCGCATTTTTTCTCGCATAGACCGGCCACTCAGCGCGACCGCGTGACGACGGAATGCGTACCGCCCGGCGTCTCGACGCCCGCGCCGGTAGCGACGCTCACCGCCTCGATCAACTCCGCCTCGGCCGGCCCCGCACCGCACGGCCGGGAACGCGAGTCCTCCACCACGAGCCCTCCGCGCTTCCGCCGCCGCCCGCCAGCGGGACCGCGCCGCGCAGCCGTCCGGCCTTCCGGGCAACTCCCGCCCGTAGCGGGGAAGACAGGCGCATCGCCGGCCCGCCGGGGCGGTCGGGGCACAGGACGAAGGCCGCCGCGGGACCGCCCGAGGGCCGCCCCGCGCGATCGAGCATCTCCCGTGCACCACGGGGCAGTTCCGGCATACCGCCCGCTTCGCCCTCGCTCCCGCACCGCGCGGGGAACTCGGCGCGGGGAACTCGGCGCCCTCGCTCCCCGGGCCTCGCCCGGGGCGGCCGCCACCACGGGCACTGACCGACCCACCGAGCACCCGTTCGGCCAAGCCGCCACGTTCACCGGTTCAGATGAAAATACGGCCCCGGGTGTACATCCGCGGGCCCGTCTTATATGTCTCATGAGCAAGCGGCACTCTCATGTCCCCGCACTCTCATGTCCCCGCACAGCAAGGGTATTTGGAGTATTCATCTTGAAAATCGGCATTACGGGCATCCGCCGTGCATCCGCGGTCGTCGTCACCGCGGGAGCCGTCCTGACGGCGGGGGCGTTCACCGCTCCGGCGCAGGCCGCCGCACCGAAGGCCCCTGCGATCGAAGCCAAGGGCGGCTTCGTGATGAACAACGGCACCGGGAAAGCCCTCTTCACCAAGGCCGCGGACACCCGTCGTTCCACCGGCTCCACCACCAAGATCATGACGGCCCGGGTGGTGCTCGCGCAGAAGAACCTCAAGCTGGATTCCAAGGTCACGATCCAGAAGGCGTACAGCGACTACATCGTCTCGAAGACCGCGTCGTCGGCCCACCTGATCGTCGGCGACAAGGTCACCGTCCGCCAACTGCTGTACGGGCTGATGCTCCCGTCCGGCTGCGACGCCGCGTACGCGCTGGCCGACCACTTCGGCACCGGGTCCACGCGCGCCGCGCGCGTGAAGTCGTTCATCGGCAAGATGAACTCCACCGCCAAGAGCCTCGGCCTGAAGAACACGCACTTCGACTCGTTCGACGGCATCGGCCACGGCACGAACTACTCGACGCCGCGTGACCTGACGAAGCTCGCCAGCAGCGCGATGCGGTACGCCACGTTCCGTGCGGTCGTGAAGACGAAGTCGACCAAGCAGAAGGTCACGACGAGGAACGGCGGCTACCGCTACATGTCGTGGACCAACACCGACACGCTGCTGGGCGGTTACCCGGGCGCCATCGGCGTCAAGACCGGCTCCGGCCCGCAGGCCAAGTACTGCCTGGTCTTCGCCGCCACCCGGCGCGGCAAGACCGTCATCGGCACCGTCCTCACCGCCTCCACGGTGGCCCACCGCACGGCGGACGCGAAAAAGCTGATGGACTACGGCTTCAAGAAGTAGCCCGGTCCGCCACCCGCGGGGGCCCGCTCACGACCGTTCGGTCGCGGGCGGGCCCCTTCGCCGAGCGCCGGGGCCAAGGGGCGTGCACAGGCGAGGAATCCGCACTCGGTGAAGTGATCCTCGACGGCATGACATGCCAGGCCCCGCCCTGGCCCGGCTTTTCCTGTGAACCCTCACACCTGGAGCCGCCGCGCTCTCCGGAGCCTCCCCTCAGAGGCCACCGGCGAAGGCCACTGCGATGTAGCAGAGAGGGAACGCCACAAGCAGGATGTCGCTGACATAGAGGGTGTGAGAACGGCGTGCAGCTACGGTGAGGTTTGCGGTGACTTCGCGCGATTGCGCCCAGTCCAGGATTTCCCTCCTCGCTCGCCTTCCCGACCTCCTGCCTATGAGGCTTGGCGAGAATGACCAAACCCATTGCTCTCCGTCATCCACATGCAGCACGACGCCCCCGCGGTGCAAGGAAACCCTATGGATACCGGCGCATGTGACCGTCTGCGAATCAACAACTCCAACGTTCTCCAGCGTGCCGTCATCCCGCAAGATCAGTCGCGGATGCAGACAGGCTCTCGCACATACCCCGCAGAAGGTGGCTGTCAACGAGAGCACAAATGCTTGGGCCGGCACTCCCTGATCCGGAGTTCCGAGCCCCATCAGAACAAGGAGCGGCACAAAGAAAGCCATCGCCAACCAGGCCGCGACCACGGTACCGGCCCTGCGGAGGTGCCTCTCTCCTGAGGAGCGGCGTGCGACGATAATTCCACCACCGGCCCTTTTGGCCGACCTTGACTGGGGTTTCATAGGAAGTACCCGGCTTTCGAATTCAGGCAGGAGCTCGAACCGCAAGCGGCGTCGGTGTTGACGGCATTGCCGAGACAGGCGGCGGCAGTCGGAACCCGGTTCATATTCGGCAACTTCATCCAGCCGAGTTCCTTCTTTCCGATTTACGGGCGGCACTCCATGGCAGGAACGCTGGCACTTCCGATGGCGAGCTCCCCCTCCTCTGCCCACCTTTTCAAAGAACCATGGAAACCCCTCCCACGACATGGAAGACACCCACAAGCACGCCCCCGCCGCCAACCATCCGAAGCACCCCGGGCCCGCCTGAACCTGTCCAGAAGGTTTGCGAAAAGAATTCAAAAAGCCGGTCGGTTGCTCCCTTGAAGTTCACGACCAGCGTCAGGCCGGCAATAATTGCGACCGTTCCTGTAAAAATGAGAAACAAATCCTCACCCCCTCCCATCATCGCGTAAAGTCCGTCCGCAAGGAAGAGTGTGCGATGCCTTCGACCGGAAACAGGACCGGGGCCGGGAGCACCCCGGTGTTACCTCCGGATTTGTAGGCGGAGCCGGCAACTTGGTGCCGGGGCTCTTTTCTACGATTGCCGACCACGTCGTAGGCGTAGCAGCGCCAGGAGCGTTCCGGACCACCCACGGTGCCGGGCGACGGCGCGGTGGTGTGGTCCTTTCGGTGCCCGCTGTCCTTCGTCGGCGGGTGGTTACCTGATGGCCGGCGGGTTGAGGGGAGAGCCGACTGCGCGGGTGAACTTCAGCGGGGAGCCGGCGTGGCGGAACTCGTAGGCCCCGTCCGCTCCCTCGCGCTCGCCGCCCTTCCCCCCCCGGCACCCTCACCCGCGTGACGAAATCGCAGGCCGACCGCGGACACCTGGCTCAGGACTCCGCGGCCTGAGCGTGGGCCGCCGGTGATTTCTGGGCGGCCAGGAAGATCGTGGCCAGGGTGAGGGCGGCGGCCAGCCAGGTGATGGTGTGGAACGCCTCGGTCAGTGCCTGGGCCGTTTCCGGGGAATCACCCGCTTTCAGCGGGGACGACGACGTGCCCGGGGGGAGAAACAGCCGGTAGGCCACGGTGGTGACCGTGCCGAAGACGGCGATTCCCAGGCCGGCGCCGGCCTCGTAGGCGACGGACTCGATGCCCGCCGCCGCGCCCGCCTGGGAGGAGGGCGCGGTGGCCATGATCAGGTTCGAGGCGACCATCTGGACCAGGCCGTGGCCGAACCCGATCAGGGCCAGGCCGAGCGGGACCACCGTGCCGGACGCGACCAGGACGTACCCGGCCACCGCGAGCAGCAGACCGGCGGGCACGCCCGCACCCGGTCGTCCCAGCCGGGAGAGGATCAGTCCGCCCGCCGGCCCCGCCACCGTCGCGGCCACCGGCATCGGGATCAGGTACAGCGCGGCGGCCTCCGCCGACAGTCCCTCGGCGAACTGGAGGTACTGCACCAGTTGAAGTTCGAAGCCGACCATCACCAGCACCGGCAGCACCGAGGCCACCACCCCGGCACGCAGCGGGGGCAGCCGGAACAGGGACAGGTCCAGCATCGGGTGCGTCATACGCTGCTGCCGCCGGACGAACAGGACCAGTGCGGTCAGGCCCAGCGCGGCCGGCAGTACCACCTCCAGCGGTGCGACGTCGTCGTGGGTGAAGGCGATGATGGCGTAGGCGCTGCTCAGGAACCCCACGATCGACAGGAGTGGCGAGGTGGCTTCCCAGGGCTGCCGTTCGGACTCGGCCTCGTTGCGCAGCAGCAGCGCCACGGCGGGGACGGCCAGCACCACGACCGGCAGGTTGACCAGGAAGATCGAGCCCCACCAGAAATGCTGGAGCAGGAAGCCGCCCGCCACCGGTCCCAGCGCCGACGCCCCGGCGGCGACCGCGCTCCACGCCCCGATGGCCACCGCGTGGTCGCGGCCGTCGCCGAAGATCTGCCGGATGAGCGCCAGCGTGGCCGGGATGATCATCGACGCACCGACGGCCAGCACCGCCCGCGCGCCGATCAGGGCCTGCGGTCCCGGTGCCGTCGCACACAGCACCGAGGCCGCACCGAAGACCGCCAGCCCGGCCAGCAGCAGCCGTTTGTGTCCGATCCGGTCGCCCAACGGCCCGCTGACCAGCACCAGTCCGACCATCAGGAGGGAGTACACGTCCACTGTCCACAGCAGTTCGGTCGGGGACGCGTGCAGTTCGTCGGCGAGGGTCGGGACGGTGATGGTGAGGATGGTGACGTCCATGGCGGCAGGCAGGAAGCACCACAGCACCACGGTCAGTACCAACCAGCGCCGGGCCGCCCCGACCACGGGCAGCGTGCTGGTCACCGGCCGAGGTCCGGAGCCGCCCTGGCTCCGACGATCAGTTCGTGCAACTCGGCCAGGCTCGGGGCGTAGAACATGCAGCTCAGTCTCCCAGTTCCCAGGCCTGTCAGCTCGGTCGGAACCACTCCCCGGCCGGAACCACACCCCGGTCGGCGTGCCGGGGTGAGGCCACCAACCGTCCGAACAGGCGCAGCACTTCCGGCAGTTCCAGCCCGGCCGGAAGGCCGTAGAAGTCGTAGTTGCCGACCGCGTGGGTGTCGAGGTAGCCGGGGCCGATGAGGTGGGCGCCGAATTCGTGCACATGACTCGACCCGGTGCGACGGGCGTTGAGGTCGTGCATATGGACGACGCCGTCGCGGGCGATGGCGTCGATGCCGAAGCGCCCGCGGTAGCCGCGCCGTTGCATCTCCCCGGCCAGCCGGAGTCCGCCCTCGGTCAGCGGGCGGTACCACCACTCGTCGCGCAGTTCCCGCGCGGTGACGTTGCCGCGCAGGTGGGTGGCGCCCTCGAACAGCGTGTCGGTCGGGCAGCAGAGGTGGGGCGGGGCGTCCTCGGGCACCATGTACTCCACGGACGGGAAGGTGATGTCGCCGTCGAGGAACTCCTCGACCACCACCGGCTCCTCACCGCAGAACGCGCTCGCGGCCAGGCGTTCGGCGATGTCGTCGGCGCCGGGCCGGAAGATCAGCAGGCCGAGGCTCGCCTCCCCGCGGTCCGCCTTGACGATGCACGGCGTGCCCGTCGCCAGCATGCTCCGCACCGCAACGGACCGCCGTTCTCGCCGGCCGCGTACCGCGACACGGTCGCCGCGCGCGGGATCACCCACTCGGCGGTGACACCGACGATCGCCCGCCGGCTGCTGGCCGACCCAGGGCACCTGCCACGTGGGCTGCGGGCGCTGGCGGTCGGCGGGGACCGGCTCACGCCCGCGGAGGTGGCGGACCTGCTGGCCGCGCGGCCGTCCGCGGAGCTGTACCTGACCTACGGGCTCACCGAGGCCGGGCCCCGCGTGTCGACACCGGCCGCGCACGCCGAACCCGCGCACCGGTACGGCTCGGTCGGCCGCCCGCTGCCCGGGGCGCGCGCGTCGCTGCGCGAGGTACGGGACGAGGTGGGCGAGCTGCTGGTCGAATCCGGCACCGTACTGCCGCGACGGGTCGGGCAGCACAGCGAGCGAGTCCTGCTGGGACCGCGGACCATCGCCACCGGGGACGCCTTCTCGATCGACGACGGCTATCTGACCTTCCACGGACGGCTGTCGGACTTCGTGGTGCTGCGCGGCGAGAAGGTCTCCCTGAACACCGTCCAGCAGGCCGCACACGCCATCCCGGGGGTGGTGCACTGCGTGCCCAAGGTGGTGGACGAGGGCGGCACGCAAGTGCTCGACGTCCATCTGTCGGTCACCGACTCCCTCCCCGGCGGGGAGAAAGCGGTACGCCGCCTCCTCAACTCCCAGCTGCTGCCCGCCGAACGCCCGCGCGCGGTCTTCATCTCCGCCGCCGACCCGGAGACCTTCCGCAAATGACCCTCCGCCTCGACTGGACCGTTCCGACGACCCTCACACCCGCCGGACTCAGCGAGTTCGCGGTCACCGCGGAGAACCTCGGGTACCACCACCTGTCCGTCCCGGAACACCTGGTGTCCAGCGCCCCCGCCTACGAGAGCCTGACGCTGGTGGCGTTCCTGGCCGCGGTCACCACCCGCATCGAGCTGGCCACCGCGATGACGATCCTGCCGCACCGCCCGGTGGTGCTCGCCGCCAAGCAGGCAGCGCAACTGGCCCACCTCAGCGGCGGCGAGCGTGCTCCGGCATCCGCGGACAGCCTGCTACGGGGGCGAGTTTGGCCGTGCTGGCTGGGCGTCGCCGTCGGATCCGATCCCGCCGAGTCCACCGCCCTCGGCGTCGCCCCGGGCGCCCGCACGGCACTGTTCGAGGAACAGATCCACGCACTGCGCCTGCTGTGGACGCGGCCGCAAGCGGATTTCGCCAGCGCGCACCTCGCGTTCTCCGGCGTCACCCTCACCCCCCGGCCGCGCCCGATCCCCCTCTGGCTGGGCGGCGGCACCCCGCGCACCGGAGGCAGACCGCGCTCACTGCACCGGATCGCCACCCTCGCCGACGGCTTCACCATGTCCGGCCTGCTCGCCAACCGGGTCAACCGCGGCGGCGCACTCATCGCCGAACTGCACACGGCGGTAACCGAAGCCGGCCGCGACTGAACCACCTTCGGCATCGAAGCCCGCCTCCACCCCACCCCCGGCCAACCGGCCGCCTGACGCTCCCTCGCCTACGCCTGGCACGCCGCCGGCGCCACCCACCTCACCGTCACCACCGACGACATCGCCCTGCTGGCCCCGGTACATGCGGCGCTGACCGGATAGCGCGACCCCCGGCCCTTCCCTCGGCGCCGGCGGCAACTCCGGACTCTTCGGCATCGTCGCCACCCTCACCCGGCCACGGGGCGCCACCGCCCACTCCGGGAGCGGAACACCCCCTCCACCGGGACGAGTTCTCCACGGCGCCTCGCTCCGAATGCGAAGCCCCTCGGCCGACACCGCGCGGTGTCCCTCCGGGCGATCGGTGGATTCCCACCGAGACCCTGGGCCGGACGGCGATGCTTGGCGTGGTCGCAGCCGCGGTAGCCGTCCACCGCCGCCCGGGAGACGCCCAGCGCTTCCGCGCCGCGAGTCGGCGGCATGCAAGCCCTGCTACTTCGGCGACCGGGTGGCCGTCGCGGACCGTCACGAGTACCCCGCATGCCTGAAATCGCTCTTCGCGCCGGACGACCCGGTCATGATGCGGTGGAGCCGGGCCCAGACGTTCCGCACCCGTAGAGCCGGCGCAGGTGACCGGCACATGAAAGGGCCACACGGGCCGGGAACGCAGAAAGGCCCCGCACCATAAGGTGCGGGGCCTTCCCACAATGATTGTTCGGCGGCGTCCTACTCTCCCACAGAGTCCCCTCTGCAGTACCATCGGCGCTGAAA
>NZ_JAJPWM010000039.1:0-38153 GCF_046549095.1 Streptomyces sp. x-80
CCCGCGGAGCGGGACATGTCCCGGCAGGCCGGGACATAGAGCGCGAATTGCGCAAGCGCAATTCGAATTCCCTCGCAAGCGAGGGAATTGCACCGGCAAGCCGGTGCAAAACGACTTCGCTGACGCTCCGTCAAATTCCCCCGCAAGCGGGGAAATTGAATTCCGCAAGCGGAATTCTGAACAAGCGTCAATTCGCGCAAGCGCGAATTGCGAGGAATCCCGCAAGCGGGATTCCTGAAGCTGGCTACTGGGGGCGGTGCATCGCGTGCAGGCCTGTGTAGGGCCTGGAGATCCCAGCCACCACCTCCGCAAGGAGAGTGACGGTCCGTCGACCCGATCGGATGCCGGCCCCAACCTCGGTGACGGGCTCCGCTGCGCTCCGCCCGAACCTCTCCCCCACCCTCGAAAACTCCGCTCACATTCGCCGATACCCCGCCCTGCATACCCTATGGACCATGCGTGTAGGGCGAGATTTGACCAGGAGTCAGCCTACAGGGCGAACATACGGTACGGGTGATGCATCACGGCTCCAGCTGTGTAGCATCTGGGTACCGGCAGCAGCACCCCCGGCTCCTCTCGCCGCGCCGGACTTTCTTCTCTGATTGCGCGCTGAATTCCACAAAAAGGAGAACACGGGAATGGCCGTGAAACTGCGTGACCATCAGATCGAGGCCGTGGCTGCCATTGTGCGCGGCCTCGATGTCCCGCCGGGCGGCATTCCTGCCAATGGCCTGCGCGGGCAGGTTCATGCCGCGTGCGGAACAGGGAAAACCATCATCGCTGCGGCCTCCGCGAAAAGGATTGTGCCCAAGGGGCGCGTTCTCGTTCTGGTGCCGACGCTGGATCTCTTGACGCAGACCGTCCAGGCGTGGCGCGGGGCCGGGCATACGGGGCCGGCGGTCGCGGTGTGCAGCCTCAGCGACGACCCGGAGCTGTGGAGCCTGAAGGTGCGCTCCACCACCAACCCGGTGCAGCTGGCGTTGTGGCACGGTGAGGGGCCCGTGACCATCTTCGGGACGTACGCGTCGCTGGGGGTGCTTGCCGAGGCTTTCGAGGGCGCCTACGGGCAGCAGCTCGCCCCGCTGGACCTCGCCGTGGTGGATGAGGCCCACCGCACTTCGGGCTGGATGGGTAAGGCGTGGGCCGGCATCCACAACCAGCACGTCATCCCGGCATACCGCCGGCTGTACCTGACGGCGACGCCGCGGATCTGGCAGGAGCGGCCGAACTTGGAGGTCGTGGAGGGGGTGCGCGAGGCGCTGGCGAAGGAGATGGCGGCTTCGATGGACGACGAGGCCGTATTCGGGCCGGTGCTCTACAAGCTGTCGCTGGCGTCTGCCGTCTCGCGGGGCTTGCTGGCGCGGTATCAGATCATCGTCCTGGAGCTCCAGGACCCGGTCGTCACTCCGGATCGGCTGATGGGCGAGGAGCGGCACACCGAGGAGGTCCGCGGGCAGCGCCTAGGCGCCCTCCAGGCCGCCTTGTTGCACACCATGGCGCAGCACCAGCTCCAGACGTGCATCACCTTCCATCACCGGACGATAGAGGCCGCGGCGTATGCGGAGGGCCTGGAGCGGGTGGCGAAGCGGCTGCACGCTGACCAGCCGGAGAAGTACCCGGCCGAGGTGTGGGCGGACTGGCTGTGCGGCGAGCACGTCGCGGAGCGCCGGCGGGAGGTGCTGGGCACGTTCGGCTCCACCGCCCGGCGGGCTGTGCTCTCGAACTGCCGTGTCCTGGGTGAGGGCGTGGACATCCGGGCCGTGGACTCCGTGGCCCTGCTGGACCCCAAGGGTGCTCCGCACGACATCGTCCAGGCCATCGGCCGGGCGCTGCGTCAAAAGCCAGGACAGGGAAAGCTCGCCTCTTTGATCGTGCCGGTATTTCTCCAGCCCGATGAAGGGCCGGAGGATATGTTTACCTCGGGATCGTATCGGCCTTTGGTGAAGGTATTGGAGGGGCTGCGGGCCCACGACGAAGAGGCCGTCGAATTGCTGGCGATTCCGCAGGAGCCGCAGAAGGACGTCGCGCAGCCGTCCGAGTACATCGGTGTCGCGCCCGGTGATAACGAGGAAGAAACTCGTCTGCTGCTCCATTTTGCGGCTCCGCGTGATCCGGTAATGGTCGCGGACTGGGTCAGCTTCAACGTGATCGACACGGAGCGGCAGGACTGGGCGCGCGGCTGGGCGAAGCTCAAGGAGTTCACCAAGCGTGAGGGCCACGCCCGGGTGCCGTACGAGTACAAGGAGCGCGCGTTCCCGCTGGGGACCTGGGTCGCGGAGCAGCGGCGGGCGTTCGGGGCCGGGCAGATGACCGGCCGGCGGGCGCAGCGGCTGGAGAAGCTGGGCATGGTCTGGTCGGCGGCCGATGCGCGGTTCCAGGAGAACCTGGCGGCGGCCCGGGTGTACTACGCGGAGCACTGGACGCTGTGCGCGCCCCGGTCGGCGGCGGCGCTGGACAAGCCGGTGGGGCAGTGGCTGTCCAACCTCCGCCGTCCGGGAGCGCTGGACGGGCACCCGGAGTGGGAGGCCGCGCTGGCGGCCATGGACGAGGACTGGAGTCCGTCGTGGCCACCCGAGTGGCAGCGGCACTTCGCGGCGCTGCGCGAGCTGGTACGCGACGAACAGGGCCCGGCGGGGGTCCTGCCCGGGGTCACCGTGCACGGAATGGACATGGGAAAGTGGCTCGCCCAGCAGCGCAAGCCCGAGGTCTGGGCGGCCCTGACGGCGGGTCAGCGCGAGCGCCTGGAGGCCGCCGGCGTCACCCCGCTCCCCGTGATCGTGCTCCCGGAAGTCCCGACCCGAGCCCCGGCGGAGCCTGACGTGCCCACCGGGTCGTCCACAACGCCCGTGAGCGCCTTCAAGCGGGGCGTAGCAGCCCTGGCCCAGTACAAGACCCGCACCGGCTCCCTGACCATCCCCAGGAACCACCTAGAGGCATTGCCGGACGGGACGGAAGTCAAGCTCGGGGTGTGGCTGTCCAACACCAAGACGAGGCGCGCCAAGCTCACCCCCGACAAACTCGCCACACTCGCCAACCTCGGACTCCACTGGGCAGGCGCGGCACCCGGAGCGTCTGAAGGCGCCCCGCTCGCCGCCCGCCAGAACGCCGCCCACCAGGACGAGAACGCGCCCCAGCAGCCGCGCCACCAGTAGCGGCCTGGACACCCTCAACCCCGATGCGACCTCACTCCACGCGCCCGACTCCCCCACCTCGCACCCTTCCCTGGGCGGACACCGACACCGACCACCGTGCCGCCGCGCAGCCACCGAAGGATCAGAAGTGCCGTTCCCATGACAGCGGAGCGGAGCAGGGTGTACCGCCCCACGACAGCCACGCCAGGCCGCAGGTACCGCCGCATGACAGTGACGTCGTCCCTCATGAGCACCCGAACAGGGAAAACACACCGAACTGACCTACCGTCACTGACACCCACCCACTGACACAAACCGGCACATCGCAACCCCTCGTCCGGGCCGACGAAGCCCAGGTCGGCCACCGCGCCCAGCCGGAACTCCCGCAGTCGTGCGCACAGCTAGTCGTAGCGGGCGGCGGTGATCTCGCCGCAGGCGCCGCGGCGGGCTGAGGGGATCCACAGCAGCCGTCCTCGCGCGTCGGTCAGGGCGAGGAAGAGGGGGCCGTGCGCCTTGTGCTCGTCCGAATAGTTCTTCCGGTTCCCCTGTCCGCTGCGCCGCCGGGTGCGGACCAGCGTGCCGTCCAGCAGCACCACACACCCGCCCTCCCACGCTACCTTCGCAAGCGCGCGGTCCAGGCGCGGGGAGCGCGCGGCCAGCAGGCCGGTCACCTCCAGTACCCAGCGCCGAACCGTGGAGGCCGATACCCCCGCGCCGCCGGCCAAGTCGGCCAGCCATTCATCATTGCGCAGGTGAGCGAGGACGATCACGGCTATCCGCCCGTCGTTCAGCGCGCGCCACCGCGAACGGATCTTCTTGCGGCGGGCCCGGATCAAGGTGGCCACACAGTTGACGGTGGCACTGGACAGCGGAAGGCGCACGCAGTGGGCAAGGTTCACGGTGCCCTCGGCGGGGCTGGACTTCTTCACAGACTGCCCAACTCCCGTCGCGGACAGCCACGTTGCGGCCCAAATCGGCCGTTGCGTCAGGTCGGCCCTGGGCTACCGGGACAGGTAGCGCCCAGAGGGGTCGAGTACGTCGTTGTCCAGGCCGCGGAAACCGAGGTCGGCCAGCGCCCCGAGGCGCCGGCCGTGTCGGCGTCACCGCCATGCCCGAGACCTACCGGGCCCGGCACGCACTGCGCGGCACCGGACTCGTCCTCGGCATCGCCCCCGGCGAGATCGACCGCGTCGCCAAGTCCTTCCCTCACATCCGCGCCGCCCTCTCCGAACTGCCCGAACTCAAACACCTCGCCGCCCAGATGCACCGCTACGGCCCGCTGTTCGAACTCGCCGAAGGACTACGGCCTGGCGCGCGGCATCGCCATGCACCCGTGCGGCGTCATGATCTCCGACGCAGCCCTGCGCACCCGCCTGCCCGTTGTAGGATCCGCAGTTCTGTGCGCAGTCTTGAGCCTGTGGTCTGGAGAGTTCGCTGAGGTGCGCACGGGATAGTGGGGCTGTATCCGGGCTCGATGCGCAATTGCCGCAGGTGCGCCTCCTTGTGTTCGCTGTCGTCCGGCGGGCGGGAACGCAGCTCGCCGTGGTCTTTGAGGACCAGCGTGCCGTCACGGCCCGCAGGCCGTAGCACCGTCATCACCCGGTCCTGCTTTCGTCAGCGGGGCAGCGGGGACGGCCGCCCCCGCGGGCACGGAAGGCGACGCCGGCCTCGGCCAGGATGCGGTGAACGAAGCCGTAGGAGCGCCCGGCTTTCTCGGCGATCGACCGGACAGCGGCTCCGTTCTCATAGGCGGCTCTGAACTGGGCAGCGAGCGCGGTACGGGCGTCGCTGGTGGCCCGGCTGAACCTGATGCGGGTCGTGTCGTCGTTCATGCTGGTACACCTTCCACAAGGAGCCGGGGGTGGATGTGGGTGCCTCGCCGACCGTGGGGCACCTGAAGAATGCGCTCTCGCGCCAGCTGCCGGGCTGCCTTGGTGACGGTGTCCTCGCTCACCCCATAGCGGATGGCCAGACTCCCCCGGTCGGGCAGACGAGTGGGGAACTGGCCCGCCCTCAGCCGGGCCCGCAGATCATCCGCCGCCTCCTCCCGTACCGGCCGCCGCACCCCGGGCCTGTCTCCGCCCGCAGTCAGACAGCCCCGCGCCCGCAGCCGGGTCACCGCCGAACGCCACACGAACTGCGCGGTCACCAGCGGGACACGGAAAAGGCGCGCGATCTCCCCTGCCGCCGGCAACTCCTCCAACACGACCGGACCGGAGAGCAACTCATCCGCGAGTACCTGGTCACTCGGCCGCCCCGCCTCCGAGGCCGCAACCAGGACGGGCTGACAGCACCCACGGCTGACGGCCCCGGAGACAGCCTTGACATCCATCTCCTCCTCTTCGCCCCCGGACCTGCGCAGCTTCCTGCCCGGTGTGTCAGGGGCGTCGACGGGGCTGTTTCCGGTGGCGCCCAGGCGGCGCATCGACGCGGTGCTCGGTGAGGTATGCCTCGGCCAGCGCCTTGGACGTCGTCCACTCGTCTTTACCGGGCTCCCGGAGCGCGGTCGTCAGTTGCTCAGCAGGTCGAGGATCAGGGCTGAGGACCAGCTGAAGTTCGGGGCGTTCATCCCGTCCCCGTTCAGCGGGTTGTAGTTCTCATGGATCGGACCGTTGCCGGACAGGCCTGCGACGTTGGACAGAAGCTTGGTCTGCAGCGTCCTCGCGTCTTTCTTGTACCCGTAGTTTTGCAGGCCTTTCAGCGCGTAGTAGGCCTGGTCCAGCCAGACCGGGCCGCGCCAGTAGCGCGTCGCGCTGAAGTACGGGGAACTCTTCGACACCGTTGGGAACGGTACCTTCGTGTTGAACTCCTCCGGGTTCATCAGCTTCGCCCGGACCGCCTTCGCCTGCTCCTGCGTCGCCGATTCGGTCCACAGCGGCACCGCGCCCTCGATGCCCCGGCCGCGCTCGGTCAGCAGCTTGTTGCCGCCCAGCGCCTTGTCGTAGAACCAGCCCGTCACCGGGTCGTACATCTGCTCCCGGACGGCCCGGTGGGTCGCCTCGGACGTCTCCTCCCACTTCTTGGCGTCGCGGGACTTCTTCAGCGCCTTTGCCATCCGCGCCAGGTAGCCCTGGTCGGCAGCCATGTAGGAGTTCAGGTCGACCGACTCCTGGTTGACGGAGTAGCCGACGACCTTGCCGTCGCGGTCCTTGTTGGGGACCGTCTTCGTGCCGAGTTCCTTGTCATAGCGCGGCGCGTTGTCCATGCCGCTCTCCCAGGCCGCCGCCAGCCGCTGGTCTTCGGGGGTGGCGTTCAGTGGGTCGACCGTCGCGCCGTACTCGACCAGACCGTTGTGGTCGTGGTCACGGGTGCGATACCACCAGGCCTGGTACGCCTCCAGCTTCGGGTACATCTCGCGAAGGAAGTCGTGATCGCCCGTCTTCTTGTAGACCTCCCATACCGCCCATGCGGCCAGCGGGGGCTTGGAGTTGCGCTCGTTCCAGTTACCGCCGCCCTGGGACAGGTCGTTGTAGTAGATGACGTCGGGGATCATGCCGACGTCCTGGGGGCGGACCGTGGAGTCGGGCTTGATCTGGTAGTCGAACATCGCCCGGATCTGGCTCTTTGCCAGCTCCGGCTCGAACTTGACCGTGCCCACGGCCTGCTTCCAGGTGTCCCATGCCCACAGGCCGCCGGTGAAGCCCTTGTAGGAGATCGACGGGCTGATGCCGTCGTGTTTGATCCGCCCAGCCGCGCTGCGCCAGTTGCCGATCAGCGTTTCGACCGCCTTCACGGCCGTGCGGCGCTGGTGGTCCGGGACGCCGTGCGTCGCTGCCTTGACGTAGCGCTCCCACCGTTTGTCCGCCGCGGCGGACGTGGCTTCCGGCCTGGCGAGTGCGGCCTGCACCTCCGGGGCCTCCCGCCTGCGCTCGGCCTCGGTGAAAGTGAACGACTCGGCCCAGTCGAAGGTATAGCTGCGCCCGGGATGCAGGGTGATGGGCGATAGGGCCTCGGAGCGGTACATGTCACCGTCGACGGTTGTACGGACCTGGTTCTTGTGGACGATCTCGAAGCGCTCGGTGCCGTCGGTCATGTACTCCCAGGTCTCGCGCACCTTCGCGAAATCGACCCGCACACCGTCCGTGGTCCCGCGCAGTTGCGGCGCGTCCTTCATCGGAGCCTTTTCCGGCCGCAGCAGCGAACCGGTCCAGCCCGCGCCGAGCGTGCGGGGCCTGTGTCCGGTGTTGCGCACCTCGGCCCGCACCAGCGCGGTCCGCTGCGAGGAGAAGCGCAGTTCCATCTTCAGACGCAGCCCGTCCCCGAGGTTGTACGACTGGAGCAGTTTGCCCGGCTCCGAGGTGAAGGTCGGCTTGCCGCCGGCAGATAGGTTCAGTACTGTGCCCGACTCGGTGAGCTGCATGCGGCTGAACGTCTTGCTCAGCCACCAGGGGTACTCCTGGGCGATATAGAGGGGGCCGGTGAATCCGCCGTATGTGGCTGGCTCACCCGGTTCGGGGAGGGCGTAGGCGTGCCAGGCTCCCCGGTCCGCGAACACGTTGATTGGGTTGTTGTCCCCGCTGACGCCGGGCAGGGCAGCCTCGGGCGAGCCGGTTCTGTCCAGGATGTTCGCGTACTCGTACTCCTGGCGGTGCCTGAGCGGCTCCGCCGAAGAGGCGGCGGAGGCAGCCGGTACCACCGTCACTCCGGCGAGCAGCGTGCCGGATACCAAGACGGCCGCAAGGGCGTGGTGACGAGAGTTCATGGTTTACCTAGATCTCTGCGTGGCTATGGGGTTCTGACATGAGGATGTGCTGAGCGGGCCTGATCCGGTCTGCGCATGCCGGACCGCCAGCGGGGCAGCGCTGGGGCTGGAGTCCAGATCATCGCCAGATCCTTCGCGGTGGTGCCTCATCAGGGGTGACCGAGTGCCTCCTGACCGAGCCGCTCAGCTGAGTCGGCGGGCGCCGCGCGAGGGGGTCGCCTCGAAGACGCCGGGCTCCGGGTGCCCGGCGGCGGCGAAGGCCTCGCCGATCGCCCCGGTGACCGGCTCGCGCGCCCCGGCTTCCAGGAGCACGACCGCCGAGCCGCCGAAGCCGCCGCCGGTCATCCGGGCGCCGAGCGCGCCCGCCGCGCCCGCCGTCTCCACGGCCAAGTCGAGTTCGGCGCAGGAGACCCGCAGGTCGTCGCGGAGCGAGGCGTGCCCCTCGGTGAGCTGTGGGCCCACCGCCCTCACATCGCCCGCGGCGAGGAGGTTCACCACCCGGCGCACCCGCTCGTTGTCGCTCACCACGTGCCGTACGCAGTCGCGCACCACCGGCGAGGAGAGCTTGGCCAGCGCGTCCGGCAGTCCCGCGTACGGGAGTTCGCGCAGGGAACGTACCCCCAGCTCCCGCGCACCCCGCTCGCAGGCGACGCGGCGCGCGGCGTAGGCGCCGTCGCCCAGCGCGTGCTTGACCCGGGTGTCGACGACGAGCAAGGCGAGGCCGTGCGCGGGCAGGTCGAAGGGGATCTGGGTCATGGCCAGGTCGCGGGTGTCCAGGTGCAGGACGTGGCCCGCCGTGCAGCACGCCGACGCCGTCTGGTCCATGATCCCGCAGGGCACGCCGGCGAAGTCGTTCTCGGCCTTCTGCGCGAGCGCCGCCATCTCGGACGGCGCGAGCGGGAGTTCGAACAGGTCGCGCAGGGCGAGCGCGGTGACGACCTCAAGGGCGGCCGAGGAGGACAGGCCCGCCCCGGTCGGCACGGTCGACGCCAGGTGCACGTCGGCGCCGGTCACCGGGTGCCCGGCCTGCCGCAGCGCCCACACCACGCCGGCCGGGTAGGCGGCCCAGCCGGCGTCGGCGCGGGGGGTGAGCTCGTCGACGCGGAGTTCCACGACGGGGCCGGCGAGGTCGGCCGAGTGGAGCCGCAGCAGCCCGTCGGTGCGCTTGGAGGCGGCCGCGACGGCGGTGTGCGGCAGCGCGAGGGGCATCACGAAGCCCTCATTGAAGTCGGTGTACTCGCCGATCAGGTTGACCCGTCCGGGCGCCGCCCAGACCCCGTCGGGCGCCGTCCCGTACAGCTCGTGGAATCCGTCGGCGACGGCCTTCGCCTCACGCACCGGGCACCTCCGCCCGGCGGGCGAACGCCCACGCGTCGGCGATGATGCCCGCGAGGTCGGCGCGCGAGGGCTGCCAGCCGAGCCGCTCGTGGGCGCGCACGGCGGACGCCACCAGGACGGCCGGGTCGCCCGCACGGCGCGGTGCGGCCCTCTCGGGAATCTGATGGCCAGTCACCTTGCGTACGGTCTCGATGACTTCGCGGACCGAGAAGCCGTTGCCGTTGCCGAGGTTGCAGATGAGGTGCTCGCCCGCGGTGGCGGCCGTCAGGGCGAGGAGGTGGGCCTCGGCGAGGTCGGCGACATGGATGTAGTCGCGTACGCAGGTGCCGTCCGGGGTCGGGTAGTCGTCGCCGAACACGGAGATCGAGCCCCGTTCGCCGAGGGCGACTTGGAGGATCAGCGGGATCAGGTGCGACTCGGGGTCGTGGCGCTCGCCGCTGTCGCCGTAGGCGCCCGCCACGTTGAAGTAGCGCAGCGACACCGCGGCCAGCCCGTGGGCCTTCGCCTCGTTGCTGATCATGTGGTCGACGGCCAGCTTGGTGGCGCCGTACGGGCTGGTCGGGGCGGTCGGGTCGGTCTCGGTGAGCAGCGCGGACGCGGGTTCGCCGTAGGTGGCGGCGGTGGAGGAGAACACCAGGGTCCGCACCCCGGCGTCGCGCATCGCCGACAGCAGCGCCATCGAGCCGCTCACGTTGTTCGCCCAGTACTTCCCGGGGTTCGCCACCGACTCGCCGACCTGCGAGAACGCCGCGAAGTGCAGCACCGCATCGAAGGAGGCGTCGAGCCAGCGGGCCGCGTCCTGGACGCGGCCCCCGATGAACTCCGCGCCCGCGGGGACAGCCGCCCGGAAGCCGGTGGAGAGGTCGTCGAGGACGGTCACCGCGTGTCCCGCCTCCAGCAGGTGGGCGGCGACCACGCTGCCCACGTAGCCCGCGCCGCCCGTCACCAGGTACTTGCTCACTCGCTCGCTACCTCTCGCAGTCGCTCGGCCGCGGTCTCCGGCGGCACGTCGTTGATGAACACGCCCATACCGGATTCGGACCCGGCGAGGAACTTCAGCTTGCCGGATGTGCGGCGGATGGTGAAAAGCTCAAGATGCAGCGCGAATTCACCCCGGTGGACCGCCCCTACGCCGCGCACCGGCGCCTGGTGCCAGGCGGCGATGTACGGGGTCGGCGGCTCGCCGGGGCCGAAGATCCGGTCGAAGCGCCGCAGGAGTTCCAGATACATCTGGGGGAACTCTGTGCGGGCGTCCTCGCCGAGCGCCCTCAGGTCGGGGACGCGCTTCTTGGGATAGAGGTGCACCTCGTAGGGCCAGTGCGCGGCGTAGGGCACGAACGCGGCCCAGTACTCCCCTTCGAGGACCACCCGGGCGCCGTCGGCGAGTTCACCGGCGACCACGTCGTCAAACAGGTTGCGGCCGGTGCGCTCCTGGTGCTCGGCGAGCGAGCGGAGCATCAGGGCGGTGCGCGGGGTGGTGAAGGGGTAGCCGTAGATCTGGCCGTGCGGGTGGCCGAGGGTGACACCGATCTCGGCGCCCCGGTTCTCGAAGCAGAACACCTGCTCGACCTGCGGGAGTTCGCAGAGTTCGGCGGTGCGGTCGGTCCAAGCCTCCAGGACGAGGGCGGCCTGCGCCTCGTCGAGGTCGGCGAAGGAGGCGTCGTGGTCGGAGGTGAAGCAGACGACCTCGCAGCGGCCGGAGGCGCCCGCGAGGGAGGGGAAGCGGTTCTCGAAGACGGCCACGTCGTAGTCGTCCGCCGGGATCTCGCTGTGCCGGCCGTCCCGGGACGGGCAGAGCGGGCACTCGTCGGCCGGCGGATGGTAGGTGCGCGCCTGCCGGTGGGAGGCGATGGCCACCGCGTCGCCGAGCAGCGGGTCGCGGCGGACCTCGGAGGCGGTGGAGACGGGGTCGAGGGGGCGCGGGTCCACCGCGTCCCGTACGAGGTCGTTCCGGGAGTCGTAGTAGAGCAGTTCACGACCGTCGGCGAGCCGGGTCGACGTCTTCTTCACCTGTATCCTCCAGCATCCAACAGAACAAGCCGTGATCTTCATTCCGCCCGCCGGGATCTACCGCGGTCTCAGCCGTGCGTTCACGCGATGACCAGCCAAGACCGCGCCGCTGTTCGCCGGAGCCCTACGCCGGGGCGACCGGGTCCTGTGCGCGTGGTCCCTGGGCGTCCCTGTCCGCCTGGAGCGCCAGGGTGTTCTCCTGTGAGCGCAGTGGGGCAGTCGGGGCGAGTTCGGCCGCGGCCTCCTGGGGCGAGAGGGCGCGCAGGCGGCGCAGGTAGCGCTGGTACCACAGCAGCGCGGCGCCGAGGAAGATGGCGACGCCGCCCACGTTGTAGGCCAGCGTGAGCCACAGCGCCTGTCCCTCGGGGAATGTCGCGGCCACGAAGGCGACCGAGAACACCGCCAGGAGGAAGACGGACATGGCCAGGCCCACACGCCGGGAGCCGAACCGGAACTCACGCACGGTGTCCTCGAACCGGACCCGCAGCACCAGGTAGGCGATGAGGATGAGGGCCGGGGGGAGCAGGGCGGTGGCGGCCGTCATGTTGGTGACGATCTTCAGCAGGTCATTGATCGAGCTGCCTGCGCCGAGGGTCGGGATGAACAGCAGGGGTACGACGATGGCGAACTGGATCCAGGCCCCCACCACGGGCACGCCCTGCTGGTTGCGCGCCCCGACGCGCCGGCCGAAGATCCCGTCGGGGATCTCGGAGAAGAAGACCTTCACCGGTGCCGAGGTCCAGATCAGCAGGCCGCCCAGGGTCGCGACCAGCATGATGAGGCCGACGACCCGCACGACCACGTCGCCCGGCAGGCCGAAGTGCCCGGCCGCCGCCTGCATGGTCACGAAGATGCCGTTGCTGTACGACACGCTGCTCTTCTCCACGAACACGCCCATCAGCCACGTGCCGAGCGCGTAGAGCAGGCCGATCGCGACCCCGGCCACGATGATCGTGCGCGCGAAGGCCCGCACGCCGCCTTTGAGGTCGTTCAGGTAGACGCCGATCGACTCGGCGCCGCCGACGGCCTGGATGATCCACGCCAGGGTGCCCAGGAATGCCCAGGCGGTGAGGCCGGAGTTCGGGTCGAGGCGCATCCCGCCGGGAGAGAGGTCATTGGCGGGGGTGATGCCGCCGAGGAGCGCACCCACCGCGGCGACGATGAACAGCATCGCCATGACCAGCATGAGAGTGGACCCGAAGGATGTGACGGTGCCGATCCAGCGGGCACCCTTCGTGGAGACCCACGTGGCGACGACGAAGATCGCCACGGACAGCACCGCGATGAGCCAGGGCTGAATGGTCCACTCCTCGCCCAGGATCATGTAGCCCGCGTACACCAGGACGATGGGCAGCAGGGAGATGAAGTAGAAGAGGTTCACGAACCAGTAGCAGAAGGCGGTGAAGAACGCCCACCGGCCCCCCAGAGACGACCTCACCCACTGGTAGACGCCAGACTCCGCGCTGCGGTTGAGGCTCACCATCTCGGCGATTACGAGGGTGAAGGGCACGAAGTAGAGGATCGTGGCGATCAGGAAGATCGGGGCGGCGAGCGTGCCGATCGACACATAGTTGTTGATCACATTACGGAAATTGAACACCGCCGCGATGATCATGCTGAACAGGATCACCGCACCGATCGAACGGCGATTCGTCATTGAATGCCTCCGTTGGTGAGGGGGAAATTCGGCTACTTGTTGGGGAACGTGGCGCCCTCGACGGTCACGTAGGCGACGGTCACCGTCGTGTCGGGGACGGGCAGGACACGAACTGCCTCGTCGGGGCCGATGACGAGGACGGCCCCGCGGCGGACCGTGTGCCGTCGAGCGTCGCCGCGCAGGTAGCGCCGGTCGGTGAGGTCGCTGTACGGGCCGGCCGGGACGAGCGTGGCCACGGGGGCGACCTCGACCGCGGCGTCCCCGTCCACGGGGGACAGCACGCACTGATAGCGCCGTCGTGCGACGAGGCCGTCCGTGGCGAACGCGGTGGTGCGGGCCCGCATCGTGGTGAGGGAGTCGCCGACCGAGTACATGACGCCAAGGTGCCGTCCGCCGGCCCGCAGTGCCTCGAGTGTCCGTTCCCACTTGGTCACGCCGCCGAGGACCTCTTCGAGGTGGGCGCGGTCGCGGAAGATCCTCACGCTGCGAGCCCTTCGGTGTGGTGGGGTGCGGTCGCGGACACGGCCCGCAGGTCGAGTGCGAAGCGGAACGGTTCGAAGCGGACCCGGTAGCTGTCCAGCACCTCGCTGCCCCAGGAATTCGACCCGAGGCCGAGCACCCGGTGGTTGACATTGACCGTCACGCGGTCCTGCGGCACGAGGTCGGTGCGGTGCCGCGCGGCGTCGATCGCCGCCGCGGAGTAGGGCCAGGCCGAGAACGCGAAGGGGCCGGAGTCCACCGCGCGCACCGCGAGGCCGTCGCCGTGCGGGTCGGTCAGGGTCATCCAGCGCACCTCCCCGCGGTTGGCGCAGTCCTGGGGCACGACGTACGGGGTGAACATCTCGTCGACCGTGCTGTGCCAGCGGCCGACCGTGGCGGCCGAGCGGGAGTCCGGGTAGTTCTCGCCCGGCCCCAGCCCGTACCAGTCGACACGCCGCAGGTCGCCCGGCACCGCGAAGGACAGTCCGATCCTCGGCACGATGTCGCGGTAGTCGCCGACGGGCTCGCCGGTGACGGCCAGACGCACGCCGTCGGCGGCCAGCGTCCACGTGAGCACGATCTGCATGGCGATGCCGAGGGTGGGCGGCGCGATGCGGGACCGGACCGTGACGATGGCGGCGCCGTCCCGCTCGTGCCAGGACACCTCCCGCGTCGAAGTCTGCATGAGCGGCAGGAGCCGTGGCGCCCAGAGTTCGTCGTGCTCCTGCTGGTGGTTGTCCACGAGGGGCTTCCAGAACCCGACCCGGGGCGGTTCCTGGAAGAGTTCACGCCCGTGGCTGTGCCACGACAGGCCGCCGCTCAGCAGGTCGACGGTGAACCGGTCGGAGGCCGGGGTCGTCACGAGGAGCGAGGTGCCCTCGGCCCGGGCGGTAACGGCCCCCGTGGGTACGGCGCTCGCCGGCCGGCGCGGACGGTCGGCGGCGAGGACTTGGTAGCGGCCCAGTTCGTGCATCGGCTCCGCCCACGCGTGAGCGGCGGTGGACAGCACCCGCGCGGTCAGGTGCGTCTCCCCGTGCGCCGCGACGTCCAGCTGCACGGACTCGCTCCACGACCCGCCGGGCGGCACGGGGCCGGGGGTGAGCGTGCGGGAGCCGACCACACGCCCGTCGTGCAGCGTCTCGAGAGTGACGACGACGTCGCCCAGGCCGGTGAACCACCGCCGGTTGGTCACCGTGCACACCCCGTCCGCGTAGGCGACGCGCACCGGGCAGATGACCTGCTTGTACTCCAGGAGGCCGGGGCTTGGCTCCTGCCACGGGAAGACCAGGCCGTCGATACAGAAACTGCCGTTGTTCGGGACGTCTCCGTGGTCGCCGCCATAGGCGTGGTACTCGCGGCCGTCGTCCGCGGTCGCGACGAGGCCGTGGTCGCACCACTCCCACACGAAGTGCCCCTGGATACTGTCCCAGGTCTCGAACACCCGCTGGTACTCCGCGAGACCGCCGGGACCGTTGCCCATCGCGTGCCCGTACTCGCAGATGATGCGCGGCTTGGGATGGGGGTGCTCACCCAGGTCGTTCATCTGCGAGACCCGGGAGTACATCGTGGAGATGACGTCGACGACCTCGGCGTCCCGGTCCTCCTCATAGTGCACCGGACGGGAGGGGTCGAGCTCGGTGCAGCGGCCGTACATGGCGGGGATGTTGCGCCCGTACCCGGACTCGTTACCGAGGGACCACATGACGATCGACGCGTGGTTGCGCTGCGCCAGCACATGGCGTTCGATCCGGTCGACGTACGCCGCCTGCCACCTCTCGTCGTCCGTGAGCCGGGACAGGTCGCCCACATTCGCGAAGCCGTGCGTCTCCAGGTCCGTCTCGGCAACCACGAACAGGCCGATCCGGTCACACAGCTCGTAGAAGCGAGGGTCGTTGGGATAGTGCGCGGTGCGCACGGCGTTGATGTTGTGCCGCTTCATCAGGTGCAGGTCGCGCTCGATCCGGGCCATGCCCACAGCGCGCCCACGGCGGTCGTCATGGTCGTGCCGGTTGACGCCATGCATCATGAACGGCGCGCCGTTCAGCAGCAGGCGGCCGTCGACGATCGTCACCTCGGCCACACCGAGCCGGTGGGGAACGTGTTCGACGGTCCCGTCGCCACCGCGCACGATCAGACGCATGTCATACAGGTACGGGTCCTCGGGGTTCCAGAAACGCGCGCCCTCGACGACCAGCGTGGCATCGGAGCCCGGCGCGACCGGCGCGGACGCCACAAGGCGCTCGCCGTCGTACACCTCGCAGATGACCTCGGGCCGCCCGACGGTGCTCACCGACACAACGACCTCGGCGCGGTCGTCCGCGAGGCGGTGCGTACGCACATGGAAATCGGCGAGGTGCGCCTTGGGCCGGGTCAGCAGATAGCAGTCGCGGAAGATCCCGGACGCCCACCACATGTCCTGGTCCTCGAGGTAGGTGCCGTCCGAGTACTGCAGCACCTTGACGACCAGATGGTTCACGCCGGCATGGGCCACGTCCGTCACATCGAACTCGGCGCTGAGACGAGACCCCTTGGTCATCCCCACGTAGGCGCCGTCCCAATACACCTCGGCGTAGCTCTCGACCCCGTCGAACCGCAGCACGACACGCTCACCGGGCGGGGCCTCGGGCAGGACGACCGTGCGCTGGTACACCCCGGTCGGGTTCTCCGCGGGCACACGGGGCGGGTCGACCGGGAACGGATAGCCCTCGTCGGTGTACTGCAGCCGCCCGTACCCGTCGACCTGCCACAGATGCGGCACCCGGACGACGTCCCACCCGACGGCCGGGGACACCAGCACCTTCGCCGGGACGCGCGCGGGATGGTCGAAGAGCCGGAACCGCCACGCGCCGGTGAGATCGACGAACCCGCGCGAGCACCGACGATCCATGGCCCCGGCGAGCTCAGCCGAGTCGTAGCCGAAGAAGTAGGCCCGCGCGGGCAACCGGTGACGACCGGTCAGGGCGGGGTTCTCCCAGTCATGTGCATCGAAGGCACCCGCGGACGATGAATCCGTGAAGTGGAGAGGCATATCGGAATGTAACCGGTTTCATCCGGGAGGGCAACACTCCCGAGACGCGACGGAGGCCGCAGCGGCGTGGTGGACCGCCTGCGCGATACTGGGCTCTCAACAGCTCTGCCCGTCCTGACCACGGGCAGGCATCGTGCCCCTGCGGAAAGGTCTTTGATGCCACAAGGCAGGCGCGGCGCCCCGCGCGCCGTGACGATCGCCGACGTAGCCCGCGAGGCGGGCGTGTCCCGTGCGACCGTCTCCCGCGCGATCAACGACTCGGACCTGGTCACGGCCGAGACGAAGCGCACCGTGCAGGAGGCGATCACGCGGACCGGCTTCGTGATGAACGCACGCGGCCGTGCCCTGGCCACCGGGCGCGCGGAGACGGTCGGCGTCCTGATCACCGAGCCGCTGGACGAACTCTTCGACGACCCGACCTACGGCAGGATGCTGCGCGGTGTGGCAGAAGGACTGTTGGGCAGCGGCTTCCTGCCGGTCATCATTCAGGCGTCCAGCGAGTCGGAGCGCGCCCTGGCCCTGCGGAGTTTCGGCCGCCGGTCGGTCGATGCGGTCATCCACCTCACGCCCTACCGGGGCAGCGATCTGCTGGGCTCCTTGGCCGGCGCCGGACTGCCGGTGGTCCTGTGCGGGCAGCTCGTCGACTCGCCGTACGAGGGGATCTTTTCCACGGTCTACTCCGACGACGTGCGCGGGGCCCGCCTCGCCGCACAACGGGTGGCGACGGCCGGCCGCCACCAGGTGGCCGCCGTGCTGGGGCCCGCGGACAACCCGGCGACCGGTGACCGGCTGCGAGGCTACGAGGAGGTTCTCGGGGCCCGGCTGGACCCGGCACGCGTCGTGCACACCCGCTGGGACAGCGCGGGCGGGCTCACAACGACGGCCCGCCTGCTGGTAGCACACCCCGGCATCGACGCCATCCTCGCCGGGTCGGACCGCATCGCCCTCGGAGCCCTCGCCGCCCTCCAGGCCGCAGGGCGGCGCGTGCCCGAGGACGTCGCCGTAGTCGGCTTCGACGACCACGCCATCGCCGCAAGCGCGTCCCCACCCCTGACCACCATCGCGCAACCCCTCGTCGAGGAAGGCCGGATCGCCGCCCAACTGGCACTCGAAATGATCAACGGCGCCGACCCGCGTACCGAAGTCCTCGACATGCGCCTGGTGCCCCGCCTGTCCGCCTGAACGCGGCGCTCTCGGCAACGTTGCTCTGGCGGGTACCCGGTTCTTGAGCCAGGCGGCCAGCTACAGGCCAGCTGGTGAACGCCCTGGCCACCCAGAACCGGGCCGCCTGGTTCAGCGGATGAAGAGGCTCAGTGCGCAGACCATCAGGAAGCTGGTGGTACCGGCGACGGTGATGGAGGGAGTCCAGGGGGGTGGGCCTCCTCGTCATCTGCGGCGATCTCCAGCACGTGCTCGATCGCGTCGGCCACGCCGTCGCGCACCCGGGCCCACCTCCGCGCCGTGTCCTCGCGCTCGTTCGGGATGCTGTGCTCGTGCTCGGGCAGGAGGTCGGCCACCGGCACCGACAGGGCCTCGTGCAGCCGGCCCAGGGTCGGCTCCTGGCACAGCTCCCCCACCGTCGTGGCGCTCAGGGGCGGCTTCGCCTCCGCGACGCGTTGGAGCACGGTGACGCCCAGGACGACCGCCGCAGCCGTGTACCGCCAGGCGATCAGCGCTACGTGCCGCTCGTACGCGGTCGCGCCGCTCGCGATCTCCTGGACAGCCTGACCGTAGAACGGGAACGTGGTCTGCGCCTCGTGCAGTTCGGCCACGTCACCGCCGTTCTGGAGCCGGTCCCAGAGCGTGCTCGCCGACTGCCACTCGTACCGCGCGGTCAAGAACGCGGCGTTCAACGACCGCAGCGCCTCCAGCTCGATCTTCGTCAACGGACCGCGCTCATCGAACCGTGGAAACCGCATCGCCACTCCCCACCCCGGGTCTGGATCAGTCCCCGGCACGCTACCGGGCACTGCGGCAACTGGTGACGACTGCGAGCGGATACGCGTTGCCACCCGAGTGGCAACCGGTGGATACGGCCACTCGGGCCGCGGGTTCCCGGCACACTCAGCCCACCAGCCTGCGTGGACGAGGAGAAGTGCGATGCCCAAGAAGACCGCCGTCGACGACGCGTACGCCCCCAAGAGCGACACGGTCCGAGTCGGGCGGCACGACCTGGAGCGGCTACTGCTGGAGTTCCGCTCGTTGGTCCGTCAGCAGGCGCCCGGCAGCTGGGAGCACATGAGTGACTACGATTTGTCCTTCGAGCGGCTGGCCGACGCCGCCGATGCTGCGGCTGAGGCCCGGCAGGGTGCCCGCTGGGAGGGCCCTGACCTCCGGATGCGCTGCACCACCACCGAGGCCGTTTACGACTGGCCGGAGGGCGCTCCCTACGAGGGCGGGACGACGGCCACGTGGAACGTGCCGGGCCACGGCTCCCACGCCACCGATCCCACCGAGGACCTGTCCATGTCGCTGTGCGGCTTCAGCTCGGCGCAGGGGGAAGGCCGGCGCGTGAGCGGCTTGCCGGACTGCCGCGAAGTGCCGGCGCGAGGTCCAGCTCGGTGCCGAACGCCCCCGCGGCAACTGGTGACCACCGCTCGGATACGTGTTGCCGTCCGGGTGGCTACCGGTGGATGCTGCCGTGGCTACGATGCGGAACGACCCGCCCCCTGACAGTTCGAGTGCCAGGCGGCGGGGCGTTGTCACCGGGTGGCTATCCGAGCCAGGTGATGGTGAGGACGGACAGGCGGCGCAGGGCCCTGTTCACCCAGTAGGTGAGGGAGAGCTGTCCGACGGTCGCGTGGCGTACGTCCTCGCCCTCGGGATCTTCGGCGTTGAACTGCCGGAAAACCAGGGGTCGGTTGCGGCGGCGTCCAGGACGTCCCACACGGTGTCTTGTGCGTGCTCGGGCAGGGCGTCGAGGACTTTGGCGGCCGGAGCGGAGAAGCGGACCGCGTACGGCTGTCCGGTCACCGGCGCCTGCCGCGGAGCTCCGCCATGTCGATGAAGTCGCTGTCGTCGTAGCCGGAGGCGACGAACGCGTCGACCGCCGGGGCGGAGGCGATGAGGCCCTGCCACTCCTGGAGAACCTCGTACAGCCCGCCGAGGGAGAACGTCTTGCGGGACTCCTCCAGCGCGGCCGCCCACTCCCGCTCGAAGGCCGGCACCCACGTGTCGGCGCGCAGCTGGGCGAGGAGTTCGGCCGGCGCACCGGGCGCGGGGGCGTACGGCGTGACGGGGGCGTGGTCGAGCTGCGCGCTCATCTGGTCCTCCCGGCGGGTCGTCACCTCACGGTACGCGCGCCGGGTGGCCGTTCAGCGGACATGGACAGATCCCCTCCTACCGGGTCAGGGAGCGGGCGACGGCCTGAGCGTGCTGACGCAGCGGCAGGTCCTGCTTGTCCCAGTTGACGGCGACGTAGTTGAGGAGTTCGGCCGTCGCGCGCTGCGAGTCGCTCGGGTCGCTGATGAGGACCTGGTCCGCGACGGCGGCGACGTCGGCGGCCGGAGTGGAGAGCAACTGCTGGCCGTCGGCGCTGCGGCCGACGCCCAGAACCAGGAGGTGGCGCACCCCGCTGCGGGTGTGGACGGTGATGGTGTCCTCGCGCGGCGAGTCCGGCGTGGCGATGACGAAGTGCAGGGCGTTGAGGATCGCCGCGGCGAGGGCCTCGGTAAGGACCGGCTCGGGCAGGAGGTCGTCGTCGGTGGGCTCCGCGTCCTCAAGGGTGAGCGCGTAGTTGATGCCGGCCGCGCTGGTGAACCACACGGTGTCGTCGCCAGGTTCGGCGTCGGCGCCCAGGATGTGGGGGCTGCCCAGCAGTGCGCCGGCGATGCGGACGACATCATGGTCGGCGTCGAGCAGCGGGCTCTTGCCGCGGTCGATGGGTGGGTGGGCCTGGTTTGGGTGATTGCGCCTGTTTCACAGTCGCCGGACGAACAGCACCCCGGCCAGCATCGGTAGGGTGAACTCGCGGTGGCGGTCTCCGGTCTGCTGGAGAGGAAGGCGCGGATCCGGCCCAGCGGCCGGCCAGGATGCCACTGGAGGCGAGACCCTGGCGACCTCGGGTCCCGCGACGGCCACGTCGAACCATTGCGTGGCGTTGCCGACCAGCACGGCGTCGACGGAAACGTCCGGCAGCGGTATCGCCTCGGTACTACTCGGGCCGAATCCCGACAGGTCTCGGTGTCAGTTTCACCCGACGCCGAGACCAGCCCCCTGGCCGCATGCCTGTCTGCACGGCCTCCTATTCTTCGACGGACGCTGATGCCCGCTTGGTCGTGTGCCTGCCGTCCAGCGCCCGACACGACTCAACGACTCCACCGCATGGTGATGGAGTCGCTCACCGAGGAGGAACGTTCATGCACCCCCGGAAGATCGGCGCGGCCGCCGCAACAGCGGTGGCTCTCCTGGCTGCCCGCGACCTCATCCAGAAGAGGCACGCACTGCTGCGGAACTTCCCGGTGATCGGACACGCCCGGTACCTGTTGGAGACGATCGGGCCCGAGCTGCGGCAGTACATCGTGACCTCCAACGAGGAGGAGCGCCCGTTCAGTCGTGACCAGCGCAGCTGGATCTATGCGTCGGCGAAGGAGGAGAACAACTACTTCGGGTTCGGAACCGAAGTCGACGTCGAGCACGTGCAGGGGCATGCCTACCTGAAGCAGCGCACGTTCGCCGGCGCGCTGCCCGACGCGCACGACCCGCAGGCCCCACTGCCCTCGGCCAAGGTGCTGGGCGGACCGCGCGGGCGCGCCAAGGCGTTTCGGCCGGCGAGCGTGGTGAACATCTCCGCGATGAGCTTCGGATCGCTCTCCGGTGCGGCCATCACGGCGCTCAACAAGGGGGCGGCACTGGCGGGCACGATGCACAACACGGGCGAGGGCGGCCTCTCGCCGCACCACCGGGGCGGCGGCAACCTCGTCCTCCAGATCGGTACGGCATATTTCGGCTGCCGCAACGAGGACGGCAGCTTCAACGTCGACAAGCTCAAGGATGTGGTCGCCGGCGCCCCGGTCAAGGCGATAGAGATCAAGCTCTCCCAGGGAGCCAAGCCGGGGCTGGGCGGAATGCTGCCGGGCGCGAAGGTGACCGAGGAGATTGCCGGGGTCCGCGGCATCCCGGTCGGCAAGGACTGCGCCTCTCCCTCGCGGCACACCGCGTTCAGCGACGTCGACTCGATGCTCGACTTCGTTGAACTGCTGGCCGCCGAGACCGGTCTGCCGGTCGGGGTCAAGAGCGCGGTGGGAGAGATGGGCTTCTGGCAGGAGCTGGCCACGCTGATGGCACGTGGCGACCGCGGTGTCGACTTCGTGACCATCGACGGTGGCGAGGGCGGCACCGGGGCGGCACCGCGGATGTTCGCCGACTCGGTGGCGCTGCCGTTCCGGATGGGCTTCTCCCGGGTCTACGGGACGTTCGCCGAACTGGGGCTGACCGACGACCTGACCTTCATCGGCTCCGGCAAGCTCGGCCTGCCCGAGAACGCCGCGGTCGCGTTCGCGCTGGGCGCCGACATGATCAACGTGGCCCGTGAGGCGATGCTGTCGATCGGCTGCATCCAGTCGCAGAAGTGCCACACCGACAAGTGCCCCACAGGCATCGCCACCCAGAACCCGTGGCTGGCCCGCGGCCTCGACCCGGCCTCGAAGGCCACCCGGGCCGCGGTCTACCTGCGCACCCTGCGCAGGGAGCTGATCAAGGTCTCGTCGGCCGTCGGCGTCGCCCACCCCGCACTCATCACAGCCAACGACATCGAGATCATGAACGGCGACTACGAGGCCCGCACCCTGGCCGGCGTCTACGGCTACAAGGACGGCTGGGGCGAACTCGGCCCGCACCTCGCCGATGAGATCACCGCACTCCTCGCCACCAAACCAACCGCCGTCCAGAAGCCGGCCCTCTGACGCGCCGACAGCGACAAACACCATCCCCCTCGTGCGAAGCACGAGGGGGGCACCAGCCTGTGGGCGGGCAGGACGTGATGGCAGGGGCAGCAGCACACCGATGCGTCCAGGCCGGCCTGCGGCTGTTCGATTGTGCCGGGCCACGATAGTTGGCACTAATCGGGCTGTGTGACCTGAGGCTCCCAACAGCCTGGCCACGCTAGTGGCACCGTCTGGCCAAGATTCTTGACATCTGTAAGCGCAGGAATTCCTCTCCGAATCGCCTCCCATTCGGAAACTGGTCGGCGAACGCCCGGCCCCTGGTCCAAGGGGCCCGAGCCCTGGCAGGCGATGGTGCGGGTCCGCGTCGGCAACGCCCTGTTCGTCACCACGTACGCCGAACAGTCCGCGACCCGCGCCCACACGACGAAGGCGGCGGAAACCCTGATGCGCGACCTGCTCCGCCGATCGGACCTGCCCCGACGCACCCCCTGACCGACATCCAAGCACTCGCCGCACTCGGACTGGAATGGGCAACGACGGAAGCCGCAGCATGATGACCGCGAGCGATCAGGAAGCGGGCCGGCAGGTGGTCAGCGCCGATCCGCGCCAGTCGCCGTCGATCGTCGGCTCGTACTCTGCAGCGGTACTGCTCGTAGGGCCTTGAGGTGGATGTGGCCGAGTGCGACGTTGCTGAGTCGGCGTAGGTCGGCGGCAGAACCCACCAGTGTATGAAGGGGAGTCAGGCATACAATTCCGGCCACGGCCGGGAGAGAGAACCTGCCTCTCAAGCACGATAGATGCCCGAATGCGGTTACCGTCAGCCCGCTTCCCGCCCGAATGGCCCGCGCCTCACACGCACACGTCACGGCGACGGAAGGCGACCGGTAGCGCGGGCATTGCCAGGGTCGACTGTCCACACCGCTCACCGTGGCGTCCCGGCGAATCCTGGATGGAAAGTCACATGGGCCCTAAAACGCCCAAGGTAGGTCAAGTCATGACATCGGTCAGGAATTCAGTATCAGCCGATTCTGCGCCCGCACGCCCGGTTGCTGGGCATGGATCCGGCCAGCTGATCACAAGTCGTTGACACGACTGCAAGAGGTCACAGAGACTCACATACCAGTGAGGATGATTCCGGTAGGGATGATTCCGGTAACCGGTCGAATTTCAGGAGGGAGCCCGGATTACCTGCGATGATGCCGGACATCCAGGCACTGCTCGCACCTCTGTTCATCGGGATTTCACTTCACGGCGAAGCGGGCAGGAGGTGAAGGGGTGTCAGCACACGCTGTTCGTCACAGCGATGATTGCTTGATGCTTACCTAAGTGAATGGAATGTGCTCCACTCGCGCGGCTGGAGAAGAAAAGTGATGAGTACAGACGTCGCCTCGCCCACCGGATCGCGTGCCCTGACATCACCTGATACAGCACGTACCACGATCGACCGCATCGTCAAGCGCACGGCATGACCGCACCACCTGCAGGCGCGACATCTCGATTGGAGTAGCCCTCCACAATGCTCCCTACTCACCACAGTTCCGCTCCCTCTGTCATCCGCTCCGAGTGGGAGCGCCGCGCGCAGGCCCACTGCGGGGCCAGGACCCAGGGCCCGGTCGGCCTCCCGCTCGGCGAGGAGGGCGGGCTTGTACCACCACTACGCCGTCGGCGGCTTCAACGAATCCGCGCGCGACTCCCTGAGGCCGAGCGGGTGGTGGCCGTCCTCGCCGAGACGAGCCGCGTGGAGAACGAGCGGTTCGAGCCGGTCCCGCGGGCTCGCCCCGCCCTCCTCCGGCGCCCGCTTCGTCGCTGAGTTCGCGTGAGTGTCGCGCCCACGTGACCGCTAGGCCGTTTCTCCCGGATCGCCGCGTGGACCGGATGGGGATGGCGGCGAGGTTGACGGTGGAGGTCTTGTCGCAGCCGGCGACCATGCCGTGCCACCGCTTGGGCTTGTCGACGCGGCCCTCGACGGTGGTGCGCTGCTTGTAGGCGTCGCGGTCGAAGACCGGCGGTCTGCCGCCACGGCTGCCGAGACGCTTGCGCTGGGGCTGTTCGGCCGGCCGGCTGCGGGCTCACGGCCCGGACACCGCGCCGCCGCAGGTGGTCGCGGGTCACCCGGGACGAGCACGCATTGCCGCTGAAAACCGCATCCGGTGTGGTCCCGGGCCGGCCGATCGGCCGACCACTGCCACGGCCTCGCGAAATGCGGGTGCGTCACCGCGCCGGCCATGCGTGATGACGAGCGCGAGCGGACGGTGGCGGAGTCGAGGGCCTTCTCGGCATCGGCGTGGGCGAGCAGGGCGGTGGAGACCTTCGCCAGGTATCCTCGGCAGCCCACTTCCCGCAGGCGGTTGTGGACGCCTTTCACAGGCCAAAACGCTCACGCGGGTCCATCCATGGAGTCTCTGCGCGGTAGTGGTACGCGTTCGGGTCGGTCACCTGCCGGTGATCACGCCACCGACCTCCCCGCTTCGGTGTCCGGTCGGCTACGACGGCCCGCTCCTCGCCCACTGGACATCGACCAACGATCGGATCGTCCGAAGCACACGGCCCGGCCGGGCTGCACGGAATGGATGGGTGCCATGGCTATTGATCAGAAATACTGCGAAGTTTCCCAGCCGCTCGATGACTGGGTTCCCAGTTCGATCCAGGTCAGGATCCTGGAGGGCGTTGCGGCCGGCCTGTCCAGCGGGCGGCTCTCGCGAGAGCTGCACCTGAGTTCGAAGACCATCGATTACCACGTCCGTGTCATGTCCGACAAACTCCAGGCGCCGAATCGTGTCGCGCTGGTTTCGAGGGCGTTCGTCCTCCAGATTCTGCGGACAGACACGTGGCCCCCGCGTATAGCCCCGGAAGCCATGGATTAGTGCCGGGAGTTGGTGAGACCGTATTCCGCACGCTTGTGTCCGACCGGCTGCGTCCGCACCCTCCGTCAGGCTGCCGCGGTGAGTTCGGTGATCTGTCGCGGCGTGGCGTCGATGTCGGCGGTGGGCGTGGTGGTCGTCGACCGCACCGACACCGGCGCGATGCCGCCGGCCGGCACCGTGCCCGCCATGATCCGGCGGGAGGTCCGCCGCGGAGTACCCCGGCGGCCAGTTCACTCAACAGTGCTCCTCACTGGGTGTGGTGAGCGGTCGTAGCCGGCCTTCCGGGCGGGTTCGGACCGGCTGCCCGGCGTGACGCCGGTCCGGCCGCCGGTCTCGTGTGCCGGCGACGCCGGGAAGTCCCGCGTGGTGGCCGCAGCCGGTCGGGCAGGCCTGGACGACGGCCGACGTGGCTCGGTGCCGCGCGCTCTCCCCGACCGCATCCTTGCCGATGCCGTCGGCGACGGGAATCGCCCGGTCCCGATCGGTTACGGCCCGTCCGCCGCTCCGTTCCGCGCCACGGCGTCCGCGCCGGAACGTCTGGCTCGCGTCGCCGAACAGAGCGTCCATGCCGGTCGGTGGAAACCGCGTCCTTCTCGGGGAGTCTTATCCGCCGTTGGATGCCGGCTTAACAGCCGGACTTGAAGCACGACCTTGGGTGCCGTCCAGCGGCTACCAATCCAGAGGGTAGTCCAAATCCGCTCCTGCACCGCCCTCTTTGGGGTTTTCCCTAAACCGGAGAAGGCGCATGCCGCATCGTTGACACGCCCAGAGCAGCCCTTCAGGATGGTGTCCAATAGTCGCCACTCGATTTCGGTACCGCTCAGGGATTCCGGGTCATTAGTGCGGCTTCACGGATCGGCTGATTGTCCTCGGTGCCGGGTGACTCTCGTATGTGCGAAAGGTGCCGGCACAGTTGATGAGCATGGAATCCGTCCGGTGATCCTTGCTGAACCAGGAATCCTCGCCGAAATGGTGGCGAGCGCAGCCTGACGTTCGAAGCAGGCCATTCGCCAACGTTGTCAGCATCCGAGCTCTGGAGGAGTGACCCGTGTCGAATCTGGATGAGCTTTCAAGTTCACCTCAAGCAGCGCTGGACCCTCAGGATGAGGTGAAAATAGTCGGTCAGTACTACGACGACAAAACAGCCAAACTTGTCCGCAAGTACGGGCCTGGTCCCAGGATTCACTATCACGTAGGTTATTACCCTTCCTTCGAAGCGCCGCCGCGTGCTGACGATGTGACACCGGATGATATTCGCGGCAGCATACGGCGTCATCAAGAGGATCTGCTGCGGTATGCGGCCAAGATCTGGGACGCCGAGCAGCGGCTGTCGGGCAGGGTCCTGGATGTCGGCTGCGGTCTCGGCGGGGGCTCGCTCTTCTGGGCGGAGGAGTACGGCGCCGACGTCACGGCGGTCACCAACGCGCCGGAGCACGCGCCGGTGGTCGAGGGGTTCGCGCGGGAATGCGGCGTGGGCGGGAGGGTCCGCGCACTGGTCAGCGACGCGAAGCAGCTGCCCCTGGACAGCGGCCCCTACGACGCGGCGGTAGCGATCGAGAGCAGCGGATATTTCGACCGTCCGCTGTGGTTCGAGCGGCTGGCACGCGTGCTTCGTCCGGGCGCGAGTGTGTGCATCGAAGAACTATTCATCACGCGCCCGCACGGGGCCGATGTGTGGGCCGAGTACTTTTACACGAAACCTGCCACGGTGCTCGACTATGTGAAGGCCGCAGAGGCCGCGGGTTTCGAATTGGTCGATGACGTCGACGCCACGGCGGCAACCGCGCCGTTCTGGGAGGAGAGTGTCGCCTGGACGGAGGCGGTACTGGACAGCGACAGCGGTCTCTCGCCGGTTGATCGCAGGCAGCTGAGGATATCTCTGCTGGCGAACCGGGCACTTGGCGCCGAGTGGCAGGCCGGGGGCGCGCGGCTGGGTTTCTTGCGCTTCGAGCTGAAGTAAGCAAGGGGCGGGCAGAGACGCGGAAAATCAGGCAGGCGCTGGGCTGGGGTTGCCCAGCCCGGCGCGGCGGGTTTCCGCCCGCCTTTCGAGGTAACCGCCGAGTTCCATCGCGGTCGACCAGGGTTTTCGCCGGCCGGTAGGGCTGCGAGTCGCGGCTTTCCGCCGCCTTCACAACGATACGGAGTTTTTCATGACGCTCGATCAGTCTCCCGCTCACAGCGATGTCCTCAACGTGTATGACGGGTTCGGCCGGATCTACGGTTCCGCGTGGGGCCCCAACATCCACTACGGCTACTGGGAGAACGACGCCGACGACAGCTCCGTCGAAGAGGCCACGGACCGCCTGACCGACCTGATGATCTCGGGTCTCGCCGCGCAGCCCGGCCAGCGGGTCCTGGACATCGGCTGCGGCATCGGCTACCCCGCACAGCGGCTCGTCCGCACTTCCGACGTGGACGTGGTGGGCATCACCGTCAGCCGGATCCAGGTGGCGGATGCCACCAAGCTCGCGGCCGAGGCCGGGCTCGCCGACCGGGCCACGTTCCAGTTCGGGGACGCGATGGACATGCCCTTCCCCGACGGTTCGTTCGACGCGGCCTGGGCGTTCGAGTCGATGTGGCACATGCCCGACCGGGGCCAGGTGATCTCCGAGGCCGCCCGCGTCCTGCGTCCCGGGGGCCGCCTCGCCATCGCCGACGTCATCCAGCGTGACCCGATCACTCCTGAGGGACGCGTGGTCCTGGACCATGTCGTCGAGCACTACGGGGTGCGCTCCTTGGGCACTGTGGACGAGTACCGCAAGGCGCTGGCCGACAACGGTTTCGTCGACGTGGAGATCACCGACATCACCGACAACGTCATCCGCACTCTTGGGCTGATGGCCGACGCCGTGGAGACCGTCCGCGACAAGCTGGCCGAACTGGTCGGCGAGGAACAGGCCGCCTCACTCCTCCACTTCATGCGCAAGTTCGGGTCCGTCCCGGAGAGCGGCTATCTCTTCCTGACCGCGGTCCGCGCCTGACCGCGAGCGCCGTCCCCGGGCATCTTCAGCCGGCCGCCGCTCGGCCGGCTCGGAGAAGCCCACCTGTGCAGGAAGCGAAGCGCGACGAGCGAGGCTCCCGGTTCTGCCGCACCCGGCCTGCCCCGTGCGCGCGGGAGAGCGGCCGGCGCCGCGAGCTTCGCCCGTCTCCAGCACGTTGGGGTGGTGTACCCGCGCGGGTACACCACCCCAACGTGCTGGAGACGGAACGCTGTTCCGGGCCCCCTGCCGGTGCCGGCAGGCCCGCACGTTCGACGGCGGGGTCCGGGCCGGCCGTGCCGCCTGCACGGCGGCACGGCTCGCTCGGCCGCGACAACCGTGCCCGCCTGCGGCGCCGCGGCAGCAAGGCGACCATCGCCGAGCGGAACGAGCAGCGGTACAAGCGCGGACGGCACCGTACAAGGGCCGTCAGAAACGACCTGGTCTCCGTGTCACCGCTGCCGCACCCGCAACTCGGTCAATGCCCGGAGCGGGAACACCGGCCGGTGATGCGGCAGCGGCCCCGGTGCCAGCGTCAGACCCGGCATCCGGGTGGCGAGGGCCTGTATCGCGATCTCCAGTTCCGAGCGGGCGAATCCGGCTCCGAGGCAGAAGTGGATGCCGTGCCCGAACGCGAGATGCGAGGCGGACCCGCTGCCCGGCCTGAACGCGGCCGGACACGCGGAGGAGTTGCTGTCCCGGCCGGCCGCTCCGTACAGCAGAAGCAGCCGGCTCCCCGCGGCCAGGGGGACGTCGCCGACCACTACGTCACTGACCGCGGTCCGGTACATGCCCGCCAGCGGGCTGTCGAACCGCAGCCCCTCCTCGACGAGGTCCCGTGTGGCGATCGTCCCGTCGGCCACCGCGGCCCAGCCTCCGGGGGCCTGGAACTGCTGGAAGAGGATGGTGCCGAGCGCCTCGGCGCAGGTCATGTGTCCCGCGAAGATCAGTGTGGGGATCATGACGGAAGCCTCGTCGGCGGTGAGCGTGCGGCCGGCCTTGCCCTCGTGGAGCAGTTCGCTGATCAGGTCGTCCTGCGGTGAGGCCAGCCGTTCCTGCACGAGTGACCGGGCGAATGCTCCGAACTCCATCAGGCCGCGGGCGTATTCACGCAGCTGGTCGAAATCGGTGTGGCCTCGCACCATCATGAGTTCGATGCGTTGCTCGGACCATGTGCGGCAGCGGTCGAGGTACTCGTCCGGAATTCCGAGGCGTCGGCCGATCACTTCGAGGGAGTACGGGACCGCGAACTCCTTGATGAAGTCGAACTCCTCCGCGGTTGCCACCCGCTCGACGAGGTCGGTGGCGATCGTGCGGATCGTGGGTTCGAATGCTCTGACCCTGGCCGGTGTGAACCCGACGTTGAGCACTTCCTTGATCCTGGTGTGCTCGGGCGGGTCGAGCGAGCCGACGGCCAGCGCGTCGGCACCGCGCCAGGTGCGCAGCATGCGCGTCACGTCCTCGGGCAGCGCGACCGAGGGGCGGGGATTGTGGTCGCGCGCCGAGAAGCTCTGGTCGTCGCGCAGTACGGCAACGATGTCCTCGCGGCGGGTGACGCACCAGGCGTCGAGCAAAGGGGCGTAGAAAACGGGTTCTTTCTCTCCGATGCCGGTCAGAAATGAATACGGGTCGTCGCGATGCGCGCCGTATGGATCGAACGACCTGTCCTCCTGCAATTGCCCAGAATCAACAGACATGGCCATTCCACCTCTCAAGCTATCCGTGAGCCGTTCTCGGCAATAATCAGTGACGTTGTGTGATATTGCTCGGCCGGCAGAACCGCTCACCGCTACTCGTCTCGCTCCGTTCCGCGCCACGGCGTCCGCGCCGGAACGTCTGGCGCGCGTCGCCGAACAGAGCGTCCACGCCAGTCGGTGGAAACCGCGTCCTTCTCGGAAAGCCTTATCCGCCGTTGGACGCCGGCTCGACAGCCGGACTCGAAGCACGACCTTGGGTGCCGCCCAGCGGCCACCAATCCGCAGCGTAGCCCAAATCCGGCCCGGTGCCGTCCTCTTTGGGGTTTTCCCTAAACCGGAAGATGCGCACGCCGCATCGTTGACACGTCCAGGGCTGCCCACCAGGATGGCAGCCAGAATGATCGCAAAAATTCCGGTAATGCCACACAGTGATTTCCTGTGGTGCAATTCGCGAACCCCATGCGCGTAGCTTCTGACCGGTAAAAGGGAAGGCGTCGTGACCGGAGGAGAAGCCCTATGAGCGCACTCGGCACCTCGTCGACCAGGCCCCGCGCCTTCATGTCGCCGAAGACGGCGCGATCCACGGAATTGCCCGTCATTCGCGGCGAGTTCGAGCGCTGGGAGCGGGCCCGCTGCGTGCCCCTGACCCGGAACCCGGTCAACCTGCCGCTGGGCGGCTTTCCGTCCCCAGTACGTCGCGACCGTCTTCGACACGGTGGTCCGAACCTCGATTCCGGCGGAGGCCGTCAGTGAGTACCCCGACTCAACTGCCTTTCGAGCAGACGAATGTGCTGCACCTCGCGCCGGCACTGCGCACGCTCCAGGCCCAGGGCGCGGTCCATCGGGTCCGTACCGCCGAGGGCGACGAGGCGTGGCTTGTCACCGGTCATGCCTGGGTGCGGCAGTTGCTCGACGACGACCGGCTCAGCCGCTCGAATCCTGATCCGCAGGCCGCGGCGAAGGACAGCGGTTCCGCGATTCTCGCCGGCCTGCTGGGCGACTTCGCCACCGACCACGCCCGGTTGCGGGCGCTGCTGGAGCCGCACTTCTCCCCCGAGCGGATGCTGGCGCTGCGGCCCTACGTGGAAGAGGTGTCCCGGCAACTCCTGGACACGGTGGCCGGCCGGACGCCTCCGGTGGATCTGCGCGAGGCGCTGGCGCTGTCGTTGCCGATCCAGGTGATGTGCGAGTGGCTGGGCGTGCCGCAGGAGGACAAGGACCGGTTCGGCGGCTGGACCCAGGACGCCGCCGGCGTCGGAGACCCGGTCAGGTCCAAGCGGGGGCTGGCCGAGTTGTTCGCCTATTGCGGGCAGCTTGTCGCTGACAAGCGGCGGAACCCGGGCGATGACGCGATCTCCAGGATCTGCGCGACCGAGGGGATCAAGGACAACGAGGTCATCGGGCTGACGGCGCTGTTGCTGTTCGGTGGTTATGAGACCACGGTGGCCCGGATCGGCACCTGTGTGTCGCTGTTGCTGGCCAATCCCGAGCAGTGGCAGGCGTTGCTGCGCGACCCGGGTCTCATCCCCGGTGCGGTCGAGGAGACCCTGCGGATGTCGATGCCGAATCCGCACAACGGCGGCATGCCCCGTTACGCGCTGACGGACTTCGAGATCGACGGGGTCACCATCCGGACCGGCGACTTCGTGTTGCTGAACATCATCGCGGCCAACCACGACGAGGCGGTCTTCGCCGACCCCGACCGCATCGATGTCACTCGCGATGCGACGGGCAGTCTCGCGTTCGGGCACGGTGCGTACCACTGCGTCGGCGCGACGCTGGCCCGGATGCAACTGCAGGTGGTGCTCACCCAGCTCGTCGCGCGATTCCCGACCCTGCGTCTGGCTGTCGGTGTGGACGAGCTGAGGCTGCGCCTCACCACGCTGATCGGCGGGTTGGTCCAGCTTCCGGTGACATGGTGATGGGGTCCTGATGCTGCACGAAATATCTGCCGGCGTGGTCACGAAGAGCCCCGCTTCGGTCCGCGCGTATCTGTTGTTGATGCGCCTGGACAGGCCCACGGGGTACGTGCTCTACCTGCTTCCGGGGCTGTGGGCCGTCGCCCTGTCCTCCGGACGGCGGCCGGACCCGCTGGTGGTGGTGCTCCTCGCCATCGCTGCGGTGCTGGTGCGCGGCGCTGCCTGCGCGGTCAACGACGTGATCGACAGGGACGTCGACGCCCGGGTGGCCCGCACCGTGTCGCGTCCTGTCGCCTCGGGGACGGTCAGCGTCAAGAACGCGCTGCTGTTCGCCGCCGCACAGGCCGTGGTCGCGCTGCTGGTCCTGGCGGTGGTGAACGTGGAGACGGCCCTGGTCGCCGCGGCCTCGTACCCGCTGATCGTCGCGTACCCCTATATGAAGCGCATTTTCTTCTGGCCCTCGGCGTTCCTGGCGCTGGTGATGAGCGTCTACGCGCTGATCGGCTGGACAGCGGCGACCGGGAGCGCCGGCTATCCGCTCGCGGTGTGCGGCCTGTATGCCGGTGGGGCCTTCTGGACCGTGATTCACGACACGATCTACTCCCATCAGGACAAGGAGTACGACCGTCAGATCGGGGTCAAGTCTTCTGCTCTGCTGTTCGGCAAGGCCACCAAGGCGTGGCTGGCGCTCTTCGCCGCGATCAGTGTCGGGGGCGTGCTGTGGGCCGGTGCGCTGGTGTCGATGGGGTGGGCGTTCTACCTGGTCGTCGGGCTCGCGGGAATTTATCTGTCCTCTCTGCTGGTACGTGTGGACCTGGACGACCCGAAATCGTGCTGGGACGCCTTCGTCTCCAACACCTATTTCGGCTGGCTCGTTCTCGCGGGCATGGTCGCCGGGCAGTTCACATGAAGGGTGGGCAACGTATGGCGGATTCGGTGTGGCAGGGCGGCGGCGTCGATCTGGACGCCTATCTGGCCCGGGTGGGTTACCGGGGTGATGTGGCCGCGGATCTCTCCACGCTGCGCGGTCTGCACGCCGCCCATGTCGACGCGATCGCCTTCGACAACCTGGACGCGCTGTTCGGCCGCACGGTGGTACCGCTCGACCTGGACAGCGTTCAGGACAAGATCGTGCGGCAGGGCCGCGGCGGCTGGTGTCTGGAGCAGGTCGTGCTGGCGGCGGCCGTACTCGACCGCATCGGGTTCACGTTCACGGCGTTCGCCGGCCGGACGCGGATCCGGACCGGGAACAAGTTGGGGCCGGCGCTGCACGTGGCTCTGTGTGTGGAGCTCGACGGTGAACGCTGGCTTTACGACGTGAGTTTCGGTGCCCACGGGCTGCACGAGCCGATCCGGCTGGCGGAGAGCGCGCGGCTGGACGGCGACTGGTCGTTCGATCTCGTACGGGAGCCGTCCGGTGAACATGTCCTGCGGTTCCTGGGGCCGGAGGGTCCGGCCGAGCTCTACGGCTTCACCTTGGACGTGCGCCATCCCTCGGATTTCGAGATCCTCAACCACTTCTGCCTCACGCATCCGCGCTCACCGTTCAACCACCGGATGGTCCTGCAGCGCACCCGGCCCGAAGTGAGGCATCTCCTCGCCGGCAGCACTCTGGCGGAGCTGCGTCCCGGGAGGGCGGCGACCTTCCGGGAACTCGACAAGGACGAACTGCTTTCCGCTCCCGAGGAGATCTTCGGGATCACCTTGGAACCGGGCGATGTCCAGGCGCTCCGGAAATTCCTGGACAGTCCGTGATGCGCACTTCGCTGCCGGACGTCCGCTGTTCCGCGGACTTCGCGCTCTTCGGCCGCTTCCGTCCGTGCCGCTCCGACTTGTCCTTCGGCCACCGGCTGAGTCTTCAGCGCGCGCGGCCGGCGGTGCGGCACATGTCCATCGAGAACGCCCTCGCCGAGACCCGGGCCGGTGTGGTGCCGCCGCACCGCGGGCTCGGCGTGGAAATCGAATTCCGCAGGCCCAAGGCCGGCGCCAGGCGCGCCGGGCGGCTCTGACCTGGACCGAGGTCGCCATGAATGACATACCCAACGAAGCTGATCCCGGTGCGTTCACCGTGGCGCGGCGGCTGCGGTCGTCTCCGGAGCACGATCCGCACGATGCGGTGGAGAACGCCGTCCTGAGCAGGCTCGCCGGCAACTGGCACCGGCGTGCCACGGTCAAGCAGGAGGAGCCGAATCTGGACGACCTCTTCGAGCTGGACCGGCCGGACTTCCCGGAGACTCTGCTGCCGTTCCGCGAGCACCCCACCTATCTCGCGCTCGACGACGCGATGAAGGCGCGCGTTCTCGCCTGGGGCTGGATCTCGTTCAACAAGAACATCATGGACATCGAGCAGTATGTGGTGAACCCGGGCTTCGCCCTGGTCACGCAGGACGTCTTCGACACGGGCATCGACAGCGAGGCCATGACGATCGCGGTCACCCAGGCCATGGTCGACGAGCAGTACCACACGCTGATGCACCTCAACGCCAGTGCCGTGACGCGCCGCAAGCGCGGCTGGCGGATGCCGGAGTCGGCGCTGCCCTTGGCGTACAAGGCGCGCAGGCAGGCGCACCGGCTCGCCACGGCCGGGACGGACGAGGAGCGGGCTCTGGTCTCGCTCGCTTTCACCACGGTCGCGGAGATCTCGGTCAACGCCCACCTGGACCTCGTCGCCGAGAACCACGGGATTCAGCCGGTGAACCGTATGACGGCGGTCCTGCACCAGCGTGACGAGTACTGCCACGCCTCGATCGCGGACACCCTCGCCCAGGAGGCGTGGGGGCACTTCTCCGCCGGGCAGCGCGACTACTTCCTCGCTGCGCTGGCCGACGGGATGGAAGCCTTCGCCACTCACGACTTCACGACCTGGGCGAGGATTCTGGACCTGCTCGGCGTGGAGGGGGGCGAGGAGATGCTGCGGGAGATCGGCGGCGCCTCCGGCGGTAAGCGGCTCCTCCAGGACTTCAGCGGGTTGCGGCAGCTCTGCCAGGAGCTGGACGTCCTGGACACCCTCCCCTTCGACTGGTCAACGGTGTCGTCCCGAACCTCCTGACCACTACCCCACCCAAGGTGCTGACCCATGCGCGTCCTGCTCGTCGACAACTACGACTCCTACACCTACAACCTGCACCAGTTGCTGGCGAAGGTGCTCGGCGTCGCTCCCGTCGTCGTACGCAACGACGTCGAGGACTGGGACCGGTTCGATCCGCACGGCTTCGACGCCGCGGTCATCTCCCCGGGCCCCGGCCATCCGGCGCTCCCCCGCGACTTCGGCCGCTCCCGCGACGTTCTGGAGAACTCCGGGCTGCCGGTCCTGGGTGTGTGTCTGGGGCACCAGGGCGTGGGTCTGCTGGCGGGCGCGCAGGTCGTGCCCGCGCCGGAGCCCCGGCACGGCTACCTGTCCACGATCCGGCACAGCGGTACGGGTCTCTTCGCCGGTATCCCGCAGGATTTCACCGCCGTGCGCTACCACTCCCTGAGCGTCGCCGAACCCGTGCCCGCGCACCTGGAGGTCACCGCGCGCGCCGAGGACGGCGTGATCATGGGCCTGGCCCATCGCGAACGGCCCTGGTGGGGCGTGCAGTTCCACCCGGAGTCGATATGCACGGAGCACGGCGCCCGTCTCGTGGCCAACTTCCGGGACCTGGCGCCGGCGGGCCGCGGCAGTGGCACGGGTCCGTACGCGGGCCGGGCGGGCGCCGTGCCCGTACCGGTCGCGGCGCCGGAGGCGTCAGGGCCGCGGCTGCGCGCGGAGTACGACGTCCTGGACCGGGCCGTGGACGCGGAGGCCGCGTACCTGGCGCTGTACGGAACGAGCACCCGGGCCTTCTGGCTCGACAGTTCGCATGTGGAACCCGGTCTGGCCCGCTTCTCGTTCTTCGGAGCCGCCGATGAGCCGGGCGCGGAGATGCTGGCCTACCGCGTCGAGGACGGGCACACCGTCGTGGACCACCCCGACGGCACCTCGCGCCGGGAGGACGGCAGCGTCTTCGACGCGCTCGACCGCCGTACCGGCCGCGTGGTCGAGGGCGCCGGGGAGCTGCCCTTCGACTTCACCGGCGGTTACGTCGGCTACTTCGGCTACGAGCTGAAGGCCGACCTCGGCGCCCGGCGCGCCCACCCGTCGAAGGCGCCGGACGCCGTGTGGCTGCAGGCCGACCGCTTCATCGCCGTGGACCATGCCGAGGACCGTACGTATGTCGTCGCCGTCTGCGAGCAGCGGGACGCCGACGCCGCGCAGAAGTGGATCAGGACGGTCGTCCCCGTCCTGGCCGAACTCCCCGCCGCGCACGCGGATGCCACCGCCCCGCCGCTCCCCGAGCAGCACGACGCCGCGGCGTGGCTGGCCCGCCCGCGCGCGCAGTACCTGGCGGACATCCGGGAGTGCGACCGCAGGCTGCGCGAGGGCGTGAGCTACGAGATCTGCCTCACCACCAATCTGCATCTGCCCGCGCCGGCTGACGACCTCGCCTACTACCGGCGCCTGCGGCGGCTCAACCCCGCGCCCTACGCGGCGCTGCTGCGGCTGGGCGATCTCGCGGTGTTCAGCTCGTCGCCCGAGCGGTTCCTCAAGGTGGACGCCACCCGCACGGTGGAGGCGAAGCCGATCAAGGGCACGGCGCCCCGGCACCCGGACCCGGACACCGACGAGGCCACGCGCCACGCCCTGCGGACGGACCCCAAGTCGCGCGCCGAGAACCTGATGATCGTGGACCTGCTCCGCAACGACCTCGGGCAGATATGCGAGATCGGCACCGTCACCGTCCCCTCGCTCATGGCGGTGGAGTCCTACGCCACCGTGCACCAGCTCGTCTCCACCGTCACCGGCACTTTGCGCGACGGCAGTTCCGCCGTGGACGCGGTCCGGGCCTGTTTCCCCGGCGGGTCCATGACGGGGGCGCCGAAGCTGCGCACCATGGAGATCATCGACGAGTTGGAGGGTGAGGCCCGTGGCGTCTACTCCGGTGCCATCGGATTCGTCGGCTATACGGGCACGGCGGATCTGAGCATCACCATCCGCACCGCTGTCCGTCACGGCGGTGAACTGACCATCGGCGCGGGGGGTGCCATCGTTCTCGGTTCCGATCCGGAGGCCGAGTACGAGGAGATGCTCCTCAAGGCCCAGACGACCCTGCGCGCGCTGCCGAAGGAGGCGTGACGGTTTCGCAGGTGTCGGTGTTGCTCCGTGCGTTCCCGAAGCCGTGGCCGTCGTGCTTCTTGGCACTTCTTGGCCGGGTGGGTGGTGTCGCCGTCGCGGGCGCGCAGTGCTTCGGCGGAGCGGTCGGACCTGCTTCCTGATCCGGGCCGGGAAGGGCGCCCGTGCCGGTCGCAGGGACGTGCGCCGGGTCAGCGGCGGGCGGTGAGGCGGGCGGTGAGTTCCCGCTTCAGTATCTTGCCGCTCGGTCCGAGGGGGAAGTCGTCGACGAATTCCACCAGGCGCGGGTACTTGTGGGCGGCGAGCCGCTGTCTGCTCCAGGCCACGATGTCCGGGGCCAGGGCGTCCAGGTCCGTGCCCGGCCGTGTCCGCACCACGGCGCACACCTCTTCGCCGTACTTGTCGTCGGGGACGCCGATGACGGCCACCTGGGCGATGGCCGGGTGGTGCATCAGTACGTCCTCGACTTCGCGCGGATAGACGTTGTAGCCGCCGCGCAGCACCATGTCCTTCTTGCGGTCGACGATGGTCAGGCAGCCGTCGGCGTCCTTCGTCCCCAGATCGCCCGAGCGGAACCAGCCGTCGACCAGTACGGCCGCGGTGGCTTCCGGCTGGTTGAGGTAGCCGGCCATGACGTTGTGGCCGCGTATGACGATCTCCCCGGTCTCCCCGGCCGGCAGCAGCTCGATGCGGTCCTCGATGTCGGCGGCGGCGATCTCCGCCTCCACGCCCCAGATGGTGTGCCCGACGGTGCCGGGTTTGCGTGGCCACGCCTTCTGGTTGTACGCCACCACCGGTGAGGTCTCGGTGAGGCCGTATCCCTCGTAGATCGGGCAGCCGTAGACCTCCTGGAAGTCGTTCAGCACCTTGACCGGCAGCGCCGAACCGCCGGAGAAGGCGCGGTCGAGGGCGGGGCGGCGGGCGTCGTGGGCGGCGGCGTCGAGGAGGGCCAGGTACATGGTCGGGACGCCCATGAACACCGTGCAGCCCTCGGTGACCATGAGGTCGAGCGCGCCGGGGCCGTCGAAGCGGCTCATGAGCACCAGGGTGCCGCCGGCCAGGAAACAGGCGCTCATACCGCAGGTCTGGCCGAAGGTGTGGAACAGCGGCAGACAGCCGAGCAGCACGTCGTCGGGGCCGAGGTCGAACGGCGAGCGCATCGTGGTGCTGACGTTCATCACCAGGTTGAGCTGGGTGATCATCGCGCCCTTGGGCCGGCCGGTGGTGCCCGAGGTGTACAGCACCAGGGCCAGATCGTCGGGCGCGCGCGGCACCAGGCGGTCCAGGGGCGCCGCCCGTTCGGCGAGGACGT
>NZ_JAJPWM010000040.1:0-35589 GCF_046549095.1 Streptomyces sp. x-80
CGGATATCGGCGCCTCAACCACCGCTACGAACGGAGACCAGGCAACTACCTGGCCTTTCTCGGACTGGCAGCCGCCCTCTGCTGCTACAAGCGACTACTCAAGCTCACCATGTAGGACACGGCCTAAGCACTGGGATGGTGTCGCCCTCGCCTCCTGCTGTGTGCCAGCCGATCACGCACAGCAGCGGGCGCAGCCGTTTGCCGCCTGCCAGCAGAAAGTCACGCAGTACCAGCGACGCTTCCTGGGGCAGCCTGTTGCCTGTGGCGAGATGCGTTTTGGTGTCGAGGAAGTCGGCCAGTTCAGAGTCGACGTGAGTACGAACCGCCTGCACGTTCATCGGCGTCGTGGTCGGCAGGGGCCTCGTCACGGGCACTCACCTCCCGGCGTGGATCCGTTGTCTTCAGTGAGGTTGAGGGCTTCGTCAAGGAGGGCTTCGACGATCTGTGACTCCGGTACGGTGCACAGGACTTCGCCGCCGCGGAAGATCTGTCCTTTGCCGTTGCCGCAGGACACTCCGAGGTCTGCCTCCCGGGCTTCTCCCGGTCCGTTGACGACGCAGCCCATGACCGCGATGCGCAGTGGGTGGGGGAAGCCGTCGAAGGCTGCTTCGACTTGGGTGGCGAGTTTGTGGATGTCGACTTGGAGGCGGCCGCAGCCGGGGCAGGAGACGATCTCCAGCGTGCGGGGGCGCAGGCCCAGCGACTGGAGGATGTGGCAGCCGGCCTTGACCTGTTCAACAGGGTCGGTTGACAGGGACACCCGGATCGTGTCCCCAATGCCCTCGGCGAGCAGGATCCCGAAGGCTACGGCGGATTTGATGGCGCCCTGGAAGGCGGGGCCGGCCTCGGTGACGCCCAGGTGCAGGGGGTAGTCGCACTCTTCGGCGAGCAGCCGGTTCGCAGCGATCACGGTGAGCGGGTCGTGGTGCTTGACCGCGATCTTCAGATCGGTGAAGCCGTGTTCCTCGAACAGCGAGCACTCCCAGAGGGCGGATTCGACCAGTGCCTCGGGGGTGGCTGCACTGTGCTTAGCGAGCAGTCGGGGGTCCAGGGAGCCGGCGTTGACTCCGATCCGGATGGGAACCCCGGCCGCGGTGGCGGCATTGGCGATGTCGGCGATGCGGTCGTCGAACTTCTTGATGTTGCCGGGGTTGACGCGGATGGCGGCACACCCGGCGTCGATGGCCTGGAAGACATAGCGGGGCTGGAAGTGGATGTCGGCGATGACCGGGATCGGTGACTTTGCGGTGAGGGCGGGCAGGGCATCGGCGTCGTCCTGGGAGGGGACGGCGACACGGATGATGTCGCAGCCGGCCGCGGTGACTTCAGCGATCTGCCGCAACGTCGCATCCACGTCAGTGGTCAGCGTGGTGGTCATCGTCTGCACCGGGATGGGAGCGCCGCCGCCTACCGGGACACCACCGACGTGGATCTGCCGCGAACGGCGACGCACCGGAACGGGTGGAGGGGTGGCGGGCAGGCCCAGATCGATGGCGGTCATCGCGGCCTCCGGGACATGGCGGGGTCCAGCGTGGTGCGGGCGGAGGACACGGCGATGTGGGCGTCCAGCGTGGTGCGGGCGATACCTTCAGCGTCCAGTCCTGCCCGGGCGAGCAGGCCGGCGCGTGGACCGTGCGGGAGGAACGCGGGCGGCAGGCCGAGCACGGTGACGGGTGTGCTGACGCCGCTGTCACGGAGCTTCTGGGCGAGCGCGCTGCCGATGCCGCCGGTACGGATCCCGTCCTCCACACTCACGGCCAGGCGGTGGCGGGCCGCCAGTCCGGGCAGCGCCTCGTGGACGGGATGGATCCACCGTGAGTCGGCGACCGTGGCGCCCACGCCGTGCTCCTCCAGCAGGCCGGCCGCATCCAGGACCGCCTGGGCCAGCGGGCCGACGGGCACCAGCAGCACGTCCAGGGGGCGGTGTGGGCTGCGATGCAGAATGTCGATGCCGCCCATGCGCGCCACGGCGGGAATGGGCGGGGTGGCGGTTCCTTTGGGAATGCGCAGCATGCTCGGCCCGTCTGCGATGCCGGTGGCCTCGCCAAGGAGTTCCCGCAGCCGCGGCGTGTCCCTGGGGGCTGCGATGCGCAGCCCGGGGACTGCGGTGAGCAGGGCCAGGTCCCACATGCCGTGATGGCTCGAACCGTCGGGGCCGGTAATGCCGGCCCGGTCCAGGACGAACGTGACGGGCAGGCGGTGCAGGGCGACATCCATCAGCACCTGGTCGATGGCGCGGTTCAGGAAGGTCGCGTAGATCGCGACGACGGGGTGGTAGCCGCCCATCGCGAGCCCGGCGGCGGAGGTGACGGCGTGCTGCTCGGCGATCCCGACATCGAAGACCCGGTCCGGAAACGCCTGGGCCATCAGGTGCAGCCCCGTGGGACGCAGCATCGAGGCGGTCACCGCCACCACATCCTCGCGAGCATTGGCCAGCTGCAGTAGTTCCCGGCCGAACACAGTCGTCCATGACGGTGCCTTCGCGCCTGTCTGACCGTTTCCGGCGGCCGGGAAACGCGCGCCGACCGCATGCAGGCAGTCCGCCTTATCGGCCTCGGCCGGACCGTAGCCCTTGCCCTTGACCGTCGTCACGTGCACTACCACCGGACGGTGCAGTGCCCTGGCCCGCTGCAGCCCCGCCTCGATCGCGACGGTGTCGTGCCCGTCGACGGGCCCGAAGTAGGTGAAGCCCAGGTCGGTGAACAGATTCCGGCAGGCTCCCGCGCCCCCGCCGGACTTCAGGACGCTCAAGTGCTCCGCGAAGGCCCCAGCGGTGGGGGCGTAGGAGCGGCCGTTGTCGTTGACCACGACGATCACCGGGCGCTCTTGGGCGGCGCCGAGGTTGTTCAGGGCTTCCCAGGCCATGCCGCCGGTCAGCGCCCCGTCCCCGATGACCGCGACCACTGCACGCTCCTGCTCGCCGGAGAGCTGGCGGGCCTTGGCCAGGCCGTCCGCATACGACAGAGCGGTAGAGGCATGCGAGTTCTCCACGAGATCGTGCACCGACTCGGCACGGGAGGGGTATCCCGACAGGCCGCCCGCCTGCCGCAGGGTGGGGAAACGTTCCTGTCGTCCTGTCAGGAGCTTGTGGACGTAGGTCTGGTGACCGACGTCGAACACGAGCGCGTCGCGGGGGGAGTGGAAGACCCGGTGCAGGGCCAGGGTCAGCTCCACCACCCCCAGGTTCGGTCCCAGGTGCCCACCTGTCGCCTGCACCCTGTCCACCAGAAAACGGCGGATCTCCTCGGCCAGCTCCGGCAGCCGCTCCGCAGGAAGTGTGCTCAGAGCTTCGGGGCCGTTCACCGTCGAGAGAAACGACGGGACCGCACCGACAGCAGATTCTCTACCGTCCACAATTGCCTCCATCCAGCCAGGAACGGAGATAAGCAGGTAACGGCGTCCGGCCGCCCGACGGGCAGACGCCGGAAAATAGGCGACGAAAGATGAAAGGCCAGCGAAGCACCACATGCCTCAACGCGGCAGGGCAAATAACTGGGCTTACCGGAATACCTTTTGCCGCCGCAGGCAGTCGCAGGCCGCAACGAAAGGGCACCCGAACCTCTCCTGCACTCTCAGCCCGCTGGACCCGCCACGTCCAGGCCCGTATCAGCCAGAAGAAACACCCGCCGATGAAGTCCGCTACACGCACCGCCCATACCACCGGCATACACGCACCACCATCGGAACACCAGCAGCATCAGCCCCCAGCACGCAAAGACTCACGCACGGGCAACCGCGCCTTCCCGGGGTACTACGAGTCAGGAGAATCCTCCTGAACCGGCGTGGGATCATCCTGCCCCCATGAGTGACTCATTCTCATATGTCCATCCCGATGCTGCGGGCATCACTCTTGAGAAAGTCAGGCCCGGCGCTGTAGAGGCCACTCCGGGGACATTCGTATGTCAGCGCGCTGCGCAAGCGCCATATCGCCACACGATCTCTGCCTCAGCTCCATCAGGGCGGAAAGAGGGTGCTCGATGAACCATCACCACCACGATCACCACCACGGCCATCACCACGGACACCACCATCGCCGGCACCACGGTATGGGTATCACCAGATTCGCGAAGGACGTCATCGACGACACCAAGGAGTTCCTCGACGACGTCCTGGACCGCTCACGCGGCTTCGAGCACAACGTGCGCGAAGCCGTCAGCGACGGCATGCGGGGCGAGAGCGAGTGCTGGGACAACGACCGCGACTGCTGCGACGACGACCGCGGCTGCTGGGGCAACGACCGCGACTGCTGCGGCGACGACTGCGACTGCTGCGATGACGATCCGTGGCGAACGAGGAAGTCCGGCTCCAGGCGTGGCACGGCCGGCAGCGGAGAACTGGGCTCGCTCAAGGACGAGCTGGCGGATCTGAAGGACAAACTCACCCATCTCTCCGCCTCCTTGGAGCGCCCTGAGGAGGAATACCGTCAGGCTCCGCAGCAGCAGCGGCGGAAGTCTGCTGACGCTCACTGACCCGGCACACGGCAACGGCACAAGGATGCGCCGCGATCGATCTGCCTTCGATGACAGCATCGGCTGGGAGGCAAACCGGGTGCTGTGCCGCCGCAACGGCACCTCCCTCTACGACGACCGCGAGCAACGCCGCATCGGACTCGACGAACTGGCCTACGACGTACGCGCGGGAAGCTGTTTCCGCGCGTACGACCGCACCACCCGCTTCGAGTGCACCTACCCCATGCCGTGGCTGCCGCCATCGCCGAAGCAGCCCCTGGATACCAGCGACACCCTCCACCACGACGGACGTGCACCCGTCCCACCCGAGAGCATGCGGTGATCCTGCCGGCGGCACTGCCGCGGAGGCCGGGGCGGGACTCGGGCCAACGAGTTCTCTCCGGCAACCGCGGTCCAAGCCGCCGACACCCCACCCCCGCCCCAACAGTCCTGCCTCACAGTCAACTTCGCAGAACACCGTCTGAAGGGGCGGGTGCGCTTCGCGCACAAGCCCAGGTCCCCCGCGACGGGCGGCGCCGCATACCGAGCACAGGATCGCGCAGCCCCGCCCCCCCCGCCCGGCGGGCCGGCTGCCCCGCCGCCACACAGCGCCGTATCCGAGGACACCAGCCTTCCAGGGCTGCTGCGCCAGGAGGCATGCATGGGCAACATCCGCCGCGCCCGTCTGGTCTCGCGCACCTTCGCCCAGTTGGCCGTCCAGGAATCCTGGCGCACCCTGCGAGCACACCACCACGACGGAGACACCACGGCGAGTGGCGGACAGGAGAGGGCACGAGCGGTGCGCGAAGCCCTGGAGCAGCTGGGGCCCTTCTACATCAAGGTCGGCCAGATCCTGGCCACCCGGTCCGACCTGGTGTCTGCGCCGGTAATCGCCGAACTGCAGACCTTGCACGACCGCGCCTGTGTCGCTCCGTTCACCGAGTTCGAGCCCGTCCTCGCCGCAGAGCTGGGGCCGCGCTGGGTGAAGGCTTTCCGTGACATCGACACCGATACCCCGATCGGGGCGGCTTCCCTGGCCCAGGTCTACCGGGCGACCCTCACCGACGGCACACCCGCGGCCGTGAAGATCCAGCGCCCCGGCGTCGCCGCCACAGTGACCGCCGACATGGCGCTGCTGCGCAAGGCCGCCCGCTTCGCAGGCAAACGCGCGCCCCGCTTCAACGCCGTCATCGACATCGATGCCATGCTCTCCGTCGTCTTCGACGCGATGCGACCCGAACTCGACTTCACCCTCGAAGCCCGCAACATGAAAAAGGGCAAGACAACCGCAGAAGACTTCAAGCACGTCACCGTGCCGGACGCCCTCTTTGCCGCCCCCCGGGTCCTGATCCAGTCCCTGGCACCCGGATGTCCGATCAGCGAAGCCGACCCCGGCGCCTTCACCTTGGAAGAGCGCCTCGGCATCGGGCGTGATCTGCTCGCGTTCATGTACCGGGGGTTCTTCACCAACCGGTACTTCCACGCCGACCCCCACCCCGGCAACATCTTCGTCCACCCCGGCCACCCCGCCCACGTCATCGACTGGGGCATGGTCGGCCGCATCGACCGCACCCTCAGCCGCGGCATCCTCCTCGTCCTGATCTGCCTCGCCCAAAACGACGGAGAAGGCGTAGCCACCGCATGGACCGAGATGGGCCATGCCACACCCTGGGCCCAGATCTCCGCCTTCACCGACGACATGGCAGCCCTCGTCCCCCAGATCGCCACCGGCACGCTCGAGGACCTCAATTTCGGCATCACCCTGACCGCCCTGCTGCAGTACTCCACCCGGCGCGGCATCAAGACCAGCCCCATGGTCTCCGTACTGGGAAAAGCCTTCGCCAACATCGAAGGATCCATCCGCCACCTGTGCCCGGAACTCTCCCCCATCGAGGTCTTCGAAGAAGAACTCCACTCCATCTTCTTCGCCCTTGCCACCGAACTCAGCTCCGAGACCCAGGCCGCACGCGTTCTCCTCGAAGGCATGATCGCCAGCACGCAGACCGGCCAGCAGATCCGCAGCATCATCCGCGACCTCGCCAGCCGCCAAACCAGCATCCGCACAGCCACCACCCAGCACGACGCAAGAAACCACCGTGCCCTCGCCGCAGCGGCAGCCGCGCTACTCCTCTGGCACACCACCCGCAAGAACAAACACCGCTGTCTGTGAGGCATGAGCATGAGCACCCTCCAAACACCACGACAGCCCAGAGCACAGGATCAGAAGCGGCCCTACTTCACTCGTCAGGCTCACACTTCCCGCCTCCGGTTCGCGCCGTGGCAATTCCCAAGCCACAGGGAGGCAGCGAAAGAATGCTCAGCATTCCCGCCGTCGCCGATCACGCGGCGATCTAGTCGTGGTCTGCAACCCTGAATTGACCACCGGATGCTCATCGGCGATCGCTCGCGAACTGCCCCACAGGCCACCGTCGACCGGTTGGCATGTCTGCTGCCGTATAGGGGTTACTTACTGACATCCCTCGCCTTTCAGACGCCTTTCAGAAGGCGCAGGGATTCTCGCTTGCGAGGAGAACTGCCTGGCTTTCACGAACCGCTGCCGCCACAGGGTCCGGCGGAGCGCCCCAGGTTCCTGGTCCGGCCAGCCGCATAGTGCCCAGGCCGAGCCGGGATACCGGCTTTCCCGCGATCGTGGTCTCTCCCCTGGGAGGCGGAACGCTCATGCGTTCCTCGCCTCCAGCACGAATTCCACGGCCAGTTGAACGGCCTTGTCCTTGCTGTCTTCGCTGCTGGTGACGCAACAGACCGGGAGGTCGTTGTCGACAATGGAGCGTTGTGTGTGCAGGTCGACCAGGAACCGGTACGCCGGGTCGTAGTCGTGGCCTTGTTCGACGGGCACGTCGAAGTCCAGGACTGTCACGAATAGCAGGTCGTAGTAGGCAAGTTGGGTGGATGCTAAGGACCACAGCTGCTGGCGCTCTTCGGGGTTGTGTTCCTTCTCCTTCCGGAATTCCACTGCCGCGGTGTAGTAGTGGACGGCGTCCACGCTGGCCCGGTCGGCGAGTACCACTTCCGCGCCGGCCGCGATGGCCGCGGCTTCGTCCGCGATGCCCTGCGCGATGATCCACTGGGTGGACAGGGCCGTGTGGTGCTCCATCTTGGGCAGGCTGATGGCCGCTGCGCGCTTGGCCAGCCGCCCGGTGCGGGCGACGTTCAGTCCGTGGCCGCGCAGCTCCATCTGGATGCGCTTCATGAGCGTGGTCTTGCCGGTGGAGTGGGTGCCGAGGACGCCGATACGGACAGGAGTTTTCACCACAGGGTTGCTTCCTTCTCGGGTTCAGGGGATCCGGGCAGGCCGGGCGGGACGGCCACCGCGGTCAGCTGGTCCCAGGTGTCGTAGTGGCCGGCCATGGTGATGAGGAGCTGCGCCGTGGCGTAGGCGTCGTAGGTGGCGCGGTGGCGCTGCGCGGGGGCGTGGGTGAGGTCGGGTTGGAGGTGTTCGATCAGGGCGTCGAGGGAGTACGAGGGCAGGCCCGTGCAGGTGGCCTTGGCCAGTCGGAGGGTGTCGAGGACCCCGGCCGGCTCCCACGTGGGCAGGTGCGCGCTCAGCACGCGGTAGTCGACGTGCGCGTTGTGGGCGCAGATCCATGCCCCGTCCAGCAGGGTGCGCGCCTCGTCGGCGACCTCTTCCCAGGACGGGCAGTTGGCCAGCGCGTCGTTGGTCAGGCCGTGTACTCGCGTGGCGAAGGCGGTGACCGGCCGGGGTGGGTGGACCAGCCATGCCCCGGCCGTGCTGGTGTCCGGTCGGCCGTCGAGGAGGGGCAGCGCCGCGGCCTCGACCAGGTCGGGTGGGTTGGTGCCGTTGCCTTCCACGTCCACGACGAGCAGCTTGGGCCAGGAGGAGAAGTTCATGGTGTGGTGTCTTTTCCGTTCTGTGCCGCCCAGCCGATCGGAGCGTGGCCGTGCTGGCGGTAGTGGTGGGGTTTGGCGCGGTCGTGGCACTGGAAGCCGTAGCGGTGTTGCAGGAAGTACCGCGGCGGCTCGTCCAGGCCCTCGACGATGATGGCGCGGTCATCCACCTCTACCGGCCCGACCGCGCCGAGCTGTCGGGCCTGTTCGGTCACTTCGCCGAGGTCGGGCTTGACCCATGCCGCCTTGCACCGCTGTAACTGGTCCTTGGGGCAGATGTCGCACAGCTCCTGGATGCCGTAGTGGCCGTTGTAGTCGGCCTCTCCGTGGGCGTAGGCGACCGCGCAGCTCGTCTTGCGGAACAGCACACCCCACGGCGCCTGGTCGTCGCCGGGCGTGTGGAAGAAGTCGAGAACGCGCTTCTCCGCCAGCTCGGGCATGATCTTGCGGCGCGCCGTGTCCTGGTAGGGCAGGGGCAGTCCGTGCGCCTGGTAGTACTCGGCGATCTGCTCGCGGAAGAACAGGCCGGTGAAGACGGTGGCGTGCGCGTGCTGGGACAGCTCGCGGGCGCGCGCGAGATGCGCGTCGCTGTCGTTGAGGCCGGGGACGATCGGGCGCCAGTAGAGCACGGTGCGGTAGTTCTCGGCGTGCTCGTAGAGCGTGCGCAGGTTGGCGGCCGCGATGCGGGAGTCCACCGGTTCGATCGTCTCGTTGTCGATGCCGGAGTGGGTGACGAGTACCGTCAGCCGCAGGCTGGTCAGCGAGTTGAGCACCGCGCAGTCCTCGGGCTCCACCCGCCAGCGGGTGATGACCAGGACGTTGTTGGCCAGGCCCCTGTCGTCCAGCTGGCGCAGCACGCGGAAGGTGTGGGGCTTGACGGCGGGCAGCATGGGGTCGGTCGCGCGGTTGAAGATCTGGATCGGTGTCGTGTGCGGCCGGAAGTACGGGTGGCTGAGCAGCTTGGTGACGGCCATCTCGTCGCTCATCAGCGCCCGCGGGACCTTCATCTCCCAGTTGCCGAAGGTGTGGCGGATGCAGTACCCGCAGTCCAGGGGGCAGCCCACGATGTGGTTGAGGGAGAGGCCGGACTTGCGGTACTCGATGACGTCGGCGAGTTCCGGGTTGAGCTGGGCGATCTGCTGTGAGGTCAGGATCGGCAGTGTGCGCCGGCGGGCAGGTGTCGCGGACATGTGAGCCTCCTGATGTGGTCAGTGCTCGGTGCGCGTGGTGCCGGTGGCCTGCCGGGGCAGGTGCGCGGCGGGAGGGAGCAGCAGGGAGCGGCGGTTGGCTCCGAACCAGGTGCCGAAGTCCCGGCGGGCGGCGTTGTCGTCGTCGGAGGTGTGCACCAGGTTGTTGATCAGGCGGTTCTCTGCGAGGGCTGCCTTCAGGCTGTCGTCGCCGAGGGCGCCGCGGATCGTGCAGAGGGGGGCCTGTGACGGGTCGAAGTGCCCCAGCAGGTTGCGCAGGCGGCGCTGGATGCCGGGCGGTCCGTAGGCGAGGGCGACGGTGACGGTTTTGCCGACGTACAGATCGTCCAGGGCCGCGGGGATGTTGCGGCCGGTGAACCAGTCGGCGTCGCCCAGGAGGTCCCGGTAGTGCACGTGGATCTGCCAGGGTTCCACCGTCACGTCCCGGCGGCCGATCAGCGCCGTGTCCGGCGCGGCGAGCCGTCCCAAGATGGTGTCGGTCAGTCCCCGCTCGACGGCGTCGGGCTTGCACAAGATGACCGACCAGCAGCGCCAGTCGACGCCCCCGACCACATCGCCGCTGCGCGCCGGCTTCCCCGTCACCGTGTCCTCCCGGTGGCAGAGCAGGCCGGCCAGCGGTGGGCGGCCAGCCAGCGCAGGCCCGGGTCCAGTGCGTCCAGGACGTCGGCGTCGACCTGGTCGGTCTCCTCGTGCTGGATCTGGCGGTAGACCTCGAACAGCAGCAGGACCTGCTGCCAGTACGGCTCCAGACCCACGTCCGCGATGTCGGCGGGCCGGTAGCGCACCGTGTTGGTCCGCAGGGCCTCTTCGTGTTCCAGCACGCGGGCCACGGTCGCCGCGGTGGTCGCCGTCGGCATCGCCGCGAACGGGAAGTGCACCGGCTCCGGACGTGCGGCGGCCTCCGCCAGGACGCGCTGAACGCGCTCGGCGTTGCGGTCGCAGATATGCGCCGAGCCGATGTGGTGCGTGTAGGTGCCCAGTTCCAGGCCGAGCTGGATGGCCGCGAACTCCTGGATCATGGTGAAGCTGAAGACGTCGGACAGCAGTCCGCAGTCGAGGTCGTTGGCCCGCATGGAGCAGACCATGTGTAACCGGCCCTCCCGCGGCAGGAGATGCAGCGCGGCCAGGCAGGCCATATCCGGGTTGTCGCTGATGGCCAGCTCGTCGGCGGTGAAGACGGGGATGAAGCCGCGCTTGCTGTCCGTCTCGCGGCGCAGCAGCTCCAGGACCCGGTCGAAAGGCGAGTGGGTGTCGCCGCCGGCGGGGTGGAAGATGCGGTGTCCGTACGCGGACCCGCCGAGGTGGCGGCCGTCGCGTGAGCTGGAGCGCATCGACGGTGCGTAGTAGCCGATCATCTCCAGGTCCCGGCGGCCGACCAGGTACCAGAGGGCTTCGGCGAAGTGGAAGACGGGGTTGGCCCTGCGGGCCGCCAGGTAGGGCAGCCGCTGGCGCGGGTCCGGCAGGCGGAAACTCACGCCGATCACTTCGCGGGCCGCGTTGCCGCGCGGGGCGTTGCGGTACTCGAAGCTGTCCGACACATGGGCCAGGAGGCCCAGGTAGGCGGATTCGAGGCCGGGATAGCTCGGGGGTGTCAGCGCGGAACCTCCAGGTGGGACCGCGGCCGCCGGCGGGCCGCACGGGCAGAGTCAGGCCATGGCCGACGCACGTGGTGGTCGGCCGGGGCCTCAGCGTCGTCCTGGTGGCGCGGGAGGAACAAGACGGGCTTCGGCCTGGGCGCAGTAACCGCGGAACGCGCCCGGCACAAGGAGGGGACACGTGGACGCTCACGTCGTCCCGCGGGCGAGATAGCGGGCATGTTCCTCGGCGAGGTCCACGGGCGTGGCGCCGTCCAGCGTCGTGATCATCTGGGTTGCCAGGACCCATTGGGCTTCGGAGTCCCAGTAGGAAACCTCCACCGCTTCCTCCGGGTGGAGGGTGCCGTTCAGAGCGGGGCAGTACAGGACGCCGTGCACGCCCCAGGGCTTGGGATGCCGGACGCGCAGGACGTGGGCCCCGGTCCGGCGCAGGCGCGGACAGGACCGCATCGCCCCCACGGCGCAGGGCACGCACACCGGTGGATGGGTCGTCTCGCCCCGCAGCGGGTCCCCGGGGTTGATCGGCTCCAGCCACAGCACGCCCAGGTCGTTGACGTCTGCGCTCCGCCCGCAGACCTGGCACAGCAGGTCTTGCATCGCGCGTCGCTGCCGACGCGGGTGGACACCGGCGAACTGGGCCTTCCCGCGGCCGAGTCGTTCGGCCTTGCGCGACCACAGCACATCGGCTCGGTCGCGGTCGTCGCACCGCGGGTCGAAAAACGTCAGGCCCTTGGCCTGGTGTGTGAGCGTGGTGTTGCAGGTGCGTTCCCCGGACCACGTGGCGATGTAGGGCACACCCCGGACCACAGAAGTGGCAGGGGAAGACGCGCCGGGCATGTCGGTCTCCTTGATGCGGTTTTCAGTTCACGGGTGTCCCGGCAGAGGGCTCATCTGCTCGAAGCGAAGGCGCGCCTCTCTGACCTTCTCGATGCTCTCCTTGGAGGGCAGAGCGGCCGCGAGGGCGCGGTCCAGGAACTGACCTCTGGACTCCCCTTCGGCGCCTGTGAAGTACGAGGCTCCGAAGCTCCGGTTCCCAGGGCGGGCCCACCCGATGAACGACGAGTTGCTGACCGTTCCCGAAGTCATGGCCAGGCTCAAGCTCGGCCGCTCCACGGTCTACGACTTGATCCGCTCCCATCGCCTGGCCTCCTTCAAGGTCGGCCGCTGCCGCCGTATCCCTGCCTCGTCCCTCCGCGCGTTCATCAGCGATCAGATCGCCGATGTGGCTGCCTGATGCCCCCGCAACGCAAACGCAACCCCAACGGCGCCGGCACCATCACCCAGCGCAAGGACGGCCGCTACCAGGCCGCCGTCTACGTCCTCCAGCCCGACGGCTCCCGCGCCCGCAAGTACGCCTACGGCAAGACCTGGGCCGAATGCGACACCAAGCGCCGCGAACTCCTCACCAAGGTCGACCAGGGCGTCCCCGTGCCCACCCGCTCCGCCAAGCTCGCCGAATGGCTGCCGTACTGGCTGGAGGAGATCGTCAAGCCCCAGCGGAAGCGCACCACCGCGGCGAAGTACGAGACGCACATCCGCCTCTACCTCGTGCCGCGGCTCGGCAAGAAGAGTCTGGAAGCTGGGTGCTCGTGATGTACGGATGGCGCTTTCCGAGATCAGCAAGGCCAGCACATCAGCGACGGCGAAGGAATCGCACCGGGTTCTTCGTTCCGCGCTGTCGGCCGCCTGCCGGGAAGAGCTGATCACCCGCAACGTCGCGAAGCTGGTGGAGGCTCCGAAGGTCGATACGTACGAGGGGCAGCTCTGGACGCTGGAGCAGACGCTCGCCTTCATCCTCATCGCCCGGCGCGACCCCCTGTATGCGGCCTTCATGCTCGCTGTGGGGCTCGGCCTGCGGCGGGGTGAGATCGTCGGGTTGCGGTGGCAGGACATCGACCTCGACGGCCGGACGGTACAGATCCGCAAGCAGCGCCAGCGGGTCCGTGGTGAGTACTACTAGGACGACACGAAGAACCGCCGCAAGCGGACCCTCCCGCTGCCCTTGCTCTGCGTGGCGCCGCTTCGCTGGCAGCGGCTGCGGCAGGCAGCGATGCGGGACAAGGCGGGTGCCGGCTGGCACGAGAGCGATCTCGTCTTCACCACGCGCACCGGGCAGCCGATCGAGGGAAGCAACGTGCTGCGGTCGTTCCACCGGCTGACGGCCAAGGCAAAGCTCCCCCGCATCCGGGTCCACGATGCCCGGCACGGTGCGGCGACCCTGCTCGCGGCCGGCAACGTCCATCCGCGCGTCGCAATGGAAATCCTCGGGCACAGCAAGATCAGCGTCACCATGGACATCTACACGCACGTGCCCGACGCGCTGAAGCGAGACGCCGTGGCCCACATGGACCGGATGCTGGGACCGCGCCGCCGCTGAACGCCCCCGTTGATGTCACTTGTGGATGTCAAAGACCCCCCGCCATGATCAGCAGGGGGTCTTTTTCCTGGTGGGCACAGACGGATTTGAACCGCCGACATCTGCTTTGTAAGAGCAGCGCTCTACCGCTGAGCTATGCGCCCTGGCCGAGCCGACAGACTACCTTGCCGACAGGGCTGAACTGCAAACCCGTGCTCGAATTGCGAACTTACCGGCCGGTGTGTTCGTTCCGTCGAGTGGGAGAATAAAAGTCGGCCCTGGGGCGATCCGATCGGGAGAGGGATGTGACGGCGACACACACGCAGCCGTACGAGCAGCGAGCACGCCGTCGGCCCCGTGGGGGCCCGGTCCGGGATGTGGTGGCACTGGCGCTGCTGCCGTTGCCCTTGTTGCTGGCGATGGCGCCCGCGTCGTTCGCGGGTGGCGGTACGCGCCGCTGGTTCGGGCGCGGGGAGGATCTGCGCGCCGATGCGCAGGCGGCGAAGGATGCCGCGGCGGCGGCGTTCTACGAGCTGGACACCGCGCAGCGGGATCTGCGGATCTCGATAGAGACGATCACCGCGGTGGACAATTCGCCGTCGGCACGGGCCGTCGCGGAGGAGTACCAGGGGTTCGGCCGGCGGATCGACGAGGTGAGCCAGGGCTACATCACCGCCGTGGATTCGCATGATCTGGACCGCGACGATCTGGACGGCTCCGCAGTGTCGCGGGCGCGCGCGGACCTGACCCGGGCCAGGGAGGAGCTGGAGCGCGTCAAGGGTGAGCTCGACCGGTTCACGCAACGGCTGGGGCCGCTGTTGCAGACCGCCGAGACGCAGCTGGCGCGACTGGCCCCGGCGGTGGAGCGTGCCCGGCAGGCGCTGCTGGCCGCCAGCAACGCCCTGGACACGGTCCGTGGCAAGGGCCTGAGGGCCGACGATCTGGCGGCCCGGCTGGCGGCGCTCGCGCCGGAGCTGACCAAGCTGAACCAGGGCGCCGGGCAGCACGGCGTACAGGAGACGGTCCAGCGCGCCGGCGAGGTGCTACGCAAGGCCGAGGAGGTCCGGACCGAAGCCGAGCGGCTGCCGGAGCAGGCGGCGGAGATCGATAAGCGGATGGTGTCGCTGCGGACCCGGACGCAGGCCATCACGACGCGGGCCGAGAAGGTCGATCCGGTCCTCAGTGAGCTGCGTCGGCGGTACAGCGCGGCGTGCTGGCAGGACCTCCAGCACGTACCGGAGCAGGCCGCACAGTCCGTCAAGCAGGCCGAGGTCACGCTGCGGGAGGCGCAGCAGGCGCGCGACGAGCAGCGATGGGCGGACGCCACCAGCCGGCTGGCGACGGTACGGGCGCTGCTGAACACCACCGATGAGGCGGTGTCGGCGGCCGGCGACCGGCTGCAACGGCTGGACTCGGTGTCGTTCGACCGGCAGAAGGAGATCGAGCGGACGCGCTTCGCCGTCCGGGACGCGCAGCGGCTGGCGATGGCCGGACGCAGCACCCCCGACCCGCGGCACGCCCGGCCCCTGGACGATGCGGTGGCCCGGCTGGACCGCGCGGTCGCGGGCTTGGAGGGCCGGCATCCGGACTGGTGGCATTTCCTGACCGAGACCGAGGCCGTGCGTCAGACGGCGGCCCGGGTGGTACAGGAGATCCGGGAGGCTCGGGGCATCGCGGGGGGCTGAGCAGCAGGGCTGTCCCGGACGGGGCGTGGGCGTGGCGCCCGGCTCTCCTCCTGCACCCACGTGTGCCTTGATCTCCCGCCCCGCCCCGGACAGAGCAGGTGACTCACCCGGAACAGGGCATGTGGCCCACTCCGGACAGGACACGTGACGCACCCCGGACAGGGCGCGATGGCGTGAAACGGGGTGCGGGCGGATGCTGGGAGGTGAGTACGGCCCGGCGGTACCTCTGCGCGAAGGAGGCCGGACATGGCTACTGGGGCTACCAGTCAGGCTCTGCACAAGCCCTCGTCCCCTTTCCACCGGGGCAAGCTGCGTCACACCAAACTCGATGAGCATCTGCCCGTCGACCACCGGCTCAGCCAGGTCTACCGCGTCGGGGCCGGGGTGACCGGGCTGGTCCTGCTCGCGTTCGGCATCCTCGGCCTGATCGACAAGATCGGGTTCTTCGACACGGGCGGTGCGACCGTAGCCGGGCTGAACACCAACGGCACACTCAGCGTGCTCTCGATCATCGTGGGAATGCTGCTCTTCGGCGGCATGGTGATCGGCGGGAACTTCGCCTCGACCCTCAACATCGTGCTCGGCGTCGCCTTCCTGCTGAGCGGATTCGCGAATCTCGCCCTCCTGCAAACGAGCGCGAACTTCCTCGCCTTCCACCTCCAGAACGTGCTGTTCAGCTTCGCGGTCGGACTGATGCTGCTGATCTTCGGAATGTACGGACGGGTCAGCGGCGGCCTCGCGCACGACAACCCGTACTGGCGCGCCCGGCATCCCGAGGAGGCGGCACGGCTGGCCCACGCGCAAGCGCGCCCCGTCTCCGGTGTGACGGCCGCCCGGCAGGCTGCGCTCGGCCAGATCCAGGGGGAGGCGGACGAAGACCGTGGACGCCGTGGGCTCGGTTGATGTCTTCGTGACGGGCTGCCTCTCGGCGCTGCCGGCCGGTGAGAGCATGGCCGGACGCCTTGAACGAGCCGTCGCCACCGGTGTCTTCGCGGTTGCCTTCCCCGGTGACCGGGCCGGTGCTCCGACCGGCGCGGGGCTGGAGACACTGGGCGCTCAGCCCGGCACCGTCGTGCGCTGACCAGCACCGCGGCTAACCTGTGGCCATGCCTCGTTACGAATACCGATGCCGTCCTTGTGGCTCCACCTTCGAGCTGAACCGGCCGATGGCCGAGTCCTCCGCCCCGGCGGTCTGCCCCGACGGACACGAGGACACTGTGAAGCTGCTCTCCACGGTCGCCGTCGGCGGCTCCGCGAGTGTCCCCGCCCCCAGCGGCGGTGGGGGCGGCTGCTGCGGAGGCGGCTGCTGCGGCTAGAGCACGTCATACGACCTGCCCGGCCCCGAAGCATCCAGCCGGCCCCGAGGCACTCAGCTCGCCGCGCTGTACGCCGTGCCGTTATCGGACTCCCGCGGAGAACCCACTACGCGGGAGTCCCGCCACGCTGCTCTGCCTCCCGTGCGGGAGGCACCCCTGCGTCAGTCGGTCCGAGTGTCAGCCGGTCCGAACTGAACGGCTGGGTCTGCGTCCCCAGCCGCCGACCCCGGACCGTAACCGTGCCCACCCGCGGGCCCCAGTCCCGCCTCCGCGTCTGACCGCTCCTACCGCTTACGTGCCACCGTCAGTCCATCTGCGACAGTGAGCATCACCGCCTCCATCCGGTCATCTGCCACCACGTGGTCGTTGAACTCCCTGATCGCCACGGCAGAGCCACTCGCCGCCGGATCGGTGACCTGCCCGTGGAACAAGACGTTGTCCGCGACGATCAGACCGCCGGGCCGCAGCCGGGGCACCAGTTCCTCCCAGTACGCGATGTAGCCGGCCTTGTCCGCGTCGAGGTAGGCGAGGTCGATGTGCGGCTCGGTCGGCATCTCCCGCAAGGTTTCCAGAGCGGGCGCGATCCGCAGCTGGATACGGTCCGCGACACCGGCCTTCGCCCATGCCTCACGGCCGTACGCCGTCCACTCCTCCGACACATCGCAGGCGATCAGGGTGCCGTCCGCGGGCAGCGCCTGGGCCATGGACAGCGCGGAAAATCCGGTGAACGTCCCGACCTCGACAACATGCCGAGCCCCGATCAACCGCACCAGGAACGCGAGCAACGGCCCCTGCTCGGGCGCCGACTGCATACCCGCCGAATCGGGAAACTGCTGATGCGTCCGCTCCACGAGCTCCCGCTGCACGGAGTCCAGCTGGGGATTGTGGGCGAGAACGTAGTGGTACATCTCCGCCGTGATCGGCGTGGCCTTGGACTCGGTCACTGACTCTCCTCTTGATCCAGGACGACGGTCCCGGCCTGCTCCGGAAGGCGCGGTCGGCCGCCTCGGCGAGACTAACCGAGCGGCCTGCATCGCCGTCCGCTTCCCCGGCCCGTCCCCGGACGTTGCTCCGTTCCTCCCTCCTCCCTTCGCCCTTCTCCTCGCCTCGCTCATGTCCCCAGGTATCGCAGCACGGCCAGCACCCTGCGTGAATAGCCCGACGTGCCGGTCAGCCCGAGCTTCTCGAAGATCGCGTTGATGTGCTTTTCCACCGAGCTCTGGGAGATGTGCAGCCGGACGGCGATCGCCGCGTTGGTATGCCCCTGCGCCATCTGTCCGAGCACCTCACGCTCGCGCGCCGTGAGCGTGCCCAGCGGATCCGTACGGCTGCTGCGCATCAGCAACTGCCGTACGACTTCCGGGTCGAAGGCCGCCTGCCCGGCCCCGACCCGCTCCAGCGCGTCCAGGAACTCGTCCACCTGGACCACCCGGTCCTTGAGGAGGTAGCCGACCCCCTCACTGTCGTCGGTCAGCAACTCCGTTGCATAGCGGCGCTCGACATACTGCGAGAGCACCAGCACTCCGACGCCCGGCCACCGTTCCCTGATCTGCACCGCCGCCCGCAACCCCTCATCGGTGTGCGTGGGCGGCATACGGACGTCCACGACCACTGCGTCCGGCTGGTTCTCCTCCTTCCCCGCCCGCTCCAGCACGGCGATCAGCTCATCCGCGTCTCCGACCGCGGCCGCGATCTCGTGTCCCTCCTCGGCCAGAAGCCGTACCAGGCCCTCCCGCAGCAGGGTCGAATCGTCGGCAAGCATTACGCGCACGGCAACTCCGCGGTGATGATGGTGGGTCCGCCGGCCGGGCTGCCCACCCGGAACCGGCCGTCAAGGGCTGCGACCCGGCGGGCCAGCCCGAACAGGCCACTGCCGGAGGAATCCGCGCCACCCGCTCCGTCGTCCTCGATGTGCACGAGCACGCCGTCCTCGCCCTGGGCGACGCGGACCGTTATCAGACCGGCTCCCGAGTGCTTGACGGCGTTGGTGACCGCTTCGGAGACCACGAAGTAGGCGACCGTCGCCACCGCGGTCTCCGGCTCGCGGTCCATTCCGTAGTCGAGGCGAACGGGGATGGCGGAGCGCTCGGCGACCGTCTCCAAGGCGACCCTCAGCCCGGCCTCGTCCAGCACCGTCGGATATACCCGCCACGCCACCTCACGCAGTTCGGTGAGGGCCTGCCGGCTCTCTTCGTGCGCCTGGCGCAGGAGTTGGTCGGCTCGTATCTCGTCCTTGCTGCGCAGCGCACGGCCGAGCAGCATCCCGAGAGCCACCAGCCGCTGCTGCACCCCGTCGTGCAGATCGCGCTCGATGCGGCGGCGCTCGTCGTTGACCGCGGCGATGACGCCGGCCCGGCTGGACGACAACTGCGCGATACGAAGCTCCAGTTGTTCGTGAGGGCTGGGTCCGAGGCAGCGCCGTGCCAGCTTGGTTTCCAGACCGGCGACGCCGAAGGTGCCCTGGAGGCTGAGAAAGAGAAGGAAGAGACCGACGACGCTCGACATCAGGACGGTGCCGGGGTGACGGATATCGGCGACCAGCAGCCATGCGTACAGCCACAACGTCCCGTAGACGGAGCCGATGAGCACGGCGGTCAGCACGAGGGCCCCCAGCAGCCCCAGCGCCCAGCGCAGCGACAGATACTCCAGTGCGCGACGGTCGGTGTAGGAGGCCGAGGTGTCGGCCGCGACATAGATACGGAGCCGGCGGCGGTTGGCCTCGGTCAGGGTCCGCACGGCGGCGGTCACGGGTCGCAGAACCGCGCGACGGCCGCGCGGCCAGGCGAGTACGAGCAGCAGGGACACCCCGGAGAGCACGACGAAGGGGAGCTCGGCCACCGCCATCACGGCACCGAGCATCAGTCCTGTCGCCAGGCGCAATCCGCGCCGCGCAATTCCCAACATGATCAAAACGCTAGCCGCACCCGGCCTTCCCGCGTACTGCGGAAAACCGCAGTCTTCTGTGCGGTGAACCGCAATGTGCTGCCGACCGAGAATTCTTAGCTTTGAAGACATGATCGAGAGCATCGGAAACACCGCACCCGGCTGGATCACCGGCCTCATGGACACGCTCGGCGCACCCGGCGCGGGCCTGGCGATCGCCGCCGAGAACCTCTTCCCGCCGCTGCCGAGCGAGGTGATCCTGCCGCTGGCGGGGTTCGCGGCGAGCCGCGGCGGTATACAGCTGTCCGCCGCGCTCGCGTGGACGACGCTCGGCTCGGTGACCGGCGCCCTGGCGCTGTACGGCGTGGGCGCGCTGCTCGGGCGCGAGCGCACGGTCACGATCGCGTCGAAGCTGCCGCTGGTCAGGGTCTCCGACATCGCAAAGGCCGAGCGCTGGTTCCAGCGGCACGGGACCAAGGCGGTGTTCCTCGGCCGGATGATTCCCCTCTTCCGCAGTCTGATCTCGATACCGGCGGGCGTCGAGCGCATGCCGGTCCCGGTCTTCCTCGCCCTGACCGCCCTCGGCAGCCTCATCTGGAATTCGATCTTCGTCCTCGCCGGCTATCGGCTCGGGGAGGACTGGGAGGAGGTGACGGGCTATGTGGATGTCTATTCGAAGGTGGTGCTCGTGGCGGCGGCTGTGGCGGTGCTGGGCTTTGTCTCCGTCCGCGTCAGCAGGCGCGGTCCAGGGCTGCGGCGCCGCGGATGAAGGCCCGCAGGATCTCCTCGCCCGCGGCGACACCGCGTTCACCGAGCGCCGTGACATGCGGCGCCTGCCAGCCGGAGTCCGCCAGCTCGCCATGTCCTGGCCGCCATCCGTGGTCGGCCGCCAGCAGCAGATCGGCGTCCAGAAGGGAGTCGCCGGCCGCGAGAATCCCGGAGGCTCCCGTGCGGCGGGCGACCTCCGCGACGGCAGCGCTCTTGGTGAGCGGCTTCGGCACGGCATAGAGCTTGCGCGCTTGCAGGGACACGGCCCAACCGCGTTCGTCCGCCCAGCCGGTGAGGTCCTGCACCCAGGTGCGCGACAGCAGGGACCGCTCCACGACGAGATAGACGAAGAGTTCTTCGGCGACGCGCTCCTTGAGCAGCCAGGCCGGGTCGGCGCCACGGATGAGGTGTGCGCGGACCTCGTCGAGAGGCGCGCACCGCGCGGCGATCCGCGCCGCGACCGCGCGCTGCCAGGCCAGGTCCGACTCACCCCGTACGAGCAGGTGGCCGCCATTCGCGCAGATGGCGAACTCCGGTGCCGGGCCCGGGAGATGGATGCGCCCGTACTGCTCGCGGGTGCGGGTGGTCGCCGGTACGAAAAGGGTGCTGCCGGCCAGTTCGGCAAGCAGCCCGGCCGCCGTCTCCGTCATATAGGACTGGGGCTTGCGTTCGTAGGTCTCGACGCACAGCAGCCGCGGGGCCTCGGTATCGGGCATGGCGAGATCCAGCGCGGCGGCCGAATAGATCAGGGTGCGGTCCAGGTCGCTGGCGACGATCGCGCTCATCAGGAGGCCACCGCCGTACCGTCGGCGCCCGTGGCCCCGCGGGTGTAGCGGGGGTGGATCAATCCGACGCAGGTATAGGGGAGTTCGTCGACCTCTTCGACGGGCACGCCCCGTTGTTCAGCCAGGAGGCGCACATGATCGAGATCGGCCCCGGCACCCCGCTGGGCAAGAATCTTCCAGGGAACCCGGCGCAGCAGCACGCGTGTGGTCTCGCCGACGCCGGGCTTGACGAGGTTGACGTCGTGGATGCCGTATTCCACGCTGATGCGTTCGACGGCCGCCCAGCCCTCCCAGGTGGGAGTCCGGTCGGTGGCGGCCAGTTCCTTCACATCCGTGGCGACGGTCTCGGCGACCTCGTCGAACCGCGCGCTGACCGCGTCCAGGAAGGCGCGCGACAGGTCCGTGTCTGCCAGCTCTCGGTAGAACTTGGCGCCATGGAATTCGTCCGGGCCCACGAGGTCGTCGCGCAGTACGGTGCGCGATATGAGCCCGGAAACAGTGGAGTTGAGGCAGGCGGACGGGATGAGGAAATCGTCGCGGGTGCCATAGGTCTCGACACAGCCGCCCGGATCGGCGAGCACGGCGATCCGTGGGTCGAAGCCCGGGAAGCTCTCCAGGGCTTGGGCGAGTTCGCGGGTGATGGCTCCCTTGCCTGTCCAACCGTCCACGAAGACGATGTCGGCCGGATCGTGGTGAGCGGCCAGCCAGCGCAGTGCGGTGGTGTCGATACCCCGGCCACGCACGATCGAGACGGCGTAGTGCGGCAGATCCAGGCCGTGTGCGTGCAGTGCCCAGCGGCGCATCAGCACGCCGACGGGGGTACCCGCCCGCGCCAGCGAGACGAGCACCGGCCGCGGTGGCCGGTCCCCCGCGCCCGTCCGGCGCGGCGTGCGTTCGGCGAGCACGGTCTCGGTGACGGCCCCGACGGCCCGCGCAATCCGGCTCGCGGAGCTCCGCAGTGCGCTGTGGAACAGTGCCTGGTACTCCTCGCTCGGCTGGTATTCCACGGGCAGCGACTCGGCGTAATGGGCGCCACCGCGCTGAATCGCCTCCTCGCGTTCCTCGGTGGGCGCTTCCAGCGTGAGGCCGGACATGTCCTGCAACAGCCAGCCGACCTCGTCGGCGGTATAGGAGGAGAAGGCGGGGCCGCGCAGCGGCTCGGGGAGGGGCATGAAGAGGGCCTGTCGTTGCGGGGCGTGCGAAACGGCGGTCTCGTCCCCGGTCCGGCCCACCGGTTCGGTCGGCGCGCCGGACTCCGAGGCGGACGAAGGGCTGTACGAAGGGATGACGGTCAGCAGCAGCCGGTCGGTCTGCGCGGCGAGCCGGTCCAGCAGTCCGCCGTCGGCGTACAGCTCGGGGAGGTCGCCGTGCGAGTCCACGACGGCCACGATGGCGTCGAAGCGGCGGGTCCGGTCGGCGCCGGCCGCGACGTTGTACGCGTACCGCTCCCCCGGTCCGTCGGCGGGCCGGTCGTGGGCGGGGAAGGACAGCCGGGTCCGTATCGCGTAGCCGGGATCGTCCACGGCGAGCACCGGCGATCGGGTCGTGGTCGAGAAATAGACCGCCGCGCCACCGACGGGCGGATCCTGCTCCCCGGCCCGCGCCGCGGTAGCGCCGTTCCGCACCGGGGTGGCACCGTCGGCCAGCCGCACGGCGGCACCGGCCGACGGCTCCGGGGCAGCACCGTCACCGGCCCCGGCGACCTGGGCATCCAGTGCTTCGGCGAGCCGCAGCGGCGTGTACATCAGTTCCTCGTTGCCGAGGACGAGGATGCGGCGGGCGCCGTCCAGGCGCTCCGCGAGCCGGGCTGCCATGGCCGGCAGCCGCTCCTCCAGCCGCTCGCGGTGCTCCGGGGTGAAGCCGTGCCGTCCGCCGTCCGGCAGTCCGTCGGGCCAACCGAGAGCGACGCGTTCGACGTCGGTCCGCCGGCTGCTCGCTGGTACCGGGCCGGAGGCGGAGCCGAGCTCGGCAGCTATGTGCTCGGCGACGACATGCCCAGTGGCCCGTCCGGGGTGCTCCGGGCGCTCCACAACCGTGGTCTCATGTGCGGCGACGAGCTCCTGACCGCGCTCCAGGACGTCCGCCGGGAGCCGCACGCCACCCGCGGCCATGGCCACCAGATCGACGCGGGCGCCCAGCTCCGCCGCGAACTCCTCCAGATGCCGCCGGTCCTCCTCGGAGCGCATATCGACGAGTGCTACGACCACGTACCGCGCCCGCGGGAAGCGCGCGTGGAGCGCCTTGATCGTGTTCAGGACGGTCCGGCCGGTGGAGAACTCGTCGTCGACGAGCACCATGGGGCCATCTCCCGAGAGGAGTTCGCGGTCCTCCGGAAGCAGCAGGTGCGAGGTCGCGTGACTGTGCTCCTCCTCGAAGCCGCCCGCTCGCTCGACGCCCGCCACGGGACGGCGGGTGGAGTGCAGATACGGCGCGAGTGCCAGGCCGTCGGCCACCGAGTGGCCCAGGCCGGTGGCGGTCTCCGCGTAGCCGACGACGACGGAGCGGGCGGCGTCCGCGTCACCCAGCAGCTCCCGCACCCGGTGCCCCAGTCCGAGGCCGGCACCGTGGACCACGCCCGGTCGCTGTGGGACGTGCTTGCCGAGCACGTTCGACACGAGCAGGTGGGCCCGCTTGGGATTGCGTCGCAACGCGAGCCCCAGCAGCACCGGCAGTGCGTCCTCGCCCGTCAGCGAGACTCCGAGCCGGTCAGCGACCCACTTTCCCGTCCACACCACCCGTTCCGTCTCCTCCATCGTGTTCTTCGCCATGTCCCTCGTTGTCGTGTCCGCCGTCTTGTTCACCGCGTCGTGCGCTGTGGTGGGTGGCGGCCCGGTCATCGGTTGGTGGTGCCTCATGCCCGGCCGGCCGGCAGGCGGGCCCGTCCCCGGGCCAGGCCGGCTGCCGCGCTACGCCGGTGGGAGGCTCGCGGTCAGCAGTTCCACGAAACCGACGCCTTCCCGTGCGACACCGAACGCCTCGGCCCGCAGCATGGTCCGCTCCGCCCAGGCGCGGTGCGGCTTCACCTCGTTCATCTTGTTCGTATAGGCGGAGCGGAGGACCCCGCCGTCGCCCCGCTCGGGCCGCAGGATGTCGGCGGCGTCGCTGAACTCCTCATGGCTGACGACGGAGAGCGCGTGCACCGGCGCGACATGCGAGGGATGGATGCAGGTCTTGCCCTGGAGCCCGTTCGCGCGGTCCAGTTCGATCTCGCGGAGCAACCCGTCCATGTCGTGCTCGATCAGTTCCGCGCGCAGCTCCTCGGCCTGTCCCAGGAACGGGCTGCGGCGCAGCTGCGGCTTGAACATCCGCTCGTGCAAGCGGAAGTACTCCCACACCGGTCCGGTGACCGTGAAGCCGGTGCCGTCCGCCCGCCCGAGTACGTTCACCACGTCGGAGATCACGGAGGCGACGATATGGACGTCGTACGCCGTCATGTCGGGCGCTCTGCGGAGTCCGTAGGCCGAGCAGAAGTCCGTGACGCCGAGCCGCAGTGCGAGTACCCGCTCCCGGTATGCGTCGACGGCTCGGGCGATGCCCTGAAGGGTTTCAGCGCGGCTCTCCAGATGAAGCAGCTGCGGAGATTCGAGTACCGGCATCGCGAACAGCCGCCGCCCGCAGGCCGCCTCCGCCACACTCAGCGCCTCCAGGAACGGGACTCCGCGCTCCTCGGTGAACTTCGGCAGTACGAATCCGGACAGTATTCGAGCGGCGGACCCCATACGCCGCACGAGATCCGGTATTTGACCGGGCGCGCGGACGCGGATGAACAGCAGCGGGAGATCCGCGCCGGCGGTGGCCGCCTCGTCGAGGAGTCGCAGCTGCCGCACGAGGTTCTCCTCGCCCGCCTCGACATCCGCGTCCCCTATGGAGTCCTCCAGGCACAGCACCATGGACATCACGCCACGCCCCGCCTGCTTGCGGATGTCGGCGGCGAGCCGCGGGCGGGTCGCGGGGCTGTAGAGCGTGGCACCGAGGGCGACCGCGAGAGTGCGGGCCGGGGAGTCAAGAGTGAAGTCCACCGGCTCCTGATGGAACAGTGCCTTCCGAATATCGGGCGCAAGATGCCCAAAATGACGCATACAACTCCCCGTATAGCAGGCGGGACCGGACACCCCCACCACATCTCGCTGTCTGAATCCAGCCGATAATCGTACGTGCGCGCGGGTGTCATTAGTTCCCGAGCAGGCGAAAATCTCCTGACCCGCACCAGGCAGCGGGGTGTCCGGGCGAGCGGCCCACCCACGCCGGACAGGCCCCCGCGTTGTCCCTGCGACCTCCGGGAAGGCAGGATTGCGGCATGACGCACGCGATGCTGAAAGGGTCGAACGTACCCCTCGACACCACGGCTGTACGGGCTGTTCTGTGCTGGACCCCCGGCGCCGGCGTCCCCGACGTGGATGCCTCGGCCCTGCTGGTGGGACCCGAGGGACGCGTGCGCTCCGACGAGGACTTCGTCTTCTACAACCAGCCGCGGCACCCCAGCGGCCTGGTCCGGCATCTGCCCAAGACCCGCCTGGCCGACAGCCTCACCGACACCATCGAGGCGGATCTGTCGACACTGGATCCGTCGGTGGAGCGGATCGTGCTGGCCGCGTCGTCGGACAGTGGCGCCTTCGCGCTCGTCCCGGACCTGCGCGTCCTGCTGTACGACGCCGCGGTGAGCGGCGGCGATCCGATCGCGGTCTTCGACGTGGTGCCCGATACCGGCGACGAGACCGCGTTGATCTGCGGTGAGCTGTACCGGCGCGCCGAGAGCTGGAAGTTCCGTGCGCTGGGCCAGGGGTACGACAGCGGCCTGGTCGGCCTGGCGACCGAATTCGGAATCTCGGTCGACGAGAACGACACCCCGGCCTCGGACCCTACGGAACCACCGGCCCCGGCCTCCCCCGCGCCGGTACCACCGGCCCCGGCATCAGCTCTGTCGACACCCGATGCCTCGGAACCACCGGCCGCGGCCCCGGCACCCGCACCCGCGCCCGCGGGCGAACAGCTCACCGTCGGCGAACGCCCCCACGCCGGCGAACCGTCCGCCGCCTCCGGCCCGGCCGCTCCGGCCGCCCCGGCCTCCCCGCCGCCCAGCACCTGGCCCGAAGAGGCCGTCGGCCTTCCGTCCGCAGCAGACCACCAGGCTCCTCCCGCGCAGGGCCCCGATGCCGTTACCCAGCGCGTCCCGGACCCGATGCCGGAGCCCTTCTCCGCCGCCCCGCTGCCGCCGGCCGGCGCGGCGTTCCCGGCTCCCCCGCAGCAGCCCACCGGCGGCTACGGCTACCCGCAGAACGTTCCGCCACCGCCCGCCCAGCCACCGGCCCCGCCCGCGTACGGCTACCCGGGCACGCCGCCTCAGCAGCCTCCGTACCAGCCGCCGCAGCCCTCGTACGGCTACCCCCAACCGCCCCAGCAACAGCCGTACCCGGCACCGGCCTACGACTATCTGTTGCCGCAGCCGCAGTTCGTTCCGGACCCGTCCTTCGTACTGCCGCCCCAGGGTCCGCAGTTCCAGCGCCGCTAGAACGGGGCTGGAACTGCATCCCCCGTCCAGACCCGGCAACCCCCTCCCGGGGCTGCGTATGGGCTCCCAGGGGAAGCGGTCCGGCTCTCACACCTGCGACTTGTACCCCCGCCCCCAGTGGAGCCCCCAGCCGTACAGCCGGTCCAGTTCCGCCTGGAAGCCGTAGACGTATTTCACCTCGCGGCGCACCGTCAGTCCGTCCTTGGTGTTCTCCAGCATGAAAATGGCGCAGGAGCGGGCCTGTGACGCCCGCTCGTCGAGCCGGATCTCCACCCGCGGCCCGGTGCTCGGATAGAGCGTCACGACCGCGTGCGTACGGTCGAACGCGGGCGTCCCGTCGTAGATGTAGACGAAGATCAGCATCCGCTTGATCTCATCGCGGTGATCCAGGTTGATGTACAGCGTCTCGCCGGACGGTGAACCGAACCGGTCGTCACCGCTGAGCTGTACGTACGGCGCGGCATTGAGCTCGCCCAGGTGGTTGCCCAGCGGCTGCACCACGCCCTTGCTGCCGTCCTTGAGCTCGTACAGGCAGGCCAGGTCCAGGTCGATCTGGACCACGGCAGGGCCCTGCGCCTGGACGACCTCGGGTTTGAACATCCTGCCCGGGTGACGCAGCAGGGTGCTCGCGCGCTGCCCGCCCCGGTCACCGAAATCCGAGGTCCGCATCTGCCAGTGCAGGTTCACCCGCAGATGCCCGGCGGCCGCCCCCTGCTTGGTCAGCGAGACGACCGGATGCCGTTTCGTCAGCTCCACGACATACGACGCACCGCCGTTGTCGAACTTCGGCGCACCGCCGCGCGACCAGTTACCCAGGAACGACATCCTGCCCCACCCCATCCCTCGACACATTGCCACGGGGCGGCCCCGAGGTCTGCACCCCATGGCCGCCCCGCAGAGAGCGTTCCTCAATCAGCGCCGCGTCACACTCCGGACGTGACTTCCGACTTCGCCGGGGCGTCGCTCCCCGGCTTGCCCTCACGTCTGTTGCGGACCAGGGAGGACCAGAAGGAGAGGCCGATCAGCACGAGGCCGACCACGCCGGTGATGACCTCGTTGATCTCGAACTTGATCGTGATGAGCAGAATGACGGCCAGCGCGCCGATCGCGTAGTGCGCGCCGTGCTCCAGGTAGACGTAGTCGTCCAGGGTTCCCTTGCGGACGAGGAAGACCGTCAGCGAACGGATGTACATCGCTCCGATGCCCAGGCCCAGCGCCATCTCGAAGATGTCGTTGGTGATGGCGAACGCACCGATGACGCCGTCGAAGGAGAAGGACGCGTCGATGACCTCAAGGTAGAGGAACATGAAGAACGCGGCCTTGCCGGCCATGCCCATGACCGCGCCGGCCCCGGCGCCCTTCCGCTGTACGGGCGGCGTTCCGTTCACGGCGCCGCCGCTCGCGGCCGCGGCATCCGCGTCGTCTTCCTCGTCCTCCTCCAGCTTGTCCTCGAAGTAGCCCGAGATTCCGCCGACGACGAGATACGTGATCAGACCCGCGACACCGGAGAGCAGCACCGTGGCGCTCTTGTCACCGCCGCCGTGCGCGACGGAGGTGGCCACCGTCATGGCGCTGACCAGCAGGACGACCAGCGCGACGATGATGGAGAGGGTGTCGAGCTTGCCCATCTTGGCCATCGGCTTCTCGATCCAGGCGAGCCATTTGTGCTCGCGCTCCTCGAAGAGGAAGTCGAGGAAGATCATCAGCAGGAAGATGCCGCCGAAGGCCGCGATGGCGGGGTGGGCGCTGGTGACCAGTTCCTGGTAGTGCGCCTTGTCGTTGATGGCGAGGTTGACCGCCTCGATCGGCCCCAGCTTCGCGGTGATCGCGACGATGACGACCGGGAAGACCAGCCGCATGCCGAACACCGCGATGAGGATGCCGATGGTGAGGAAGATCCTCTGCCAGAAGGCGTTCATCTTCCGCAGGATGCCCGCGTTGATGACGGCGTTGTCGAACGAAAGCGAGATCTCCAGGATCGACAGGATTCCGACGATCGCGAGCCCCTGCCACCCCCAGAGGACGCCGGCCAGAGCCAGGCCCGCCGCCGTGACAGCGAACGACCAGCCAAAGGTTTTCAGGAGCACTGCGTACCCAATCCCTCGTTATAGGGCCCCCGCGCGAAGTACGCGGCGCTTTACGAAACGTTGACCCCGAAGTCTAGAGCGATGCCACGCAGACCCGAGGCGTACCCCTGGCCCACCGCCCGGAACTTCCACTCGCCGTTGTGGCGATAGACCTCGCCGAAGATCATCGCGGTTTCGCTCGACGCGTCCTCGCTGAGGTCGTAACGGGCGAGTTCGCTGCCGTCGGCCTGATTGACGACGCGGATGAAGGCATTGCCGACCTGGCCGAAGCTCTGCCCGCGCGCTTCGGCCTCATGGATGGAGACAGGGAAGACGATCTTGTCGGCCTGCGCGGGCACCTGGGCGAGGTCCACCAGGATCGTCTCGTCGTCGCCCTCACCCTCGCCGGTGAGGTTGTCGCCGGTGTGCTCGACGGAGCCCTCGGGACTCTTGAGGTTGTTGTAGAAGACGAAGTACTCGTCCCCCAGCACCCGGCCCGATGCGCACAGCAGCGCGCTGGCGTCGAGGTCGAACGGCGCTCCCGTGGTGGAGCGCGCGTCCCAGCCGAGGCCGACCGTGATCTGCGTGAGGTTGGGAGCGGCCTTGGACAGGGAGACATTGCCCCCCTTGGCGAGCGTGACGCCCATCGTGTTCGCTTCCTCTCCGATGTCGGTACGGGCCGCATCCGTACGCGGCCCGGGTTGTCCGTCAAGCGCGCCCGGCGCCGTACTCCCCTGGTCGGGGGGTACGGCGCCGGACGCGGAAGACGTGCCTGCATCATCCGACGGACATGCTCGGCAGACGGCTCCGGGACGGAGACTGCGGCCGGACACGCCGGTCAGGTGTGGTCGCTCAGACGTTGACGCCGAAGTCCTGCGCGATGCCGCGCAGACCCGAGGCGTAGCCCTGGCCGATGGCCCGGAACTTCCACTCCGCGCCGTTGCGGTACAGCTCACCGAAGACCATGGCGGTCTCGGTCGAGGCGTCCTCGCTCAGGTCGTAGCGCGCCAGTTCCTTGCCGTCGGTCTGGTTGACCACGCGGATGTAGGCGTTGCGGACCTGGCCGAAGCTCTGCTGGCGGTTCTCGGCGTCGTAGATCGATACCGGGAACACGACCTTGTGGACGTCGGCCGGCACGGCGGCGAGGTTCACCTTGATGGCCTCGTCGTCGCCCTCGCCCTCACCAGTGGTGTTGTCGCCGGTGTGCTCGACCGAGCCGTCCGGGCTCTTCAGGTTGTTGAAGAACACGAAGTTCTGGTCGTTGGCGACCTTGCCCTGGTCGTTCGCCAGCAGGGCGCTGGCGTCCAGGTCGAAGTCCGTACCGGTGGTGGTACGCGCATCCCAGCCCAGACCGACGAGGACGGCTGTCAGATTGGGGGCTTCCTTCGTCAGCGAGACGTTGCCGCCCTTGCTGAGGCTGACTCCCACGAGTCCTCCCATAGATTCGAGGGGTACGTAAAGAATTGCGCCCCCATCGTGCATGGCATCGGATCAACGAACCGATCCTAGTGACCGGTTCCCGCCGAACGCAGATATCGCGTACGGATGTCGGCCCGGCGGGTCCGGCGGTGTCTCGCCACGGGAGTGCGGGGCCTCAGAGGGTTTCGAGCGCCTTGACGTAGTCGTTCAGGTCGCGGGCGTCGGGCAGGCCGTTGACGACCGTCCAGCGCACCACGCCCTCCTTGTCGATGATGAAGGTGCCGCGCACCGCGCAGCCCTTCTCCTCGTCGAAGACGCCGTAGGCCCGCGAAACCTCGCCGTGCGGCCAGAAGTCCGACAGCAGCGGGTACCCCAGACCCTCCTGCTCGGCGAAGACGCGCAGCGAGAACGGGGAGTCGTTGGAGACGGCCAGCAGCTGGACGTCGTCATTGGCGAACTTCGGCAGCTCGTCGCGGAGCGCGCACAGCTCGCCGGTGCACACACCGGTGAAGGCGAAGGGGTAGAAGAGAAGAACGACGGCCTTCTCGCCGCGGAAGCCGGAGAGCTTGACCAGCTCGCCGTGCTGGTTCTTCAGCTCGAAATCCGGAGCCTTCGTGCCGACCTCGATCGCCATGGGGGTGCTTCCCTTCCGCTCACTCTCAACAGGACGGGGCCAACCCTACGCGCCGGGTCCGGCCTGCCGGACACCCCTCCACGGCAGGGCCGAGCCCCCCTCCGGATCAGGCCGGAGAGGGGCTCGGCAGGGGATATCGAGGTCCTTCGGATCAGCGCCTGCCGGACCTCGCCGCCTTGGGCGTGACCAGCCGGCTGCCGGCCCAGTCCTTGCCCGCGTTGATGCTCTTGGTCTGGGACAGACCCGCGGTCTGCGCGGCCTCATTGATGTCGCTCGGCTCGACGTAGCCCTCACGGCCGGTCTTGGGGGTCAGCAGCCAGATCGCGCCACCCTCGTCGATCAGCCCGATGGCGTCCACCAGCGCGTCCGTGAGGTCGCCGTCTTCGTCACGGAACCACAGCAGTACGACGTCAGCGACGTCGTCGTAGTCCTCATCGACGATGTCCTGGCCGGTCACGGCCTCAATGCCTTCTCGGAGCTCCTGCTCGACGTCATCGTCGTAGCCGATCTCCTGGACCACCTGTCCGGGCTCGAACCCCAGCCTGGCGGCAGGGTTGGTCCGCTCCTCCGCGTGGTCCGCGGTCGCGCTCACGGATTGCCTCCTGTCATGTTTCGGAAAATGCTTTTGAACCCCGCGCGTGCGCGGAGCTTTGGGCGTAGTCCACACGGGCCGGGCGGATCGCGCAAGTACCCGGCGGTCGAGACCGCCGAAACGGTGACGATTGGACGCGTCTCGGCGCAAGTACGACCCCACCAGGACAGCCTGAAGTGATTCACACCACAGCGTTCTACCGGGTTTGTGGGGTATTCGCGCACGACTGGTCCCTTCGGGGGGTGCCGGGCCCGATCCGGAACCACTTTCGGCGGGCGCACGTCCGTACGCGAAGGACTTTCGGCATGGGCGTATGGTTGCGATTTGGCCGACCTGAGAAACCGGCCTTTCAGCGCCCATCTCTCGGCGGGGTTACCCAGCGGTAGAGATGACGTATCCCAGTGACTCGGTACACGATGGAAGACGGCGCGACCACAGCAGAGACAGCATTCGTCCGCGTGCGCAGCAACAAACACGTGCAGAGCACGACGCGACCCGAACACGAAGGAACAGCGTGGCTTCCGGATCCGATCGAAACCCGATCATCATTGGCGGCCTTCCCAGCCAGGTCCCGGACTTCGATCCCGAAGAGACCCAGGAATGGCTCGACTCGCTCGACGCAGCTGTCGATGAGCGAGGCCGGGAACGTGCCCGCTACCTCATGCTTCGCCTGATCGAGCGCGCGCGAGAGAAGCGTGTGGCCGTGCCCGAGATGCGCAGCACGGACTACGTCAACACCATCGCGACCAAGGACGAGCCGTTCTTCCCCGGCAACGAGGAGATCGAGCGCAAGATCCTGAACGCGACCCGGTGGAACGCGGCCGTCATGGTCTCCCGGGCCCAGCGTCCGGGTATCGGCGTCGGTGGCCACATCGCCACGTTCGCCTCCTCCGCCTCCCTCTACGACGTGGGCTTCAACCACTTCTTCCGGGGCAAGGACGAGGGCGACGGCGGCGACCAGATCTTCTTCCAGGGCCACGCCTCCCCCGGTGTGTACGCGCGTGCGTTCCTCCTGGACCGGCTGAGCGAGGCCCAGCTCGACGCCTTCCGCCAGGAGAAGTCCAAGGCCCCCAACGGTCTGTCCAGCTACCCGCACCCGCGGCTGATGCCGGACTTCTGGGAGTTCCCGACCGTCTCGATGGGCCTCGGCCCCCTCGGCGCGATCTACCAGGCTCGGATGAACCGCTACATGGAGGCGCGCGGCATCGCCGACACCTCCAAGTCGCATGTCTGGGCGTACCTCGGTGACGGCGAGATGGACGAGCCGGAGTCGCTCGGCCAGCTGTCCATCGCCGCCCGTGAGGGCCTGGACAACCTGACCTTCGTCGTCAACTGCAACCTCCAGCGCCTGGACGGCCCGGTCCGCGGCAACGGCAAGATCATGCAGGAGCTGGAGTCGCAGTTCCGCGGCGCCGGCTGGAACGTCATCAAGCTCGTCTGGGACCGGAGCTGGGACCCGCTGCTCGCGCAGGACCGCGACGGCATCCTGGTCAACAAGCTCAACACCACCCCGGACGGCCAGTTCCAGACGTACGCCACCGAGACCGGCGCGTACATCCGCGAGCACTTCTTCGGCGACGACCACCGCCTGCGCGCGATGGTCGAGGGCATGACCGACCAGCAGATCCAGCACCTGGGCCGCGGCGGTCACGACCACAAGAAGATCTACGCGGCGTACGCGGCGGCCAAGGCGCACAAGGGCCAGCCGACGGTGATCCTCGCGCAGACGGTCAAGGGCTGGACGCTCGGTCCGAACTTCGAGGGCCGCAACGCGACCCACCAGATGAAGAAGCTGACGGTCGAGGACCTCAAGGGCTTCCGTGACCGGCTGCACCTGCCGATCGCGGACAAGGAGCTGGAGGGCGGCGCGCCGCCGTACTACCACCCGGGCCGCAACTCCGAAGAGATCCAGTACATGCACGACCGCCGCAAGGCGTGCGGTGGGTACGTCCCCACCCGTGTCGTGCGCGCCAAGCCGCTCCAGTTGCCGGACGACAAGGCGTACGCGGGTGCCAAGAAGGGCTCCGGGCAGCAGAAGATCGCCACGACCATGGCGTTCGTCCGCGTGCTCAAGGACCTGATGCGGGACAAGGAGATCGGCAAGCGGTTCGTGCCGATCGCGCCCGACGAGTACCGCACCTTCGGTATGGACGCGTTCTTCCCGTCGGCCAAGATCTACAACCCGCTCGGCCAGCAGTACGAGTCGGTCGACCGCGAGCTGCTCCTCGCCTACAAGGAGTCGCCGACCGGTCAGATGCTGCACGACGGCATCACCGAGGCGGGCTGCACGGCCTCGCTGATCGCCGCGGGCTCCGCCTACGCGACGCACGGCGAGCCACTGATCCCGGTCTACGTCTTCTACTCGATGTTCGGTTTCCAGCGCACCGGTGACCAGTTCTGGCAGATGGCCGACCAGCTCGCGCGCGGCTTCGTGCTGGGTGCGACCGCCGGTCGTACGACTCTGACCGGTGAGGGTCTCCAGCACGCCGACGGCCACTCCCAGCTGCTGGCCTCGACCAACCCCGCCTGTGTCGCCTACGACCCGGCCTACGGTTACGAGATCGCGCAGATCGTCAAGGACGGTCTGCGGCGGATGTACGGCGAGAACGCCGAGGACGTCTTCTACTACCTCACCGTCTACAACGAGCCGATCCAGCACCCGGCCGAGCCGTCCGACGTGGACGTCGAGGGCATCCTCAAGGGTCTGCACCGCGTCAAGCCCGCGGAGAAGGGTCTGCACTCCGCGCAGATCCTCGCCTCGGGTGTCGCGGTGCCGTGGGCCATCGAGGCGCAGCAGATCCTCGCGGACGAGTGGAACGTCAAGGCGGACGTCTGGTCGGCGACCTCCTGGAACGAGCTGCGCCGTGAGGCCGTGGAGATCGAGCGGCACAACCTGCTGCACCCGGAGGAGGAGCAGCGCGTCCCGTACGTGACGCACAAGCTCCAGGCCGCCGAGGGCCCGAAGGTGGCGGTCTCGGACTGGATGCGTTCCGTCCCCGACCAGATCGCGCGCTGGGTTCCCGGTGCGTACCAGTCGCTGGGCGCCGACGGTTTCGGCTTCGCGGACACCCGTGGCGCGGCCCGTCGCTTCTTCCACATCGACGCGCAGTCGATCGTCCTGGCGGTGCTCACCGAGCTCGCCAAGGAGGGCAAGGTCGACCGCTCGCTGCTGAAGCAGGCGATCGACCGGTACGAGCTGCTGGACGTCACGGCTGCCGACGCGGGCGAGGCCGGCGGCGACGCCTGACCCCACCCGCGGCCGCTCGCCGCGCCGCCTGTGCCGCGCCCCCGACCAGCGTTCTCCGCCGGTCGGGGGCGCGGCGGTGTGTGCGGCGGGTGCCGGGCCCCGGTCAGTGCTCCCAGATCTTGAACGCCCTTACCCCGTACGGGGACCGCGGCACCCAGCTGCCGCCGCCGGGGTAGGTGTCGAACTCGGCGGTCTCGGCGCACTCCGCGCTCTGGTAGGTGGTGACCGGGCGGCCGGTGCGGTTCGCGAGCGAGGCGGCGCTCACGCCCTTCGGTAGCGGGACGCAGCTGTCGATGTCGGTGCCGGTCAGCTCGTAGGTCTGCCGCTTGCCGCCGAAGTCGGCCTGTGGCCAGACGCACAGCTGGCCGGGCCCGCAGTCGCCGGAGGCGGCGGCGGTGCGGGCGCGCGGTGCCGGGTGCCCGGCCGGGGCCCCGTGGGCGGCCGGGACGGTGAGCGTTGCGGCCAGTGCGGCGAGGCCGGTGACGAGCGCGGTGGTGTGGCACGTACGCATAGGAATCTCTCCCCCGTGGAGTACGACGACGGTGTTCCGCGGCGGGCCCGTTGCCCGCGGCGGCTGGGACCGAGCTTCGCCAGTGCGCGGCGCGGTTGCCAAGGCCGTGACGGAGCGCCCACCCGGTCAGGCGATGGGGACGGACGAACGGCTCGTGACGCGGCGGCGGGGCGTGGTGTTGACGCGGGTCCCCACCTCCGCCGTGGCCTGCGGAAACCGTTCCTCCGGGGGCCTGCCGGGGTCCGTCCGGGGCGGCCGGTGCGCGGGTGCGGGGCCGGGTGGCGGCCGGTTCCCGGAACCGTTCATCAGGACGAGGGATCGGCGCCGTGGGCGGCGGCCAACGGGGAACCGGGCGCCGGGCCCCGGGGCCGAGCGGCGGCCCGGATGCGTGGTTGACGCGCGCACCACCCCTGCGCGCGCCCTTGCGCCGGTGGTGAGCGGTGGCCGAGCGGTACGGGCGAGTCCAGGGGGCTGCGGGACGGGACAGGCCCCCGGGAACCCGCGTACGGGGTCGGGCCGGACCCTCGGCCCAAGGCTCCCGCGGCTACGGCGCCGCCACGGGAACGCAGCGGCGGGGGGGGGGGGGGGGGGGGGGGGGGGGGGGGGGGGGGGGGGGGGGGGGGGGGGGGGGGGGGGGGGGGGGGGGGGGGGGGGGGGGGGGGGGGGGGGGGGGGGGGGGGGGGGGGGGGGGGGGGGGGGG
>NZ_JAJPWM010000041.1:0-35464 GCF_046549095.1 Streptomyces sp. x-80
GGCCGGGGTGCTCGGGCACCCCGGCCGCCGCCGTGCTGTGCTCCCGTCCGCCGCGCCGCCTCCGGCGCCCGGCCCCTTGTACCGCTTGTACCGCCGCCCCTCGGCCCCCGTCGCCCGGCTCGCGCCGCCCGGCTTCGGGGGCCGCCGGATTCTGCCGGACGGGGCGCGATTCCGGTCGACGGGGGGCGCAGTTCTTGCCGGAGGGGGAGCGCCGGGCGCACCCCCGCGGGAGGATTGTCAGTGGCTCCCGGTAGCGTTTCGGTGGAAACGAGGAGTGGGCGGGCATCGACGGCAAAGTCACCATGCGGTGGTCAGCCCCGTCGGCACGCCTCTGGGAGCGCTGGTCCGCCGTGGTCGCGGCGAGGCGGCATCGAGCGTCGGAGACAAGGAAGGGCGGCGAACTGCCGTGTATCGCTGGGAGATCACCCGGGCCGCACTGGCGCAGCGTGTTTTCGCCATCGTCCGCAGCGAGACCTACGACGAGGCGAGCGCCACGGCGGACACCCTGCTGTCGGCCGGTATCACCAGCCTGGAGATATCCCTGACCACCCCGTTCGCGCTGGAGGCGGTCACCACCCTCACCCGCGAGCTGGGCGATGACGCGGTCATCGGCGCGGGCACGGTCCTTGACGCCGCGTCGGCCCGGATGGCCGTGGACGCCGGCGCCCGCTTCCTGGTCTCACCGAGCCTGGACGCCGAGGTCATCCGCACCGGCCACCGCTACGGCGTCCCGGTCTTTCCCGGAGTGGCGACGCCGACGGAGATGGTGCGCGCCCTGGAGCTCGGCGCCGACGCGCTCAAGCTGTTCCCCGCCTCCGCGCACCAGCCGTCCTGGATCAAGGATGTCCGCGCCGCCCTGCCGCAGGCGCCGCTGCTGCCGACGGGCGGAGTGACGGTCGAGAGCGCACCGGAGTGGATCGCCGCGGGCGCCGTCGCCGTCGGGATGGGCTCGGCCCTCTCGGAGGGCGACCGCGACACGGTCGCCAAGCGCGCCGCCGACCTCCTCGCCCGCCTCGCCGACGCGGCACCCGACCGCCTGGCCCCGGACAGTACGACGGACCCGTACGGGATCTGAGGGGTTCCGGACGGCGGCCGGGCGGATCCACCCGGCGCGCTGGGCGGACCTGGACAGCGGCCGGGGGCCGTACGGCGGCTGAGCCGACCCGTACGGCGGTCGGGCGGACTCGTGCGGCGGCTGAGTGGTTGCGCACGACGACGGGGCGGCCCTGTACGACAGCCGGCGGCCCCGTACCGCGGCCGAGCGCGCCCGTACGGCGACCGAGGCGCGACCCTCGGGCCGGGGGCACGGCGCTCAGGCCCAGGCGCGGCCCGCCGGCCCGGGGTCCGGGCGCCGTTCCCTCCCGCCGTCCCACTGACCGGTCATGGGATGTACCCGGGCCGTGGGCTCTGCCACCCTGAGCGCTTCGGTCGCGTGACCGGGCCGCGCCGCCCGCTCCTGAGAGACGGGCGGCCGCCGAGGGCGCGCCCGAGCCGACCATGGGCCGCGCCCCGTCGTGGCCGGCCACCCCGCCGCGTACCGGAGCCGCCATGAAACGCGCCGCCACGCTCACCGTCCTCGCCTGCCTGCTGGCCGTCACCGCCGCCGCGCCGGCCGTGTCGCACACCTCCGCCCCGGCGCCCGGAGCCGCCCCCACCGCCGGCGGGACGGCGACGGCCGGCGCCCCCGCGGCCGCCACCCGGCACTCCCCGCGGCCGCCCACGCTCCTGGACGCCATCCCGCGGCGCGGGGTACTGCGCGTCTGCACCACCGGCGACTACCGCCCGTTCACCCAACTCGACCCCCGGACCGGCGCGTACCGCGGCATCGACATCGAGATGGCCGAGAACCTCGCCGCAAGCCTGGGCGCCGAGCCCCGCTACACCGCCACGACCTGGGCCACGCTCGTCGGCGATCTGACGGCCGGCCGCTGCGACATCGGCATGGGCGGCGTCTCGGTGACCCTCCCGCGCGCCCGCGCCGTGTACTTCAGCGAGCCGACGCGGACGGACGGCAAGACGCCCATCGTCCGCTGCGCCGACAAGGACAGGTACCGGACACTGGAGCAGATCGACCGGCCCGGGACCCGGGTGATCGTCAACCCCGGTGGCACCAACGAGGAGTTCGCCCGCGCACACCTCAAGGAGGCGTCGCTCACGGTCCACCCGGACAACACCACGATCTTCGACGAGATCATCGCGGGCCGCGCGGACGTGATGATGACGGACGCCAGCGAGACCCGCTACCAGGCCAAGATCCACCCCGAACTCTGCTCCGTCCACCCGGACCAGCCGTTCTCCTTCTCGGAGAAGGCATACGCCCTGCCCCGCGGTGACGACCAGTTCAAGGCGTATGTGGACCAGTGGGTGCACCTCGCGACACACGACGGGACGTACCAGAAGTACGAGGACGCGTGGGTCATGCCTGGGTCAGCTTCTCGGCCGTGAACGACCGAGCTTGTCGAGTCAGCCGTCCACGACCTTGTCGCGCTCCCGACTGGCTCCCGCCTGACCCCTACGACAGGGCGGTCTCGGGTCGCGTCTCCCGGGCCCAGCGCACCACGGTGCGCTGGGCTGACATGCGGATGACTGTGCCGCGGGTGTTACTGCTCCGGAGCGGCCTCCTGGTGGCGGGTGGCGTGGAGGCTGCCGAGCAGCGAGAGCGCCTGGGCGCTGGGGCTGCCCGGTTCGGCGTGGTAGATCACCAGCCGCTGGCCCGGCGCCCCGCGGACATCGAAGGTCTGGTAGGTGAGGTCGAGGGGCCCGACGTCGGGGTGCAGCAGTTCCTTGCCGTCACGGGACTTGCCGTGCACGGTGTGCGAGGACCACAGGGCGGCGAACTCCTCGCTCTCCTCGGTCAGGGAGCCGACGAGGTCGTGCAGTCGCCGGTAGTGCGGGTCCAGGCCCGTGGCGTGGCGCAGTCCGGCCACGACCGCCTCCGCTGCCCGCCCCCACTGCGAGAAGAAGCTCCGGGCGGCCGGGTCGAGGAAGGTCATGCGGGCCATGTTGTCCATGTCCTCGAACGGTGCGAACAGCGCGTCGGCCAGAGCGTTCGAAGCCAGGAAGTCGTTGGCCGGGTTCAGGACGAACGCCGCGGCCTTCGGATACCCGTCCAGCAGCTGCCGCAGCGCAGGACTGACCGCTTCCCTCGGCTGCGGCCGTACCCCCTCCGGCGCGGTGCCCGCCAGCCGGAACATGTGCTCCCGCGCTTCGTCGTCCATCCGCAGCGCACCGCTGATCGCTTCGAGGATCTGCGGGGAAGGGCCGCGCTCACGGCCCTGTTCGAGACGGGCGTAGTAGTCGCTGTTCATACCGGCCAGGACGGCTACCTCCTCCCGCCGCAGCCCCGGCACCCGGCGGGCGCCGTAGGAGGTGAGCCCGACGTCGTCGGGCCGCAGGCGGGCGCGGTGGGCGCGCAGGAAATCTCCTAGATCGTTGCTGGGCACCCCGCCAGGCTAAGCCGCCCCCTGCCCCGCGTGCCTGGGTGCGCCGTACCCAGGCACCACCCGGCCTGGCTCCCCGCCCCCCGCCCGCCCACGCTGGTGATCAGCACCCGCGGACAAGAAGGGCCGCATGGTGAGGAAGGGGCCGGACCCGCCGGAGGAAGCCCCAGGCGAAGGACCGGCGACGCGGACGTGGCAGGGATGCGGGTGACCGCGGACGGGCACATCCGGCAGGAACTCCGCGCCGACGGCCGCCACGACGAAGCGCGCGGCAACTGCCGCAGCGCCTGCACCGGTTGCTGCACGGTGACCGGCAACCACCTCGACCACGTCCACGACACCGGCTTCACCGACACCGGCGACCTCCGCACGAGCGGGTAGACGGCCCCGCCTCGGACGGCCCCGCCTGGTACGGAAGCAGGGATCAGACAGCGGCCGGACGTCGGGTCCCGGACTGCCCGGGGCCCAGCCACGGCCGACCGGTCCGGCACCGCAACGGCGACGGCCCCGGCCCCGACGCCGGCCCGGCCCGTGGCCGCCGACGCGAAGCTCAGGATGTCCGGTGGGGAGCGCGACGGCCCAGGTCCGGAAAGTCGCCAGCGCAAGCCGGGCGAACGCCACCCGGGCCCTGCCGCCTTCTGCGCCGTCAGGGTCCGCTCGCGGTGGGGTGACGGGGCGGGGCGGGGTCTGCGGGAGCGTGGGGCGTGCCAGGACGGCGCCCGGAGTGCGGGAGTGCCTGGGCAGCGGGCCGCTCGGAGGGGACGGGGAGAAGCCACCCCCACCCACCCTTGTCCGGACAATGTGACCTCTGGACTTCCCGTCATCTGCGCGGGCGGATACGCTCGCGACCGTGGGGAAACGCGAGACAGGTACCGCGGGCGCCGAGAGCCCCGTTCAGTTCAGCGTGGACCGGAGCAGTCCGGTCCCGCTGTATTTCCAGCTTGCCCAGCAGCTGGAAGCCGCGATCGAGAACGGCAAGCTGGCTCCCGGCAGCCTGCTCGGCAACGAGATCGAGCTGGCCGGCCGGCTCGGCCTGTCCCGGCCGACCGTGCGGCAGGCGATCCAGTCGCTGGTCGACAAGGGGCTGCTGGTCCGGCGGCGCGGTATCGGTACCCAGGTCGTCCACAGCCAGGTCAAGCGCCCGCTGGAGCTGAGCAGCCTCTACGACGATCTGGAGGCCGCCGGGCAGAAGCCCGCCACCCGGGTGCTGCGCAACGTCATCACTCAGGCGGACGCCGAGATCGCCGCCGCGCTGGGCATCGCCGAGGGGGCGGACGTGGTGCTCGTCGAGCGACTGCGGCTCGCCCACGGTGAGCCCGTCGCGCATCTGCGCAACCACATTCCGGCCGGTCTGCTGGAGCTGGAGACCGCCCGGCTGGAGGAGACCGGTCTGTACCGCATGATGCGGTCGGCCGGGATCACCCTGCACAGTGCCCGGCAGGCGGTCGGCGCGCGGGCCGCGACCGCCGAGGAGGCGGCGCGGCTCGACGAGCCCGAGGGCGCCCCGCTGCTCACGATGGAGCGGACCACCTTCGACGACACCGGGCGCGCCGTCGAGTTCGGCTCACACGTCTACCGCGCGTCCCGCTACGCCTTCGAGTTCCAGCTGCTCGTCCGCCCCTGAGCGCGGCCGGGCGGGCCGGGCCGGGCGTGCCGCCCACCGCGTCCACGCCACGTCCCCGTCCTTGGTCGCCCGTCGGAGGGACGCCGGTTCACGCACCGGATAATCGAACTCCGCGTCAGAATGTTCAGACAAACCATTGACGTGGCTCTGTCAGCACCGTTAGAACTCCCCCAACCGTCATTCCGGCGGCCGGGGAGGAAAGGCGGTTCCACGATGCTCTGCGTGCGTACGGCTCGACCCGGATTCCGCGGTGCGGCCGCCCTGCTGGCGGCTCTCGCACTGGTCGCCGGGTGCAGCGGCTCCGGCGGCAAGCACGGCGGGACGGGCGCGGGCCGCCGGATCGCCGATACGCCCCGGATGACCTTCGCGATGGTCAGCCACGCCGGTACCGGCGACACCTTCTGGAACATCGTGCGCAACGGCGCCGAACAGGCCGCGGCCAAGGACAATGTGAAGTTCCTCTACGCCAACGACGAGGACGGCGCGGAACAGGCCGAGGCGGTGGAGTCCTATATCGACCAGAAGGTCGACGGGCTGATCGTCACCCTCGCCGAGCCGGCGGCCGTCAAGGCGGCCGTCCGCAAGGCCGTCACGCGGGGCATACCGGTCATCACCGTCAGCGCCGGCGGCCGGTTCTCCCGGGAGTACGGGGCGCTGACGCATATCGGCCAGGACGACACGGCGGCCGGGCGGGAGGCCGGCGCGGAGCTGGCCGCCCGGCACGCCAAGAAGGCCCTCTGCGTCCTCCACGAGCAGGGCGACGCGTCGCTGGCGGACCGCTGCGCCGGTGTCCGCAAGGGCTTCCACGGGCCGGTCGCGAACCTCACCGTCGACGGCGCCGACGCGTCCGCCGCCCGGTCCGCCGTCGCGGCCGCGCTCCGGGCCGACCGGTCCATCGACGCGGTCGTCACCCTCGGAGCGCCGATGGCGGCGCGCGCCGCCGAGGCCAGGAAGCAGGCGGGCAGCACCGCGCAGCTGGCGACCTTCGACCTGGACGCCACCGTCGTACGGCTCCTCAAGACCAAGGACCTGGCCTTCGCCGTCGACCAGCAGCCCTACCTCCAGGGGTACGAGGCGGTGGACCTGCTCTGGCTCGACAAGGTCAACGGCAATGTGCTCGGCGGCGGCCGGCCGGTGCTCACCGGTCCCACCCTGGTCACCGCCAAGGACGTACCGAAGCTCGCGGAGTACACCGGACGCGGCACCCGGTGACCGCGTACGGGGTCGCGGGACCCGATGAATCCGCACCGGTCGGCCGTAACGGATACTTGGGCGGTTGGTGCCGGGCAACCGGTGCCCGTGCGCGTCACCGCGCACACCACACAGCGTGACATCAGCGGGAAGGGCAAGACCTCGTGGTAAGGGTTCGCAGAGGGGCGCGCGTCGTGAGCGCCGTGCTGGCAGCGGTGCTCGGCGCCTCCCTGGCGGGGTGCAGCAGCACCGGGGGCAAGCGCGCGGAGGACGAACGCGCCGCCAAGGCCGCCGGCGGCAGGGCCGCCGTGGACACCCCTCGGTGGACCTTCGCGATGGTCACCCATTCGGGCGCCGGCGACAGCTTCTGGGACATCGTGCAGAACGGCGCCAAGCAGGCCGCGGCCAAGGACAACATCAAGTTCGTCTACGCGAACGACGAGGAAGCCGCGCGGCAGAGCCAGCTCGTCCAGTCCTACATCGACGCGAAGGTCGACGGGCTGATCGTGACGCTGGCCAAGCCGGACGCCATGAAGGACGTCGTCGCCAAGGCCGAGAAGGCCGGCATCCCGGTGGTCACGGTGAACTCCGGCTCCGCGGAGTCCAAGGCGTTCGGCGCGCTCAGCCATATCGGCCAGGACGAGACGGTGGCCGGTGAGGCGGTCGGCGAGGAGCTGAACCGGCGCGGCCGGAAGAAGGCGCTCTGCGTCCTGCACGAGCAGGGCAACGTCGGCCACGAGCAGCGCTGCGACGGGGCGAAGAAGAGCTTCAAGGGCGAGATGCAGAAGCTGTACGTCGAGGGCACCAACATGCCCGATGTGCAGTCCTCCATCGAGTCCAAGCTCCAGGCGGACAGCGCCATCGACTCCGTCATCACCCTCGGCGCACCGTTCGCCCCCACCGCCGTCAAGGCCAAGGAGCAGGCCGGCAGCAAGGCCGAGATCGACACCTTCGACCTCAACGCGCAGGTGGCGGCCGGCCTCCAGGACGGTTCGCTCGGCTTCGCCGTCGACCAGCAGCCCTACCTCCAGGGCTACCAGGCGGTGGACCTGCTCTGGCTCTACAAGTACAACTCCGATGTCCTCGGCGGCGGCAAACCGGTGCTCACCGGACCCCAGGTGATCACCAAGAAGGACGCCGCGGCGCTCCAGGAGTACACGAAGCGGGGAACGCGATGAGCAGCACCGCCATACCGTCATCGGCCCCGTCGGGCCCGCCGGCGGGGGACGCGGCCGATGACGGGCTGGTGCGCCGTTCGCCGGTGCGCCGCCTGATGGGCCGCCCCGAGCTGGGCTCGGTCGTCGGCGCCATCGCCGTCTTCATCTTCTTCTCGGCCGTCGCGGAACCCTTCCTGCGGGCGTCCAGCCTCTCCACCGTGCTCTACGCGTCCTCGACGATCGGCATCATGGCCGTGCCGGTGGCGCTGCTGATGATCGGCGGCGAATTCGATCTGTCGGCCGGTGTGATGGTCGTCAGCTCGGCGCTGATCTCGTCCATGGTCAGCTACCAGCTGACGGCCAACACCTGGGTCGGCGTCGGTGTATCGCTGCTGGTCACCCTGGCCATCGGCTTCTTCAACGGCTTCCTGCTGACCCGGACGAAACTGCCCAGCTTCCTCATCACGCTCGGCACCTTCTTCATGCTGACCGGCCTCAATCTCGGCTTCACCAAGCTGATCAGCGGCACCGTCTCGACGAAGTCCATCGCCGATATGGAGGGCTTCGCCTCGGCCCGTGCGCTCTTCGCGTCCCGGCTGACCCTGGGCGGGGTGGACATCCAGATCACCATCCTGTGGTGGATCGTGCTGGTCGCGGTGGCCACCTGGATCCTGCTGCGCACCCGCGTCGGCAACTGGATCTTCGCGGTGGGCGGCGGCGCGGACGCCTCCCGCGCGGTCGGTGTCCCGGTGGTCAAGACCAAGATCGGCCTCTATATGGGGGTCGCCTTCGCCGCCTGGGTCTCCGGCCAGCACCTGCTGTTCTCGTACGACGCGATCCAGTCCGGCGACGGCGTGGGCAACGAGTTCCTCTACATCATCGCGGCGGCGGTCGGCGGCTGTCTGATGACCGGTGGCTACGGCTCGGCGATCGGCGCCGCCGTCGGTGCCTTCATCTTCGGCATGACCAGCAAGGGCATCGTCTACGCGCAGTGGAACCCGGACTGGTACAAGTTCTTCCTCGGGGCGATGCTGCTGCTCGCCACGCTCCTGAACGCATGGATCCGCAAGCGCGCGGAGGCGAAGGCATGACGGCCCTGGTCGAGCTCACCGACGTCAGCAAGTACTACGGCAGCATCCGGGCGCTGGAGGGGGTGTCCCTGGAGGTGCACGCGGGGGAGATCTCCTGTGTGCTCGGTGACAACGGCGCCGGCAAATCCACCCTCATCAAGATCATCTCGGGGCTGCACCAGCACGACGCCGGATCCTTCACCATCGAGGGCGAGGAGGCGCGGCTCGGCTCCCCGCGCGAGGCGCTGGACCGCGGTATCGCCACCGTCTACCAGGACCTGGCGGTGGTCCCCCTGATGCCGGTGTGGCGGAACTTCTTCCTGGGCTCCGAGCCCACCAAGGGCCGCGGCCCCTTCGCCCGCCTCGACGTCCACACCATGCGCGAGACCACCCGCAGCGAGCTGCTGCGGATGGGCATCGACCTGCGCGATGTCGACCAGCCGATCGGCACCCTCTCGGGCGGCGAGCGGCAGTGCGTCGCCATCGCCCGCGCCGTGTACTTCGGCGCCAAGGTCCTGGTCCTGGACGAGCCGACCGCGGCGCTCGGCGTCAAGCAGTCCGGCGTCGTCCTCAAGTACGTCGCGGCCGCGCGCGACGCCGGTCTCGGCGTGGTGTTGATCACCCATAATCCGCACCACGCCTATCTCGTCGGCGACCGCTTCGTCCTGCTCAAGCGCGGCACGATGGCCGGCAGCCACGCCAAGTCGGAGATCGCCCTGGACGAGCTGACCCGCCAAATGGCGGGCGGCAGCGAGCTGGAGCAGCTCAGCCATGAACTGTCCCGCTCGGCGACCCCGCAGTTCCCCGGCGGCCACCGGCCCGACTGACCCGGCCCGCACCCCGTGGCCGGTCCGCCGCCCCGCGCGGGCCGCCCGCCCCTGGCCGCGGTGCGCCGGACGCCGCGCGTGATGCACAATCGCAGCGGACCATGCACGCCGAGGCCCCGGCCTCCCTAGACCCGCAGGGACGAGACGACTCTTGCGAGCACGCAGCCGCCGCGACCGTCACGGCAGCCGTAACGGCGAAGAGGTGGGCCGATGAGTACGTATCGGGAACGGGTGCACCGCGGGTCGGCGAGAGCCACCGTGCTGCGCACGGTCGGCACCCGCGAGCGGCGTTCGCTGCTGACCGCGCCGCGGGTGCCCACCGTCGGCATCGACATCGGCGGCACCAAGGTCATGGCCGGTGTCGTCGACGCCGACGGCACCATCCTGGAGAAGGTCCGCACCGAGACGCCGGACAAGTCCAAGAGCCCCAAGGTCGTCGAGGACACCATCACCGAGCTGGTGCTGGACCTCTCCGACCGGCACGATGTGCACGCGGTGGGCATCGGCGCGGCCGGCTGGGTCGACGCCGACCGCAGCAAGGTGCTGTTCGCCCCGCACCTGAACTGGCGCAACGAACCGCTGCGCGACCGGCTCGCCGGGCGCCTCGCGGTGCCGGTCATGGTCGACAACGACGCCAACACCGCCGCCTGGGCGGAATGGCGGTTCGGCGCCGGCCGCGGCGAGGACCACCTCGTCATGATCACCCTCGGTACCGGCATCGGCGGCGCGATCCTGGAGGACGGCCAGGTCAAGCGGGGCAAGTACGGCGTGGCCGGTGAGTTCGGCCATATGCAGGTCGTCCCCGGCGGCCACCGCTGCCCGTGCGGCAACCGCGGCTGCTGGGAGCAGTACAGCTCCGGTAACGCCCTGGTGCGCGAGGCCCGCGAGCTGGCCGCGGCCGACTCCCCGGTCGCGTACAACATCATCGAACGGGTCGGCGGGCGCGTCGGCGACATCACCGGACCGCTGATCACCGAGCTGGCCCGGGAGGGCGACGCGATGTGCGTCGAACTCCTCCAGGACATCGGCCAGTGGCTCGGCGTCGGCATCGCCAACCTCGCCGCCGCCCTCGACCCCTCCTGCTTCGTCATCGGCGGTGGCGTCAGCGCCGCCGACGATCTGCTGATCGGCCCCGCCCGGGACGCCTTCCGGCGCCAGCTCACCGGCCGCGGCTACCGCCCCGAGGCCCGGATCGCCAAGGCCCAGCTGGGCCCCGAGGCCGGTATGGTCGGCGCCGCGGACCTCGCCCGGCTGGTCGCCCGCCGCTTCCGGCGCGCCAACCGCCGCCGCGTCGAGCGGTACGAGCGCTACGAACGGTCCGGCCGCCGATGACCGAACCGGACCCGCACGTGCACGACGACCACCTCGCCGGGCCGCCGCGCGGCAAACGCCCCCGCCCCTGGCTGATGGCGCTGATCGTCTTCCTGCTGATCACGATCCCGGCCGGCTATATCGTCATCTCCGCCGAGCAGAGCCGCGACAGCGGCGAGGGCAAGGAGCAGGAGGCCGCGGCCACCGGTCTGACCAACGGTTTCCCCTCCAAGGTCCAGCAGCGGATCTACAACGTCCCGGTCCCCGTCGGCTCCACCCCGGTCTACTACTACGAGTCCAACTCCTGGCAGACCAGCTCGCTGTTCGTGCAGTTCAGGACGGACGACCGGGGGCTCGACAAGTTCCTGACGAAGGTCGGCACCACGGCCGAGGACCTCAATTCGGGCCCGCCCACCATCGCGCCCGAACAGGCCGCGAAGGTCGGCTGGGACTTCACCACCGACCGGCGGTGGACCGGCACCAGCCACGAGAAGAAGGCCCCGCAGCCCTCACAACGGATCATGGTCAGCCACGACGAACCCGGCCATCCGGTCGTCTACACCGTCTCGACCATTACGTTCTGAACCGCCCGGCCGCCGGCTTCTGACCAGGGCGCCAGGGGCACGCGGCGCGGTCGGTGGGGGCCGGGGAGCGAGCGGAGCGACCAGCACCGGATCGACGGCCCCGGTGGCGCTCCCGTACTCGTACCGGGTGCCGCGCTCGGGACCACCCGGCACACGTCATCGCGACTGTCCGGGAGCGTCCCGCCGATGCAGGACGGGAGCTCGGTGCCAGGGCGGGGCCGCACGGTCCGGGGAGCACGGGTCCGGCGAGCCGGGCGAGCCTGTCCTGGAGCCCGACGGTGAACCGGTACCGCGTGCCGGTTCCCCGTACACAGCGGCCGGAGCGGCGCTGCGGGTGCCGAATCGCGTGTGGTGGGCGAAGCTGGTGTTTCCGGTGTGCAGAACCGCCGTACAGCGGGAGGTGCATTGTGAGGCGCACGTATTCTGCCGGGGTTGCCGTCGTCACCGTCGCCGTACTCTTCGCCGGTGCGGGGTCCGCGTACGCGGCCGGCACCCCTGTCCAAGACCCTGTCGTACGCACGGCCACAGCGGCCCCGGCGGCCACGACACCGTTGCCCACACAGCGGCAGATCGCGGCCCTGTTCGACCGGTGGAACGCGGCCCTGGCGACGGGTGATGCGAACCGTGTCGCAGACCTCTACGCCCCCGGTGCGGTGCTGTTGCCGACCCTGTCGGCCCGGCTGCGCACCGACCGGAACGCGATCGTCGACTACTTCAAGCACTTCCTCGACAGCAAACCCGTCGGCAGGATCCAGGAGCGGTTCATCCACGTCCTGGGCCCCACCGCCGCCGTCGACACCGGCCTCTACCAGTTCACGCTGACCAACAAGGACGGCACCAAGTCCAAGGTCGACGCCCGCTACACCTTCGTCTACGAGCTGCGGGGAGGACGGTGGCTGATCATCAACCACCACTCCTCGGTGGTCCCGTCCGGCGGCTGACCGCGCGCTCCCGGCTCGGGGCCGAGGCCGCAGGAACTGGACAGCCTCCACAGCGCTGTTGCGCACCAGAGGAAGCCACGACCGCACTGCCGTGACGCGCGGCGCGGCCCGTTCTCCCCATCCTCCGGCTCCGTGCCCGGGGTGGCGCAACTGGGTGGAGGTGGCACGGGCCGGCGGACCGGTGAGGCGCCCCAGCCGGTGGGGTGACCGGGCCGGCCGCCGTGCGAGCGGGATTGTTGAGCACCTGTCATGACCTTGGTACAGAACCGTCGAGGCGAACTCACCTGTCGTCGGTAGCCTTTGGGCTCCTTGTCGGCCCCACGGAACGGTGTGTTCATGGCCAAGCTGATCGTCCTGCTCCTCGGCTTCGCGGTGATCTTCTCGGTGATCGCCTTCAAGGGCGGGAATCCGCTGGTCGGCGTCCTGTTCGCCGTGGTGGCGGCCGCTCCGGTCCTCTACCTCGGCTATTTCCTGGTGAGCAGGCGCAGGTCCGGCGGGGCGCCCGGCCAGGCCCCGCAGCCCGAACAGCGCCGGCGGCGGACGCTGTTCGTCCGGGTGACCGCGGTGGTCATGGTGGCGGTGGTCGGCTACGGCGTCTACTGGGTGCTGTTCGAGCCGAAGGCCAACGACAAGGCGCTCAGCCGTGTCTCCGACTTCGAGACCGGCTGCGGCGCCGGCCTGGCCCGCAAGTACTTCCCGCAGGCGGCCGACCGCACCGGCACGGGCCCGCACCCGATCGCGATGTTCACCATCAGCGAGTCCGGTGCCCCCCGGTCCCTCTACCCGGCCTCCGGCACAGCGGACTACTGGAGCGGAAACACACTCGACCCGCACCGGGTCCAGCTCATCGCCTGCCTGGACACCCCCGACGAGGGCGAGTTCCTGACCGACTGCAAGTTCACGTCGGACACCATCAAGCTGTACCGCGGCGTGTACGACGTCACCGTGTACGAGGCCAGGACGGGCAAGAAGGTCGGCAGCGAGCAGCTGCGCGGCTCCGGGAAGCCCAACTGCCCGGGACTGGTCTACCTCAAGAAGGGCACCGACAGCCTCCACACCGAGCCCGAATTCGCCGACTACCAGGCCGTGTTGCGCAAGTACGTCGACAACTGACCCGGAGGGACGGGACGGCCGCCGGGCCGGGCACGGTCGTGCACCCACGACGGCTGCACCCCTCCCGGGCGTGCTTCGGTACCACGTGGCTATCGCAGTGACACTTCGGCCACGCACGAAGCGTTCGGTTTCTATGCTTCACGTCATGAACACCACATACCTCGGGGTCCCGCCCGCAGCGGCGGCCGGCACTCGCACCGCCATCGAGCCGGGCACCTCGTACTCCGGGACTCCGGTGCGGCTCGTCCCGATGCGGCATCAGGACGGATCGCGGCCCTCGCGCTCCGCCGCGTCCGGCGGTGGCACCGGTTCCATGAAATCGGGCGCGGCGTGACGGTGGGGGAGATACTCGCCGTCTTCGGAGCGGGCATGAGCGCCGGAGCCATCAACGCGGTCGTCGGTTCCGGGACACTGATCACCTTTCCCGTTCTGCTCGCGGTCGGCCTGCCGCCCGTCACCGCCACGGTCTCCAACGCACTCGGCCTGATCCCCGGCTCGATCAGCGGAGCCATCGGCTACCGCAAGGAACTCGTCGGCCAGCGCCGGCGCCTCCTGAAATGGAGCGCCGGCGCCCTGCTCGGCGGCCTCACGGGTGCCACGCTCCTGCTGGCCCTGCCCGCCACGGCATTCGAGAGGATCGTGCCGGTCCTGGTGGGCCTGGCTCTCGTCCTGGTCGTCCTCCAGCCCCGGATCAGCAGAATCCTGCGGCGCCGCCGCGAACTGACCGGCACCTCCGCACGCCCCGACGGTGGCCTGCCGCTGCTCACCGGACTGACCCTGGCCAGCGTCTACGGCGGCTACTTCGCCGCGGCCCAGGGAATCATCTACATGTCCCTGATGGGCACGCTCCTCGACGACAGCATGCAACGTCTCAACGCCTTCAAGAACGTTCTCGCCGCCGTCGTCAACACCGTCGCCGCGTTCTTCTTCCTCTTCGTCGCGGACTTCGACTGGACGGCCGTCGCCCTCCTCGCGGTCGGTTCCGCCATCGGCGGCCAGATCGGGGCCACGGCGGGCCGCCGTCTGAGTCCCGTACTCCTGCGCACCCTCATCGTGGCAGTCGGGACCGTGGGCATCGTCCAGATGCTGCTTCGCTGAGCCACGGCGGCCGGAACCGGCATCCCGGCCGGTGGCGGTTCCCGCGGCCACGACTGCCCGAGGCGACCGGCCGGTGCGGTGTCCGCGTGCCGACCGGGGGCCCGGCCGGAGGTGTCAGCGGTAGCCGTAGGCACCCCAGTTGTCGATGACGTGCTGCTGGAGGGCGCGCGGGCAGGAGGTACGGAACGAGGCGGTGGTGCCCCGGGTGGTGCCCAGGAACTGTTCGGGTGTCAGGCAGCCGATCACCGACGTGCCGCCGCGGCCGGTGCGGGCACCGCCACCCACCGCGACGCGCAGCTGCGCCATGCCCTCACTCGCCTGCCGCACTGGGTCAAAGCCACCGGTGTGCAGGCCATCGCGGTCGAAGACCTCGACTTCACCGACTTCAAAACCCGCGAGAAGCACGGCCGCGAGACGCGCTTCCGGCAGCTCATCCCGGGCATCCCCACCGGCAGACTCCGCGCGCGCCCGCTGTCCAGGTGCGCGGGGAGGGGACTCGGCGTGATCGCCGTCGATCCCGCCTACATCAGCAGGTGGGGCGTGCAGCACCGGCAAGGGTGCGCCGGACCGACGCCCCGGTGAACCCTCGCACAGCGACCACTCAAGCCAGGGGGAGAGGCGTGACCGGTACCGCACAACGTCCCGTCACGGCACCGCCCGCCCTGACCGCCGCGGTGCCCGGGGGATACGTCCACCGCGTCACCTCAGGCCGGAACGACGGGGGTTGACGGCGCGGCGGGCCGTGAAACCCTCCGCGAGCACAGTGAGCCTGGCCAGCAGGGCCTCGGTGAGCGAGTAAGTGCCGTCGCCGCTCAGCCAGCGGCTCAGCGCGGTCACGTAGCCATCGAAGATCATGTCGGCGAGCGTCCCCGGATCGAGGTCGCCGCGGATCTCGCCGCGCTGCTGACCGCGGGTGACAACGGTGAGGATCGCGGGGGGTGTGGCGGCGCCGAGGCCGAAGGCGGCGTGCAGCACTCCGCCGTCGTGCAGCTCCTTGGCCAGTGCGTAATCCCGCTCGTTGAGTTCCGCGAGTGCGCGCAGTTCGTCCGCCAGTGCCTCGACGGCGGACTTCCCGGCTGCGGACGCGTCCGCAGCCGCCTGCCGGTCCAGCCGCTCGTGCCGCCCCTGGACCCAGGCGGTCACGAAGTCCTCCTTGCGGCGGAAGTGGTTGAACGCGGTCTGGCGGCCCACATCGGCGCGCTCGGCGATGTGCTCATAGGTGGTGGCCGCGTACCCCCGGGCGGCGAACAGTTCGAGGGCCGCGGTCAGCAGCCGCTCCCGTGTCGCGTTGCGGCGCCGTTCGCGGCGGTCCTGCGGTTCTCCCGCGTCCTGCGGTGTCGTCGACCTCACACCGAGATTGTACTTGGGTCCAGTCGGTACTTGGATATACATTGGTACTCAAGTACATCCGAGTGCATCTATTGAGGAGGTCAAGCGATGGCCGTCCCCTTCACCCTGGGTCTGCACGAGATCGCCGCAGACACCTACGCCTACCTACAGCCCAGCGGCACCTGGGGCTTCAGCAACGCCGGGCTGATCGTCTCCGGCGACGAAGGGCTGCTCGTCGACACCCTGTTCACCGTCCCGCAGACCCGCGACATGCTGGACGCGATGGCGCGAGCACTGCCCCGGCTCACGATCAGCACTCTGGTCAACAGCCACAGCGACGGCGACCACTGGTGGGGCAACCAACTGCTCCCGGACGCCACGATCCTCGCCTCCGAGGCCGCCGCGGCCGCCATGCGCCACGACCGGCTCCACGAACTGTTCGCCTCGCCCGGCGTGGTCCAGCTCCCGCGGGTCGCCGAGGACATGCGCAGGACCTTCGACTTCACCGGCATCACCCCGACGCTGCCGACCCGGACCTTCAGCGGCGAGCTGGAGGTGGCGGTGGGCCGGCGTACGGTCCGGCTGATCGAGGTCGGCCCGGCCCACACCGCCGGGGACGTGCTGGTCCATGTCCCGGACACCGCCACGCTGTTCACCGGGGACATCCTGTTCGTCGGCGGCCACCCGGTGATCCACAGCGGCCCGGTGGAGAACTGGATCACCGCCTGCGACCTGATCCTCTGCCTGGACGTCGAAACGATCGTGCCCGGACACGGCCCGATCGTCGGCAAGCGCGAGGTCCGCACCTTCCGCGACTACCTCGAACGGGTCCGCGACCACGCTGTCCACGCGCACGGGGCGGGCGTCCCCGTACTCCAGGCCGCCCGGGAGATGAACCTGGACGGCATCGCCGACTGGGACGACCCCGAACGCCTGGTGCTCAACATCGGCGCCATCTACCGCGAACTCAACGGCGACGGTACGCCCGGGGAGGAGGAGCTGATGGGCCTTCTCGACCAGTACGCCGCGCCGCGCCCAGCCGCTCCGGCCCTGCGCGTCGTGCCGCGTCCCGTCGATGCGCCCCCGCGCATCGCGCCACGGCCCGCATCCGAGATCGCCACTCTGGCCCCACGCCTGGAGGGTCCCGCAGCGCAGATCCTCGCGGACGGGGCCGGGCCGCTGGCGGGCCGCCCGGTGCTCAACGTCCTGGCGACCATCGGCAACCACCCCGACCTGCTGGTCGCCCTGGTACCCCTGCTCACCCAGCTCGCCCAGGGGCTCATCCCGCCCCGCCAGCGGGAACTGGTGATCCTCCGGACCGCCCACCGCACCGGCTCGGCCTATGAGTGGCATCATCACGTCCGCCTCGGCGCCGCCGTCGGCCTCACCGAGTCCGAGATCGCCCGCATCCCCGACGGGCCGGACAGCCCCGGCTTCGACGAAGCCGACCGGGCGCTGCTGCGGGCCGTCGACGAACTGTGCGAGGGGCACACCCTGTCCTCCGCCACCTGGCAGGAACTGGCCACACACCACTCCACACCACAACTGGTGGAACTGCTCGCCCTCATCGGCGCCTACACACTGATCGCCGGCATTCTCAACTCCTGCCAAGTCCCGCTCGACGACTGGCTCGCCCCGCCCGCGTAGGCCGGGACGGACGGCACGGACGGCGCAGCCGACCGACCGCGCCCACTCTCCGCCGACCGGCAAGCCCTGAGCGCCTCGCGGGCTCGGCGGGGGGTGAACAGGGCGGGTCCGGGGCCGGGTCCGGACCCGGCGGGGATCGGCCCCGGGTTTCATCGAGCCTTCGCCATCTTCGAATGTGCTGGTCGAAGATGGCGAAGGCTCACTGGTCGGCCAGGAACGACCCGCACCGGCACGACTGCCCCGACTCCATCGAGGTGCGCTCCGAGCTCGATCCGGAGCCCGAAGGGCGGGGTGCCCTTTGCGGTGCGTTGCACGGCGCGCCCACGCGGCGGAGCCGACCCGGCCGGCACGACCGGCGCGGGGCCGCGGCAGCGGTCAACGGGATCCTGGCGCGCCGGCGGAAGCAGCGCTCCGCTGACTGAGCTTGATCAGGGCCGCGATTCCGCAGATCGGGAAGGCCGCGATGACGGGGTAACCGGCGATCCGCTCGAACAGTCCGGGCACGTCGGCCGCCATACCCACGGTCAGCATCAGCGCGACGGCCACGAGTCCGACAACTCCGACGATCGGTGCGGCCGTCGCGAGGCGCTTGCACTCCCGTGCCGTGCGCAGGGATCGGCCGAGCAGGATCAGGGCGGTGTTGCCGCCGCCGATGAGCAGAACGGCGCCCGCAATGTGGGGGCCGATGTCGACGTTGTCCGGGAAGAGCCCCACCAGCGCCAGGCCCGTTCCGGCGACGGCCGACAGCAGGGTCGCCGTCCGGCCGAGGCGGTCACGGGGGAACATCGGGGCGACCAGGATCGTGCCCAGCACGATGCAGCCGCCTGCGATGATCCACGAGAGGTTGGCCGCGGTGTGCCAGGGCGAGCAGACGTAGGTCTGGTTCTGTGTGAGGCACTCGGTCGTCCCCAGGCTGCTGATCATGTGGCGCGCGGGGTTGTACGGCGGCGCGGACCAACGTGCCGCAACGATCACGTTCACCACGAAGAACTGTGCGGAGCAGATCCACAGGATGGCCCCGAGTCGCATGCGCCGGGGATTGCCGGTGGCCATGGGCGTCCTCCAAAACACCGGTCGGAAGACCGGTCGAATACGGGTGCGTGGTGGGGGCCGTGAGCCTCGGCCCCCACCGGACGGGGCTGGACGGCGTCGGGTCGGTGCGTCGTAGCGCCGGTCGGCTACGCGCTACCGCAGCGCCGGCGGTACGGCCTGCTCCCACGGCGTCCGGCTCACCACGTGCTGCCGCAGGGCACGCAGCTCCCGGGGGAGATTCCAGGCCAGCGCCGCCACCACTTCGCCTTGAGCCCCGTACAGGGCGGCGAACTTCCCCTCGGCGGGATCTCCCACCACCACGGCGGGCTCGGCGTCTTCGGGGACGAACCCGTACGCCTGGATCCGCACGTCGTACTGGTCGGTCCAGAAGAACGGGATCGGAGCATAGGCGCTTCCCTTGCCCAGCAGGGCTCTCGCGGCGGCCGCGGCCTGCTCGGTGGCGTTCGTGCGGTTCTCGACCCGGATCCGCCCCAGCTCAGGATGGGCCCAGCTCGCCACGTCCCCGGCCGCCACGATCCCCGGCGCGGCCCGGCACAGCGCATCGCAGTCCACCCCGTTGGACAGTGACAGGCCGCTGCCGGCCAGCCATGCGGTCCCCGGAACCGAACCGATCGCGACCAGCACGAGATCGGCGTCCAGGGCCATCCCGTTGGTCAACCGCACCCCGGTCACCCGACCGTCGGCGGCCGACAGCGAGTCGACCCCCGTTCCGGTGAGCAGCCGCACCCCGTGCTCGCGATGCAGGCCGGCGACAAGGGAGCCGATCCGCGCCCCGAACTGGCGGATCACCGGGGCCGGGAGCGGGTCGACGACCGTGACCGACAGGCCGAGCCGGCGCGCGGCGGCCGCGGCCTCGGTGCCCAGTACCCCGGCACCGACGACGACCACCTTCGGCTCGGATCGCAGTCGGTCCCGCAGCGCGAGGGCATCGTCCAGGGTGCGCAGCACCTGCACCCCGGACAGGTCGTGGCCCTGCGGCAGCCGACGGGCCGCCACTCCGGTGGTGATCACCAGTGCGTCGTAGTCCAACGCCCTGTCCCCGGCCAGGTGCACCCGCCGCGCGACAGGATCCAGACCGGTGGCCGTGGCACCGAGCAGGAAGTCCGCGTCCAGTGCGGTGATCGCGGCCGGGTCGCGCAACGCGGTCCGTTCGGGCGCCCATGCGCCGGACAGGACCTGTTTGGACAGGGGAGGACGGTCGTAGGGCAGGTGCTCTTCGGCGCTGATGAAGGTGAGCCGCCCGTCATAGCCCTCCCGGCGCAGGGTCTCGGCGGCGGCCAGGCCCGCCGCCGAGGCGCCGACGACGGCCACGTGGTTCGGCCGTGTCGTCACGACTCGTCCAGCGTGATCGCCAGTGCCGGGCACACCTGGGCCGCCAGGCGGACGTCCTCGTGGGTTTCCCGCGGGGGCCGGTCGTGCTCCAGCACGACGATGCCGTCCTCCTCGCGCTGGTCGAACACCTGCGGGGCGGCCAGCACGCACTGCCCGGCCGCAACACATTTGTCCTGCTCAATCGTGATCTTCATCGCGGGTTCTCCTCTTCTCCTCGTGTTCTCCGCGTGGTGGCGGTGTCACCAGGTGACCGGCAGTTGGTGCACGCCGTAGACGCCCATGTCCGTCCGGAACGGAATCTCTTCGAGCGCGGTCGCCAGCCGCAGACCGGGAATGCGGCGCAGCAGCGTGGGGTAGGCGATCGTGAGCTCGACGCGGGCGAGCTGCTGGCCCAGGCACTGATGGATGCCGTAGCCGAACGCCGCGTGGTGACGGGCCGTGCGGCGGAGGTCCAGCCGAGCCGGGTCCGGGAAGGCCGTGCTGTCCCGGTTCGCGCCGTCGACGGCGAGGATCACCCCCTCGCCGGCCTTGATCACCTGGCCCCCGATCTCCACGTCCTCGACCGCGACCCGGGACAGCCCGGAGTGCACCACACTGAGGTAGCGCAGCAGTTCCTCGACCGCGTTGGCGATCAGCTTCGGGTCGTCGCTGTCGCGCAGCAGGGCGAGCTGGTCGGGGTGCCGGAGGAGGGCCAGGATGCCGAGAGCGATCATGTTCGCGGTGGTCTCGTGCCCGGCGACCAGCAGCAGGACGGCGAAGGTGGTGGCCTCTTCGTCGGTCAGATCCCCGGTCCGTACGCGGTCGACCGCCAGGCGGCTGAGCAGGTCGTCGGCGGGGTTGAGGCCCTTGGCCGCCAGGAGCGTGCCCAGGTAGTCGCGGAGTTCGAGTTCGGCCGCCTCCTTTTCCGTCTGGTCAGGGGAGAGCGAAAGCACCTTGGCGCTGCGGTCCTCGAAGAACGCGTGGTCGGCATAGGGCACCCCGAGCAGTTCGCAGATCACCAGCGAGGGGACCGGCAGGGCGAATGCCTCGACGAGGTCGACCGGCCCGCCGAGGCGGAGCATCTCGTCGATCTTTTCGTCGACGATCTGCTGGATGGCCGGCCGGGCCGCCTCGGCGCGCTTGACCACGAAGTCGCGGGTCAGCATCCGGCGCAGCCTGGCGTGTTCGGGGTCGTCCATGGTGCCGAACATCCCCGGCTCGGGTTCGCCCGTCGGGTTTCCCGCGGTCGGCGGGTAGCCGGGTTTGCTGGGGTCGGCGCTGAAGCGCGAGTCGGACAGCACCGCGCGCAGCTCCGGGTATCCGGTGACCAGCCATGGCGTGCTGCCGTCGGGCAGCCGCATCCGGATCACCGCCCCCTGCTCCCGTGGCCGGTCCACAGTGGGCGGCGGGTCGAAGGGGCAGCCGCCGCGCGACATCGGATAGCGGGCAACGTCGACGAACGCTTCGGACATGGCACCTCCAGAGAAGTTACCTAACAACTGTTCACTGACTTACTGAACACATGTTAGGTAACTGGGGGCGCGCATTGCCACTTTCTGTGACGCAGTTCACTTGGGGTCCGGTCCCGTCCGATCCCGTCCGATCCCGGAGGTCTCGCCCGCCGCCACTGAACTTGATTGAGGTGATGTCGGGCTTGTCCGCCCGACGATGGCCGGTCGGTCCGGCAGTCCTGTGGGCGTGAGATACGCGCAGGGCGGCGGGTTGACCGACGCGGGGAGGGCCGCGCGGGAGCGGGTCCGGATTCAGGCCGTCGAACGCTTCAAGGGCGGGAAGAAGAACAAGGACCTCGCCGCCGCGCTGCGGGTGAGGGAGCGTTCGGTGGAGCGGTGGCGTCGGCAGTGGCGTGACCCGGGCGAGGCAGGGGCCCTGTCGAAGGGATCACCCGGGCGCCCACGGCTCAGCGAGTCTCAGATGGCCCGGCTCGCGCGGGAGCTGGAGCGTGGCCCACTGGCCCACGGTGGGGCGGACCAGCGGTGGACGCCGGCGCGGATCAAGACGCTGATCGGCCGGCTCTTCCACGTCTCCGCATCCAGCTCGGCGGCCCGATCGTGCTCGTGTGGGACAACGTGCGCATCCACCTGACGGCCCCGCTGAGGGAGTTCATCGCCGCGAACGCCGACCGCTCACCGTCTTCCAACTGCCCTCCTGCGCACCGGACTTGAATCCGCAGGAGGACATCTGGTCGAGGGTCAAGCGTGACATCGGCAACCTTGCCGCAGCCGACCCGAGCCAGATCACCCGGGCCGTGAAGCGCAGGCTCAAGCAGATCCGGTACCGCCCTGACGCGGTCGACGGCTGCCTTGCCGGCACCGGCCTGGTCATGAACGGCTGACCGACATCACGAATTCAAGTTCAGCAGTCGGCGAAGACCATCGAGATCTGCTCGTCCACCAGGGACCTGATCTCGCTGTCGTCGTCCTCCGGGCTGGCATGCCACAGGGCGACCAGGCCATGCGCGCCGACGAACACGATGATCGCCGCTCGTTCCGCCGACACCCGCAGGCGATGACCGGCCTGCTCGCAGCGGACGAACGACTCCGTCAGCAGCTCCACGAGCTTCAGCAGCGGCCCTTCCGGCAGGCTGTTCCCCCGCTGCTGATGAGCGGCGTCCCGAAGACTGAGCATCAGCCGATAGTGGCCGGGATGCTCCATGGCGAACCGGCAGTACGCGTGCATCTGCGCCCGCACCCGGCCGACGACATCCTCAGCGGCAAGCCGCTCCTCCGCCTTGTGCATCGCGGCCATGAGCAGCTCGAAGTCGTACCCCACGATCCCCTGCACCAGCGCCGCCTTGTCGGAGAAGTGCTGGTAGATGCTGGCCGGGGCGATCCCGACGGCCCTGGCCACGCCACGGATCGTGATGCCCTCCGCACTGTCCAGTTCCGACAGGAGCCGGGCGGCCGCCTCCAGGATCTCGGTGCGCAGCCGCTCGCCCTGCCCCCACGGATTCCGGGTGCGTTGCGGTGTCGATTCTTCAGCAGGCATTGGCACAGTCTGCACCCTGCTGATGGTGCCTCCGGTGCGGGTCGGGGCGGACGAGTGGATCTCCGGGGTGCTGTCCGTGGCGCTCAGCGCGGGTGTCGGCCCCGGACCGGGCACCTCGGCGCCCGGCCCCCGCTCTTCCGTGGCGGCAAAGGCGTCCTGACAGCAACAGACTTTTCCCGGGTGGCCCCGTCACCTCGCCCAGCGGTTCAGGGAGCGTTCCGCGTGGCCGAGTCGCTCGGCGAACACCTTCTCGGCCTCGGGGGTGATCGTCCGCAGGGCGACCAGGCTGGTGAAGATGACGTCGCAGAGTTCGGCCTGTACGTCGTCCCAGGTGTGGCTGTTGCCCTGGCGGGGGTTGGAGCCGGTCACTCCGTGGATGGCCTCGGCGCCTTCGCCGGCCTCTTCGCTGATCTTGAGTACGCGCAGCATGCGCGCCCTCTCGGGTGAGACGCCGCTCCCCGCGTCGAGCCACTCGACAAGCCGGTCGACGGTCTCCCCGGTGTCGTGCATGTGGGGGGTGCTCCGTGTCCTGTCCGGGGTGTCGCGTGGGAGCGCTGTGGTCATGGGGGGCGCTGCGTGGCCGTCGGATCTGGTGCGTGCGGCGACGCCACCGGGATGCGTGGGGAGCACGGTGGCGATTCGGGCAGCCGCCTCCGATGGGGTGGTGGCGTTGCCGGGGTCGACGGGGTCCACGGAGTCCACGGGGTCCACGGAGTCCACGGGGTCCACGGAGTCGACGACGCTCCGCGTCGCCTCCTTCCTCCCTCTTCCTCCGCCTTGGATCCGAAGCCGCATGACGCCGCTCGCTGATCCACTCCCTGTTGCACCCCGGGTCGTTACCGGTCGCAGGGGGAGAGCGCCGCGGGCAGCTGGGTCCTGGAGGTGATGCCGAGTTTGGGGAAGATGCGGTAGAGGTGTGAGCCGACGGTGCGGTGGGAGAGGTACAGCCGATTGCTGATGTCGCGGTTGGACAGTCCCTCGGCGGCCAGCCGGGCGATCTGGAGCTCCTGCGGCGTGAGGAGCGCCGCGGCCGACCGCGGCGCCGGTTGCCCCTTGACGCCCGACGCGCGCAGCTCCCGCGCCGACCGTTTCGCCCAGGCACGGGCTCCCAGCGTTTCGAATACGGCGTGCGCGGACTGAAGCGGTGCGCGGGCCCCCGCACCGTGGCGCCTGCGGCGCAGCCACATTCCGTGCGCGAGGTCCAACCGGGCCCGGTACCAGGGCGAGGCACCTTCGGCGAGGTCGAACGCCCGGGTGAAGGCGGCCTCGGCTTCGGAATCCGGTGCGAGCAGCGCTTGGGCGAGGCGGATGGGCCGGTGGGCGGTTGTCCCGGTGACCGTCTCCAGTACGGGCTCCAGGTCCCGCACGATCGGGCGGGCGCGTCCGGTCTCGCCGGCACCCAGGGCGGCTTCCGCGAAATAGTCGATCGCCCACAGCCGTGTGATCGGATGGTGGGTCCGGTCACCGCCGTCCACCACCTTCCGCAGGTGACCGAATGCCTCGGCGGGATGTCCCTGCCCCAGTTCACGCAGTCCCTTCGCCATCTGCGCCCCGGTCATGAGCGGCTGGATCCCGGTGCACAGGGCGACTCTCTCGAACTCGTCCAGGAGCTCGACCGACTGTCGAAGTGAGCCGCGCAGGCCCGAGAGGTACGCCAGGGCCAGTGCGGCGCTGGCCGCCCATATCGGCTGGCACGCCTTTGAGGCCAGTCGGTGTGCCTCCTGCGCAGTGGACCCGGCCAGGTCCCAGCGCCCCAGGGCAGTGGCGGCGAAGGACTGGCGGACCTGCAATTGCGCGAGCATGCCGAGCCGGCCCTGCCGGCGCAGCCCGTCCGCGGCCGACCGGCCGAACGCCAGGCTCCGCTCGTACTCGCCGCACACGAACGCCGTCCTGGACAGCAGCGACTCGGTGGCCGGGTCGGCGACGGAGCGCACGCTCCACCGGTCCAGCGCGTCCACGGCGCGTCGGCGCCGTTCCGCCGCACCGGAGAGCCCCCAGGCGGTCAGCACCCTGGGATCGTCCGCCGCCAGCGGCAGGCTGTCGGCGGTGGCCAGGAGCTCGTCACGGATCGGCTGTCCGGCGCCGCAGCACCAGCAGAGCGTTGCCGCTTCGACCAGGAGCATGGCGGCGGCCTCGGGAGCGCCGTCGTCCCGTGCCCTGGTCGCGGAGCGCAGCACGAGCCGCACCCCCTCGGCGTCCTGGGGAACGGCGTTGTCGAGGTCGCCGTCGAGGAAGGAGAACAGCCCGCGCTCGGTCACCTCCAGCCGGAGGGAGCGGGACTGGTCGGTGAACCGGCGCACGTCGTCGGCATTGCCGAGCTGGAAGGCGGCCTCCGCCGCCCGCAGCAGCCGTCGGCCCCGGTGCCCCTCCTCCGGGGAGAGCCCCGCGGCCTTCTCCCACCAGGCCACCGCCGAGGAAGGCAGGCCGCGCCTCATGGCCCGGTCGGCCGCCGCCTCCGTGAGCTGCGCCACCGCCTCGTCCGGCCCCGCGGCCGCCGCGGCGCTGTGCCAGGCGTGCCGGTCCGCGTCACCCGACAGCGCTTGGGCCAGGGCGCGATGCGCCGACCGCCGCGTCGCCGCGCTCACGGAATGCACCACGGCGGAGCGCACCAGCGGATGCGGGAACCGCACGGTCTCGCCATCGGTCCACACCAGGCCGAGTCCCACCGCCTCGTCGATCCGGCTCAGCCCGACCTCCTGGCCGATCGCGATCGACGCGGCGCCGATCGCCTCGGACAAGCGGTCACTGTCGTTGAGCGCCACCACGAGGAGCAGTAGGCGCGCCGGCGCACCCAGTTCGGGCAGCCGGGGGGCGAACGCGCGCTCCAGGCGCGCGGTGAGGGCCGGTCCCTGGCCGGAGCGGGGTGGGGAGGACGACTCGCTCCGCGTTCGCACGGGTAGTTCCAGCAGGGCGAGCGGATTGCCGGCTGCTTCCGCGAGCACGTGGTCGCGCAGTGCCTCGGGCAGGTCCGGCGCGCGGGCCAGCAGGAGCGCGCCGGCGGAGGCATCGTCCAGTGCGCCGAGGACCTCCACCTCAACATCCGGGGTGTCCAGCAGATTTGGTGGGTGCGCGTGGTCCGGGCGCGTGGCGATCAGCAGCACCGCCGGCTCCGTCACCAGGCGCCTGGCGACGAAGTCGATCACGTCGCGGCTGGCGGCGTCGAGCCACTGGTAGTCGTCGACGACCAGCAGCAGCGGCTGTCGGGAGCAGGCGTCGGACACCACGTCCAGGGCCGCCAGGGCGACGAAGAACAGCTTGGGCGGGGAAACCGTCTCGGACATACCGAATGCGTCGAACAGCGCCTTGCGGCGTCCCGGAGCCAGGTTCGCCGCGTGGTCCCGCTCCACCAGGGGACGCAGCAGGTCGTGCAGCGCGGCGAAGGGCAGGTGCTGCTCGGATGCGGCGCCGCGTGCCGTGAGCACCGTCACGCCGCGCCGCCGTGCCCCGGCCGCGGCGGCTGCGAGCAGTGCGGTCTTGCCGATGCCCGGCTCGCCGATGATCAGGCGCACCTGTCCGCGCACCCGCATGGTGTCGAACATCGAGACGACGGCGGCCAGTTCCCGGTCCCTGCCCAGGATCGCCCCACGGGCCTCGGGCGCGCCTCTGCCCCCTGAGTTCCCAGCCAACCTTGTTCGCTCCTCGGCGACCTGGTGTTCCGCACGCCGATTCCGTGCTGCGCGGCCATGGCCTTTTGCGAATGATCATCTGCCGCCGGCAGCAGGACAGTCAAGCCGCCTCGGGCGGCCGACAAACCGTCCGGACCTGCTCTGCTGGGCGCCGTGCTGCGGCAGCCGGGCTACTCAAGCCGTCAGCTGAACCGGCGGCCGGTGAACTTCCACGGGCAGTCAGATGACGCAAGTGATCCTGCCGTAACGATCCTTAACCTGGTCCGGTCGATCTGCTCGCCACCGCGGCCCCGCCATCCGCGCCACCGCCGTGGACGAGGGCGGCATCCACGACGTGGCGGTCCGGCTCCGCCGCCACCTGGAGACAAGGAAGACAGAAAGTGGCAACACCCTTCATCGCCAACACCTCCGCGGGCCCGGTCCGCGGCCTCGAAATCGCCGACGGCATCGCCGCGTGGCGAGGAATCCCCTACGCCGCACCACCCGTGGGACCGCTGCGGCTGCGCCCGCCGCAGCCCCCCGAGCCGTGGAGCGGAGTGCGGGACGCGACTTCTTACCAGGCTCCCGCTCCCGCTCCGCCCCTGCCGCAAACGGCATCCGTCCTGTCGGACGGCGGCTCGGCGGTGCAACTGCCGCCGCCCTCGGAGGACTGCCTCTACCTCAACGTCACCGCGCCCGCCGGGGCGGTGCGCCGTCCGGTGCTGGTATGGATCCACGGCGGCGGCTACCAGGTGGGCGCCGGCACCGATATGGCCGAGGACGGAAGCTCCTTCGCGCGCAGCCACGGCCTGGTAGTGGTGAGCTTCGGCTACCGACTGGGGGCGCTGGGCTTCCTCGCCGTTCCCGGGGAGGAGCACAGTGGCGCCTTCGGACTGCACGACCAGATCGCGGTGCTGCGCTGGATACGCGACAACATCGAGGCGTTCGGCGGCGATCCCGGCAACGTCACCATCTACGGCGTCTCGGCCGGGGCGAAGTCCGTCGCCAATCTGCTGGCCTCGCCCCTGGCCCGGGGCCTGGTCCACCGCGCCGCCTCCAGCAGTGGCGGCGCCGACCACGTCGCCACACCGGCCCAGGCCGCGAACGTCGCGCGCAGCTTCTTCCGCGAGCTGGGCACCGGCCCCGAACGCATCCGCGAGGTGGACGCGCAGGACATCCTGCATGCGCAGGGCGCGTTCGGCGACATCGTGCACACCATGTGGCTGTGGCGGCCGGCCATCGACGGTCTCGCCCTCACCGCCCGGCCCCTGGACGCCGTCGCCGCGGGCTCGGCGGCCGGGGTCGCCCTGCTGGCCCAGCACTGCGTCGAGGAATGTGCGCTGTTCCAGCTGATCGCTCCCGACACGGCTGAGCAGGCCGACCGCGTCCTCGCCGACTACTTCGGCGCCGCGGCCCGCGCCGAAATCCTCGACGCCTATGCCGAGGCCCGGCCCGACCTGGCCGAGGACCCGGTCCGGCTCCGTGTCGCGATCATGACCGATGAACGGTACGCGGTCCCCACCACCCGCCTGGCCGACGCCCAGTGCCGATACGGCCCGGTCTGGCGCTCCCGCTACGACGGCCCATTGACCGGCCTTCCGCCCGTGCTCGCGCCCTCGGGAACCGCACCCGCCGTTCATGGAGCGGACGGCATGCAGATCTGGTCCGGCGGCAGCGGTCTGGCCGGCGTGCTGCACGACGTCTGGGGTGTCTTCGCCGGCGGCTCGGCTCCGGGCGCCGACGGCCTGCCCGCATGGCCCGGCTACGACACCGGGCGGCGCGCCACCATGGTCTTCGACTCCGCCGGGTCCGCCGTCGTCGACGACCCCCAGGCCGCCCAGCGCCGGATCTGGGACGGCAGGGTCTGGGAGTCCGGGACCTGGTGGCCGTCCGACGGCTGACCGCTGGGCCGGGCGGCGGCTTCAGCGTGACGAGTCGGCGTCTGCCCTGACAGGGGCAGGCCCGCCGATGCTCTCGGGAGCCCCGTGTGCCGACGGGCCAGGCGGGCCATGCGCGGGTCGGCGCGGATGCGCTGCGGCCTGGCCTTGCCTGATGTCCGCCGGCCATGAGCAGGATGTCGTCGGCGGGCCCGGCGGCGATGCGGGCGGGGAGTGCACAGGTGGGGGCGAACAGGTTCATGCCGACCCATCGGGGGCGGGCGTTATCGAACCTCACACCAGCACCTCCGACCAGCACATTCGAAGATGACGAAGGCTCGACGAAACCCGTGGCCGGCGCCGACGGCGTCGCCGGATCGGTGCGCCGCCCCGTCGCGCTACGCCGTGGTCATGCGCAGACGGTTCCGTTCGACGGGGCCCTGCCGTGCAGCAGGTGCTCGTTCACGGCCTTGGTGGCGCACTGGTTGACGCCGTACGTGCCGTGGCCTTCGCCCTTGACGGTGAGCAGCACTCCCACGCCCTTGCCGAGCTTCTCGGCCATCGTCCGCGCGCCCTCGACGGGGGTCGCCGGGTCGCCCGCGTTTCCGATGACGACGATGGGGGCGGCGCCCGGTGCCGACACCTGCGGGGTGTCGCTCTTGCCGGTGACCGGCCAGTCGGTGCAGCTCAGCAGGCCCTTTGCGGTCAGCTCACCGAAGACCGGTGACGCCTTACGGAACTCCGGCAGTCTGGCCGCCACATCCTGGGGAGTGAGGCGCTGCTTGGTGTCGGCGCAGCTGATCGCGGTGTTGGCTGCCTGCATGGTGCTGTAGTGCCCCTTGTCATCACGGCCGTTGAGGGCGTCGGCCATCGTCAGGAGGTTGTCGCCGTTGCCCTGCTCCGCGTCGGAGAGCGAGACCGACAGGCTGGGCCACATCTCCTCGGAGTACAGCAGCTGGGCGATGCCGGCGGTCGCGTCCTCCTGGGTGAGCTTGCGCCCGCTCGTGGTCGGCAGCGGCTGCCTGCCGGTCTTCGCCAGCAGGTCGGCGATCCGCCGGTGCCCGTCCTCGGGGCTCTGGTACGGGCAGGTGCCGGGCGTCTTCGCGCAGTCCGCCAGGTAGTTGTCCAGTGCCAGTTGGAAGCCCTTTGCCTGGCCCAGCGCCTCTTGTACGGAGTCCTTGGTCGGGTCGACGACGGCGTCCAGGGCGGTGCGGCCCACCTTCTCGGGGAACAAGTGGGCGTAGACCCCGCCCAGTTCGGTTCCGTAGGAGATGCCGAAGTAGTTGAGCTTGGCATCGCCCAGAACCTGGCGCATCAGGTCCAGGTCGCGGGCGGCGCTCTCGGTATCGACGTGCGGCAGCACCTTCCCGGAGTTCTTCGCGCAGGCCGCCGCGGTCTTCTTGTTCTCCTCGGCCGTCCCGGCCAGGTTGCGGGTCCTGGCGCGCCGCTCGTCGGTCTCCTTGTCGCTCAGGCACGTCACGCCCGCGCTGTTTCCGACGCCCCGCGGATCGAAGCTGACCAGGTCGTAACGCGAGCGGAGGGACTGGGCAGCGTCGTAGTCCGGCAGAGTGGCCACGCCCGATGCGCCCGGCCCGCCGAAGTTGAAGACCAGCGAGCCGATCCGCTTGCCGCCGCCCATGGCCTTGGCGCGGATCACCGCGAGGTCGATGGTGTCACCATCGGGCCTGGCGTAGTCCAGGGGCGCCTGCACGGTCGCGCACTCCCATGCCGTGCCGTCCGGCAGCTTGCCGGGTGCCTTGCCGTCGCCGCCCTGGGCGGTGGACGCCGCCGGGCAGGGCTGCCAGTCGGGCTTCTGGGAGGTGAGCGAGGTGGGCAGCACGGTGGTCGCCAACGCGGGGGACGTGCGGAGGCCGGTGCCGCCCTTGTCGCCGCTACAGGCCGTGGCGCCGACGGCGAGCAGCAGGGCGGCGGAGAGCAGCGAGGCGGTGCGAAGAGTGAGAAATCTAGACATACCTGTCTCTGGTGTGGTGTGGAGTGGTGTTCACATGAACCTTCGACGGCCAAGGCACGGTGGCCGCGCGGCAAGGCGGACGCCCGGTGCCCTCGGGCAGTACCGGCTTCTGCCCGACGGCTGAACGGCCGTCACCCCAGGCGGCGCCGTAAGCGAAAGCTGTCGTCACAGACCGGGCGCCGCCCGCGGCGGGCTCTGCGTCCACGCCATCGAGTGGTGTGGTCAGGTCCCCAGACCGGCGTCTCGTGCCAGCAGTGCGGCCTGCACCCGGTTCTCGCAGTCCAGCTTGGCCAGGATCCGGCTCACATACGTCTTGACCGTGGCTTCGCTCATATGGATCCGCTGACCGGCGTCCGCGTTGGACAGGCCCTCACCCAGCAGCGCCAGGACCTCCAGCTCGCGGTCCGTCAGCGTCTCCAGCCGGCGGCGGGCCTGCTCGGTACGGTGCGCGCTCCGGCCGGACGCCAACGAGTCCACGACATGGCGGGTGGCGCCCGGCGACAAGTACGCGTCTCCGGCCGCGGCAGCCCGTACCGCACGCATGAGCTCCGCGGGCGCCGAGTCCTTGAGCAGAAAGCCCGCACTGCCCCCGGTCAGGGCGCGCAGCACGTTCTGCTGCTCCCCGAACGTCGTCAGGATCAGCACCCGCGTATCAGGGACGGTCCGATGCAGCTCGGCCAGGGCCGTCAGCCCGTCCATGACCGGCATCTGGATGTCGAGCAGCACGACATCCACGCGCCGGGACCGGGCCAGTTCGACCGCCTCACGGCCGTTGGCCGCCTCCGCGACGACGTCGATGTCGTCGGCGGAGGAGAGAATCATCCTGATGCCCGCCCGAATGAGCGGCTCGTCATCTGTGACGAGAACCCTGATCACGACTCTCCTGCGCGGTCTTGAGCGGTCATACCTGCGGCCACCGACCATCATCCCCGACCGAGCGCCCGGGACTGCACAGCGGCGGTCCTCAGTTCGTGACCTCGAAGGACTTCTTCTCGATCAACTTGCCGTCCTTGAAGCAGAACCGGAAGACCGGCTCCTTGCGCCAACTGCTGCCGACCTCAGTGGAATTCAGGCTGAGGCACTTCGCCCCCTCGGGCACGGGCGGCGCGCCCTTGTCCAGGCCCTCGGTCAGGAAAGATTCCCCGTGGGGCAGCTGCTTGCGGACCTCCGCCTCGGACTGGCCCACCTTCACCGCGTCGTACCGCTTCGGCTCGATCATGGCCTTGTCCACCTCACGCATGAAGAAGATCCCCCCGACGACCGCGGCGATCACCAGCAGCAGGGCGACCACTGCCACCACCCCGCAGCCAACGGCTATCCCGCTTCTTGTCTTGTTCCTGCTCATTGCCCTGGCCAGCTCCTTCGGCAGACCGATCCCCTCCATGACGGGATCACCCTCGCCCAGGGAGCCCGCCGGGATCTGCTGCCGAAAGTCGCCTGTGGGATCGACGAACGTCGTCGCCGCGTCACCGGGCACGGGGCTCGGGGCACCGCCCTCCGGAGAGGTGTACGGCAGCACGCCCGCCAGCCGGAAGCCGCCGTTCGCCGTCGGGCCCGCGTGCACCATGCCCCCGACGAGCCGGGTCCGCTCACCGAGCCCGGTCAGCCCCTGACCGCCGCTCACCACACTCCGTCCGTCGCCCGTCGTCCCGGTCGCGGGGCCGTTGGCGACCTCCACGACCAGCGAGTCCGGCTCGTACCGCAGCTCGATGGTGATCGGGGCGCCCGGGGCGTGCTTATGGGCGTTGGTCAGGCCCTCCTGGGCGATGCGGTACGCCGCGTGATCGGCGGTCGGGGTCAGCGGGCGCGGTGCGCCGGAGCGCCGCAGCTCCACGGCCGTACCCGCGCCCCGGGACGCTGCCACCAGGCCCTCGATGCCGGCCACCCCGCGCGACAGCGTCGTGGCGTCTTCCGCCCCCGAGGCCGCGAGGTCCGGGGCGGTGTCCCCATGGCCGGGCGCCGGTGTGCCGTCCCGCAGCACGCCTACCACCTCGCGCAGCTCGTGCATCGCGGCCACCGACGCCTCGCGCAGCACCCCCACCGCCTCCCGCTGCCGCCCGGTCAGCTCGCGGTCCACCTCCAGCGCGCCCGTGTGCACCGAGATGAGCGCCAGCTGATGGCCGAGGCTGTCGTGCATGTCCTGCGCGATGCGCTGACGCTCCCGCAACCGGGCCTGTCCGGCGATCATCGCGCGCTCGCGCAGCAGCTGGGCGTTGTACTCGCGGAGCGTGTCGGTCAGCGCACGGCGTTGCGACCAATAGCGGCCGGCCAGGCCAGGCACGATGATCGCGACCAGCAGCCCCAGGGCGCCGAGGACCAAGTACGACAGTGAGAAGCGAGGCAGGTCCAGCACGACCGTCAGGCCGAAGGTAAGGACATACGCCAGGCCGAAGACGCCGACCGCTTTGCCGACCCCGTCGATCCGCCGCCCCGCCGACCAGGCGGCGACGAGGACCAGCGGAGCGAGACCGTCGAACGGAACGGAACCGACGGCGGTCACCAGCAGCACGGTCGCGGGCAGCACCCGGCGCAGCGACGACAGCACTGCGGCCGCCAGCCCGACGGCGACGACCTGTACCGTGCCGCCGCGTCCCAGGGCCTCAAGACCCGCTCCCAGCAGCCCGAACACCACGCTCAACAGCGATTCGCCCACGATGCGCCGGGCAGGCCACATCCCGGGGGCGAAGAGAGCCCTGCCCGGAGCGGCCAGCCGACGGGGCGCCGCACGCAGCCTCGCCGCCAGTGTCCGGCGGGCCGATGCTCCAGGGGCCGTAGATTCCACACGAGTCACGCGGCCACGTTAAGCCGCTCAGCCGGACACCGCGCCCGCCATTGGTCGCGACGCCCGACGACGAAAGTCGCACCCGGTGCGGCGGCCCGGCACACGATCTGTCGGGCACGGCCCAGGACACCGGAGGCCCCGCTTCCCGGGACCGCTACGACGAAGCCCGTGCCGGCTCCTGTCGGCCCGGACCCGATCGACGCCGCTTCGCCGCGCCGCCAGGGCTTCCGCGCCGCGGGATGCGGCCGGCCGGTCGGACCGGACCCGCCCGGTCCCGTTGCCTACGGATGTTGAACGACACCTTCCGCAGAGACCAGCGCAGCGCCCCCTCAGCCACCCACTGTGCCCTCTCCTGCTCCTGACCTGCGAGGGCACCCTGCGCGTTTCCGGAGCAGCGGAGAGGCGTTCCCCGATCGGACGTTCCCAGGTCGGACTGCGGCAATCCTCTGACCTGCGGCTTTGTGATTCTCCCCGAGGGCCGGCCGGAGGGGGCATCGGTGGTGCTGCCGGGCTGCTCGTCCTCGGGGCGGCCCTTCGCGGGCAGCAGAAAGATGAGGGCGAGGATCGCGGTCGGCAGGCGCGCCTGGACGCGGAGAGCGTGGTGGAAGCCGGCGGTGAAGCCACCGGTCCCGGCCTGGGCGAAGAACACCGAGCCGAAGACCGCGACACCGATGGAGCCGCCGACGGACCGGACGCCGGACAGCACCCCGGAGGCGGAACCGGTCCCGTCATCGTCGACCGCGGCGAGGATGAAGCTGAACCGGGCGGCGACGACCACGCCCGCCCCGACACCGGCCACCACCACACCCGGGGCGAGGTCCCGGATCGAGAACGTGCCGGTGCCGAGGCCGTCGAGCTCGAACCGGAGCAGCGCCGCGCCGACGAGCTGGACGAGCGGGCCGGTCCCGGGCACCTTGCGGCCGATCCGGTCGGTGAGGCCGGAGCCGCCGACCGCGTCACCGATGGCCGTACCCATCGCGAGCGACAGGTTGCCCGGCCCCGCGTCACCGGCGGTGAAGTGCCGGCCGGTCTGGAGGAAGCGGGTCAGCACGAGCCGAGTGCCGGTCAGCCCGCCGAAGAACAGGGCGATGCCGCCGAGCCCGACGGCGAAGGCGGGCTCGCGCAGCAGGCCCGGGGTCACCAGCGGCTCACGGCCCGCCGCGGCCGTACGGCGCTGCTGTACGCGGCGCTGCCGTACGGCGAACAGGCCGCAACCGGCGGCGGAGGCGGCCACGCACCACCACGTCGGCCGGGCAGGAACATGCGACGGTCGCCCGTAGCCGTCACCGACCGGCCGCGGATCAGGGCGCCCGGCAGCAGGCGGGTGACGCGCTGCCCGGCGGGCGCCAGACGCGGCCCCCGGTTCCGGCTTGCGGTTTCCACTGCGTCAACTCCTACGGTCGTCCGCTGGGCCGGCGAGACGCCACTACCAGTACCAGCGCGTCTGCCGGTTCTGGACCCCGGACATGACCGCGTACAAGGGACTGGGCCAGACCTACGTCGACGACCCGCAGTTCCGCGCGGACCACGACAAGATCGCCGACGGGCCGGCCGTCTGCCGGCGCGACGCGATGGGCGTCCACGCCGATGCACGGCCGAGCTGACCGACGGCCCACACTGTCGGGGGCCGCGACCCCGGCCACAAGCAACTCTCGCCGGCCCGGTGATACAGCGCCCCGCCCGAAGGGTCTCCACTCGTGGGTGGTCCACCGGTTCCACCCATGGGTGGTGGTGGGCTGCTCCGCGTGCGGAGCAGCCTGGGGGCATGGACTTACTGCATTCCGTACTCGTCGGTCTCACCAATGTCTGCGTCCTGATCTTCCTCGCGGCCTGGGTCGCGGGCGCCGTCTACTTCGGCGTGCGAAGCAAGGCCGGGCTGAGGAGCTGGATGCGCGGCCTGCGCCGAACCCTGCCCCGCCGGGTCCTGCTGCTCGTGGGCGCCTGTGTGTTCTTCCTGCTGATCGGGCGCGTGCCGAATTCCTTCTGGCCCCACCTTCAGTACTGGCAGCCTGAACTCGCACTCCTGGGTGCCCTGCTCGTGCTCGCCTCCACCGCCCTGCTGCTATGGGCCCGCTGGGTCCTGGGCACCATGTGGGCCGGCATCCCGAAACTCCAGGAGCACCACGAGCTGCGCACCGACGGTCCCTACCGGCTGGTCCGTCACCCCATCTACACGGGTCTCCTCGGCCTGATCAGCGGAGGCATGCTGGCTTGCGGATTCGGTCCGTGGCTCGTCTACCTGGTGGTCGCCGTCCCCTGGCTGCTGCGCCGGGTCCAGATCGAGAACGGCATGATGGCCCGTGAGTTCGGTGCCTCCTACGAGACCTACCGCGCCCGCGTCCCCGCACTGATCCCCTGGACCCGCCCTGCCCCGGCCCGCCCCCGCCAGGCCGGTACTCGCTAGTGTGATGCGCCAGAAATTCTGATGGTTAGTTCTGCTCTGTTTGCTGCCTGTCGGCACCGACCTTGGTGAGGTAGTCGGCGAGGGAGCTGAGGATCTCGTCGGCGGTCTTGGTCCAGGTGAAG
>NZ_JAJPWM010000042.1:0-33929 GCF_046549095.1 Streptomyces sp. x-80
CTTCGTCGGCACGGGAGGGGACACGGCCTTCCGGACGGGAAGGTCGACGCTAGTGGCGTCTGGTACTCATTGGCGGGTGGTGGGGGCCGAAGTACAAGGAAAACCCGGAACTTCGCCCCTAAAAACATGTAATGCGGCATCATGCGTCCGCACATGACGGCGAAGGCGCCTGCGCGCTGCGTGGCCTCATGTCATTGTTCCGCGATCTCATGATCACGTGGCCTGATCGACATCCTTTCCCCCATCCTGACTACCCGGCTCCTCGATGACCGCGTCGGCACCGCGCCGAGGAGCTCTTCCGGATAGCACATTGGGAAAGGTCTCGATGTTCACAAGGCAAGCGTGGGCTGTTATCGCGATGGTGACGGTCTTCTCGCGGAGCGTGGTGACGGCCGCACTCGGGCAGGCCGCTGCGATCACCGCGCTGGTTCCCTCACTCGGGCTGCTCGTGCAGCAGACCATCCATGCCGCAGTCAGCGGTGAGCCCTCACGTGCTGCTGTGCCGCCGGCGGCAACGGACGAAGGGCACGCGCCGTGACCCCTATGTCTGCGTCGTTCCAGCAGCCCGAGGACGACCCTCCAGTAAGCCGGGCCGCAAACTGGGGCCCATTGTCGTCGGTGTGAGCGCTGCCCACCGGGCCTGGCTGGAACACCTGAGGGAGAAGTTCCTCACCAGCGGCCTGACCATCGCCGAGCTGGCGCAGCGAGCCGGGTGGTCGAAATCGAAGGTCTCCGAGCTGCTGCGCGGCGCCGGTTTATATCCCCGATGGGAGATCACCCACGGACTGCTGCACGTCCTGGGCGTACCGACGCGGCCGATGCGACGGCTGCGGACCGCGGCAGCGCGTGAGGCGCGCAAGAAACAGGACTGGATCGACGGGTGCATAACGAAGGTGGTCGTGTCCACCGGCCCGGCCGTCCCGCCGCTGGACCACCTCGGGTTCACCGAGCTGAACCGGGGTGCCTACACCGCCTACGCCCGGGTCTTTCTGCGTCGCGACGAGGCCGAGCGGACAGTTGCCGAAACGTCCGACGTCCTGTGGCTGCGATGGGAAGACGTTCTGGTCAGCTCTGACGTACAGAAGTTCTCCTGGCAGATCCTGCGCCGCGGCGTCATGGCCCGCACCCCGCACATCGACGGCTATCCAGAGCTCACGCACGCCGTTTTCGACACCGTCGTCCTGAGCAAGACCAGCGGCCCGGCCGGGTTCAACCAGATCGAGGAGTCCTTGCGCCTGTTCCAGGCCATCAGCCGCCTGCCGCCCTTCCAGCTCGACGTCCTGGTCCTGCGATACATGCGCGGCATGGGCGAGGAAGCCGTCGCCGACGTCCTGGGCGCACCGATTGCCTCCGTGAGCTCCGCCGACCGCCACGCCCAGCGTTCCTTGGCCAACGCCCTCAACTCCAGTACCGCCCCGGGAGGGACCCTTCAGTGACTCCGATCGACCAGTTCCTCGCCCGCGCCCTGCTGCTCGAAGAACCCCACGTGTATCGCGACGTTGTCCCCTACCAGGACAGCGGCGCTGTCTTCCCGCCGGACGGCCGCGACTCCCTCGGGTGCGCCTCCGGCCGACACCAGGCCAGCCACACGGCAGCGCACGAATTGCAGATCCTCTGCGAGAGCGTCGTGGCCTACACCGTCGACACCTTGCTGCAGGACTTCATCACCGAGCAGTTGCCGGAGCCGCACGGCGCCCGGGTGCTGGGCTGCATCCTCCAGCTGACGGACGCCGAAGACGGTGCCCGGTTCTGGTGGCAGTACGCAGCAGGCGCTGGCGACGCCGCTTCCTCGTACTGCCTCTACCTCCACCACCTCTCGCTCGGGGAAACCGACGCGGCCGCCTGGTGGCGCCAGCAGACACAGCTCGACGCCCAGCCCGCCCCACAGCAGGCAGTCACCATCCTCTTCCCGGAGCCGATCACGAATCTCGACTCCAGCATCCCGACCGTGCTGCGCGTACTGGGCCAGCTCAGTGACTCCAGCCGCAGCAGGACCGAGCTCGTCGACGCCGTGATGGACTACGTGTCCGTCGCCGTCGGCTATGTCGACAACCCCGACTTCGAAATCCCCCTACCGAGAGAAGACTTCGCCGTCCAGATCGCCGTCATTCTGGCAGTCGAAACAGCGCTCAGCACCAGCCTCGCCCCACGGCAGTCCATGGCCTCGCGCCAGCTTTCCCGTCTGCAACGGCGATCCGACGCTTCGCCCTGTCCCTCAGGACGATGACACGTGTAGGCGGAGACGAGCCGCGCCAGCCGTACTCCACTGACGTCACGGGGTCGTACACCGGCCGGATACCCCGGACTCTTTCCTAAAAGCCGAGAGCCGCGGCGGGGCCGGCACACAAGGGACATCATCAGCCCCGCCGCGCCCCCTGTCGCCCCGGGCCCCCTAGGTTGCAGCCGGTGTTAGCCCGTGCTGCAACCAGTGTTGCCTCGCGATGCGCCGTCGCGGCGCGATTGTGCAGCTCAGGCCGGCTGGTATGCGGCCCGCGGAACGCCAACATCTCTCCGTGCGCTGCTTTCTGCCCTGGACCTGATGGCGGATGTGGTGGTCGGCGGATGACAGACGCGGCGGACAACGGGCACGGCGAATGCTGCGGCCGGCAGGCGTTGCGCCGCTAGCCAGCGCCCCCGCATCGTGCTGCCGTCAACTTCTCGCGAATCTCGCGAATCACCGTCAGAAGCGGCTGCGAGAGGGGTCACCGCGGATTTTCGCGAGAACTGGATCGCCGTGGCCCCGACACGGAAGGTGCTCCTGTCCAACCCGCCCGCCCCATCCAAGGGGCGGGAGACACACCTGATGTGACGCTCGAAAGGAATCCGACCGATGACCACCTACACGACCACGTGCACGGCCACCTACACGACCGCGTACACAGTCTCCGCACCCGATGCCCCGGGCGTCGTGCCCGCCCCGGCCCCGTTCCCGCCCGTCGCGCCGACGGAGCCTGCGGCTGCGCCGCCCACGCAGCCGACAGTTCCGGCGGCCGCCGTGCCGGCCACCCAGCAGCCGCAGCCGGCCACGGCGGTGTCGCAGATGCTGCGGTACATGGTGACCGCCGTCCTGGCCGTACTGGCCGGAGGCGTGGTCTACGCCGTCCTGGGCCACCAGGCGCTCAGCGTTCCGCTCCAGACGGCAGGGTCGATCACCAGCGCAGTCGTCGCCGCAGCGGCCCTCCTTCGCCGGTTCCGCTGACACAAACAGCAGACGCTGCCGCTTGTCGCAGGTCGGCGACAAGCGGCAGCCGCACCCCGGCGCTGGCCTCTCAGCACCGTCATCATTGACCGGTGACCACATGGATGCGCTGCTACTGGGACGAGGAAGACACCTGGTTCTACTTCGAGGTCGACGCTGAAGGCTGGGTGATCCGGCAGGTCGAGCTCGAAGGGCCTGAGCTGACTCCGATCGCAGCTGCCTCCCTCGCCGAGTGGCAGCGGGCCTACGACGCGGGCTGCCTCGATGAGTACGACAGCAGGTTCGGGATCACAGCCGAGCTGCCCATCTCGAATTGGGAAGGCCACGACCCCGAGCAACTTACTTTCGAGGAGTTCGAGGAAGTCTGGAGGTCTGCCCGTCGCCATATCGCATCCCGGCCCAGCTGACCTCTCGGCCCCGCGGAGACTTGTTGGCATCATCGCGGCATGACCCCGCCCCTTCCTCGAACTGTCCGAGCCGTCGACACCGCTCAGCTCCTGGACCTGGCCCAGGAGGCCGCCATGCACAGCTTCAGCCAGCGGCTCCCGGTCGACTGGCTCCAAGAGCACCTGGCCGCAGAGGCGACGCACTACCTGTTCCCTACGCTCGTGCAGCGGCTCAGGCACCGTCCCGAGGTGCCGCTGCAGTGGAGGTGCCAGCAGCTGCTGACCGTCAGCACCGGCGAACAGATCTGGGGATTGCTTGACGTTCTTCCCGACACCTTCGACAAGATCCCGGAGACCTTGGACGCGGCGTCCCAGAAGGCCATCGTTAGATGCATAGAGCATGCCGTGACCGTGCGTGAGTGGGCGGAACGGATGGCTGCTGATACCGGCCCTGAAGAAATTCCACGGACCTGAGACACAGGCACGCGGACATTGGCTGAGACAGCCCAGAAACCCGCTGGTCAGGGCTGCGCCCTATGACACGAGCCGCGAGACCCTACAGCAAGCAGCAGGCCGGGCCTGCCGCGACAGCGCCCAGGCGCAGCTGTAGGCGGTGAGGCTGGCGGGCGCACTTTCATGGTCCGGCCCGGTGCCCCGTCCGGCACCTCGCAGAGCCGCATGGGTGAGCCCCCAGGCGGTGGCGCCCGCACCCCCACGAATCGAACACATGAGCGTATTCTTAGGGTGTGGCCAAGGCACCGAAGACGTACTCGTTCCCTCCGTTCTCCGGGGGAGTAGCTGCGGCGCGAGGCGAGTCAGATCGACTTTCCGCAGCTCAGCGCGATTTTAGGTGACTCTAGCAAGTGCAACAGATGTGGTGCTATCGCCGGTTTGGGTGATCTGCCTCCTATGGACCGTCAGCCTTCGGCGAGTTGTTGTGTCAGGTCGCTTCCGCGCATGGCCGTGCGGCCATGCGCGGGACAAATGCCCGGGCCCGAGCTGTCGGCATGATGGGCGGCTGCGGCTGCGCCGCCGTGCGAGCGGCAGGGCGAGCGGGGATGGCACCCCTGGGCGGCTGGGAACCTGTGCGGTGTCCAACGCCGAGATGGCGAACCGCACTTCCTCCAATGCCCGTGCATCAAGACCGATCCCAAACACGCATCCCTCCCCATGAGAGCCCGTTTCAGGGTGCCGTCCCGCCCTCCCGGAAGGGCCCGGTCGTGGACCCGCTCGACCTGACCCAAATCTCCCCGTACCTGAGCCGGGTTGGGCCCGAACTCGACCTCGTCGTCACCGGCAGCGTCCAAGCCGCCATGCCCGGCGCGCCCCTGCCGCGGCCGCTCCTTGGCCTCATTGAACGCGGGGAACGGCCCCTGGCCGAGCATGCCCCCGCCGAGTTCGACCTCTTCTGGCGAACGGCTCTGGCCCCGTACTGGCCTGACGTGCGGGCCGCCCTCGATGCCGACGTCACCTACCGCGCCCACCTCATCGCTTGCCACGGCCTGACCACCATGCTCAGCACCCTCCACCCCCACATCACCTGGGACGGCAGCGACTTATACGTCGCCAGCCCCTTCCGCTGCCACGGCCCCCGCGCCGACGGCCTGGTACTGATACCCACCGTCTTCCTGACCGCCCGCGCCCCTGATGTCCGTCGACCCCTTCCCCAGGGCCCGCCCGGCGCCGCTCCTCCCTCCTCTACCCCGCCGGCGGCCAGGCCCCGCTGCGTCCTCTCCCCGGCGGCTGCCGGATAGACCACGTCGCGCACGGAGTCCTCGGAGCGGCCCAGGGAGGCAGCGGCGATCTTCCCGAGCAGTCCGGACTTGCCCCGGACCTGCGTGAACTCGGCGACGAAGTGTTCGGTGACCTTCTTCTCCGCGCGGGCGTTGATCCGGCGCACGGTGGAGTTCAGCAACTCCACCAGGGTGTCGGTGATCTCCCGCTCGCGGCGGAAGATCAGCGCGGAGAGCAGCACGTGCCGCACATCGGGGCCGAAGCGCCGCAGGTGGCTGGGCGAGGACGCCGCCGCTCTGGCCCGCCAGGCGTCGACGACCTGCGGGCCGATCCGGACGAAGGCATCGGCGGGCACGGCCAGGGCGCGGACCTGCCGGAGCTTGGCGATCTCGTCCAGCAGCGAGTTCAGGCTGACGTTCCCGCGGTGGGCCTTGATCCGCGACAGGACCGACTCGACGTCCTAGGCCTCCTCGTCCCGGTCGCCGACGACGTCGGTGTGGGCCAGGGCGTCCAGCCTCCGCGTGCACCCCTCGGCCCGTGCCAGCCGGGCGGCGACCTCTTCGACGGCCCGTTCCTGGGCCTGGTGCAGCACGTTCAACCGACGCAATGCGGCCGGTCGATCCGACATTATGTCGGCTTGACCGGCTGTTTTGTTGTCCGGATATGCCGAGGGCCCCTCGCGGTTTGGTAAGGGGCCCTCGGCGTTTGTGCTGGCCAGGATGGGTGCGTGGGGTAGGGCGGGGTCAGGGTTCGGTGCTGTGCCGCTTGGGGGTCCAGTTGCTTGGGCTGTTGGGGGTTCGTCGGTTGGTGGGGCGGCGGGCGGGTTGGGTGTTGGTCTGGAGGGTGTCGAGCCAGGCGGCGAGTTTGCGGTGTCGACGTCCGGCTCCCGAGATCGACCCCATGATCACCAAGATGCAACAGTGACCGTCACCGCCCGGACCGAGCGGGCTCTGCGGGACGTGACAGAGCCGCTCCCGACCGGCCGGCCCGGGCGCACCGACGGCAAGCCCGCCGAGAACAACCTCTGCCACGCGGCCGCCGTTCTCGCGCAGTGGGACCCCAGGCCGCCACCGGCCGCCCTGCACCGTCGCCGCGCTCGGCAGCCCCGCCGGGCAGCAGCCACTGCTCACGGTAGGCGGGCTGGACCAGCAGGACACGGCGGAGCGGGTCGGTGAACAGCGCCGCAGCGCTCATCCAGACCGCGTGCCGGGACCGGGCGTACTCGGCGTCGGACATCCGCGGCTGACGGGGAAGGCCAGCGGGGCTCGTATCCAGCGAGGCGTCCATCAAGGGCTCCTTCTTGGCGGAGAACGTGGGGAAAGCCGCCGACGCGGCGCCGACGGGAGGGCGATCACCTGCCGTGCCATCTACCGGCGGGGCGTTGCTGCCACGGACGGGGCATGTTTTTCACGAGCGTCTGGGGCGTTCCAGGCGAGGCACACGCCGTAGCTGCCGAGCACATTGATGGCGATGCCGGCTCATGGCCGGCCATGAGTGCGCCCATGCCGTGGGCGATGCGGTGGACGGCGTCGACCCGCCACCCGTACGGCTGCCGGGCCGGCCGATCCGCCGCAGCGTGTCGGCACCCGCGTTGCGCCCACCGGGGATGCCGATGTTCTCCGGCAGGGCGACGGCGAGCGCACCGGGCGGCACGGCCTGCGGGACGCACCCGTTACCCACCACAACGATCCGCACCTCGACCTCTTCCTGGCCCAGCAGCGTCGTCTTCTGCGCCAGTGCTTCCGCCTCGGGGCGGTCGCCCATGGCCAGCAGGACTACATCCACTCGTGGCGTCACACTGCCCCCTGGACGGGCGAGGCGACGCTCAGGTCTTCACCGGCGGAGCAAGTACGGCCCGGCCACTGGAAGACGAGCCGCGCGGAGGGCTTGTCTAGCACGTCACCGATCGGCAACTGGTCGTCGGGCGTGCCGGCCGGGTGGACGCTCATGGGCGGGTATCCGGACTCGCGCACGTGCCGGTCCCAGCTCTGCACGCACGAGGCGAACCGCTCGGCCAGCTCGGCGCCGGCCGGGCCGTAGGCGTGGATGAAGAACTCGTAGCGGCGGTCGGCGGGCACCGGACCGTCCTTGATCTGGCCGTGCGTGAGGTAGGCGAGAGAGCCGTCCATCAGCATCGCGGCCGCGTCCTGCTGCGCTACGAGCTTGGACCCTTCCGGGGCGGCCAGCCGGCAGAACCCGGGCAGGGTGGTCGCGGCGTAGACCTGCAACGTCTCGAAGTTGAACGTGCCGGGGACGACGAGATTGGTGCTGATCTCGTGCCGGGGACCGCGCAGCGCCTCCTCAAGCCCGGTGGTGTCGCCGCTGGCACCGTCCTCCCACCGCACGGTGACTTCCCCGTCGGCCAGGCGGACGGCCGGAGCGGTGCGGCCGGCGGCACCGCGGTCCCGCACGAAACCGCAGTACGTCCAGTGCTCGGAGTGCAGCACGTCACCGCGGCGGACCAGGGTGATCGAGCGCGTGTAGCCGCCCAGCTCCAGCGGGACGACCAGTCGTGCCCCTTGGGCGAGTTGGTCCCGCCAGGCCGAGGCGATGTCCACCGCGTTGTGCGTGATCACCACGCCGTCGAACCCGCCGGCCGGAACATGACCGGGTGCGCCAAGGCCGCCGTCGCCGAGAACGGCGATCACCCTTCCGCTGCCGGCCTCCGCGCACAGCCGCTGCGTGCGGTGCACCACGAACCGGTCGACGTCCACGGTGATGACCCGGCCGCGGTCCCCGAGGACGTGCGCGAGGAGTTCCGCGTTGTACCCGCCCGATCCGACTTCCAGTACGGTCATCCCCGGCTCCAGCCGGAGTTGCTCGACCATGTCGGCCTGAAGCCAGGCCGCGGAGACGGAGCTGAGTGCGGTCTGGAGTGACTCCCGGACGGTTACCACGGCGAGGTCGTCGTGGTAGGCCGTTTCCAGCGAAGCCTCGGGGACGAACCGGTGCCGGGGGACCTCGCGCAGGGCGGCCTGAACCCGCGGGGAGGGCGCCCAGCCCTTGCCGATCACGATGTCCGCCATCCGCTCGCGCAGCCGGGCGGCCTCGGCAGGTTCCCCGGATACCGGCGGGACGGCGGTGGAGCACGCGTAGGAGTGGACGGGCGGCAGCCCTGGCAGCACCCCGGGCCACACGGCGGTGAGGGCCTGGGTGCTGGGCGTGAAGATCTTCCCGAGGGTGGCCAGGGTGTGCAGGTCGTGCCACTCCCAGCGCACGAAGCGGTGAGGCTCGGGCAGACCGACTTCACCGTCCCAGCTGGTGACGCGGACCACGGCGGTGACGCGACGCACGTCGAGACGGTCGTCGTGGAGCACGGTGATGACGTGAGCGTCCTTCACGCGCGCCGTCAGTCCGGTCTCTTCCGCCAACTCCCGCACAGCGGCCGCCGGCGCGGCTTCGCCCGTCTCGATGCGGCCTGCGGGCAGCTCCCACATGCCGCGGGTCGAGCGGCCCAGCAGGACCCGGCCGGACGCGTCGGTGACCACCACCGCGGTACCGAAGACGGCCTGCGGCTCGGGCCGCCCCTTCTCCTCCGCGCTGAACGATGCGGCCGGCCCGCGCAAGGCCAGCACCGCCAGGCCCTGCGCGTCGAACCGGTCGACGTACTCGAACCCGTCGGTGAGCGCGGCGAGTTCGCTCTCGTCCAGCGCGATGTGGCGTCGCTCCTTCGCGGTGTGCTCCACGACCGGCGTGATGATGACGAGCACCCCGCCCTCGCGCAGCCGCGCGGCCAGACGGCGCAGGGCACGGGCGCGATCGCGGATGAAAGCGATGGACAGCCGCAGCACGACCAGGTCGTAACCGTCCTCGGCGAGGTCGGCCAGGCCGTCGTGCTCCACGTCCAGACACAGCCAGCGCACCCCCTCCGCTCCGGCGTGCTCCGCGCGGGCCCGCTCCAGCGCGCCCTCGGCGAAGTCCACGGCGTCGACGGCGTACCCGAGGGAAGCGAGGTGGACGGCCATCTCGCCGGTGCCGCAGCCGACGTCGAGCGCGCGCCCGCCCTCGGGCGCCGGGGCGTGCTCGATGAGCAGGCCCTTCTCCTCGTCCCCGAGTCGCCGAAAGCTCTGCCCGCTGCTGTAGTGCTCGGACCAGTCGGTCCGGGTGATTCCCACAGATCGCTCCTCGTTCGTGAAAGGCGGGGTGGTCGGTGTCAAGGGAGTTCGACGGGGCCGTACAGTGCGGCCGGCTGCTTGGTCTGAAGCGCCCAGTACCGGTCACCGAACGAGCAGTGCCACTCGGTCCCGTAGTTGATCAGCCCGGCGGCCGACAGGACGCCGCCCGACGTGGCCCGGTTCGTGCGGGCCCGGTAGCTGAGGCCGGCTGCGTCGGTGTAGCAGGCGCCGTTGGTTTCCTCCGGGTAGGCGTCGACGCGCGTGCCCATGTCCAGCTCGCGGCCGAGGTGGTCGATCAGCGTTACGTCGACGGCCGCGCCGGCGGAGTGCGGTGCGATCTCCGGAGGCGACACGGAGCGGCTGGCGGCCTCCCGGAGCTCGGCGGTCTGCCAGCCCGGGTGGGCGCGGGCCAACTCGCCGGAGTACTCCTCGAAGTACCTCCGCTGCAGAGCAGGCGGCCGGAAGCCCTCGACGAACAGCAGCAGCACGGCGATGGGCAGCAGCGACTGCGCGTGCTGCGGCCGGCTGAGGACTCCTTGCCGGACGTGCGCCAAGGCCCCGGCCGCGTCGCGTCTGCGAACATCGACCGCCAGCCCGTGCGCCCGGACGTCGACGAGGTCCTCGCCGCGGTCCTGCACGGGGATCGAGGCCATGCGCCGGTCGGACATCAACACGCCGCTGCTGTTCATTCGTTGCCCCAGTCCCAGGTGCCGAAGTACGCGGCCTCGCCGGTGCGGCGGGCTTCCGCCACCGCGCTCAGGCGCGCGAAGTCGCGGGCGGGCATCAACGCCTTCCATCGCTCCAAGGGCAGGACGCGGGCCTCGTCGTGCTCCTGCGGATTCAGGGTGATGCCGCGGATCTGCGCCGTGGTGAGACGGCCGCCGTCGAAGACCATCCCGATCGTGCTGTAGGGCCACTCGGCACCGGGCAGCCCGTACACGGTGGCCAGCAGCCGGGGCGGTCCGGACACGGTCAGGCCGGTCTCCTCCTGGCACTCGCGCACGGCCGTCTCCCAGGGCCTCTCACCTTTGTCCATCGTTCCGCCGACCAGCTGCCAGGGATGTGCGGGGGAGTAGACGGAGTGCAGCTGGAGTGGTCGGCCGTCCTCGTCGGTGAAGTAGACGCACGCGAACGCGGTGGCCTTGAGGACCGTCTCGGCGTACTGCTCGGGCGGCAGCCAGGTAGGGCTGCTCTCCGTGGTGTTCGCTGCGGCCGGCTCTTGGAGACGCGTCATCCGCATCAGTGCCGGGCTGCCCGCGAAGCCCAGCTCACGGTAGAGAGGTGCGGCTTCCACGCTGGCGTGGAGCTCGAACAGCGTGACGTGCTCGACGCCGGCGAGGTGGTCGAGCAATGTGGAGACCACGGCCCGGGCGTAGCCGCGGCGTCGCATCTGCGGGTGCGTGGCGACCACGTGGACGCGGGCGGCCAGGCCCCGGGGATAGGCCGGAGCCGGGAGTACGGGATGGATCAGGCCGAGGGCGCAGGCGGCCATCGTGCCGTCCGGCGCGTCGATGACGAACGCGCGCGCGTCGCCCACCGGCGTCAGCCGGGGCGCCAGCTCGTCCGTGCACTGCCGAATCCACTCCTCGCTCAAGGGCCGGGAGAGGACGTGCTCGGAGCGCATCCGGACGATGGGCTCGGCGTCAGCGGGCGTCGCCGCGCGGACCGGCGGTCGTGCGGCAGCGTCCTGCGGTTCGGCTGCGGCGGCCGGTTCCGTGTCGGAGTTCACCAGGCTTCTCCTGTCGATGAGAGGGGGGCACGGTGCTCGGCGCGCAGCCGGGCCAGCGTCCGCCGGCCGCGCTCGACCAGCTCGGGATCACCGTGGGCGACGCCGTACGCGATCCCGCTCACGGAATCGAGGGCCATCTCGATGACCAACTGGGCCTCTTCGGCGCCGGTCAGGGGCCGGCCGTACCCGGCCAGGAACGCGTCGAACAGGTCGGGGCGGCCGTCCCAGGCATCGGACAGGCGGACCAGATCCCGTACGGCCGGCCCGGGCTCACTGCGCTCAAGGTCGATCACCGCCACGAAGAGGCCGGGATCGACCGCCCCGAGCGCCGCGTCGGAGACGGCGGTGCCGGTGGTGTAGAGGATGTTGCGGAGCTGGAAACCCCCATGAGTCTCCACCCACTCCAGCGGCTTCAGGACCTCGGCCTGCCGGACGAGCTCGCGGACGAACTCCTCATCACCCGGCATCAGATGAGACCGCGCCGCCGCCAGGTGCCGGTCGGCCTTGGCGGCAGCCGGGCCGCTGCCGGCCGGAGCGGGACGGGCAGGGGAGGACTGGTGGATGCGGCGGGCCAGCGCGCCGATCCGGTGGAAGATCGCCCTCTCCTGCTCCGGGGCAAGGACAACACCGTGCAGTGGAAGGCCCGGCACCGCGGTGAGCACCACCGCCCTCAGCGTCTCATCGGCGGCCACCAGCCGGGGCGCGGCCGCCCCCAGCGCCGACGCCCACGTCCGCAGCCCCCGAACTTCCCGGCCGTGGAACCGATCATTCTGGTGGACCTTCACGTACCAGGTGCCGCCCTGGGCACCGCGGGCCCGCCACACGCGGCTGTTCTCGCGCGCCCACGACGTGTCCGTCCATTCGGTGATCCGGCCGACCGCCCGCTCCGCGAACTCCACGACCGCAGCGTTGGGACGGTCGGCGGCCGCCCGGCCGGCCACGTTCGGGACGAGGCGCAGCCGGTCGGTGCCGGGGTCGAACACGATGGGGTCGGAGGGCAGTTGGAAGTGCACGGCGAGGCTTGCGCCAGCGGTGTAGGCGTCCAGGCCGGCACGGCAGTACGCAACCATCCCGGCGGGCAGAGCGTCCAGGGGCGCCCAGTCCATCGCGTCGCAGACCTTCGGCTCCGCGATCCGGGGCTCGCCCTGCCACTGCCGGACCTCGAAGAAGTATCCGGTGCGACTGGCGCCCCCGGGGCTGCGGTGGTGCACAGTCACGGCGGCCCGGACGTCGGCCGGGTCGATGACGACGCCGGTCTCCTCCCGCGCCTCGCGCACCAGGGCGGCGACGACGTCCTCGTGCGGACCGTCCAGATGCCCCGAGCCCGCGGCGTACACCTGGCCGGCCCGCCGCGACAGCAGAACCTCCGGCCCGTCGGCGGTCTCCCGGCGCAGGATCAGATGGACGTCCACCGGCTCGGTGTGCCGCTGACCGGCGCTCACCGCTCACCACCCGGACGCCGGATGAGCAGAACCGTGACCACGGGGCCTCGGGGAACTTGCCTGGTGTCGGTGCCCAGGTCCAGCAGCGTCGGATCGGGTAGATCTCGGACGGTGTCGGCGAGCAGTTCGGCCGCCTCGGCCGGCACACCCGGCCGGTAGCGGTCGTACTCGGTGGCGGCCGCCGCGAACAGGGCTTCCTGGCCCGAGGGCAGGCCCGGGAAGGGATCGTCGGGATAGGTCATGTGGATGCTCCCTTGTCGAGCGGGCGGGGGAGGGGAAGGCGCCAGGACAGACGGCCGCTCGCCGATACGGCTTGTTGATCACCGTCCGCCTCGAGGAGGAGGTGGTAGCGGCTGGGGCTGCCAGCCGCCCGCCACCGGCCGGCCAGGTCCTGGAGTTCCTTCCAGATGTCGCGGGGCCCGTGGGTACTGACTTCGGCTCGTCAGGGTGACGTTGGGGTGTCGAGGGGCAGACCGGTGCCCGTTATGAAGCCGTCGAGGGTGTCGGGCTGGCACTGGAGGCGTTTGAGCCGGTTGCGGACGAGGGCTTCGAGTCGGTCCAGGGCCATGACGGCGAGGTTGGCCAGGCTGCGTTTGACGTGGGCCCATACCCACTCGACGGGGGTTCAGGTCGGGTGAGTAGGCGGGCAGCAGGAATACCGTCAGCCAGTCACGCTCGGCCACGAGGTCGCGCATCCTGCGGGAGATATGGGTGTTCAGCCGGTCCCACACGAGCACGATCGGGGCCTTGACCAGCTGGTGGACTCCGTCGACCAGCGCGATGAAGTCCCGCTCGCCCATGCTGCGACGCGCGCTCTTGCCAGCGGGGTGGGTCCGAAGGCGGTGACACAGCCGGGTCCGAGAACCCGGCCGCATCGCAATCAGCCCGGCCACCGACAGCCGTCCCGAACGCCGGCCGCTGACCGTCACGACGGGAGTTCGGCCGCGCCTGCCCCACGTGTGACCTTTGGGCGGCCGCCGGGTGAAGCCTGCCTCGTCCTCGAAGCAGAGGTAACCCCCGCAGGCCGCCCGGGCCCTTTTACCTCCGCCCAGGTCACCTCCCGCCACACGCTCACGGCCTGCTCATCACGCTCGGCCACCCGCCGCGCGGGCACCTGCGGGCTGAAGCCGAGTCGGTGCATCAGCCTCGTGGCGCCCGAGACGCTGTAGGAAACATGGAACTTCCTGCCGATCAGCGTGGCCACCCGGGCAGCGGTCCACACCTGGTCCTCCACCCAACCGTGAGCGGCCGGCCCCTGCTCCAAATACCCGGCCAACTTCTCCAGACAGCGCGGCGTCAGACGGCACCGCGATCCACTCGGGCCACGCGAGACCAGGGTCCGCATACCGCCGTCCCGCCACATCTGCTGCCACTGATAGGCCGACTTCCGGCTCACCCGCAGTCGCCGCGCGACCTCCGGTGGCCTGACCTTCTGCTCGAACAGCTCAGCCGCTTGGATCCGTAGCGCCTCCCGGCGCCGACGCCCCGCTGCGGTCAGACCGCCCCCATCCGCATATCTCACACACCACGGAATACAACCAACACCCGGACTGCATCAGGGACTTCCGGAAAGAACACCCTGACGAGCCGAAGTCAGTAATGGCGCACAGCGGCGCTGCTCCACTGGTTTTCGAGCGCCTCACCGCCAGGTTCTGCCCGGCGGATCATGGGCGGAGCCAGAGCCGGATCGCCGCGACGGTGACGGTGCCGTGGAAAACGTAGGCCCGCTTGTCGAACCTCGTGGCCACGGCCCGGAAAGTTCTTGAGCGCGTTGATCGTTCGCTCGACTTCGTTTCTGCGCTTGTACGAGGCCCGGTCGAAGGCGGGTGGGCGGCCGCCTGCCGAGCCTCGGGCGAGGCGGTGGCGGATCTGGTCCGTCTTCTCCGGGATGCTGTGCGGGATCTGACGTCGTCACTGATGACCCCGGCCACCGGCCTGGACGTATCCTCGCTGTACATGGTCGTGGTCGGCCTCGGCATCGGCCTGGTCATGCAGGTCCTGGTCGTTGCCGTGCAGAACGCCGTGCCGCACGCGCAACTCGGCGCGGCCACCTCCGCCACCACGTTCTTCCGCACCATCGGCGGCTCGTTCGGCGTCTCCGCACTCGGCGCGGTGTTCAACCGCCAACTGACCGCGAACCTGCCCAAGTACCTGCCCCCGGCGGCTGTCGCCCAGTTCCACGGCAGCGCGGTGACCGCCGGTCCGGCGCAGCTGAACGCGCTGCCAGCGCCCATCAAGCACGGGTTCATCCAGGCGTTCAACGACTCGCTGCACGTCGTCTTCCTCGTCGGCGTGCGGATCGGGCTGGCCGCCTTCGCCTTGAGCTGGTTCCTCAAGGAACTGCCGCTCCGCGAACGCGCCTACCTCATCGCCGATGCAGCGGAAGCCGCCGCGCGCACCGAGCCCGGACCGTGACGTCGGCGCGGCCCGGGCTCGACACGAGGACGTACTACCGCCGAGAGAATCAGGCTATAGCGGTCCAAATCGTGCACCCGCATGGGCGAGAGCCAGGAAGCCCGCGGACTGCCGACCGGGCGACCCGCCAAGCTGAACCGGACCACCTGAGCCGGAGCCGCCCAGCGGATCAAGGACGGCGCGTTCCCCGAGCAGATCGCCGCCGAACTCGGCATCAGCCGCTCCACCCTGCACCGGGAACTCCGCAAGCACCGCGACACCGCTGCCGTCTCTGCCCTGCTTCGGGAGACTGATCAGCGCCGCAGGCCCGCCTCGGACCTCACGATCTGCCTGCGATTGGGGCTGGCGACACGATCGTTAACGGCACAGCCTCACCACGATGACGCCAAATACCGCCGCAGAATTCACGCCATCAAGCAGCCATACAAGTCAACAGTCCACAGCGATCGCCCACCAGCCGTCCGGGACCCGGGGCAGGACCCACCGCAGTGCCTGGGCCTCGTCCAGGCAGGGAAGCACCACGTCGACACGCGGGTCAGCGGGGACGGCGCTCACCCGGCCGACGCTGCCCTCGCAACAGGCGCGATCGGATCGCGGCGCACTTCGTCCTCTGGTCTGTCACGCCCTCTGGCCAAGCACCGGGCGACCGGGCCGACACTGGTGTCAGCAGGTCAGCGTGAGAAAGCGGCGCACTTGCGCGGACCAGCTCTCATGGACGTGAAAGCCGGCTCGGGCGGCCACCCTCTGTGCTGCCTGAGGGCCCAGGCGGGACCAGCAGAACCAGCTGCTGCAGCGTCCGTACAGCGCTGCTCAGACGGCCGGTTGGCGCAACATCTACCCCGACGGCCCAGCGACTCGCGGCCCCGGTGGTGACCAGCGGCCAGACGTCCCACGTGGCGGGCAGGAGACAAGAGCTACAGGCGATCCGCGAGACGGCGCCCTCTTGTCAGTGGGTCTCAGCTGGATCCACTGCCTGCAGGCAACCCGGGACCCCGGTTCGCTCGTGTCACGAATCAGCAAACAGGCCCGGGGGCTCATCATGTATCACGGACCACCAGAGCGGCCGGCCGCGTCGGCCTTTGCGGGGTCGAGGCTGCGGAAGAGGGCGTCACATGAGCGAGCGACCCATCGGTGACTACGCCGTGCTCTCGGACTGCCGGTCTGCGGCGCTGGTGAGTGGCGGCGGGTCGGTCGACTGGCTGTGCTTCCCGCGCTTCGACGGCCCGGCAGTCTTCGCACGGTTGCTGGACCACGACGCGGGCCACTGGTCGATCCGCCCCAGTGGGCCGGCCGAGATGAGTCGCCGCTACCTACCGCAGACCCTCGTCCTGGAGACGACCTTCCATGCCCCCACCGGGACGGCGGTGCTGCTCGACGCGCTGGCCCTGGGCAAACGCGAACGCGGCCACGCGATGGGCAAGTCCTCCCCGGGAACCGTACTGCGGCAGGTCACCTGCACACACGGACAGCTGAACATCGCCATCGAGTACGCCCCACGCCCGGAATTCGGGCTGGTCCAACCGGTCATGACACCGGTCCACGGGGGTCTGGCAGCGCGCGGAGGCGCTCACGTCCTGATGCTGTCCACCGACGTCGCCTTGCGGGTGGAGGGATCCACGGCCCACGGCGAGGTCACCCTTCGGGCCGGGGACCGCCTCGACCTCGCACTGAGCGCCGCGCCGGCATGGGAGCCGGACCCCAGGCCCTGGCCCAGCCGCCGCATCCACCGGCGGCTGGGCGACACCGGCGCGGGTTGGCGTTCCTGGTCCGCCCTCCACAGCGCCTACAGCGGCCCCTGGCAGGAACAGGTCCGCCACAGCGGGCGCGTACTGCGCGCCTTGACCTACGTGCCGACCGGAGCCATGGTCGCTGCGGCCACCACCTCCCTGCCCGAGAGCATCGGCGGCACCCGCAACTGGGACTACCGCTACACCTGGGTGCGCGACGCCAGCCTCACCCTGCAGGCCCTGGCCACCGCCGCCTGCGAAAAGGAGAAGAACAACTTCTTCGCCTTTCTCGCCCAGGCCGCCGCGACCCAGCTCGGACGGGGTGTCGACCTCCAGGTCATGTACGGCATCGGAGGAGAGCGCGATGTGAGCGAACGCGTGCTGCCGCACCTGTCCGGCTGGCGCGGCAGCGCCCCGGTCCGGGTCGGCAACGACGCCTGGTGCCAGCGCCAGCTCGACGTCTACGGCGAACTCCTGGACGCGGCCCACCAGACCCTGCCGCACGACGTGCCGCTCGACCCGCCCGTCCGGGCCTTCCTCCGTCAGTGCGCGGAAGCAGCCGCCCACCGCTGGGCCGACCCCGACCAGGGCATCTGGGAGGTACGCGGCCCGGGCCGCCACTTCCTGCACTCCAAACTCATGTGCTGGGCCGCCCTGGACCGCGCCATCGACCTCGCCCCCGCCCTGAACGCTCACGACCGCATCGCCGACTGGCAGCACACCCGCGAACAGATCTGCGACGCCATCGAGGACCAGGGCTGGAACAGCCAAGCCGGAGCGTTCACCCAGTCCTTCGGCAGCGAGCAACTCGACGCCTCCGCGCTGATACTGCCCCTGATCGGATTCCTGCCCGGCGACGACCCCCGCGTGCGCTCCACCGTGGAGGCGATCGCCCGGCAGCTGACCGATACCCGCGGCCTGGTACGGCGCTACCTCAAAGACGACATCGACCACGAGGAGGGCACCTTCCTGCTGTGCACCTTCTGGCTCGCCCAAGCCCTCGCCCTGACCGGCCAGACCCCGCGCGCCCGCCAAGTCTTCGAGGACGCCCTCACCTACGCCAACGACGTCGGCCTCCTCCCCGAAGAGGTCGACACGCGCACCGGCGAAGCCCTCGGGAACTTCCCCCAAGCCTTCAGCCACATCGGACTCATCAACGCAGCCCACGCCATCCGCGACGCCGAAGCAGCCCCGAAACCGTGCTGAGGCACTCGGACCTGTGCCGCTCGAAAAGTCATCGCGGTGGGTGGGCGGTGTGGTTGGTCCACTGGGATCATGTCGGCGTGATCGTGTCCTCGCTGTATGGAGCGGTTGGACGGTTCGTCGGTGGTGTCGAGGGCGGCCAGTAGCTCGGCCGGGGCTTCCCGCCCTTGTGGATGCCGGGTGAGATACGCCTCGGCGGTCGCTCGGATGTGGGAGCGGGGGAGAGGCATGTCGTCGTCTCGGGGCTCGGTGGGAAGGGTGTGGAACCGGAGCGCGGGGCCGTTGCGCTTCGTGATGAGAGGTTGTGGGCGTTCACGTGCGCGCCCCGTGCTTCTGTAGGTTCCGCGATTTCATTGGCACTGGTTCCTGCAGAAACGCCGGAATCCGAGCGTGATGAGCACTGCCGGCGTTGGCTGATCATGAGCAGAACTCCCGTGGGGTCTCCTCAGCGGTGACCGCGAGTGCGTGCTGCCGGCAAAACGTCCGCAGAGGGCCTGGCCAGAGGCGCGCTCGTGACTTCGCGCGGACTGGGGCGGTGCGCAGCCGGACAGGTTTGACCGGTGTCAGTCGCCGTCGAGGATGAAATCGGCTACAGCGGCAGCGACGGCTTCGGGCTGCTCATCGGGGATGAAGTGCCCGGCGTCGGGCACGACGACTCCGGTGGTGTTGTCGGCCCATGGGCTGATGGAGGCCGCCATGTCCGGGATGGAGCCGTGGCTGCTGGAGATTCCGAGGATGGGCACAGTCAGGTGCTGCCGCTTGAGCGCCTCGTGGTTCTTGCGCGCCGACTCGGCGGCGTCCCGGTAGTAGGCGAGGGAAGCGCGGAGGCCACCGTCGACGGCGACGGCCGCCGCGTAGTGGTTGAGCTCGGCGTCCTCGAATGTGTCTGGAGAGAGGGCCTTCACTTTCAGGAACCAGCCGACGTAGTCCCGTTCGCGGCCGGCAAGCAGCGTCTCGGGCAGGTCGGGCACAAGGTGGAACGCGAAGTGCCAGGTTTTCCACGCCCGATCCGGGTCGGTGGGAATCGCTTCGGGGAGGGAGATGCCCGGAATTCCGGCGTCGAGCAAAGCGACCCCGCGCAGTTGGCTCTCGAATTGGAGTGCGAGAGAGAAAGCGACCCAGGCGCCGATGTCGTGGGCGACCAGCCAGTAATTCGACACTCCGAGAGCCTTCACGGCGGCGTGGACGTGCGCGGCGACCGTGTGCGTGTCGTAGCTGCGCTCCGGGCGCTCGGAGTGGCCCTGCCCCGGCAGGTCGATCGCGATGACGTGGAACCGGCCGGCGAGGCTGGGCATGACCTTTCGCCATGCCCACCAGGTTTGCGGGAATCCGGCGAGCAGGACAATGGCTGGGCCGGTCGGCCGGCCGCCTTCGACGGCATGAAGGCGGACGCCGTCGGCGTCAACCCAGCAGTGGGTGAATCCCGCCAGGTCGTGCAGGGGCAGATCGGGGACAGGGTTGCTTTCGCGGACGTGCCGAGCGCTGGTCGCAGGGTCAATCACGGGGATCCTCCGTCGGTGTTGGGTGTCCTGGTTCGGAGCTCCGCCCGAGAGTTGGGCCCACAAGCACGGTGCAGATGCCGCGAGCGGCCGGCGTGCTGCTCGACGTCCGGGGCCCGACGGCCTGATCGGTGAGGCCCAGTAGCAGGACAGGCACGACGAGCCCGGACTGGACGAACAATGTCGCGCCGTGGGGGACGCCCGGCCATGGCCATGCTTGGACGCTAACACATCTTGAAATGAATGGTTCAAGATAGAATGGTGCGGCGCGACACGGAACATCGACACACCGGCAAGGAAGTGCCACGTGGCAGGCAAGAAGCAATTCGACATGGACACGGCACTTGACGCCGCGATGATCCAGTTCTGGCGCGCGGGCTACGCCGACACCTCAGTGGACGATCTGTCCCGGGCAACCGGCCTGAACCGCAGCTCCATCTACTCCTCGCTCGGCGACAAGGACACGCTCTTCCTGCGCTGCTTGGATCGCTATGCCGCGCGCTATGGCAACAAGTACGACGCCGCCCTGTCGTGTGCGGCCTCGGAGCCTCTTACAGCCGTTCGTGCGTTCTTCGACGTCACCCTCGCGCGCATCGCCGATCCCGAACTGCCGGACGGATGCCTGGTCGCCCAGTCGGCCATGGCAATTCCGGTGCTGAGCCAGGGCGTCGCGGCTCGCGCGAAGGAGGCACTGGGCTTCCAGCGCTCGCGTCTACGTGCCGCACTGAAGGCAGGCCGATTGACCGGCCAGGACGCCGATGCCTTCGCTGAACACGTGGCCGCCGTGAACCAGTCTCTCGCCGTCATGAGCAGAGCTGGGGCGAGCCCGGCGCAGCTCCTGACGATCGTGGGAGTAACCGTCGACGCGCTCTCACAGGCGTCGCGCACGCGCAAGTAGCGCTGCGGACCGTTTCCGTCGTGGACTCGACGAGCCTCTGTCCTGGCCACGATCCGGCGTGCGTACTCCAACGCTTCCAGGCTGGCCGGCCCGTTCAGGGCCGGGGCGTGCTCCCAGGCCGGGCTGTGCCACAGGCGAGGCTTCTGCGAATCCCGAAAGCAGAGCTTCCTGATGTCGGCGTGGTCCACGGAGACTGGCCATTCGCCCTCGTGCTCGCCATGGCTCAGACGGCATGGCTGAGCATGGATTCCGTGTACCGCAGGATCCACGTCGGCCACAAGCAGCCGGGCAAGCTCCAGTCGGCTCTCAAAGACCACGAGCCCAGCCATTGTTGCCGATGCACAGCGTCCCGAGTGGTGCATCTGCACTGTGGACGGAGCGAAAAGCGAACACCCGCCACGGTGCAGACCACGTGAAGTCCGCCACCCGCATCTCACAGAAGGTGACTGCACGCACCGAGGCATCGTCTTACCGGATGTCATGGCCAACTCGTGCCTCCTGTTGGAAGCAGGCTGGACTCTTGACCGCCATGACGGGAACCGTGGTCACTGAGTGTGGCCAGTGACCACAGACCCGTGAAATTGCTCATCCATCGCACATTTCACGTGTCTGTTGCCCATCGAAGCGCGGAACCTACATGCTTTGTAGGTTCCTCGTGATCGTGAGCACTGAGCCCTGCGGAAACGCCGGAATCCGGGTGTCGTGAGCACTGACCGCGTCGGTTCATGGTGAGCAATCGGGTCCCTGGTGGTCGGCGAGGGCGGTTACTTTCCGTTGTGCCACCTGGCTTCGTCCGGGGAACTTCGACAGCCGGGGTTATGACGACGGGGCGGTCGTGTCTCCCAGGAACGCTGCGGTGGTCTTCACGAACCGGTCGGCGTCGTCGAGCCACGGGTAGTGTCCGGCGCCGGGCTGGATGACGAGTTCGGCGTTCGGGAAGAGGTCCGCGAACTCGGCCATGGTGTGGGGAGGGGCTCCGAGGTCGGTTTCCCCGGCCAGGAGGAGGACGGGCGGGGTGAACTGGGCGAGTGCGGTGCGGGTGGTGTCCGGGGCGAAGGCGCCTTCGGCGCCGAAGGCGGCGACGATCTCTGTGTTCATCCGTTCGTCCCCGGCGGCCTGATGCCCCTGGGCCGCCTCGTCCCAGCGGCCGTAGGAGAACGGTGCGATGGCATTCCAGCTGTCGGCGGTGGCTTTGCCTGCCACGATCGCCTCCAGGGCCGCGAACGCCTCCGGGAACCAGGGTTCGTCCCGGCGGAGTTGTGCGGTCTTCAGCCGGAGGTCTCCTGGGATCGTGAGGCCCACGGCCCTGACGCTTGGTGTGATCAGCGCGAGCTTGCTGACGTTTTCGGGGTGGCGGCTCACGTAGAGCGCGGCCAGATTGGCGCCTGCGCAATGCGCGAGCAGGTCCATCTGGGTGAGGCCGAGGTGCTCGCGCAGGGCCTCGACGTCGTCGACGAGCCGGTCGCAGCGGCAGGAGGCGATGTCCTGTGGTGTCGCGGACTGGCCGGTGCCCCGGAGGTCCAGCCTGATCAACTGTCGGTGGGCGGAGAGGCCGCAGAGGTCGCCGAGGTAAGCGGAATCCGTCGGGCCTCCGGGCAGGCAGACCACCGGAGGGCCGTCTCCGAACACGTGATAGGCGAGCTTGGTCCCGTCGTGCGCGGAGAAGGCAGGCATGGTCGGGACATTGTCAGCGGCGTTCGGATCGGGCAACTGGGTTTCCATGACGTGCTCGTTGTGGAGTAGGTCAAGCGGTGCCTCGTGCTGGCTTGACCTGCGGGAACGCCAAAAGGGCTTGCCCGAGAGTCTTCATCCGGCTCGTTGAGTCTCTGACGGGGGCGCCGCCGAGTCCGATGGTCTCCGTGCCGCGTTCTCCTGGGCTTCGAGGAGTTCGTCACTGTGCTCGATTGCCCAGCGCCCGAGCGCCATCATGGGGCCCTCGACGAGGCTCTGTCCCAAGCTTGTCAGGCTGTACTCGACGCGAGGTGGCGCTTCGGCATGGGCGTGGCGGTCGACCAGGCCGCTGGAGAGCAAACGATGCAGGGTGTCGGTCAGGACCTTGTCGCTGATGCCGCCGATCATGGCGCGTAGCTCGCGGCGGCGACGCGGGCCCGCGCGAAGTGCCGCCAGCACAACGGGATCCCAGGTGTGGGCGAAGAGATCGGTGGCCGCGCGCACACGGCAGTCAGCGACCAACTCGGAGCAGTGGCCTTCGTGATCAGTCATCTCGTCGCCCATCATCGCGCGGCCGTTGCGCACCGACCGGTGCGCAACGCCTTCCTTAACGTGACTGCCCGACTGACTGCCACTTGAGAGGAAGCGACGATGCGCATCGGGATTCTGGGAACAGGGACGCTGGCGGCGGCCTTGGGCGAGGGCTGGTCACGTGCAGGGCACGAGGTGTCGATCGGCGGGCGGTCGCAGGTCAAGGCGGAGAAGCTCGCCGAGCGACTGGGCCACGGAGTCCTCGCCGTCGCGCCGCGTGAGGCGGTCATCGGGCGCGATGCGGTGCTGCTCGCCGTGCCCTGGGACGGCGTCGAGGACATGCTGGGACTGGCGGGCGCGTCCGACGGCTTGCTTGAGGGGACGCCGTTGATCGATCCCACGAACGCTGTCGCGCATGGTGTCGGCGTTCTGCTCACCGAGCACGGCGAGTCGATGGCGGGGCGGATCGCAGGGTTTGCTCCAGGAGCTCATGTCGTCAAGGCGTTCCATCTCTTTCCTGCTGGTCAGTGGACGAACTCCCCCGGCGGTGGCCCCTCCGGCGTGACCGTGGCGATGTGCGGCGATAGTTCTGCGGCACTGCATGTCGTCGGCGAGTTGGTGCGTGACGTCGGCGGGACGCCGGCGATTCTTGGGGGGCTGGATCGTGTCCGCCAGCTGGAGGAGGTGGCGGGTTTCGTCATTGGACTGGTGTTCGCAGGTTTCGACCCCAACTCTGCTGTGCCTCGTGTGCCCTCATCGCCTGTGATGGACTGACCCGTTGTCCGCATCAGACGGGGAGAGCCGGTCCAGACCTTCGCGTCCGAGGGCAGCGCGCACTGATCGCGTCATCCGGGATTGAGCATCCTCCTGCTTCTGACCTTGTGTAGCGGTCAGGGTGCGCGGTCATCGAGCACGGAGAGGAGGCGAACGGCTTCGTCAAGAAAGCGACGTCCGTCTTCCGTGATGGTGAGGGGCCGGGACCGTCCGGTGCCGATGATGGTGAAGCCCACGGTCGCCTCGATCCGCTTCAGTTGGTAGTTGAGAGTGCCCCAGGTCACTCCGAGTTCGGCAGCGGCGTCCTGAAGAGTGCGGTGTCTGGAGATCACCGTGAGGTGGTGTAGGCGCTGGATGGAGTTCTTCGTCCGGCTGACGGCGTGCATCGCGGGGGACAGATCGGTGTCGAGTGACGCAAAGGGGTTGGTGAACTGACTCGTGGGGTGTCGAGGGATGCCCCATTTGTTCACGAGTCGCATCACGTCGTCTTTGCGAACGCCCAGTTCGCGCGCGATGTCAGGTGACGAGCGCCCCTTGTGGTGGTACTCCGCTTCCAGCCAGGTGCGCGAGATGCTCTTCTCCAGGTGGCCGGCTGGGCGGCGTCGGCGGAGTGGGATGCCCGCTTCGTCGAGTGCGTGCCGAACGGTGCTGATGCTGCAACCTGCCAGCTCGGCGATTTGATGTTGCCGTAACTGCTGTTCTTGGTAGAGCTGTTGAAGGCTCCGTGGGGCCAGGACTCCCTGTCGTGGGGTGCGTCGGCCTGGGGCGGGTGGCTGCTGCTGGACGGGGTGCGGTGCGGTGGTGCCGAAGGTCTCGACCGCGAGGAGGAGACGGGCGTCGTCCAGGTCGAGCAGGTGGGCGAGCTCGGCGGGCTCTGGTCCGTTCGCGGCATGCTGTGCGAGCTGGCTGCGGTTGATCGTCTCAGGGCCGGGCGGAAGGCTGGCATCCGTGATCCAAGTTGGTGGGGGTTCCCAGGAGACGGGCTCGTCGATGCCGTGGGCTTCCAGATTCGTGGCCGCCTGCGCATGTAGGAGTTCGTGCAGATCGGGGTGGAGCCGGTAGCGGAAGGATAAATGCCCAGCGGGTGTGCGCGAGGCGGCGCCGGGGTCGGCGCCGAGTAGCAGTCGTGCCAGCTGCCAGTGCAGGCGCTGGATGCGGATGGGGGCATGGGATCGCCAGCCGTGCCGCTGGCAGAGCTCCTGGTAGGCGTGGTGATCGAAGGCGACGCTGTCGGGGCTGAAGAGTCTGCGACGGCGGGCATAGTCGATCGGGACGGCATGGCTGTCCAGGGCCTTGGCCAACTCTGGCAGGACCGTGACCAGGGTCTCAGCTCCCGAGAGCGTCACGGCCGCGTCCAGTGCCCGGCGGTTGCTCTTGGGACTGGTGTTGCCCATGAGCGACGCTGCTGGCAGGTAGTCCCAGTTCGTGCCGGGCAGCAGCATCAGAGAGGCGCATGCCCGCCGGAACCCGGCGACGGGGGCGTCGGTCTCGACGGGCAGGAGGCGGAAGGCCCAGGACGGCCAGATCATGGCGGGGAGCTTCGACGCCCGGTGGCGTACGTCCTCGTCACTGCGGTCGGGCCAGGCCGGGGCGGGGGTGGCGGTGCCGTAGCGCAGGCGGGCAATGAAGGTGAGCTCGGAGTCAGCGGCCGAGAGCATGCGGTTGACCACGCGGGGCCCGGCGGGCAGCCACTCGGAGATCTTGCTGGCGGCGTAGTTGCTTCGGGGGACCCGCGGGCGGTGAGTGGACAGTAGCCAGGCGAAGACCTCGTCGCAGGCTGGATGGCCGCGGTCGGTGGCGATCACGGCCACTGCGGTGCCGACGGCGGTGTTGTGGGCGTCGCTGGCCTCGTCGCGGATGGCCAGGGCGGGCAGGGCGCCGCCGCAGTCGTCCAGGATCGCGTCGACTACTGACGGAGCGGAGGGAAGTTCGTGGATGCCGCGTAGAGCCCGTCGGGCGAGGACGTGGAGTTCCTGACCGCGGGTGCGGGCTTCCCCTGCCACGGATGTGCCCAGGATTTCGCGGTTGACGGCGTGTTGAGCGGCGAGGACTGCCCCGTCGTGCCGCAGTGCCGGGGCGGGGGACTCGGTGAGCGGGTAGCCGCAGCGGATGGCGCGTCCGGTTTCCGTCGCGTGCAGGCAGACGCCGGGAGACGACGGTCTGCCTCGTCCCAGGGTGCTGACCGGCGGAGGACGCCCGCAGACCGGGCAGTAGTCACAAAGCAGCAGCTCGTGGCGGACGCAGGCGAAGGACCACGGCAGCCGCCAGGACAGGGGCCACCGCCCTTGATTGTCGGCCAGGCAGGCGGGACAGAACCGGCTGCGTGAGCCGTAGTGCCGCCAGGCCGGCGGTCTGCCCATGGTGCGATTGTCCGGGTCGATGGCCACGGTGACACCGTCGAACCGGTCGAGTGTCATAACGGCCAATGCTTCGGGTGGCAGGCCGGTGCGTTGGGCGAGGGCATCACGTTCGGCGTGTGTCAGCCTGCGGACCATGAACCCCGGGTCCGTCCCTGACAGCCCGAGGAAGCGGGTGAATTCTCCACCGCTGACGGCCAGTCGGCGGGCGTATGCCTCGATCCAGCTGTCGAGGGCTTCGCCCTCGACGGGGGCAACCCAGAGCGGGATCCGCTCGTCGGTCCACCGCGTCATGCCGACTTCCTGCGGCGCTCAGCCGGGGACGTCGGGCGGGTGGTGAGCAGGCCGGCCTCGATCGCGGCTTCGAGTTCCTTGCGGGCTGCCTCCGCGGCGGCGTCGTTCTTCACCTGGTTCATCAGGTCCTCATCGAGGCGTTCGTGGCCGGAGCGGATCGCGCGCAGGCAGCCGCGGTTGACCAGCGCCATGAGGGAGGCGAAGTGTCCGGTAGAGCGTGCGTAGAGATAGTCCGACAGGTCCCGGGCGAGCATCCCGGGGTACTTCTCGGCCAAGACGAGCTTCTGCTCGATCGTCTTGAGCAGGGTGTGCCAGTGCTGGCGGCCCTCGTCGTCCTCGATCTGGAATGGTGGCAGTGTGAGCGGGGTGGTGCGGCGCCCGAACTGGGCGAGTTCCGTCTCCTTGTCGGAGAAGCCCTCGCGCAGGACACCACGCTGCTGGACACCGACACCGACACCGACGTAGATCAGGGTGACGGGGAAGACATGCGCCAGGTACTTCAACTGATTCGCCATGCGGACCGAGTTGGAGTTCGCCCCGGCGAGGAAGTGGATGTCGTCGATATTACTGACCGTAGGAGCTCGGATACCGGCTCTGAACTGCGACGATTCATAGACTACATGCCCGCGACGTGTCGTTGGGGCAGTTGCTGCAACTTGCCCGAGTGGTCTCGTGCCGGAGCCCCGGGACGCCATTGGCGTCCCGGGGCTCCGGCGTTTGTGGTGCAGTTCAGGCTGCGTTGGTCAGGACGGTGATCCTGCGCCCTGCTGGGACCGACAGAACCGCGCTTCCGTCGTTGTCGACGACGAGAGCGAAGCCGTCGATGACGGCTCGGCGGGCGGTTCCGTCGTCTTCAGCGGCGACGGTGCCGTTGATCAACACGGAGGTGTCGAGGTATTGGATCGGCCGGGCCATGCCGCGGACACCCCAGGGCTTGCCGGGGTTAGGGGTGCCGATCAAGTGAGCCCAGGCCGCCGAGGGAGTGCCCGTGAAGGTGACCCATTCATCGGCGTCGCGGGTCCATCCCGTCACGTCATAGACACCCACCACAGTGTTGTCGTGGATGCCAGCCACGACGTCGCCGTACTTTTCGATCTTCGCGTCACTGACCTTGTACCACTTCCGAAGAATGGAACTCTCCGGCGTGCGCTGGCCGTTCAGTACCTCCAGCCAGCTGTTCGGGACGTGCGTCAGAATCATCCGAGCCCCTTCCGGCCTGATGTTTGCCATACATCTACGATGAATGAACTTTGTCAGAGTCGGCAGCCCCGCCGCCACCGCTTTGCGGAAGTTGAGCTCGGGGTCATGAACCGGGGCTGGCGATCTGTGCTTCGAGGTCGGCGACGCGTCGGTCCTGGAAGCGGAGGTTGGAGCGGGCGGCCTTGAGTCGCTCGTCGAAGGTGCGGTTGTCGGTGGTGAGCTGGCGGACTCGTTGTTTGAGGGTGGTGTTCTCGGTGGTGATCCGTTGGATGGCTTCCTCGGTCCACTCGGCTTCCACGTCGCGTATCTGGCCAAGGAGTTCACCGATACGGGTCCTCTGGGTGAGGATCTCGCCGTGGGCGGTCTTGAGGGCGTCTTCGGCGTTCAGGGCGCGTTCGCGCCAGGTCGTCTCTCGTTCCTCGTCCTGGTCGGCGAGCAACTGGGTCCGGCGGTCTCCGACCTCGGCCATCGCGGAGGCGATGACGGCTCTGGCCTCGGGATTGTCGTAGAGGAAGGTGCGGGAGACGTCCGCGCGACGGGCGACGGCGGCAACGCTGACCTGGGCCTTCTCGCGCCGGAGTCGGGTGATGGCCTCGCTGACCCGCTTCAGGGCGGTCTCGGTCTTGTGGCGGCGGGCGGCCAGGGCGGCGGCGGTGCGGGGTTCGGGAACGGCAGCGGTCTTCATGCGATGTCCTGCTCGGGGTCGTTGTCGTCGGTTGTGTACGTATCGCTGTACTCGTTCTGCTCCTCGTCGCCCGCGTCGGCGAGGTCGGCGGCGCGGAAGGCGGTGGACCAGACGCGGTGGAAGTAGTCCTGGGGTTTGCGCAGGTCCAGGGCGAGGGCGTCGTCGAGGAGACCGAGGCCGGCCAGGGCCTTCTCCAGGCCGTCGATGGCGCGGGCGGTGGGCTCGAAGTAGGCGTGCAGGTAGTCGGCGGTGGCGTCGTCGGGGGCGCCCTCGGCCAGCAGCCGCCATTGTTCGCGCTTGCGCTGCCAGTAGAGGAGGTCTGCGCCGGACAGGACGAACTTGTCGCAGTTGTGGCAGTCGAGGTTCCAGGGGCAGGCGCCGCCGTCGACGACGGGCTGGAAGGTGCAGAACCCGCCCTCGGCGGGGGTGCTGCGGCGGGCGAGGTCGATGGCGAGGACCTGGGCCCGCTCGCGGGTGAGCGGGGTGGTGTCACCGGCAAGGAGTTCGCCGGGTTGGGCGGTGCCGGGGCCGGCGACCCAGACGTGCTGGAGGACGTTTTCCAGGTCTTCGCTGGTCAGATGGACGTAGTGCTCTGCCATCCGGTCCGAGACCTGGCCGAGATAGCGGCGAATGTGGGTCAGGGTGGCTCCCGCCCGAAGCAGGCTGGTGGCCAGCGTGTGGCGGGCCTGGTGGGGGACGAGCTGGCCGAGGTCGAGCTCGGTAATCCATTGCCGGAATCGTCGGTGGAACCACTGGTAGGACAGGGCGGTGGAGCCGTCGGGGTTGCGGACCTTGCTGGTGAACAGGGCGAGTTGGGCGCGTTCGGCACTGGTTGGGCGACGTCCGTGCCGGGCGACGAAGCGGTCCAGCGTCTTGCGCTGCCGCTCGGCGAGAGTGTCGTAGAGGCTGTCGGGGATGCGTATCGCCGTGTCGTAGTTGCCGACCTTGGTCTGGTCGTGCCAGAACATCGCCAGACCGCCGTAGCGGCCGATGCAGTTCCAGCGCACTTTGAGGACCTCGTTCACGCGGCGACCGGTCACGACGATGGTCTCCCAGACGTCCCGCATCCCCTGGTCATCGGGATCGTGGGTCTGTGCGAGGTGGGCGAGATTCGCCTCGTCGGCCAGGGCGCGGGCGACCTCGTCGGGGAAGGGCCGCCGGGCCCGAAGCGGCTCGCCCCCGGCGAAGGGCATGGCGATGATGAACTCGCGATCCAGGCCGAGCTGTTCGGCCGCGCCGTTTTCCAGCGCGTGCCGCAGCAGCTTGCGGACTCCGTTGAACACGTCGGTGCGGGTGACGGAGGTGACCGTCGACAGCTTGCCGTAGAGCCCCTTCATCACCAGCGAGGGCAGCCCATGGCGTTCGCGGTGCTGCTGATCGGCGATGAAGCGGTGCATGATCTCCACCCGCAAGATGCTCGGGTCATGGCCGCCGCCCGGGGCGTCGACCTCCATGAACGCGCTCAGCTCGGTGCAGGCCCGGCGAATGCCGTCGATGGGCATCGCGGTGCGCGGGCGGTGGGGCGAACGGATGAGCTCCGCGGTGTAGTCCCAGAGCAGGTCACGCAGCCAGCGCTGAGTGATGCGAGTCAGGTCGATGTGGCTGGCCCGGTGAGGGAAGCGGATGCCGAAGTGGTCGGTCTCAAGGAACCCGGCATCCCGCGTCTGTTCGGGCGTGAAATAGACCAGCCGCAGGTAGTGGAGCATCTTCTTCACGATCGAGGTGTGGAAGCGCGGGAAGTCGTCCAGGTCCAGGTCGGTCAGCGAGCCGGCGTCGCGTTCACGCGCGAGGTTGACGAGCTTCTGGATCCAGTCCAAACGCCAGATGCTGTGCCGGTCCTGCTGGGTATGGGCAAACAGGGCGTACTGGATCTCGGCTCGCAGCAGCGGCCGCAGACCGCGCAGGTTGACCAGTCCCGGCCGCGGGGCCGGCTCGACCGTCGCGCACCATCCGCGGAAGGCATCCTCGTCCGTGCAGGAGACCGGAACGGAGTGTCCCTGGCCCTCATAGCGCTGCCACCAGCTGGCCGGAAGAGCCGCCCCGCCAGGGCGGCGGTCGCGCTTGTATCGGTGCCAGTGCCAGCTGCACAAACCCAGCGGCGACTCTGCCAGCCCGGGGCAGACGGTGACCTCGCAGTTTCCGTAACCCTCGCGGGGCGCCTGCTCAGCAACCCACTGCTCGAAGTCCGCCGCGGAATCGCGCGGGGCGACGTGGTAGTTCCAGGAGCTGTAGTGGTAGCGGCACAACCGCAGGTCGGTTCGCGGCTCCGCCGGCCGATCGGGGCAGATCATGCACGGGCCCTCGCGCTCGAACTCGGCCCGGGACAGCGGCTGTGCCGCGGTGAGGAACTCCGCCCGCGTCGTGCCCGACTCCCGTGCCTCTCCCCACTGACGAAGGTGATTGGAGCACAGGTCCGTCCCTCCGGACCGGACGCGTTCGCAGGCGCCGACGACGCATCCCCACTGGTAGACGGGGTGGTCTTGAGGAACCCGTACGAGTACTCCACGGAAGATCGGGTCGAAGGACGGGCCGCCGATCAGCGCAGTGAGGATCTCCAGCCTGTCGCGGCCCTCGCGGTCGGGGCGTTCGGTGTAGAGCGGCAGCAGCGAGTTCGCGGTCACTTCGTCTCACCCCAGACCGAGCGCAGTGCGGCATCGAAGACCGGGTCGTGGACATCGACATGCCCATAGACCTCATCGACCATCGCGGCCGACGCCCAGCCGCCTGCGTCCCGGGCGATCAGGGTGTTGCCGTCCGCGGCATCGAGAACCGCCGAGGTAAAGGTGTGCCGGAAGGCATGGGGTTTCACCAGCCCCAACCCGGCGCGTTTCCCGGCCCGGCCGAGCATCCGGCGGGCGCCGACCGGTGCCCACGGCTGGCCGGTATCGGCGCCGTGCAGCTGGACCAGGAGCATGCCGTGCTCGGCGCCGCGCGGGTACTCGGTCGTCATGTACTCGAAGTAGGAGTGCACCATCGCGGGGCTGACTCGCTTGATCAGCCCGCCGGTCACCGTCCCGCGCTCGACCCGCCAGGAGTGCTTGGTCTTGGCCTCGGCCCGGTTCGGATTGCCGGGCCGGTGGCAGACGTGCAAGTGCGGGGTGCGGCACTCGCCGCAGGCCGCGTTCTCCCGCAGGTGCAGATCGACCAGGTGCAGCCCGCAGAGCTCGCCGATCCGAAGCCCGCCGTCGGCGAGCCAGTCGACAACCAGCCGGTCCCGGGCGGCGTTCACCGTCCCCAGCAGCCTCTCCCTGGCCCCCTCGGGCAGCATCTTCGGATGGCGGCGGTGCGGCCCCTTCGGCGCCAGCGGGTTGGTGGGCAGCGTGTTCTTCACATGCCCGAGAAACGAGCGGTGCCTGTCCGCCCGCGTCGGCAGCCGGGACTTGTCGAGCTTCTTGCCGAGCTCGCCGTTGATGCCGCGAGAAGCCTGCTGCAGGTAGAAGCCCTTCAGGCACGCGGCCGCCGTTGACAGCGCCGAGCGTCCGTAGGGGCGCTTGCCCACCCGCCACGGTTCTCCGAGGGGTATACGCACCTCGGCACCGACGATCCCCATGTACCGTTCCAGGTCCCGCAGTTGGACCGTGTCGAAGGCCAGGCATTCACGCTCCAGCCACCGCAGGTGGTCCACCAGGTAGTACGCGTACGTCTTCTGCGTGCCCGAGCCTTCGTGCTCGCGCAGGAACCGGTCCGCCTCCGCGTGCAGTGTTCCCTCGGGCCAGACGATCGTCCACGACCGCTGCCCGTCCTTCCGCTCGATCCGCTGGACCCTCAGGTCCCCAACCACGACATGCCGTACCACTGCGTCCTCCGTACCGACTCCAGAACATGACAGACGTCCCAGACACGGTCGGTAAACAAGCCAGGGACGTACTGGTCACAGTCCCAGACGGACATCACGGGCAGGACTACGGGCGGTCGGTAAAGTCGATGATGATCGCGGCTGTCTTCATGGACAGCACTGCGTCCACGGCCCGTTCGGCCAGGGTGTCGGCGTTCCCGGATGTGGGCAGCCCGTAGAAGCGACAGATCGCCGCGTTCAGACCGCGGATCTGCGTGTTTCCGCTCAGGGCGATGTAGATGACCGGGACAGGTCTGACGAGGCGGCCGGGAGCCGGTCGGCGAGGCCGGTGACGGTCTTCCGTGTGATCGCGAGGTGTCCGAGGTGGATCTCGGCCTCCCTCAGCCGGGCCTGCGGCGTTGTAGCGGGCTTCGAAGGATCGGATCCGGTCCCTGACCTGGGTGAGGTCGGTGAAGTCGGTGGGCGGGACGACCTTGCGCTGCGCGACGGAGAAGTAGATTTCCACCTGGTTCAACCAGGAGGCGTACACGGGGGTGTCGACCATCACCGCGTTCGGGTCGCCGTCACATCCTCTGTACCAGAAAGCCCAGCTCAGACCCTTTCTGAGCTGGGCTCGTCTCGGTTGCGCAGCAGCCTGACGGCACGGGCGGGCAGCCGTGTCAGCGACCGCGTGAGTGCCTCACCCGGCTCTCGGGTCTCACTTCTTCGCGCAGAGAGCCTCGTCGATGAGCCGCTCCGTACGCCCGTCGCGGTCCTCCAGGGCGAGGTTCGTGGACCGCAGTACGATCGCGCCCCGCTTGCCTTTGTCGGTGAAGCCGTTGGCGTTGAGGTGGCCCAGGGTGGTTCCGCCGTGGCCCCAGTAACCGCCGCCGCAGGCCAGCTCGCGCCAGAAGATCCCGAGCCCCGCCCGCTCCTTCGCCCCCGACGCACCGGCGGGGACGGGGACCGTGCGCTGCATCTCCGCCAACTGGTCCCGCTTCAGCAACTCCCCTCCGAGCAGCCCCTGCCAGAAGCGCGCCAGATCGTTCGAGGTGGTGATGAGGTCTCCGGCCGACCTGCCCCAGGACATGTTCACCTGGGTGGCTTCGACCAGCGCCCCGGCCGGCTTGTACTGCATGTAGGCCTTGGCGTGCGGCTGGGGCAGGCGGGGGTCGTCACCCGGTGAAAAGGTGTGCCGCAGGCGGAGCGGCTCGATGATCCGGTCGTGGACCTCCTCGCTCCACGGCCGTCCCGTCACCTTCTCGATGATCATCCCAGCGAGGATGTAGCCGGTGTTGGAGTAGGAGAAGCTGTGGCCGGGCTCGCCGACCGGTCGGTCCTGCAGGGCCATGGCGACCAGCCGGCGCTGCGTGTACTGGTCGAAGCGGTGCTCCTGGAACTGCTCCTCGCCGGCGAGGACCGGCAGGTGGGATATGTAGTCGGGAAGCCCGCTGGTGTGCTGGAGCAGCTGTCGAACGGTAATCTTCCGGCCGTCGTTGCCGTGGCCCCGCACCAGGCCCGGCAGGTGCTTCTCGACGGTGTCGTCCAGTCGCATCCGGCCCTCACCGACGAGCTGGAGCACCACGGTCGAGACGAAGGTCTTGGTGTTGCTGCCCATCCGGAAGTAGCCCTGCTCCGGCATGGGCCGATCGGTGTCGCGCTCGGCGGTGCCGCTGCTCAGGGAGGTCCGCTGCTTCCCGTCCATCAGTGTGGCCTGGGCGCCCACCACGCCTTCGGTACGGACGATATCGTCCAGTGCCTTCTGGGTCACGGTCCGCTCGGAGTCACCGGCCGGACGCTGCGACTGGGGCTGGGCCCAGGCCGCGGCACCCGGCGCCGCCAGAGCCGCCGTGAGGACGGCCACCGTCACGATGCCAAGGGCAACCCCCTGGCGCAGGGCGCCGGAACGGGGGTGGGCGCCGGGGGCGGAGGTACGTATGCGCGTCATGCTGAGGGCCTCACGTCGATGGGTACGATCCGGGGTGCACAATGGCCGGGGGCCGGCGGGAGATGTCCCGCCGGAGCCGCGCCCCAAGATCATTCAGCCACGACCTGGCCCGTCCGGCCCATGGTGCCCACACCCAGACCGGGCATGCAGTCAATGCCACCGCCGGGGTGGGGTAAACCCCAAGTCCTTCGCGAACCGACCAGCACGGAGGCGGGGCCTGAGAGGGCATTTGATCTAGGCAGATTGCCCTTTCTGCCCTAGTAGGTCCCTCGCCAGGTAGGGGTGGCTTCGTCCGTTATGCGCTTGGCGAGGTTGTCGATCGACGCGATGTGGATCATGGCTTTGGA
>NZ_JAJPWM010000043.1:0-31570 GCF_046549095.1 Streptomyces sp. x-80
GGACGGGAGTTGAACGACGGCAGCAACGGAGCGGCCAGTCCCCACAGACCATCAGGAACCAGCCGCTGCGAAAGATCGACACCCACAAGCAGCAATGATGCCCCAGTTCACCACGTGAGACATCCTCATAGTGCGGGAACCGCACGGCGAACACGTACTGCGATCCTTGCGGGCCGAGGGACCGGTGGAGATCTACGGTTTCACCACGGACGCGCGCTATCCGGCGGACTTCGAGATCCTCAACCACTTCTGCCTGACCCACGATCGCTCACCGTTCAACCACCGGATGATCCTCCAGCGCACCCAGTCCACAGTGAGGCACATCCTCATCGGCAGCACTCTCACAGAGATGCGGCCTGGAGAGCCGGCAACGTACCGGGAACTTGACGAGGACGAGACACTTTCCGCTCCCGAGGAGATTTTCGGGATCACACTGGAACCGGGCGATATCCAGTCCCTCAAGACCACGGCCGGTACGGCGGCGGCCGCTCGGCACTGACCTGGACCGAGCGTCCACCCGGCCCGTCCATCGGCAGCAGGCGAGATCATAAGGATCAATATGGACGAGATACCCAACGAATCGGAATCCGGAGCCTTCCCCGTGGCGGAACGGCTGCGGTCGCTCCCGGAACACGATCCGAATGATGCGGTGGAGAACGCCATCCTCAGCAGGCTCGCCGACAATTGGCACCGGCGCGCTACGGTCAAGCGGCGGGAGGAGTCTCTGGACGACGTTTTCGAGCGGGACAGGCCGGACTTCCCGGTAGCCCTGCTGCCTTTCCGGAATCACCCTACATATCTCGGTCTCGACGACAAGGTCAAGGCCAAGATCCTCGCGTGGGGCTGGGTGGCGTTCAACAAGAACATCATGGACATCGAGCAGTACGTGGTCAACCCGGGGTTCAGCCTGATCGTCAAAGACGCCTTCGACACGGGGTTGGGCGAGACCATGGCAATCGCGGTGACGCAAGCCATGGTTGATGAGCAATACCACACGCTGATGCACTTGAACGCCAGCGCCGTAACGCGTCGGCAACGCGGCTGGCGAATGCCCGATTCCGCACTTCCGCTCGGATACAAAACACGCCGGCACGCGAACCGGCTCGCCGCCGCTGAGACACCTGAGCAGCAGGTTCTGGTCTCACTCGCCTTCACCACAGTTGCGGAAATCTCGATAAACGCCCACCTGGACCTCATCGCCGAGGATCACGAGATCCAGCCCGTCAACCGTATGACGGCCGTCCTGCACAACCGTGACGAATACTGTCACGCCTCCATCGCGAGCACCGTCGTCCAGGAGGCATGGAAGCGTTTTACCGCCGACCAACGCGGCTACTTCCTCACCGCGCTGGCCGACGGGATGGAGGCGTTCGCCGCCCACGACTTCACGACCTGGGCGAGGATCATGGAACTGCTCGGAGTGGCGGGAGGCGGACAGATGCTGCGAGACATCGAGAACACCTCCGGATCTGGACGGCTCCTTCAGGACTTCAGCGGGTTGCGGCAGCTGTACCAAGAGATGGATGTCCTCGACGCCGTCCCCTTCGACTGGTCGACGGTGACGACCGACGCCCCCTGACGAGCACCCACCACGCTGCTCCTGATGCCTGAGCAAAGTACGCCGAGCGGCGATCCAAAGGAGCGGAAGGTGCCCACCGAAGCTCAGAAAAAAGCCGCACTCTCCTCTCTTCCGCTTCCGACAACCACTTGGTGTTCACCCATGCGCGTGCTGCTCATCGACAACTACGATTCCTACACCTACAACCTGTACCAGCTCCTGGCGAAGGTGTACGGCATCCCGCCCGTCGTCGTACGGAACGACGCCGCAGCCTGGGACCACCTCGATCTGAACAGCTTCGACGCTGCGGTCATCTCGCCGGGACCGGGGCACCCGGCCACCCCTCGCGACTTCGGCCGCTCCCGCGACGTCCTGGAGCACACCCGGCTTCCGGTCCTGGGCGTGTGCCTCGGGCACCAGGGCATAGGTCTCTTGTCGGCCGCGCGGATTGTCCCCGCCCCGCAGCCCCGACACGGATACCTGTCCACGATCCGGCACAGCGGTGACGGACTCTTCGCCGGCATCCCGCAGGAATTCACTGCCGTGCGCTACCACTCACTGAGCATCGCTGAACCCGGGCCCGCCGACCTCCAGATCACCGCGCGCGCCGAGGACGGCGTGGTCATGGGCCTGGCCCACCGCAACCGGCCCTGGTGGGGAGTGCAATTCCACCCCGAGTCGATCTGCACGGAGCACGGTGCCCGCCTCGTCGCGAACTTCCGTGACCTGGCACTCGCCTCGGGCTCACACCAGGGCGGTACCAGCATCCGTGACCGCCAAGTCGGCGCCGATGCCTATGACTTGTCCGCGTCCGCCGCACCGTCGGCTCCGCATCCGCACCCCGCACGGCTCCAGGCGCGGATCGGCATCCTGGAAAGAGCCGTCGACGCCGAGGCCGCATTCCTGGCCCTGTTCGGTGCCAGCGCACGCTCGTTCTGGCTTGACAGCTCGCACGTCGAACCGAACCTGGCCCGCTTTTCCTTTCTCGGCTCCGCGGAAGCGCCCGGAAACGAGATGCTGACCTACCGGGTGGAAGATGAGCATGTCGTCGTGGAACCTGCGGGAGGTATTCCTCGCCGGGAGGACGGCACCATCTTTGACGCCCTCAACCGCCGCACCGGCCGCGTGGTCGCCGGTGCCGAGGAGTTGCCCTTCGATTTCGCCGGCGGCTATGTCGGTTACTTCGGTTACGAGTTGAAGGCCGATCTCGGCGCCAATCGCACTCACCGGTCAGAAACCCCGGACGCCGTATGGCTCCAAGCCGACCGCTTCATCGCCGTGGACCACGCCGAAAACTGTACCTATGCCGTCGCCGTGTGCGAGCAACAGGACGTGGACGCCGCCGAGAAGTGGATCCATACGGTAGTCCCCACCTTGGCCGATCTGCCCACAGCACAGCCTGACACGTCTCCCCTGCCCCGCGCCGAAAACCATGACACGCCGAGACGACTGGTCCGCTCGCGCACCCAGTACCTGGCCGACATCCGTGAGTGCGATCGACGGCTGCGGGAGGGTGTGAGCTACGAAATATGCCTCACCAACAAACTCCGCCTGCCCGCACCAGCGAACGATTTCGCCTACTACCAGCGCCTGCGCCGGCTGAACCCCGCTCCTTACGCCGCGCTTCTGCGCCTCGACGAGGTCACGGTTTTCAGCTCCTCGCCCGAGCGATTCCTCAAGGTGAACGCCGCTCGCACGGTAGAGACCAAACCGATCAAAGGAACAGCGCCCCGCCACCCGGACCCGCGAACGGATGACGAGATACGGCGCTCCTTGCAGATGGATCCCAAGACGCGCGCGGAGAATCTCATGATCGTGGATCTGCTCCGCAATGACCTCGGACGGATCTGCGAGATCGGCAGCGTCGCTGTCCCCTCGCTCATGGTGACGGAGTCCTACGCCACCGTGCACCAGTTGGTCTCCACGGTCACCGGGACGCTGCGCGACGGCACGTCCGCCGTGGACGCGGTACGGGCTTCCTTCCCCGGCGGATCCATGACAGGAGCGCCGAAGCTACGCACCATGGAGATCATCGACACTTTGGAGGACGAAGCCCGCGGTGTGTACTCCGGAGCCCTCGGCTTCATGGGATACACCGGAACCACCGACCTCAGCATCACCATCCGCACCGCTGTAAGCCACGATGGTGAATTGACCATCGGTGCGGGTGGCGCCGTTGTACTCGATTCCGACCCCGACGCGGAGTACGAGGAGATGCTGCTCAAGGCGGAAGCGACCCTGCGGGCACTGCCGAAGGCGAGGGTCTCGGGCTCGTAGACGCCGCGGGTCCGGTGGACGACTTGGCCGTTGGCGGTCACGGACCTCGGTTGATGCCCGATGGGTGGCGGTGATGGTTGAGCGCACCGGTCAGCCGAGGCCGTAGCGGACGACGGTGATCGAGCGGACCCGGGCTCGGGTGATCGCGCGGTTCGGCGAGGGGGTGCCGCAGCCGAGCCGCGCGACGGCGTTTCGGCTGCTGGAGAAGGTGGAGCGACGCCATCCACTGTTCCGGCTGAGTACCCAGAGGAACCGGGACATCGCCGATCGGCCGGAGGGCCCGTAGGGCAAGCTGCGGCCGACGCGGCCGGGTGGGTACCTGCTGATGGACTCCACTCGCCTCGATGTCTTCGCGTGCGAACCGCTGACGCTCAGGTGGGCGCAGGCCGAGCGCACTCAGTCCGTTGTGGGGTCTTGGAATCCCACCACGGCCGCGCCGTGCTCGTGAGCCCACTCGGTCAGCACGGCGATCGGCTTCACCAGCGTCCGGCCCAAGTCTGTCAGCACGTACTCGACCTTCCCGGCCTCGGCGTGGCGGTCGACCAGGCCGTACCCCTGCAACCGCCGCAGCGTCTGGGTCAGCACCTTCCGCGAGATTCCGCCGATCAGATCGACCAACTCGCCGTGCCTGCACGGTTCCCGGCTCAACGCGAACAGCACGACCACCGCCCACTTGTCGGCGATGATCTCGATTGCCAGCCGAGCCGGGCAGTCGGCGAGGAAGACGCTGCCGGAGTACTCACGCATGCCCCGACGGTAGCCCGCTGCCAGGAACCTGGAGGTACCCACCGCCTCACTAGCGTCCACGGCGGAAGCTACCGAGGAGGGGAACCGGATGAGAGCAGAGACCGACTGGCCGGGCGGGCGGAAGGTCGTCGCGCTGGTCACCGTCGCGTTGGAGCTGTGGTCACCAGGGCACTGGCCCGCCTACGCGCCGATGGCCGCGGCGTGGCCGCTGTCCGGCATCGACGACACGCACAGCACCTCCTGGGCGGACTACGGCGTCACCACCGGCATCTGGCGGCTGCTCGACGTCCTCGGTGACCTGCCCGCCACCGTCGGCGTCAATGGACTGGTGGCCGAGCGGCACCCCGAGACCGTCATGGCCGTGCACGAGGCGGGTCACGAGATCGCCGCACACTCCTGGGCCCAGGACGTGGTGCCCGCGCTGCTCGATGCCGATGCCGAGCGGACCAATATCCGTCGCTGCACCGACATCCTTCGCCGAGTCACCGGCGTTCGCCCGACGGGATGGATGAGCCCACGCGCCACCGGTTCGCGGCACACTGCCGACCTGCTCGCCGAGGCCGGCTACCGCTGGACCGGCGACCACGGCGACCACGACCTCCCGCAGGTCCTGGCCACCGCTCACGGTCCTCTGGTCTCCCTCATGCACAGCGACCACTCCGACGTCCGCGACGCCGCGGCCGGCCCGTACGCCTACCGCGACCTGCACCGTGAGCTGCTGAACCAGCTGCTCGCCGCCCCCGGCCCAGGCGTCTTCCGCCTGACCATCCACGCCCACGTCGGAGGCCGACCGCTCCTCGCGGGCATGGTCGGCCAGATCCTCGACCACATACGTGTGTCCGGCGACGTCTGGGTCGCCACCCACGCCCAGGTGGCCGAACACGTCCTGACACACCAGGGAAGAACACCATGACCCACGTCCTCGCCGTCGGCGGCACCGGAGCCATGGGCAGCCACGTGATCCGACATCTGTTGGCCACCACCGACGCCACCATCACCGTGCCCACCCGCCACCCGGAGTCCGCCCACGCCACCGAACTCGCCGCCACCGCGCCCGACCGCGTGCGACTGGTCCGCTCCGACTCGGCGGCCCTTGAGGTCCTGACCGGGCAGGCCGACCGCGTGTTCGCCAACACCGACTTCTTCGCGACGGGCAGCGCCGTGGGGGAGTATCGGCAAGGGCTGCACTTGCTGGCCGCCGCGGAGCGGGCCGGCGTGGAGCGTTTCATCTGGTCCTCGTTGGACAGCGCGGTGTCCCTGACCGGCCATCCCGTCCCGCACTTCGACAGCAAGGCCGCCGTCGCCGCCCACATCGGCCTGATGCGGTCGGAGGAAATGCTCCGCGAGGAGACCGACGGCTGGTACACGGACCACGTCTCGGTACTGACCACGGCGCCGTATTTCGAGAACCTGCGGGACCGGCTCACCCCCCGACCGGACGGCCGGGGCGGCCTGACCTTCAGGCTCCCCCTCGGCGCCGCCCGCTACCCGCTCGTCGCCCTCGACGACATCGCCTGGTTCGCCTGCCACATGTTCGACAACTGGCAGTCCTGGGGCGCCCGCGACCTCGCGGTGATCGGCGACAGCCTCACCGGCGACGAGATCGCCGCTACCTTCGCTCAGGTCACGGGCACCCCCAGCACCTACATCCCGATGCCGCATGACGACCTGCGCGCCGCCGTCCCCGGCTTCGGCCACGACTACGCAGCGATGTTCCAGTTCTTCGCCGACCGTGATCTCTACGCCCGAGACCGGGACATCGACCTCCTGCGCCGCCTGCACCCCGGCTTGATGACCTTCGAGGACTGGCTGCACCACACCGGATGGACGGGATGACCACCCACCACGTCAAGTCCGCACGCGGGCACGCACGACAGGGCCCGTCGCTCCGGAGCGGGGCCGACGCTGGCCTGAGATCCGGCGAACCTGGCGTCACACACACCGAGGGCCGGCCGAGGAAGACGCCACGAGTTTGAGACCGATCATGACGGCACCGCCGTGGGACAACTCATCACGGCATCGCCGTGGGACAACTCATGACGGCATCGCCGTGGGACAACGAAGAAAAGCCCAGGTCACACAAGATCGACAGGTCATGCGCGGCGAGACCCCACAACCGGGCAGCGGACCGTGCCGCGCCGGAAGGGGAGAACCGGCCCCGGCGGGCGGGACCTGGCGCGGCCGGGCCGCTGCCCGTACGACGGTCCTCGTCCTGACCCGCGTGCGCCGCATCCCGGGGCGCTGTCCCGGGACGCGGTGTCCTCGGGCGGGCCGGCCCCAGGGCCAGGTGCGGTGGCGGCGGGCGGTGGCGATGGGCGGGTGGGCGTTCTTGAGGCGGGGTTGCCGGCGGTTGCGCACGGTGCGGGCTTGGGCTGTGGTTCCGGTGGCGATGAGGGTGCGGATGCGGTCGGTGAAGTCGGGGTCGGTCCTGCCCGGCAGCCGTCACCCTCGCAGCACTCCCGAAGCGGGCGTGACAAGGGAAGACACTCCCCAGCCGGCCGGGTACGAGGCGAGCGGTACCTCTCGGTGAGCCGGGCGGTACCGTCCGGTGCGAGCCCGGCAGTACCTCTCACTCAGAGCTAAAATCGAGGTATGGCCTCGGACGAGTTTCCCGACTCGCTCGCCGATGTGCTGGCGGGCGTCCAACGGCTGATCCGGCGGCGGCTGCGCAGCGGGATGGCCGCCCCGCCGCTGCGCGGCGCACAGATCGAACTCCTCCGGCTGGTCGTCACCCGGCCCGGTATCCGGGTCTCGGCCGCGGCCAAGGAGCTCTATCTGGCGGGCAATTCCGTCTCCACCCTCGTCAACCAGCTCACCCAGGCCGGCTACCTGCGCCGCGAGACGGCCCCGGACGACCGCCGCTCGTGCCTGCTGTTCCCCACCCCCGAGGCCCGCGCACGGCTGCGCGACTGGGACGCCCGCCGCAGCGCACTGGTACGTGAGCAGGTGGCGCGGCTGGCCGAGACCGACCGGGCGGCACTGGCCGCGGCCCTCCCGGCGCTGCGCAGGCTCGCCCATCAGCTGCACGAGGAAGCGGAGGGAACATGACCGACGACATACCCGACGCCGTACGCGACATCGCACCTGGCGACGTGACCGGTACCGCGGCCCGTGACCTGCCCCGCGATACGGCCCCCGCGGGACCCGACGCCGTCACCTGCCGCGGTCTGGCGTACGCGTTCGGTGACACCAAGGCCGTCGACGGTCTGGATCTGTCGGTCCACGCCGGTGAGGTCTTCGGTCTGCTCGGCCCCAACGGCGCGGGCAAGACCACCGCGATCCGCTGCATCACCACCCTGCTGCCTGTTCCGGCGGGCATGGTGCGGGTGTTCGGACACGACCCGGCCAGGGAACGGATGGCGGTGCGCCGCCTGCTGGGCTACGTACCGCAGCAACTGTCCGCCGACGCCGGGCTGACCGGCCGGGAGAACGTCTCCCTGTTCGCCCGCGTCTTCGACGTCTCCCGTCGCGAACGCGCCGCCCGGGTCGCCCAGGCGCTGGCGGCCGTCGGTCTCGCCGATGCGGCCGGCCGGCTCGCCAGAACGTACTCCGGTGGCATGATCCGCCGCCTCGAACTGGCCCAGGCGCTGGTCAGCGCCCCCCGGCTGCTGATTCTGGACGAGCCGACGATCGGCCTCGACCCGATCGCCCGCACCATCGTGTGGCAGCACATCAACGCCGTACGGGCCGCCACCGGGATGACCGTCCTGGTGACCACGCACTACATGGACGAGGCCGATCAGTACTGCGACCGGGTCGCGCTGATGCACCGCGGCCGGATCCACGCGCTCGGCACGTCCGACGCACTACGGGCCGAGCTGCGCGACCGCCGCCGTGCCTCGGGCGCGGCCGGCAGGGGGGAAGCGGAGCCGACGCTGGAGGACGTCTTCCGGGACATCGCCGGCCGCGGCCTCGACGAGCAGTCTGGAGGCTTCCGCGATGTCCGAAGCACCCGCCGCACCGCGTCCCGCGTCGGCTGACACCACGAACCCCGTCCGGCTCGACCTGCTCCTGGTCCCGCCGCGCCCGCGCACCGGCTGGCGGGTACTGCCCGCCCGGGTCGTCGCGATGTGCGTGGTCGAGATCCAGAAGCTGCGCCACGACCGCACCGAGCTGTACACCCGCGCCGTCCAGCCCGCCCTCTGGCTGCTGATCTTCGGCGAGACGTTCACCCGGATCAAGGCGATCCCGACCGGCGGCATCCCGTACGTCGACTATCTGGCGCCCGGCATCATCGCCCAGTCCGCGATGTTCATCGCGATCTTCTACGGCATCATGATCATCTGGGAGCGGGACGCCGGCATCCTCACCAAACTGCTGGTCACCCCGACCCCGCGCGCCGCCCTGATCTCCGGCAAGGCGTTCGCCGCCGGGGTGAAGGCGCTGATCCAGGCCGTCGTGGTGATCGTCATCGCCGCGCTCCTCGGCGTGGGCATGACCTGGAACCCGCTGCGGCTGCTCGGCGTGGCCGTCGCGGTCGTCCTCGGCTCGGCCTTCTTCTCCTGCCTGTCGATGACGATCGCCGGCATCGTGCTGACCCGCGACCGCCTGATGGGCATCGGGCAGGCCATCACCATGCCGCTCTTCTTCGGCTCCAACGCCCTCTACCCGGTGGCCATCATGCCCGGCTGGCTCCAGGCCGTCAGCAAGGCCAACCCGCTGAGCTACCAGGTCGACGCCCTCCGCGCCCTGCTCCTGGGCACCCCGTCCCACCTCGGCCTGGACTACGCGGTCCTGGTCGTCGCCGCCGTCCTGGGCATCACGGCGGCCTCGTCGCTGCTGGGGCGTTTGGCGCGTTGAACGAGGCCCGGCCCCCGGTCGTGGCCGTGGTCGTGGTTGCGTGAGGGGGGTGTGCTCCCGCCCGGACTCCGTACGCTCGGTCAGCGTACGGGCACGCACGGTGGACGGTGCGCGGATCTCTCCGTCACTCTGGGCGAGTTGAGCGCGGGGAGATCCCAAGCACGTACCTGGAGGTGGCCGCGTATGACGACCGGCGACGTCGATGTGACGGCGGGCGACTGGGAACGGGAGCCGGACCCGTCGGGCAGTCTGCGGACGTTCGGAGCCGTCGTCCAGGCCCTGCGCGAGCACGCGGGGCTCAGCCGGGTGGAGTTCGGCGCCCTGGTCCGCTTCTCGAAACACACTGTGGAGTCGGTGGAGTTGGGGCGGCGGATGCCCGACGAGACGTTCGTGGAGCGGGCGGAGAACGCGCTGGGCAACACGGGCGCCCTGCGGAAGGCGGCGAGACACGTCACGCGGGGCGAGCCGGGACTGGCGGTGTGGTTCCGGCGGTGGGCGCGGCTGGAGAAGCTGGCGGTGAGCCTGTGTACGTATGAGTGCCGGCTGGTGCCGGGGCTGTTGCAGTCGGAGGGGTATGCGCGGGCTGCTTTCGACAACCGCATCCCACCGCTGTCCGACGAGCAGATGGAGGCCCAAGTGGTCGCCCGGCTGGAACGGCAGCGGCTCATCCGGGAACGGCCCAACACGTCGTTCAGCTTCGTGGTCGAGGAGCACATCGTGCAGCGTGGTCTCGGCGGAGATGAGGTCACGCATGAGCAGTTGGGCCACATCCTGGACTTCGCCGAGCTCCGCAACGTGTCCGTCCAGATCATGCCGATCGCCAGCGTGTGCCACGCGGGGCTGGATGGTCCGCTTGCCCTCCTTGAGACACCGGACGGGAAGCGCCTGGCCTATTCCGAAGGGCAGGAGAACGGCCGGCTGATCATAGACGCGAAAGAGGCCGCCACTCTGCACCGGCGATATGCGACACTCCGTTCACAGGCCCTGAACTCCCATGACTCCGTGGGTCTGCTGAAGCGCATCAGAGGAGCACTATGAACAGCACCGAACTGGCCTGGTTCAAGTCCAGTTACAGCGGCACTGCGGGCGACAACTGCATCGAGATCGCTGCTACCGAACAGGCCGTCCACATACGGGACTCCAAGGATGTGACGCGCCCGCACTTCGCTGTCGGCCGTGACAGCTGGGTGCGGTTCGTGACGTACGCCGCGCGCGGCTGAGCCCTTCCGCGGACCTCCTGGGGCGAGTGCGACGGCAGCGTCCTGCGGGCCCGGGGGAGCGGGAGTTCCTGATGGCCTGGTCTCGGTGCCGGATCTGACGGTACGGCCGTCGCGGCAGACGTACACCTGTCTCGCGCGTACCGAGCGCGGCGCACGCGTCCGGTATGCGGCGGGCGACTTCCGCGGCGAGGTGGAATTCGACGCGGACGGGCTCGTCCTCGACTGTCCGGGGCCGGCTCGCCGTCTGCCCGCCGCGCGGTGAAACGGCCCCGCGCCACTGCTCGGATTCGAGCGGTGATCCGGCCCCGCGCCACCGCCGCGCGGTGAGCCGGCCCCGTTCCGCTCGCGCGTGCACGGGCCGCCGTGTCGGCGAGGTGCCGGTTCACCCCTGAGGCGGTGCCGGTGTTCACCCCCTGCCGACTGCGCCGATTGCACCGTTCGCGCCGGTGGCGCGCCTTGTTGCGGGGGAGGCGGAGTGCTGTACTCCGGAAGGAGCCCTGGACCGGGCGGCGTCGCCCCGTAGGTGCGGGGAGCGCCGTTCGTGGCCTGTGCGCCGTACTGCGGGCCGGCCATGGGCAGTTCTTTGCGCACATGTTGTTGTCGCTGCCGAGCGGCATGTGAGCAGGTGACTGTCAAGCGCACCGCCCCCTCCCACAGGAGCCGTTCATGAGGCAGACCGGACATCATCGGAATCCCCGGCGCCGTCACCTGCGCCGCGTCGCGGTGGCCGCCGTGCTGGCCGGGGCGGTGGCCGGCACCGCCGCCTGCGCCGCCCAGGGCGCCACCGGCGTGTCGGCGCCCGCCCCTGCGGGGGCCCGGACCGCGTCCGCCGGGGTCAAGTGGATCGGCATGAGCGGCGGCAGACTCGTCTACGGGCACGATGCCCGGGGCAACCGGATCCCCGACTACTCCTATGCCGGATACGAGGGCGGTGGCGTACCGCTGCCGAAGGTCCGGGACCGGGTGAACGTGCCTGTGCCCGGCGGCGGCGATGACACGGCCACGGTCCAGCAGGCCATCGACAAGGTGTCGGCGCTGCCCCTGGACGCCGGTGGTTTCCGGGGCGCCGTCCATCTGGCGGCGGGCCGCTACCGCATCGGCGGCACGCTCCACATCGGCGCGAGCGGGGTCGTCCTGCGGGGCAGCGGGGCCGCCACGGTGCTGGCCGCCGACCGGCCGGTGGTACGGACGCTGCTGACCGTCGGCGCGCAGTCCTCGTACACCACGGTCGGCACCCCGGCCCAGGTGACCGACACCTATGTGCCGGTCGGGGCAACCGCCCTCACCGTCTCCTCGACGGCCGGGCTGCGGGTGGGCGACGAGGTGGTCGTGGAACGGCCGACGACCCAGGCATGGATCGACGCGATCGGGATGCACGGGATCTTCACCCCCGACTGGAGCCTGAAGTCCGAGCGGAGGATCACCGCGATCAGCGGCAACCGGATCACGGTCGATGTGCCGCTGACCACCGCGCTGGAGAAGCAGTACACCCGGGCCACCGTGTACCGCTACGGCTTCCCGCGGATCAGCCACACCGGCATCGAGGACCTCAGCGCCGACGGCCAGGCCATGTCGGGTGACCCGGGTTACGCCAAGTCCTTCTACAACGCGGCTTTCTGGGAGTTCCACGCGGTCCAGGATTCCTGGGTGTCGAACGTCGTCACCCGGCATTTCGGCGGCACCGGCCAGACGTCGCTCGGGCCGCAGAGCCGCCGGATCTCGGTGGTGCACACCCAGGTCCTGGACATGCTCACCACGGACAGTTCGGCCCGCTCCGAGGCGTACCTCCTCCAGGGCCAGGAGAATCTGATCCAGGACTGCGCGGTGAAAGCCCCCAAGGTCCACGCCTTCACCACCTACGGCCGCCAGGCCGGGCCCAATGTCTTCGCCGACTGCACGGCGACCCTGGTCAAGGACACCTACGACGCGGGCGGCCATCAGCGCTGGGGGAGCGGCACCCTGTACGACGACGTGCGCGTCGACGGGACGCTGCTGCTGGTCAACAACGGTACGCGGGGCGGCGGTCACGGCTGGTCCGACGCCAACAGCACCGCGTACAACTGCACCACCCAGGGCTACCGGGTCCAGAGCCCGCCGACCGCCCACAACTGGGCGATCGGCTGCACCGGCACCCTGCTGAGCGGCAGCGACGGCGAGGTCGAGTCCGGCGGCAGCCACATCCTGCCCGCCAGTCTGTACGCCGAGCAGCTCCGGGAGCGCCGGTCCTGAGCCGCCCGGCCGGTACGGCCACGCAGGTACCGGCCGGGCCGCCGCCGAGTGCACCGGTCGCGTCTGCGCAGCGCGGCCACGATCGTCGTCCGCCGCATCCGCCGCATCCGCCGCATCCGCCGCATCCGCCGCATCCGCCGCATCCGCCGCACCCGACGGGCCGACAGGACGGCGGCGGCCAGGCCGGTCAGCACGGTCGGCGCCGGCACACCGAGCACCGGCAGGACGGGCGTGACACCGGGCCGGTGCTCCGCGGTGAGCGCCCCGCGGCGGGCCGGTGCCGCCGGTCGCCGAGGGGAGGCGCTCGGCTGCCGGGCGGGGCCGATGCGGACGCCGTCCGCGCATTCGGACGTCCCCGGTCGTCCGGCGGCGCGCGGCACCGGATGATCGTGCTGACCGCACAGTGGGCCGGACGCGCAGGAGCGGGCGATGAGCGAGGACGCGGGGCACGGCGACCGCCGCCACGACGGGGGAGGGCGCGCCGCGCCGGACGGGCCGGCCCGCCGGCACTTCCTCGGGGCCACCGCGGCGGGGGCCGTCGGTCTCACGGTGGGACTGGTGGCCGGCTGCGGTTCCTCCTCGGGCGGCACCCCGGAACGCGAGCTGCGGGGCAGTCCCGACTGGCGGATCCGCTCGGTGGGTCCGCCCGACGCGGTCCAGGGCTATACCGACAAGGTGAGCGTCCTGCCCGGCGAGGAGTTCGGGCTGTACGTCTCGACCACCGCACCCGGCTTCCGGGTCTCGGCCTACCGGGTCGGCTGGTACGGCGGCGCGCAGGCCCGGCTGGTCTGGCGCTCGGACCGGACGGCGGGGCAACGGCAGGGCCCGGGACGGCTGCTCGCCGGTACGCGCAGCGTCCGGGCGGACTGGCAGCGCACCCTCGGTGTGCGCACCGACGGCTGGCCGCCCGGCGCCTACCTGCTCCGGCTGGACGCGGAGCACGGCCACCAGCGCTACGTCCCGCTGATCGTGCGCTCGGCGCGCGCGGCGGGCGCCACCGTGCTGATGCACGCGGCGGCGACCTGGCAGGCGTACAACACCTGGGGCGGCTACAGCCTCTACCAGGGCGCGGACGGCGCGTACGCGACCCGGTCGCTGGCCGTCGCCTTCGACCGGCCGTACGGCGCGAACGGCGCCGAGAAGTTCCTGGTCCACGAGCGGCCGGCGGTGGTCCTCGCGGAACGGCTGGGCATCCCGCTGGCGTACACCACGGGGCTGGACGTGCACGACGCGCCCTCGGCGCTGCGCGGGGCCACGGCGGTGGTGGTGCTCGGCCACGACGAGTACTGGACCCCGGAGCAGCGGCAGCACCTCACCCGGGCGCGGGACGCGGGCACCAATGTGGCCTTCCTCGGCTCCAACACGTGTTTCCGCCGCGTCCGGCCGGCGCCGGGACCGTCCGGCGCGGGCCGCATCGTGGTCTGCTACAAGACCGACTACCGGGACGACCCGCAGTTCGCCGCGGACCGTGCGCTGCCGACCCACGAGTTCCGCCAGGCGCCCGCCGCCGACCCGGAGTCCTCGCTGACCGGCGTCCTCTACGAGGGCTACCCCACCGACGCGCCCTATGTCGTGTACAGCGACGACCACTGGCTCTTCGCGGGGACGGGGGTGCGGCGGGGCGACTCCTTCGGCCATCTGGTCGGGGTGGAGTACGACCGGGTCACCCCGGGTGCGCCCACACCGGAGCAGCTGGAGATCGTGGCCCACTCCCCGCTGGTCTGCAAGGGACGGCGCAGCCACGCGGACTCCGCGTACTACACGGTGCCCGGCGGCGCGGGCGTCTTCGCCTCCGGGACGATGCGCTGGGTCGAGGCGCTCACGGCGGGGACGCGCGAGAACGGCCGTAATCACGGTATGGACGCGCGGACGGGAGCCTTTGTCACCCGGACGACCGAGAATCTGCTCCGGGCCTTCGCCGCGGGCCCGGCCGGGCGGAATCAGCCGGCGCCGAGAGCCAACGTACGGCGCGTGTACGCGACCTGACCGGCGGTTCCCCGGCCCGACGGCGAAAGTCCCCGCGGCGGCGGTGGCGGTGGCGGACGACGGCCGTTCGCGACAACCGGGCCGGAACGCCTCCCCGTGGCCGACACCGCCTACTGGCCGTGCCCAAGGTGGTGGGGTTCACTGACCGCTGGTGTTGCCGCGCACCTCTGTGCACAAAGGCTCCCCCCGTGGCCCGTGCGTGGGACGGGCGGGACTCCGGACGGTGCGCGGCCCGGCTCGCACGTCGGCGATGAGGCGAGGAGAACTGCTGATGGGTATGAGCAGGCTGCGGCGGGATGATCTCAGATCGTTGTTCGCCCCGCCGGCGACTGCGTCGGAGCAGGTCGGGCTGGAGATCGAGTGCGGTGTCGTCGACCCGGAGACCGGTCTCGGGGCCGCCTTCGGGGGCCGGAACGGCATCAGGGCCGTACTGGCGGCGCTGCTCGCGGACTGGGAGGGAAAGGGCCAGTACAACGACGGGGAACTGATCGGTGTGGAACTGGCGGACGGCGGGCTGATCGGCCTCGAACACGGCGGACAGATCGAGTACTCGGCGCCCCCGGCGGCCGATGTGGTCACGGCGGTGGACGAGCTGCGGCGCACCATGGAGCGGCTGGCGGACCTGCTGGGACGCTTCGGCCTGGCGCTCCTGCCCGGCGCGACCCTGCCCTTCGACCGGGTCGAGAGCGCGCCCCTGATGCCGCTGAGCCGCGGGGTGCCGATGCGCGCCTACTTCGCCGGACTCGGCGCGGCGGGCAGCAGGGCGCCCGGCATCCTGTCCCTGTCGATGTCCACCCAGGTCCATCTGGACCCGCTCTCCGAGGAGGACTTCGCCCAGAAACTGCGGATGCTGACGGCCGCCTCCCCCGTGGTCGCCGGTCTCTTCGTCAACTCGCCTCTCTACGCGGGCCAGTTGGACGGACAGCTCTCGCACCGTTCACGCGACTGGCTGCGGACGGATCCGCAGCGCTGCGGTGTCCTGCGGCCGGCACTGGAGGGCGACGCGGACTTCGACGCCGTCATCGACTGGGCGCTGCGGCGCCGCATGATCTACTACCGCGACCGCACCGGGCGGCTGCGGCCCGCCCCCGACAAGCCGTTCGCCGCGGTCCTGGAGCAGGGCTTCGACGACGGCGGCACGGTGACGTACGACCACTGGGTCTCCCATATGACGCAGATCTGGACGCACGTCAGACCCCGCCGGACCCTGGAACTGCGCGCGCCGGACGGCCCCCCGTACCCGTACATCTCCGCCGTACCGGCACTGTGGACGGGCCTGTGCTACCACCCGGCGTCCCGGGCCGCCGCCTGGGAACTGCTGGGGCACTACGGCGTCGCCGAGCAGGAAGCGGCGACCGAGCAGCTGCCGGCCGAGGGGCTGCGTACCCTGCTGGGCGGCGACCGTGTCCACGAACTCGCGGCCGAACTGGTGCGGTTGGCACGGGACGGGCTGCGGGCGCGGGTGGCCGCCGGCCTGGAGCGCCCGAAGGTTCTGGAGTACCTCGATCCGCTGGACGAGGTACTGGAGACGGGGCAGACCTTCGCCGAACGGTGCGCCGCACGCTGGGAGACGGACCTGGCCCGCGATCCGCGGCGGTACGTGGCGGCGTACCGGGTCTGAGGAGGCCGGCGGGGTCCGGGGAATCGGGCCGGGCCGGGTCGGTCCGGGGCTGCTGTGCGGCAGCGCGGCCCGGCCTGCCGGCCACGACCCCGGCGGGACTCAGCGGTAGTACACCGCGGTCCGCTTCCCGTCCACCTCGTGGACCTGGACGGGAGTGTCGAACACCTCGCTGAGCACCTCGGCGCGCATCATGCCCGCCGCCGTGTCCGAGGCGGCGATCCGCCCGTCGCGCAGGGCGATGATGCGATCGGAGTACGTCGCGGCGAAGTTGATGTCGTGGATGATCAGGACAACCGTCTTGCCCAGCTCGTCGGCGGCGCGGCGCAACTGGCTCATCATGCGCACGGAGTGCTTCATGTCGAGGTTGTTGAGCGGCTCGTCGAGCAGTACGTACCGGGTGTCCTGGGCCAGCACCATGGCCACGTACGCACGCTGGCGCTGACCGCCCGAGAGCTGGTCGAGGTAGCGGTGCTGAAGTTCGCCGAGGTGCAGGAAGTCCAGCGCGTCGTCGACATGCGCGACATCGTGAGCGGTCAGCCGCCCCTTGCTGTGCGGGAAGCGCCCGAACGACACCAGTTCCCGTACGGTCACCCGGGCCGTGAAGTGGTTCTCCTGCCGCAGGATGGACAGCACGCGTGCCACCTCCTGCGACGGGGCCTTGTGCACATCGAGCCCGTCGACGGTCACGGTGCCCGAGGTCGGTTCGGTGAGGCGGCCCATGATGGTCAGCAGGGTGGACTTGCCCGCGCCGTTGGGCCCGACCAGCGAGGTGATGCCGCCCGCCGGAATCCGGCCGGAGACCGGCCCGAGCACCACCTGCTCGCCGTACGCCTTGCGGATGCCGGTGAACTCGATCACAGGGTGCCCTTCCGGAGCAGATGGACGAGGAAGACCGCCCCACCGAGGAATTCGATGACGACGGTGAGCATGCCGGAGGCGTAGAAGACGTGCTCCATGACGAACTGCCCGCCCACCAGGGTCAGCAGTCCGATCAGGAAGGCCATCGGCAGCACGATGGTGTGCCGGTGCGTACCGGCCATCTGGTACGCCAGCAGTGCGGCGACGAACCCGAAGAACGTCATGGGGCCCGCGAGCGCCGTCGACAGTGAGATCAGCACGGCGATCAGCAGCAGCATCACCGTCAGCTCGCGCTTGTGGTCGATGCCCAGACCCGTCGCGGTGTCGCGTCCGAGCAGCAGCGTGTCGAGCAGGTGGCGGCGCCGCCAGAGGATGATCCCCGCGATCAGGCAGACCGCACCGGCCAGCGGCAGATGGGTCGCCTCGGCGCTGCTGAGCCGCCCGAACAGCCGGGCCGAGAGCACGTCGTACTCGGCGGGTGACAGCAGCCGCTGGAGAAAGACGGAGAGACTGCCGAAGGCCAGGCCGAGCACCACACCCACCAGCAGCAGCACATGCAGGCTGCCGCGCCGCCCGGAGAACAGCCAGCGGAACAGCACGGTGGTGAAGCCGACCATCAGCACGGTCTGGGTGACGAGTTTGGGCAGTCCGTCCGTGGCGGCGAGCACGCTGCCGCCGAAGACGAAGGCCAGCAAGGTCTGCATCAGGGTGTAGACGGATTCGAACCCCATGATCGACGGGGTGAGAATCCGGTTGTGGGTCAGGGTCTGGAACACCACGGTGCTCACGGCCTGGGCGAACGCGGCCACGGTCATCGTGCCGAGCATGGTCAGCCGGCGCTCGATGGCGAACTCGAACGACCCCTGTACGAACAGGAAGAGGAAGCACACCACGGCGACGGCGACCAGGGCGCCGGCCACCCCGACCCGTGCGCCCCCCGACAGCCTCCGGCGTCCCGCACCCGCCCCGGCCGACGACGACGCTGATGTCGCTGACGCCGTCGGCGGGCTCGGCTGGGCCGGGGCGGCCGTCACAGGAGACTCAGACATGTGCCTTACCTCGCTGACGCAGAATCATCGCGACGAACACGACCGCCCCGACCACGCCGAGCACCACCGACGCCGGGATCTCCAGGGGGAACACCACGATCCGGCCGACCAGATCGCAGGTGATCATCAGGGCCACACTGCTGAGCACCACCCACGGCAGGTTCTTGCGCACATCGTCACCGCGCACCAGCGAGACGATGTTGGGCACGATCAGCCCCAGGAACGGGATGAAGCCCACCACGACGGCCGTGACCCCGGTCGCCAGGGCGACCATGGTGAGGCCGATGAACAGGATCCGCTTGTAGGGCAGTCCGAGGCTGGTGGCCATGTCCCGGCCGAGCCCCGCGATGGTGAACCGGTCGGCCGCCAGATAGAGCACGACGACGATGATCCCGACCACCCACAGCGGCTCGTACGTACCGCGCACCACCGAACTGAACCCGCCCGAACGCCAGGTGGCGAGCATCTGCATCAGGTCGGTGGTGTTGGCGATGTACAGCGTCACCGCGCTGACCATCGCACCCAGCATGATGCCCACGATCGGCACGATGACCTGCGACTTGAGTGCGATGCGGCCCAGTACGCCGAGGAAGACGAGCGCGCCGGCGAACGCGAACGCGCTCGCCGCGGCCATCTTCACCAGCACCGGCGCGCCCGGCATGAGCAGGGTGAGCAGCAGGATGCCCAGCGCCGCCCACTCACTGGTCCCGGTGGTGGTCGGCTCGACGAACCGGTTCTGTACGAGCATCTGCATGACCACACCGGACACGGCCATCGCCGCGGCGGCGAAGACCAGGGCGAGCGTGCGCGGCACCCGGGAGATGACGAACATGTTCCGGGCGTCGGGGTCGGTGAACAGGGCGGGTACGTCGATGTCGTAGCCGCCGACGAGCAGCGAGGCGGTGATCAGTGCCAGCACACAGAGTGTGGCCAGCGCGAGAGGGAGTCGGCGCATGGGGCTTCCGGGCGGGGGTGCGGAGGGAGCGCGTGGCCCCCGGGCCGTGACGGCCGGGGGCCACGCGCCGGCAGGGGGAGTCTCAGCCGGCCTTGGTGAAGGCGGTCGCCACCTGGTCGAAGGCCGCGGTGTAGGACTGCGCGCCCTCGGTCACGTAGAAGTCGCTCGGCAGGTAGACGACCTGTCCCTGCTTGCGGAACGTGGTCTTGTCCCACGCCTCCATGCCGTCCACCAGCTTCTTCGCGGCGACGGTCTCCTTGCCCGGGTCGGTCACGGCGGCGTCCCGGTCCATCACGATCAGCCAGTCCGGGTTGAGCTGGGCGACGGTCTCGGGAGCGAGCCCGGAGTTGTTGTGCACGGAGTTGCTGTCCTGCCCCTCGGCGCTGAGCACATTCTTCAGCTTGAGCGGTTCGATGAGCCGTCCGATCCGGCTGGCCCCGTTGTCGATCTTCCCGGCGCTCGCGACCCCGAGGAACACCTTCTCGCCCTTGGTGGCCGCCGCGGCGGCGCCCTTGGCCTTGTCGAGTGCGGCGACGATCTCCTTGGCCTTGGCCTCCTGCCCGAAGATCTTGCCCAGTGCCTCGGTCTGCGTCTTGAGCGAGTTGACGTACCCGCCCTTGGCCTCGTCGGACGGTGCGACGTCAACCGTCTTGGCGATCTTGGACAGCTTGTCCTGGTGGCTGGCGAACCGGTACCCACCGACGATCAGATCCGGCTCCGCGGCGTTGATCGCCTCGAACTTGGGCTCACGGTGGCTGCCGGCATCGCCGATCGAGGAGTCGCTCTTCCAGTCCTCGAAGCCCTCCTTGGGGAGCAGCGTCTTCGGCACGGCGACGGGCTTGACCCCGAACGCCTTGAGCGTCGCGAAGGAGGTGTTGTCCAGCGCGACCACCCGGGCGGGCTTGCGCGGCACCGTCATCTCACCCTTGCTCGTGGCGACGGTGACGCTGCCCTGGCCCTTGGCCTTGTCCGCGTCGGACGTCTTGTCGCTGCCGGATCCTCCGCAGGCGCTCAGCGCCGCACCCGCGCACAGAATCGTGCCGGTCACGGCGAGGGACTTACGGAAGCGAAGGGAACGCACGGCGGATGACTCCTAGGTCTGACTGGCAGCCGGCAATGCCTCCAACGGCGACGGCTGCTCACTGCCCTTGACTTCGCTTAGCCTAACCTAACTTTTGGAAATATTGATCCATTCATTGCCAAACATGGCGACGGAGGGCCTTGCGTCAGCCACGGAGTGGCCGGAAAGTGCTGGGCGCGCGGAGCTCGCGGCGGGGCAACGGCCGGTGTCCGGGGCCTTGGTGAAGCCCTGCGCATGCGTCCCCGTCGTGCGCCCGGTCTCCGTCCCCGTCGCGCGGCTGACCCACCTGGCCGCCGCCGGCCGGACGATCGGGATCCTTCCCCGATCGCTCGTCGGACCCGTCCCCGCGGGACTCGTATGCGTCCCCGTCACCGACGCGCCCACCCGCCGGATGGTCGTCGCCTGGTCACCGCTCGACCGCCGTCCGCTCGTCGCCTCATGCGTGGACGCGGCGTTCGCCGCAAGCGCCTCGCGCGCGTAGTACCGGCCGGGGGCGTCGTGGTCGCCCTCGTCCCGGCGGAACTCCGGCCCTCGCGGCGGCGGATCGCCCGTCGGCGGCCGGCTGGCGACCTGTCGTAACTGCCCGGCGGGCAACGGGAGTTCTGCGAGGGGTTCAGGGGCGCGGCCGGCCGTTCAGGAGCGAGGGGGAGCGTCTCCCGCGCCGTTCCGCTCCGCTCCGCCGGGTGGGCGAGTGGTGTGCACGGGCCGGAGGTCCGGACGTTTCGCGGTGCGCCCGTCGCCGGAGGAGTGGCCGCGCAGGCGCCTGCCGAGCCAGGGGCCGAGGAAGGAGACGGCCCAGCGCAGTTCGTCCGCTGCCGTACGCCGGCCGGTGGGGGCGGCCGTCCGTGGTCCGGGCAGGGGGTGGGTCCAGGAGTCGTCGCTGCCCGGCAGGTCCAGGGCGTGGGCGACGGCGGCGGCGATCCGTTCGTGGCCGAGCGGGCTCGCGTGCAGCCGGTCGGGGCTCCAGAGGCGGGGATCGGTGACCACGGGGTGGTGCGCGGTGTCGGCGAGGGCGACGCCGTGCCGGTGCGCGGCCTGCCGGATGCGGTGGTTCAGGGAGATGACGCGGGAGCTGACCGGGCGGGCGAGCGGGGTGATCCGCGCCATGTCGGGGAAGGTGAGCGTGGCGACGCGGGCGCCCTGGGCGGTGAGCGCCGCGAACATCGCCGCCAGCTGGCCGGCGACCTCGTCGGCGTCGAACCGTGGCCGCAGCAGGTCGTTGACTCCCGCGACGACGGTGGCCACGTCGGGGCGGAGGGCCAGGGCGGGTGCGAGCTGCTCTTCGCGGACCTGCCGGGCGAGGCGGCCGCGGACGGCCAGATTGGCGTACCGGACGCCGGAGTTGTGCAGCGCGAGCTGCTCGGCGAGCCGGTCCGCCCACCCCCGCAGCCCCACGGTGTCGTCGCCGTCGCCGAGGCCCTCGGTCTGACTGTCGCCCAGGGCGACGAACCGCAGCTGGTCATCGCCGGGCACGGGCCGCCTGCCTCTCCCGCAGGACCTCCGCGGTGCGCCGGCACCAGTCCCGGTTGCTCCGCTCGAAGTCCAGACCGCGCCGGCAGGTCAGGTAGGGCCCGATCCGCTCGCCGTGCAGCAGGAACTCCTCCTCGCCGCGGTCGCCGCGCATCTTCCGCAGCAGTACGTCGAACAGTTCGGCCTTGGCCTCGGCGAAGACGGCCCGCTCGGTGAGCTGCGCGACCAGCACCTCGGTGTCGAGGTGGTCGGCGGCCTGGACCTTGACGAGCAGGTCGTCGCGGATGAAGGAGGGCTTGGCGGTGGCCGTCGCGAACTCGTCCAGCTCGGCCAGCCCCGCATCGGTGACCTGGAACAGGCGCTTGTTGGGCCGGGTGTCCTGGACCACCTCCCGTCCGGCGACGAGCCCTTCCTTCTCCAGCTTGGCCAGCTCGGCGTAGAGCTGCTGCGGCAGCGCGTGCCAGAAGTTCGCCACACCCGTGCCGAACGCCTTGGCCAGCTGGTACCCGCTCAACTCCTCGTCGAGAAGCGCCGCCAGCACGGCATGGCGCAGCGCCATCGGCCCGCCCCCTCTCACCTCTGTCCACGGAACTCGCCTCATGATAGTCATGAATCTGACTAATCACGTTCATGACTATCGCTCTCAAGGAGAAGCCGTGACCACCGCCGACCGTTTCCGTGCCGCCGTCGACAGTCGTGACCTCACCGCCCTGGACGGCCTGTTCACCGAGGACGTCCGCCTCTACAGCCCCGTGAAGTTCACGCCGTTCGAGGGCAGGGCGATGGTGCTGGGCCTCTTCGGGGTGCTCCTGCGCACCTTCGAGGACTTCCGCTACGTCGGAGACTTCGCCGGCACCGCGGAGACCAGCGCCGACGGCGATACGGCCCCGGCGACGGTCCTGCTCTTCCGGGCCACCGTGAACGGCAAGCAGATCCACGGCATCGACCTGCTGCATTTCGACCACGACGGACGGATCAAGGAGTTCACTGTGATGGTCCGCCCGCAGTCCGCAGTGCAGGCTCTGGGCGAAGCGGTACTCGCCGGCCTGGTCGCCGACGGCCTCCTCCCGGCCCCGGCCGATCAGTAGCGCCGGTCACCGGATATCTGAAGCAGGAGTCCGAGCAGGAGTCCGAACAGCAAATCCGAGCAGGAATCCGAGCAGGAATCCGGCGTACCGGGCGTCGGGGATCCGCGCATCGAGGGGGCGGGTGACCGGTTCCCGCGCCGCCCTGGTCGTGGTCGTGCCCGCGCCGAAGGTCCCGGTCGGCCGGACGGTCAGCCGAGGACGAGCGGGAGTTTCGCGGCCAGTTCGCCCAGTTCGCCCAGTTCGGCCTTCTCCGCGTCGGTCGGGGCCCGCCGTCCGGTGCCGACCAGCAACGCGTCCGTGACGGAGAACGACGCGGGGAACGCGGCGCGGGCGGTCTTCTCCAGCATCTCGCGGGTCCGGGCGAGCGCATACGCGTGGGTGGAGGTGAGCCCAGCCCGTGATCGAGGAGCCCGGCAGCGACTGCCCGAGCGCCGCCGCCGTACCCTCTCCCCCCGGCGGCGACCGGGCCACGCCCGCCCGCACTGAAGGGGTCCGGGCCGAGATGGCGAGCAGTGATCGACGGGCTTAGCCTGATCGAAAGTCATCCATTGCACCGTTTTGTACGGCAGAAGGGTGAGTGATGTGAGCGCTTCCCGTGACGAAGCGGGGCGGCTGGAGCCGCGCGTGGGCCCCGTCCCCGAAGGGGAGCCGGAATCTCATCCGTATCACCACCCCACCGCCGGCTGGGGTGCGGCCAAGAGCGTGAGCCGGTTCATGGTGCGGGAGGGGGTCCTCGCCGACGGGCCGCGGGCGATTCTGCGGATGAACCACGAGAACGGCGGTTTCGACTGTCCGGGCTGCGCGTGGCCCGACGACAACAAGGGCCTGCACCTCGATATCTGCGAGAACGGGATCAAGCACGTCACCTGGGAGATGACCCGCAAACGGGTCGGGCGTGAGTTCTTCGCCGCCCACTCGGTGACCGAGCTGTCCGGGTGGAGCGACTACGCGCTGGAGAACCAGGGCCGGCTGACCGAACCGATGGTCTACGACCCCGGTACGGACCACTACGTCCCCATCAGCTGGAAGGACGCCTTCGCGCTCGTCGGGCGCACCCTGCGCGAGCTGGACTCCCCGGACCAGGCGTCGTTCTACACCTCCGGCCGGCTCGGCAACGAGGCGACCTTCCTCTACCAGCTCATGGCGAGGGAACTGGGCACGAACAACCTGCCCGACTGCTCCAACATGTGCCACGAGGCCAGCGGCCGCGCCCTCCGGGCGTCGCTGGGCACGGGCAAGGGAACCGTCGACCTCAAGGACTGGGAGGCGACCGACGCGCTGTTCCTCCTCGGTGTCAACGCCGCCTCCAACGCGCCCCGGATGCTCACGGCCCTCGCGGCGGCGTACCGGCGTGGCGCCCAGGTCGTACACATCAACCCCCTGGTCGAGGCGGCCGCCACCCGGACGATCATCCCGCACGACTTCCGGTCCATGGCCACCTGCCACTCGACCCCGACCAGCACGCTCAACCTCCAGCCGCGCATCGGCGGCGACCTGGCGCTGCTGCGCGGTATGGCCAAGGCGATCCTGGAGCAGGCCACATCCGATCCCAAGGCGCTGGACCGGGAGTTCATCGACCGGCACACCACCGGTTTCGAGAAGTACCGCGCGCTGTGCGAGGCCACGCCCTGGGCGGAGATCGAGAAGCAGACCGAGATCAGCCGCCCCGACATCCTCAAGGCGGCGCGCATCTACCGCGAGGCCGACCGCTCCATCGTCAGCTGGTGCCTGGGCATCTCGCAGCACGAGCACGGTGTCGACACCGTCCGGGAGATCGTCAACCTCCTGTTGCTGCGGGGGAACCTGGGACGGGAGGGGGCGGGCCCTTCCCCGGTGCGCGGCCACAGCAATGTCCAGGGCAACCGCACCTGCGGTATCGACCACCGCCCCGGCCCGGAGTTCCTCGACCGCCTCGCGGAGGTCTGCGAGATCGAGCCGCCCCGGGAGCACGGCCTGGACACGGTGGGCACCATCCAGGCGATGCACCGCGGTGAGGTGAAGGTGTTCGTCGGCATGGGCGGCAACTTCGCCCTCGCCGCGCCCGACACCCCGTACACCCACGAGGCGCTGCGGAACTGCGATCTCACCGTCCAGGTGAGTACCAAGCTGAACCGCAGCCACCTCGTCCACGGCCGCCGGGCCCTCATCCTGCCGTGCCTCGGCCGTACCGAGAAGGACCGTCAGCGCGCGGGCGTCCAGAGCACCTCCGTCGAGGACTCGATGAGCATGGTCCACCTCTCCGTCGGTATGCGGCGTCCCGCCTCCCCGCACCTGCTCTCCGAGCCGGCCGTCATCGCCGGTATGGCCCGCGCGGCCCTCCCCGACAGCGCCACCCCCTGGCAGTGGTACATCGAGGACTACGACCGCATCCGCGACACGATGGCCCAAGTCCTGGACGGATTCGAGGACTTCAACCGGCGGGTACGGCTGCCCCTCGGCTTCCGGATCAAGCAGCCCGCGCGGGAACTGGTCTTCCGCACCCCGTCCGGCCGCGCCGAATTCTCCACGGCCCCACTGCCCGACGTCGTACCCGCACCGGGGACGCTGGCGCTGGGCACCCTGCGCTCCCACGACCAGTGGAACACCACCATCTACTCCGACAACGACCGCTACCGCGGCATCAGGAGACTGCGCACGCTCGTCTTCATGAACCAGGACGATATGCGCGAACGCGGGCTCTCGAAGTTCGACCCCGTCGACATCACCAGCACCGCCAAGGACGGCACCCGGCGCCACCTCAACGGCTATCTGGCCGTTCCGCACGACATCCCCCGTGGCTGTGCGGCCGGCTATATGCCCGAGATGAACGTCCTGTGCGCGATCGGCGACTACAGCACCCAGAGCGACCAGCCGATCATGAAACATGTGAAGGTCACCATCCACCCCGCCGCCTGACCGGGGGAGCGAGGGCCTGACGGAGCGCGAGGGCCGGACGAGCCGCGGCGGATGCTCAGGGGCCCGCATGGCGGAGCAGGTTCTCCAGGACCGTGGTGATGTCGGTGCGCCGTGCGGTCTCCAGCGGGGCGCGGACCATGCCGCGCACACCGGACATCGCCGACCGCCCTCGGGCGCCCACTTGCGGCGGCGGGCGACGCCGCGGCCGGCGGCACCGCGCTCTCCGTCGGCACGGTTCGCGACCACGGCGCCGGCAAGCCGGTCGCCCGCCTGGACCGCAGCGCCCGCCCCGGTGCCGAGCGCGAGGTGTGCCGGGGGCGGCGCGGATCGTCGCCGGCCTTCCGGTACGAGTGGGCCGTCGCCTGTCGGGTGACCTGCGGTAGCCGTCCCCCGCCGATCGCCCCGCGCCTGACGCGCGGCACCGTGCCCGGACTGCGCACAGCCCCGCCCGCCGATACCCTGACCCCAACCCGTATATCCGTTTCGCCCCTATTGTTCCCGGGAGTCACGTGGCCACCACGCAGCCCGTCGTCGTGCCTCCCCCGAAGGCAGCCGTGTTCCTGGTGGTCACCCTGGCCCCCGGCGGTGAGGCCGTTGCGCGGGAGGCGCTCGAAGAGCTCGCGGGGCTGATCCGCTCCGTGGGATTCCGTGCCCCCGACGCGGCACTCACCGGCGTCGCCGGGATCGGGGCGGCGGCCTGGCCTCGCCTCTTCGACGGCCCGCCGCCCCACGACCTCCACCCCTTCCAGCCGCTGGCCGGACCCCGCCATCGCGCACCGGCCACACCGGGCGATCTCCTGTTCCACGTGCGCGCCCGGCGGACGGACCTCTGCTTCGAGCTGTCCCGGCTGATCGTGGAGCGGCTGGGCGACGCCGTGACCGTCGTCGACGAGGTGCACGGCTTCCGGTATTTCGACGAGCGTGACCTGATGGGATTCGTCGACGGCAGCGAGAACCCGCGGGGCGGGGCGGCGGTCGAGGCCGTGTTCGTGGGCGACGAGGACGCGGACTTCCGGGGCGGCAGCTATGTGATCGTGCAGAAGTACGTGCACGACATGGCGGCCTGGCAGTCGATCAGCGTCGAGGAGCAGGAACGGGTCATCGGACGCAGCAAGTCGGCCAATGTGGAGATGCCCGACGGCGTCAAGCCGGCGAACTCGCATGTCGCGCTCAACACGATCGCCGACGACGAAGGCGTCGAGCGGAAGATCGTGCGCGAGAACATGCCGTTCGGGACCATCGGCCGCGGCGAGTTCGGCACCTACTTCATCGGCTACGCCCGTACGCCCGCCGTGACCGAGCGGATGCTCGACAACATGTTCCTCGGCGACCCGCCGGGCAACACGGACCGCATCCTCGACTTCTCCACGGCCGTGACCGGCGGTCTCTTCTTCGTGCCGAGCGCCGACTTCCTCGACTCCCTTCCCGACCCGCCCGCCGCCGCTCGTTCCGGTGCCGTCCCCTCGGAGGGCTCCCTCGGCATCGGCGGCATGAAAGGAGCGTGAGCGCCATGACGACCCCTGCCGCCACGAACAACCTGCATCGTGAACTCGCCCCCGTCACCCAGGCGGCCTGGGCGCAGATCGAGGAGGAGGCCGGCCGCACCTTCCGGCGCCATGTCGCGGGCCGCCGGGTCGTCGACGTCCCCGAACCGGCGGGCCCGGCCCTCGCCGCCGTCGGCACCGGCCACCGCACGGAGATCGCGTCGCCCGCCCCCGGGGTGACGGCCTGCCTGCGGGAGGCGAAACCGCTCGTCGAACTGCGGGTGCCGTTCTCCGTCAGCAGGGCCGCCGTGGACGATGTCACGCGCGGCTCGAACGACTCCGACTGGCAGCCCGTGAAGGACGCGGCGCGCACCATGGCGTTCGCCGAGGACCGGGCGATCTTCGACGGATACGCGGCGGCAGGCATCGACGGACTACGGGACCGGACGTCGAACCCGGTGCTGAGCCTCCCCGCCGAGCCACGCGACTACCCCGACGCGATCAGTCGCGCCGTGACCTCGCTGCGGCTCGCCGGAGTCGACGGTCCGTACGCGCTGCTCCTGGGCGCCGACGAGTACCGGGCGGTGAGCGAGACCTCCGACCACGGCTACCCGATCGCGGCGCACCTGGCCCGGATGCTGGACGGTGCACCGATCTGGGCGCCGGCGCTGAGCGGCGCCTTCGTCCTGTCCACCCGCGGCGGCGACTTCGAACTCCGCCTCGGCCAGGACGTGGCCATCGGCTACACCTCCCACAACGCGAGCAGCATCGACCTGTACTTCCAGGAGACGCTGACCTTCCTGACGGACACGGACGAGGCCGTCGTCGTACTGAAGCACTGAGCAGGCGCCATGCGGGGGATGCCGCTCGGGTGCGGGGCGGTCCCGCCGTCAGAAGTAGCCGCGGACGATCTCGACGGCAGAGGTAGTCGTGACGACTTGCCGTTATAGGCAGTCATGGACGGCTTCGGGCTGCCCCAGGGTCAGGTCGGTGAGAGGCGGCCGATCGAGACGATCTCCGGACGGGGAGGCCGGCCGGGGGTGGTGCCGGAGCGTGCTCGGACAGCTGGAGCCGGTCTGGTCTGGTCCGGTCCGGTCCGGCCCGGCCCGGTTCGGTCCGGCTCGGTCCGGTCCGGTTCAGGCGCCCTTGACGGTCAGATCGGTGATCCGGACCCGCACGAGTCCGCAGCTGCGCGGCGCCCGTCGTAGCCGGGCAGTTTCTTCAGGAGGTTGCCGGGCCCCGAGGTGCGGTCGAGCCGGCCGAAGAACTCCCTCTCCAGCTCCAGTCGCCTGCCGCTCCGGCACGGCTTCGACGGGGAGCCGGCCGCCCGCGAGCGCCGTCGTCAGACCGTCCCTTACCGTCACACGGCCCGGCGAGCCGGCGTCGGTCCCGGCGGCGACCCCGGCCACGTTCTCCTCGTCGTACGGGTGGGCCGCCTCTCCCGCCCGCTGCGACGTGCCGTGGACGCGGACCTCGCCACCAGGTGGCGAACCTCAGGGCGGTCCCGCGTCCCGGAGTGCCCGCGCCGACGACGGCGACCGGCCGGTTCCCGACGTCGGCGGGAGGGGCGAAAGCCATGCGGTTCCCGCTTCCGGGGAGGCCGCGGCAGCGACCTGGCACCGCCGTGTTCCGCTCAGCGGCTTCGGCCGGGACGCGTCGCGGCGGCCACCACCGCTACTCCGGTGGCGGGACCGTCATCCGCGCGGCCCGTCGTCCGGGGGAGCGCCGCCGGCCCCGAGGGACAGGACGACGGCGGTGGTGCCGCCCTCGGGCGTCTCGTAGGTCACCGTGTCGCCGGCGCGGCGCCCGAGCAGCGCACGCCCGAGCGGGCTGTCGGCGGTCACCAGGGTCCGGTCCGGTTCCTCGACGATCTCGCCGATCCGGACGGTCACCTCCGCGCCGTCCGCGAAGCGCACGGTGACGGTACTGCCCACGCCCACCATGTCCGTGGGCGGCGGACCCGCGACGGACGCCTCGCGGATCCGCCCCTCGATCTCGGCGATGCGGCTGTCCAGCCGCGCGACCTCCGAGGCGCGCTGCAACGTGTCGGCCTCGTCGGCCCGGTCGCCCACCGGGTCCTGGCTCCGCAGGGTCGCGGCCACCGGCCCCCGTTCGGCGCGCAGCTCGGCGAGCTCCTGCCGAAGCGCCCGAAGGGCGTCGACGCTGATGGGCTCGGGACCCTCGGTCATGCCTGCTCCCGTGCTACCGGTGGAACGATCAAGACATCTACGTACGAGGCATCTCAATTAGCGCATCACCTACCGAACCCGGCAAATCATCGAACCCGACACATCAGCAGGCCGGGGGAGCGCACCAACAGGCCGATGGCACGAGCCGAAGCAGCGCGGCGTCCTCACATCCTTCTGCTCATGTCCATGCCCGTGCGGGCATGGACATGGATGGACAGCAACGTGGACCGGCTCCGGCGACATCCCCGCCCCCGTACTGCCACCCGCCCAGCCTCACGAAGATCACCTATCCGTCACGGCACATGCCTCCCGTCCCGGTGCGCCCGGGACCGCGCCGTCCACCGGGCGGCGGCGGCCCTCGAAAGAAGCGACTTGAGGACCGGCTCGGCATGTGTCCACAGCAGCGCGCCGCCGATCCCCGGTACGACGCGGTGACGGGCGCCGGGCATACGGGTGGCGAGCGATGCCCCGTTGTCGGGTGAGTGGCTGGTGTCCAGCTCGCCGTACCAGATGTCGACCGGAACCGTGATCTCGTCGAGGGCGAACGGCCACCGCCTCATGGCCAGGACCGTATCGCGGGCGTAGCCGGCCGAGCCCTGCGCAAAGCCGTCGGCCAGCGCCCGGCGGTAGGCGACCGCGAAATCAGGATCCTCATACACCGCGAGGTCACACTCCGGGCTCCCGGCCATGACCATGTCCCACATCGCCTCCGCGCTGAACCCCGCGAAGAACTCCTCGGCGCCTTCCGGGTCGCGCGCGGTCCGCTCGACGAGGCCACGCAGATCCGCCGCCAGAGCGGAAGCGAACTCCGGCGCGGCGACCTCGTCCGCGCCGGAGACGACAGCCAGCGCGGAGGTGACGCCCGCCGCGGCGCAGGCGAGCGCGAACGGCGCACCTTGCGAGTTTCCGACCATGGCCGGGCGCCCCAGCCCCCGCAGCGCACCGAGCTGACGAATATCACCGGCGAAGTCGGAGAACGTCCGGCCGGGTGCGGGTGTGGAGACACCGAGCCCCGGGCGGTCCACGGAGACAAGACGCACGCCGAGCGCCTCAACCACGCCCGCGCCGAAGCCGAGCCGCCGGCTCGTGGCCGCACCCGGGCAGCACAGCACCGGCACCCCGTCCGGCGGCCCCCACTCGGCCCAGCCGAGCAACCGCCCATCGGACAGCCGGCTCTCACCGGTCCGGGCAGGATCGTCGACGTACACGTTCATGACCGACATCATGACCACGGACGGAACACTCCGCACCGCACTTTCACCACGGCTCCGCACCGGGCCAACGCCGCCTGACCCGGCACCGCCGCGGTCTCCGCGCCTGCGTGGTGCCCCCAAGGCACCGACGACACCGCCGTCCACGAACTCTCCCCGGTGACCCGAGGAGGGGCCGCACGCGAAGCCCGGCCGGGCCAGCGGCGCGGGAGCGGCCCACCCCCGCCCCGGCCCAGGACGTTCAGAGCCTGTGACGCCGCTTGAACATGAGGTACAGGTTGACGCGGACAACCGCCATCAACCCTCTGGCCCCGTGCGGAACGGCTCCTGTGGCGTCCCAGGCGGTGCCCTCGTCCGCCTGCTCCAGCTCTTCCGACGGGGCTGCCGAGATCGTCGAGGCGCTGTCGGCCGCAGCGGCGGCGCTCGGCGCCCCTCCTGGACAGCGGCGAAACCGTCAGCGGAGTGGGAGGACAGCACCCACGCTCGACGCGTCCGTCACAGCCCCCCTCGCAGGCGGCATGCCGCCGCGAGTGTGCTGACCCGGGACAGATCACCGGAATACACCTGCCTTGTGGGCGTCCCGGTGACCAGATGGTCCGACGCCCCAGCGGTGCGGGGTAGCTCGAACCACTGCGGACGTGCCCCCAAGTCGCGCCCCCCAGTCGTGCGGCACTCATAGGATCGTGTAAGTTCTTCGAGTTGCCGCGGAACCGTCAGGTTCCACAGTGGCCATCCCGCCGCTTCAGCGGCACACCACTACTGCACGGTCCCTCAACGGGAAGAATTCCGGCATGCCGGAATTCGGACCGGGACTCGATTATGAGCCGCCGAGGAATTCCGCTAAAGTAGTGA
>NZ_JAJPWM010000044.1:0-30108 GCF_046549095.1 Streptomyces sp. x-80
CTTCGTCGGCACGGGAGGGGACACGGCCTTCCGGACGGGAAGGTCGACGCTAGTGGCGTCTGGTACTCATTGGCGGGTGGTGGGGGCCGAAGTACAAGGAAAACCCGGAACTTCGCCCCTAAAAACACGTAATGCGGCATCATGCGTCCGCACATGAAGGCGCGCAGGTTCGCGGATTCCTAGACGCTCGAAAGCCGGAATGCGCACTGCTTCGAACGCCTATGACCCTAACGGCGACGGGTCGTCCAGCGCACGCACCAGGAACGTGAGGGATACAGCGTCGCGGTTCATTTCTTGGCGGCGCGCGAGCCCTTCGCCGCGGCGGACTGCGCGCGGCCCGGGAACCCGGTCTGCGCGGTCCGCCCGCCGGGGTTCTTCGCGCCTGCGGACTGAACCCGGGAGGCCGCCTGCGGGGTCATGGACGTCCGGCGTCCGCCGGTGCCGCTGCTCTTGCCGCTGTTCTTCCCCATGCCGATCGCCTCCTCTTCCAGCATGGGCAACATCGGCCACGGCCGCCGGTTCCGGCCGCCGGCGCCCTGCGTCCGTTGCGTGACCCGGACGGGCCGGAGCTGGACGAGGATGACGACGGGGCGAGCTGAAGCGGCGCCGGTTTCATGGTGTGCTCCGGCGGACGTCGGGGTGGTGTGGAGCCAGGGGGCGGCTGTGGCTCTGTTCTGGCGGTGTCAGCCGGTGCGTCGGACGGCGATGACGTTGTCGGTTACGGTCGCGGTCTGTCCTTCGGGTCCGGTGGCGGTGCGCTGGGGTGCGTCGCCTCGTTCGACGGCCCAGGTGTCGTCGAGCTGGAGCGAGGCGATGACGTCGTCGGGGGTGGGGTAGTGGATGTCCTGGCCGGCCTGCCAGGACCAGGGGGCGGTGGAGGCGTGTTCGATCACGATCAGCCGCCCGCCGGGTGCTACGGCCTGGGCGGCTCGCCGCAGGACGCTCTCGCGGGCGATGGTGACGGGGGTGTGGAAGTAGGTGGCGGTGACCAGGTCCCAGGCGCCGTCGGGGAAGGTTTCGGAGAGGTCGTGCTGCTGGGGGTGGACCCGGTCGGTGAGGCCCGTGGCCGCGGCGCCTGCCGCGACGCGGTCGAGGGCGGTCTGAGAGACGTCGACGGGTGTGACGTCCCAGCCCTGGGCGGCGAGCCAGAGTGCGTCGCCGCCGTGGCCGCAGCCCAGGTCCAGGGCTGTGCCCGGGGTGGGGTTCAGGGCGGCGAGCAGGGCGGTGAGGACGGCGTTGGGCTTGGTGCCCCACTGCGCGTCCATGCCGGCGTAGTGCTTCTCCCAGAACGCGGCGGAGTCGTTTGCGCTGTTCATGTGCGGGGCCTTTCGGTGCGGGTGGTCAGGAGGTGGCGGCGCTGGTGCGGCGGCTGGTGATGATCAGGCCGGTGGCCGCGAGGGCGAGGGCGAACAGGGCGGCGCTGGCGAGGAAGGCGACCCGGTAACCGTGCACGTATCCCTCCAGCCGGACCGCCTGCGACACGGCGCCGGTGCGGTCGGCGAGAAACCCGGCGAGGGCGGAGACGTACAGGGTGTTGAGGAGGGCGGGGCCGACTGCGCCGCCGACCTGCTGCGTGGTGCTGATCATCGCGCTGGCGACACCGGTGTCGGACGGGGAGATGCCGGCAAGGGCGGTGTTGGGCAGGGCGACGAAGAACGCGCCCAGACCCAGACCGGTCAGGATCATGGCGGGCAGCACGACGGCCAGGTAGCCCTCGGTGGGCTTCAGCAGCGTCAGCACCAGGGTGCCGGCCAGCGTGACGGCCGTGCCCGCCGTCATCAGCGTCTTCGGGCCGAGCCGGGTCACCAGCGGGGCGCCGAAGGTGGCCGCGGCGATGATGCCGGCGCTGAAGGGCAGGAACGCCAGTCCCGCACGCAGCGGCTGGTAGCCGAGGTTGACTTGGAGGTAGTAGGTCAGGAACAGCAACAGGCCGAACATGCCCGCCCCGATCAGCAGGGAGGCGAGGAACGCGCCGCCGCGGTCCCGATCCCAGATGACGCGCAGGGGCAGCAGCGGGTGGGCGGTGCGCTGCTCGACCAGGACGAACGAGGCCAGTAGCGCCAGGCCGGCGGCGAGCAGGAGCCAGGTCGCCGGGGTGTTCCAGCCCGCTTCCGCGGCGTGGGTGAAGCCCCAGACGACGGCGACCAGGCCGGTGGTGACCAGCAGGGCGCCAGGGATGTCGTAGCGGCGGGTGCCCTCGGCGCGGCTCTCCTTGAGTACCGGGAGTGCGGCCAGGGCCATGGCGAGGGCGATGGGGGTGTTGACGAACAAGCACCAGCGCCAGCTGGTGTACTCGGTCAGCAGGCCGCCTGCGATCAGTCCGACCGCGCCGCCCGCACCTTGCAGGGCGCCGTAGACGCCGAACGCCTTGGCCCGCTCGCGTAGGTCGGTGAAGGTGACCGCGATCAGGGACAGTGCGGCCGGGGCCAGCAGTGCGGCGAACACGCCTTGCAGGGCGCGTCCGGCGAACAGGGTCATCCCGTTCGGGGCGATGCCCGCGAGCATGGAGGCGGCGGCGAAGCCGATTAGGCCGATCAGGAAGACGCGCTTGCGGCCGACGAAGTCGACGACGCGCCCCCCGAGCAGCAGCAGACCGCCGAAGGTGAGGGCGTAGGCGGTCACCGCCCACTGCCGGTTCGCGTCGCTGATGTCCAGGTCGGCCTGGGCGTGCGGGAGAGCGATGTTGATGACGGAGGCGTCCAGCACCACCATCAGCGTCGCCACCGAGATCACCGTCAGCGCCCACCAGCGCCGTGGGTCCAAAGCGTCCTCGCGGCGGTCCACCGCGTCGGTTTCCGTCGTCATCGCAGGGGCCAGTCCTCAGCAGATCAAGGGAAAAGGGCAGGTCATTCGCGGGCCACCGGGCAATCGGGCGGGCCGCTGGTACGACACTGCGATGGCCACTGCTGGAGTTGCAAAGCCTCATGCTGTTTCAGCATGCTGGTGGGTATGAGCGCCGCACGGCACATCGGGAAGAAGGACGGTCTGACCGCGGTCGGGCCGCGGCTGCGGGACCTGCGCCGCAGGCACGGTCTGACGCTGGCCGCTCTGGCCGAGCAGACTGGGATCAACGAGAGCACCCTCTCCCGCCTTGAAGGCGGGAGCCGCAAACCGACTCTGGAGATGCTGCTGCCGCTCGCCGAGGTCTACGCCGTACCCCTGGACGAGCTCGTCGGCGCACCGCGCACCGGGGACCCGCGCATCCACCTCAAACCGGTCGTCCGCGACGGCATGACCTTCGTGCCGCTGAGCCGGCCCGGCGGTGTCCAGGCTCACAAGCTACTCATTCCGCCCCGGCCCGGCACCGAGCCGCAGCTGAGTACCCACGAGGGCTTCGAATGGGTCTACGTCCTGGCCGGCCGGCTGCGCCTGCTCCTCGGTGAGGAGAGGGTGATCCTCAAGCCCGGTGAGGCCGCCGAGTTCAACACCCACGTGCCGCACTGGCTCGGCCCCGACGACGACCGCACCGTAGAACTGCTGATCCTGTTCGGCACCCAGGGAGAGCGGGCCCACCTCAAGGCCCGCACCACCTGAATCACGCCCCCGGCGAAGACGCCAGCACCTCTCAGTGACCGTCCACGAGACCCTCCAGGCCATGCACGCGCGGGCTCAGCACCCGCCGCGACATCTCGGCCTCCGAGCGCCGACCCGGCCCTCGACCACACCCGCGCCCAGAGCAGGCAGCTGTTCCCACTGCTCCCGGGCCAGCCCCGCGCCCTCGTGCAGGAACAGGGTGACTTCCTTCCACCGACCAGGCAACTCCTCTGCTGCACCTGGTGATCGACGGCCTGCGCTGCTGCCCGGGCCGGAAGCGATCCGGAATCTTGCCGAAACAGCATGGTTTCTGGGCACCGGACAGGTGCCGGGTGAGGCTGTTGGTATGACTGAGATCGCGAACAGCCCAGGTGGTGTCGATACCGAGGTCGTCGGCGACGCCGATGTCGATGTCGTGGTGGTGGGCGGTGGAGTCGCCGGTCTGTCGGGCGCGGTGACGCTCGCCCGGTCCCGGCGTTCGGTGGTGGTGATCGACTCCGGTGAACCCCGCAACGCCCCGGCGTCCGGTGTGCACGGCCTGCTGTCGAGGGACGGCATCAACCCGAGCGAACTGCTGCGCGTGGGGCGGGAGGAGGTCATTTCGTACGGCGGCCGGATGATCTCCGACCGGGTGGTCACGACAGGCCGGGACGGCGACGGATTCGTGGTGGACACGGCTGGCGGACACCGGTTCCGGGCACGGCGGCTGCTGATGTGCACCGGGCTCGTCGACCGGCTGCCCGACATCGCCGGGCTGCGCGAGCGGTGGGGGCGGGACGTGCTGCACTGCCCGTACTGCCACGGCTGGGAGGTACGGGATCAGCCGGTCGGGGTGCTCGCCACCGGCCCGGCGGCCGTCCATCAGGCGCTGCTGTTTCGCCAGCTGTCCGACCAGGTCACCCTGTTCCGGCACAGCATCGGTGAATTCGGCGTCGAGGACGGGGAGAGGCTGGCGGCCCGAGGGGTCGCGGTGGTGGAGGGGGACGTCACGGACCTGGTAATCGAGGACGACCGCCTGACCGGTGTCCGACTGGCATCGGGAGATCGGGTTCCGCTCGCCGCGCTGGTCGTGGCTCCCCGGTTCGAGGCCCGGGACGACGTCCTCGCCGAGCTCGGTCTGACGGCCGTGGAGCATCCGTGGGCCATCGGCGATCAGGTGGGCGCGGATGGTACCGGACTGACTGCGGCTGGCGGAGTGTGGGTCGCGGGGAACGTGGCCGACGTCCTGGACGGAGTCCCGGCCGCCGCCGCCGCCGGCGTACGAGCAGCCGCGGCCATCAACGCCGACCTGGTGGCCGCCGACACCGACGCCGCACTCGCCCGCCGCCGGACCCGTGACGTCGCGGGCGTCTTCGCACCCGAGGCGGAGGCGGCCCTGTGCGAGCAGGTCATGGGCAAACGCCGCCACGGCCTGGACGGCCTGTTGTCTCTCGGGCCGTCACAGCAGGGCTGAGGCACCCATGCCCGCCCACCGGCCGTCAGGTGGTTCGGGCCCGCAGATGGGCGCGCTCGCCCTGTCTGCCGAACAGCACCAGCAATTCGACCGGCCGGGCATCGGCCGGCCCCGCCGGACAGACCACCACCGTCACCGACACGGTCATCGCCATCCGCCGCCTCGCCACGTGACCACCCGACCCGACCGACCGGCCACCGCCGACAGACACAACCACCCCAAGGAGAAACCCCAAATGCCCGACCTGTTCAGCCCCGTAACCGTCGGCAAGTGGACACTGCCCAACCGGATCGCCATGGCCCCCATGACCCGCAGCCGCGCCGACGCCTCCGGCGTGCCCGGCGAGGCCACCGCCGCCTACTACCGGCAGCGGGCCACTGCCGGCCTGATCATCACCGAAGGCGTCCAGCCCAGCGCAACCGGACAGGGCTACTCCAACACCCCTGGCCTCCACACACGCCGTCAGATCGGCGGATGGCGCGCCGTCGCCGATGGCGTGCACGAGGAAGGCGGCCACATCGTCGCCCAGATCATGCACGCGGGACGGATCGCGCACCCGGACAACAAGAACGGCCATGAAACCGTAGCCCCCAGCGCCCTCGCCGCGCCCGGCGAGATGTTCACCCCGAGCGGGCCCAGGCCACACCCGGTACCGCGGGCCCTGACCACGGCGGAGATCCCCTCCGTCATCGAGGAGTACGTGGACAGCGCACGCGCCGCCGTCGAAGCCGGCCTCGACGGCATCGAACTGCACGGTGCCAACGGCTACCTGATCCATCAGTTCCTCGCACCGTCCACCAACCACCGCACCGACACCTACGGCGGATCCACGACAGGCCGGGCACGCTTCGCGATCGACCTGGCGACGGCCGTGGCCGAGGCGGTCGGCAGCGAACGCGTGGGCCTGCGCATCTCGCCGGGCATCAACCTGCACGGAGCGATCGAGGACGACCAGGCCGAAACCGCCGCGACCTACCGCACTCTCATCGACGCGATCGCCCCGCTGGGGCTCGCCTATCTGCACACCATCGGTGACCCCGCCACACCCCTGCTCACCGACCTCCGGACCCGCTTCGACGGCACGCTCATCGTCAACGATGGCTGGTACCCGATGACCGACGCCACCGCCGCCCGCCGGCACATCGACAGCGGCCGGGCAGACCTCGTCTCCGTCGGCAGGGCCTTCATCGCCAACCCTGACCTCGTCCGGCGCTGGCAGAACCACGCCCCCGTCACCGAACCCGATCCCACCACGTTCTACGGCGGCGACACCCGCGGCTACACCGACTACACCACGCTCGCCGACTGATAGCGATACCGCGCAAGCAAAAGAAGGCCCACGCAACACCTCGGCCACGCTGAAGCCGCACCAGGACCCAGGCAGGGGCGAGGGCCCCTCGACCGCCATCTGGTGGGCCGTCGGCACCTTGGTTGTGTGCACGACCATCTCAGTGATCTTCATCAGCACCGGCAAGCCGGGGACCGCCGCCCTGTCGTCAAACGGTGGCACCCTCAAGTGATCAACGCACCACCCACGGATGATCATGTGATCGTGGAGGTACAGGTGCGTGACTACGGGTTTTCGCCGGCTCAGCAGGATGAGATCTGGAGGCGCTGGCGCGAGGGGCAATCGTTCAGCTTGATCGGGCGGGCGCTCGGGGCACCGATGCAGAGCGCCCGTCGGTTCCTGCAACAGAGCGGCGGCGTCCGCCTTACCCCTCAGCAGCGATCGGAGCGGCATCTGAGCGGCAGCGAGCGCGAAGAGATATCCCGCGGCGTCGCCGCAGGGGACCGCGAAGGCGCCTGCGCGCTGCGTGGCCTCATGTCAATGTTCCGCGATCCCATGATCACGTGGCGCGATCGACATCCTTTCCCCCATCCTGACTACCCGGCTCCTCGATGACCGCGTCGGCACCGCGCCGAGGAGCTCTTCCGGATAGCACATTGGGAAAGGGACGCCGCATACAGGGCGGTGCGGCGCCGCAACGTCGCCCGCCACCTCACCGCCCGCCTCAACCGCGAGGGCCGCGGCACCCGCGTGGAGATCCACCCCCTCAACCAGTCCGGCGTGGCGCGCCCGCTCCAGCGGGTGGTGGAACACCGGTCGATGAATGTGCGCCGCTGGGACAAGATCGTCGGGTCCTGGGCGGCCGGCGACCACCAAGGCCTGGACGACGCCTGGACCGCCGGTGTCCTTCCCGTCCTCGGCTCCCAGTGGGGCCAGTACGAGTACGTCACCAACATCGGCTTCGCCGCGTAGAAGCCGATGCCCGGCAGACGATGGTCTCCAGCGCCTGCCGCCGTGGAGTAGGGTGGTGTGTACCGACGCGGGGTGGAGCAGCTCGGTAGCTCGCTGGGCTCATAACCCAGAGGTCGCAGGTTCAAATCCTGTCCCCGCTACTGCAGGGTGGAGGGTCCGGAACCGTACGGTTCCGGACCCTCCACCCATATGAGGCCTGCATGTCGGTGGCTGCCATACCCAACTGCCAGGTCAGGCACGAGCGCTGGCCCACCAAACCAGTCCGGGACACGATCCGGTTGTGCCCCGATACCAGCATCAGGCGGCACTGGCCCACCGGACGGGACGGAGCGGGTATCCCCATACGGTGACGCCCCAGCCACACCAGCAACGCCTGACGCCCTTCAGCCACGTCCCCCCACTCGACAATCAACTGCTCCACACCCATAAGCCATCGAGCCCGGCCCGCCGCATCCCGCCGCCCCCCGTGCATTCGCACTACGTGCTGTACATCAACGGCAACAGCTGCCGCAGCCTGTGGCCCCACCTCGCCTGGAAGCACAGCGAGCTACCGGACAGCACGGCCGCATCCCGTTCGCCAACACCATGGCCATCTACGCCAGCAGCCGCGTAGTCGAAGCCGCCAAGCTCGACATCGCACTCAACAACCTCCCCGTCCGCATCGCGGCCACCCACCCTGGACTGCCAGCCGGACACCTCGGCCCCACGCACCACTGCTTGGAAAACCTCGCACGGGCCTCGGCCGGTCTGGTCGACAGCACGATCCGCAACGACACCAACCACCTGGAGCTGATCCGGGACTGGTTCGGCCGTCCGCTGTGGGAGATGGAGCCGTCCGACGCCGACGTCTACTTCGGCAAGGTGCTTCGCGACGCGAAGCCGTCGACCCGCACCGGCCGGGCGGGCGCGCTGGCGGTGTTCTTCCAGTTCCTGGAGCTGCGGCACAAGGTCGAGCTGCACAACCTCACCGGCCGTGTGGTCAAGTGCCCGCTGGATGAGATGAACCGGCCGCGGGCCTCGGTGGAACCGCAGCTGCGGATCCCGCCCAGCGAAGCGGAGATCGAGGCGCTGTTCGCCGGATGGCGCGAGGAGCTGGTGACCTGCCGCAAGTTCGGTCCCGCCGCCCGCAACTACGCGGTGGCCCGGCTGGCGGCGGACGTGGGGCTGCGGGTCAACGAGGCACGGATGCTCGACCTGGACGACGTCCGGTGGGAGCTGGGCCGGTTCGGCAAGCTCAACGTCCGGGACGGCAAGGGATCCCGGAGGCGTGGGCCGAAGCCGCGGCTGGTGCCGCTGATCAACGGCGCCGACCGCAACCTGCGGTGGTTCATCGAGGACGTGTGGGGCCACTTCGACGCCGACCACACCAGGCCGGGTGCCCCGCTGTTCCCCTCCGAGCGCAGGAACCGGGACGGCTCCTGCTCGCGGGCGACCGCCGACGTCTTCCGCCGGTCGCTGGCCGATGCCGCCGCCCAGCACCTGCCCACCTGGGCCGGGAAGCTCACCCTGCACGTGCTGCGCCACTTCTGCGCCTCCCAGCTCTATCTCACCGGCATGACCTTGTTCGCGATCCAGGAGCTACTCGGACATACCTGGACCGGCACCACGGCCCGGTATATCCACGTCCACGGCACCCATGTCGAAGACGCCTGGGTCGCCGGACAGCAGTGCGCCACTGACCGATGGAAAGGACTGGCCCAGTGAAGTGGAACCTTCGCCTGGCGGCCGCCAACCGCGGCATCTGGAAGGCCAGCGAACTCCAGCGGATGCTCGCTGCACGCGGCGTGGTGATCAGCGCGGGGAAGATGTCGGGCCTGTGGTCCGGCCAGCCGAACACCGTCAAGCTCGACGAGCTGGACGTCATCTGCGCCGTGCTCGGATGCGGCGTCGAGGAACTGCTGCTGGCCGAGCCGGAGCGGGTGCCGGAGCCGATGCCGGCGACCGACTCACAGGCCACTGCGGTGGGCCAGCCGCGCGCCGTCGCCCCGCGTCCTCGCACCGGCAGGTCTCTGCCACCGCGATGACCTGCGTGCACTGTGGCAAGCCGCTGCCCGAAGGGTCTCGGCGAGACCGGGCGTACTGTGACAACAAGTGCCGGGTCCTGGACTCCTACTACCGGCGCAAGGCGGGCGTCCCACCCCCGCCGCGCTGGCAGCATCCCGCCTTGACCTCGGACAACCCCGCGCTGCGGTCGGCCGCGACCCTCGCCAAGCAGCTCGGCGAGACCAACGGATGGTCGCCGCCACTCGTGCGGTGCGCGATGGACGGCCTGACGGCGGTGCTGGAGGGCCGCCCGCCTGGCAAGCCCGTGAAGCTCACCGAAGTCCGTGCGCGAATACCGCGACACGCTTCCAGCCATCGGGTCGCCGAGGTCCTCACAGACCTGGAACTCCTGGAAGATGACAGCGCCTTGGCGATCCGCTCCTGGATCGACGACCGCACCGCCGAACTGCCCGCCGGCTTCGCCAGCGACGTCCGCGCCTGGCTGCTGGTCCTCCTCAACGGCGACAGCCGCGCCAAGCCACGGTCCCGCACCTGCCTCTACGTCTACTTCGGCTGCGTTCGCCCCCTGCTGGAGAACTGGGCGACGACCCGTGGGCACCTGCGCGAGATCACCGTCGCCGACGTCACGGCCGCGCTGTCACCCCTGCGCGGATGGCAGCGTCGCAACGCCATCGCCTCACTTCGCTCACTGTTCCGCTTCGCCAAGAAGCGCGGCCTGATCTTCGCCAACCCCACCACCCGGCTCAAGACCGAAGACATCCCGCGCAACCTCCTGCCGATGACCGACGCCGAGGTGCTCGCCGTCCAGCAGATCGCCGTCACCCCGGCGCAACGACTGATCGTCGCCCTGGCCGCCGTCCACGCCGCCCGCGCCACAGTCATCCGCCACCTCACCCTGGACGACCTCGACCTTCCCAACCGCCGGATCACCATCGCCGGACACACCCAACGACTCGGCGAACTGCCCCACCAGACCCTGCTTACGGGCGGATCGCCAAGACCCTGCACCTGCTCGCCGTCGTGGACCCCATGGACGACACCTACCGCCGCCAGATGCATAAGCAGCTCACCGTCCAGGAATCTCGCCACAAGCTCGCCCGCGACATCTGCCACGGCAAGAAGGGCACCATCCACCAGGCATACAGAGACGGGATGGAGGACCAACTCGGTGCGCTCGGTCTCGTGCTGAACGCCGTGGTCCTGTGGACGATTCGCTATATCGACGCCGCTGTCGCCCAGCTCCGCGCCGAAGGCCACGAGATCAAGGGCGAGGACGTGACCCGGCTGTCCCCGCTCAAGCACAAGAACCTCAACGTTCTGGGCCGCTACAGCTTCACCGCCTCCCAGCCGGTGAAGGGGCTGCGGCCTCTGCGCGACCCGGACGCCGTCGACCTCGACGATGACGACGACGGCCAGGAGGGGTGAGCGCCGCATCCGCCGTCCGGGGCGGGTCGTTGTGTGCCCGGGAAGCCCGCCGCCGACCGGCGGGGACAGGACACAGAGATCGCGGCAGTTCCGGCAGCCGGTATCAGATGAGGCTCGGTCGCTCCGTGCCTACATGAAACCGCCTCTGAGAACACGATCGAGTGCTGCCCGGCCTGCGGGTCCCCAGGCCGGCTTGCCGCCTGGAAGGCCCCGGTCGCCGTTCTGGCCCATGAGCATGAGGAACAGGCTCTTCAGAGCGGCCAGCCCGCGGGCGCGCCGGATCGTCGCCTCGTCTGCCTGCGCGTATGCGTCAAAGAAGGGCGAGGCGGCGTCGGCGGGAAGGACGACCCATGCGGCCGCGAGGTCCCATGCCGGATCGCCGGCGAACAGGGCACCGAAGTCGACGATGCCCGAGAGGGTCCCGTCCGAGACGACGACGTTCGCGGGATGAAGGTCGCCGTGCACCCAGAGCGGCGGGCCCTCCCACTCGGGCGCCGCGACGGCGTCGTCCCAGACGGCCCGGACATCGTCGGCGAGGTCGTCGGGGACGACGGCGTGGAAGAAGTGGTCGAAGCCGTCCGTGCACTTCTTGGGGTGGGCGCCGAAGTCCGAGCTGGTCGGCGCGTCGGCGGGTGCCTCCACGTGGAGCGCCGTGAGGAAGTCCGCCAGTGTGTCGGCCGCGTGGGCGCCGCGGCTGATCGAGTCGTGGTCCAGCGGCTCGCCGGGAACCCACGTCATGATGGTCCAGTGCTTGGGGAAGCGCTCGGACGGTTCGCCGAACCGCACCGGGGTCGGCACCGGGAGCGGCAGGCGCGGGGCGAGCACGGGCAGCCACCGCCGCTCCTTGAGCTGGAGTTCCGGGGTGGGGTCCATGCGCTGCATGCGCACGGCCAACTCGTCCCCGAGGCGCCACATTTGGTTGCCCCATCCACCTGCTACTTCGCGGATGGCCAGTCCTGCGAGGTCCGGATGCTGTTCCTGCAACAGGTCATGGACCAGGTCTGCGGTGATCTCGATCTCGGAGTCGGTCATGCGAAGCCACACTACTGGGGCAAGTTTCTGGCTTCGCTCGTGATCCGCGACTGGCTAGCTGCCTGAGCCGGTGGCCGACGGCGGTACCTCGACGACGAAGAACAGGAAGTTGGGGTTGGTCGACAGGTCCTGGAAGCCGTCCGGGAACAGTTCGCGGGCGGCCGGTTCGGGCTGCGGCTCACTGATGACGCAAAGACGGAAGCCGGCGATGGCGAAGGCATCGGTCATCGCGTGCAACGGCCTGCGCCACAACTCCATTGGGACGGAACGCCCGTTGAGAGTCCAGTCGAAGGTATAGCGGGTGGTGGCGTGGTAGTCGGGTCGGGGATCCCGGTGCGCGTAGGCCGTGAAAGGGTGGCTCACCGACGCGATCAGCCGGCCGCCGGGCCGGAGTACCCGCCGCAACTCGGCCAGCGTCGGCCCCCAGTCTTCCAGGTAGTGCAGCACTAGCGACGCGGCCACGTCGTCGAACGTCCCGTCGCCGAACGGCAGAGGGTCGCGCAGGTCGACCACGTGGAGGGCTGCATCCTCGCCGAGCCGTCGCCTCGCCAGCTCCAGCATCCCGGCACTGGCGTCGATGCCGGTGACGACGGCACCGCGGTCGCGCAGTGCAGAGGACAAAGCACCTGAGCCGCAGCCGGCGTCCAGGATCCGACGGCCAGTCACGTCTCCGGCCAGGGCCAACATCGCGGGCCGCTCGTAGTACGCGTTTACGAGGCTGTTCTCGTTCTCCGCTGAGTACATTGCGGCGAAGCTGTCGTAGTCGTTCGCCGGGTCCCGGTCTGCGGACTGCATCATCGCAGCCTAGTAGTCACATGATCCGCCGGACAGGCCCCCCACGTCCCAACAGCCACTCAACCTTCGCTGCGAGAGATCACCCCGTCACCCCCGTCACGGAGTAACGCGGTCTTCAAGAAACGATGGCACCCGGCGTGCACAACATCTGCTGGCTCCAGGGCAATTCCACAGTGCTGCGGACTCTCGGCCTCCCGCCGCTGGACCTGGTCGTCATGGCCAAGTCCTTCCACCCTGTTTAGTGAACTAACACCCAGGAAGCTCCGGCGGTGACGTTTGCACTGGTCACCGGCTCGTAGGGTGCCGGGAGCTGTAACACCGGCGGAGGGCGTGGTGGCTATGCGTGGCGGCGGGTGCGGTAGGCGGCCGGTGAGAGCTCCGGGCTGCTGCTGGGCCGGGACTGGGGCGCGGGCGGCCGCCACACGGGGTGGGTGCGGTGGCCGTGGGTGGGATCGGATCGTGGTTCGAGTCAGTCAGCAGAGCGGCGGATCAGCCCGGCGTCACCGCACCCTCTGGCACTCCGAACCACTCCTCCAGCGCCTCCGCCAGCCCGGCCGTCGACGTCGGCGCCCCGGCGTCGGCTGCCCATGCCGTGAAGCCGTCCGGACGGACGAGGACCGCCGCCAGTTCCGGGCGGGACGGGCAGCCGGCCGTCAGGGTGTCGACGCGGCTGGCATACCCCGCAGCGAGGGCCCGGAACTCCGGGTCGTCGGTGAGGTCGAGCAGGAGCGCCCGGCCGCCGTGGAGGTGGTCCGCGAGGCGGCTGCCGTCGGTGAGTTCGAGGTCCGGGGTGCTGCGGCCGGTCAGCGGGTGCTCGCCCGGCAGCTCGTACCGCACCGCGGCGCTGTTGAGCCGCGCGGTGAGGTACGTGGTGCCTGTTACCGTCTCCGCCAGGTCGCTGACGATCTCGCGCAGGGCCCGGGACTGCGGGTCCGGGCGCATGGCCGCGACCCGGGACCGGGTCCAGTCCAGGACCCACGCACCGACCGGGTGCCGCTCGGAGGTGTACGTGTCCAGCAGCCCTTCCGGCGCCCGGCCGCCGATCACCGCGGCGAGCTTCCAGCCGAGGTTCATCGCGTCCCCGATACCCAGGCTCAACCCCTGGCTGCCGAACGCGGAGTGCACGTGCGCCGCGTCGCCCGCCAGCAGCACCCGGCCCTTGCGGTACTCGGTGACCTGGCGGGCGTGGTCGGTGAAGCGGGTCGCGGTCCGCACCTCGGTGATCGTGACGTCCACGCCGGATACGCGGCGCAGCCGCGCTTGGAGGTCCTCGGGGGTGACCGGCGCGTCCCGGTCGGCCGGCGGGCCGTCGAACTCCACGGTGACGACGCGGCCCGGCATCGGCCCGTAGGCGTACACCCCGGTGTCCGTGGCGGTCCAGCCGACCCTCAGGTCCTCGGCGCCGGTCATCTCCACGACCGCCTGGTGACAGGTGATCTCCGGGTCCGTACCGGGAAATTCGAACCCCGCGAGCTTGCGGACCGCGCTGCGGCCGCCGTCGCAGCCCACGAGCCAGCCAGCGCGTATCGCCCCGTGGCTGGTCCGCACGGTGACGGCCCCGTCGTCCGCGTCGAAGCCGGTCAGCTCCACTCCCCGGCGCACGTCGACGCCGAGCTCGTCCGCCCGCCCGCCGAGCAGCCGCTCGATTTCCTGCTGCGTCACGAAAGCGATCTCGGCGGCGGGTCCGGCGTCGCCGAGGCCCGGCTCCGTACGGTCGACCAGGTCGGCGCGCAGCATGATTCCGGCGAAGTGCCCGACGACCCCCAGCCCTTGGCCCGCGGCCCCGCCTCCGTCCCCGCCGTTCCGCTCGCGTATGAATGCCTGGAAGCGGTCCATCGCCTGCCGCTGCATCTCGGCCAGCGCGGGCAGCATGCCCCGGCGGTAGAGCACCTCGGCGCTGGGCGTGGTGATAGCCCCGCCCTTGATCGTCGGGTTCACTTCGGTGAGGCGCTCCAAGACGGCCACCCGCGCGCCTCCGAGCCGGAGCTCGCAGGCCAGCATCAGTCCGACCGGGCCGCCTCCGGCCACCACTACGTCATAGTCCATGGCGCCCACTATCACCGAGGGCCAAAAAGGCCAAAAAAGCGCCGCGGTGTCAAGGAGCCAGCCCCGCAAGAAGGAACGGGAAGCGGGCCATCCGCGCTCCTCCTCAGCTACCTCACCCGCCCCCGCCGGTGACCCGGCCGGTCCTCGATCGGCTCGACCAGGTGGCCGGGCGGTCAGGCGGTCAGCGCTGCAAGCTCCGCGCTGGCGCGCTCAATGACCAGGGCAAGGACGCAGCCGGCGGCGGCCAGGTCCTCGGCGGGTATCCCGCCCCAGATGCGGGCGGTGATGGGGGGCCGGCACAGTTCGCGCTGAGAACGATCAAGCCGTCCGCCGGGGATCGGGTTGGGTGAGCTGGTGCGTTGCCGTGGATGTGCGTTCCGCAGGGGGCGCCCCCGTCGCCGCGCTCTGGCCGCGTCCGCCGTCCGCTCGGGCCGCGTCCGCGCTGCTGTCCCGCCGCCCACCCCATTCTGCTGCCGGCCTCCGTCCCCGCCCGCGACCTTCGGCTGCTGCGTCCCGCCGTCCGGTTCGCGCTCGCCTTCGTGCCCGCGGCCGGGCTGCCCGCCGTCGTGCCCGCCTTCGTCCGTTCACTTCGTCTGGTCGCCGGGCCGCTCGGCCCGCCGCCCGTGCCGTGCCGTGCCGCCGCGCCCCGCGTCGTGCTGCCGCGCCTGCTGGGTCTCCGCCGCGCGGTCGCCGTCGTCCGAGGTTGCGTACGCCCTGGGGCCCGCCCGCGTCCCGCCGCCGTGCTGTCGTCCGCCGCTCGCCCGCCCGCCCGGCCCGCCGCCGAGCCCGCCTGCGGGCACGTCCACCGGCACCGCGGAGAACTCCGAGGCCACGAACTCCGGTTCCGCGGGTACGGGCGGCGCGGATACCGAGGAGCGGGCGCGGCTGAGGGAGATGGCTGAGGTGCTGCGCGGGCAGCTGAAGCGGCCGGGCGGCTACCACCGGGCAAGGGCGGCGGGGATCGCCGAGCGGCTGATGGGCAGCACGCAGGAGCGGGCCCTGGGCGTGTGGGGTGAGGTGCGCGGGAAGGCCTCGGGCACCCTGCGCGGCGCCGGAGCCGACCCGGCCCGTGCCACCGCCCTCTACGGGCCGGTCCTGGCCGCCGGGGAACTGCTGGTGCCGCTGCCCGGCCGTGGAACGCGCGTCCTCGAGCTGGCCGCGCTCGCGGACCGGGGGAGAGGGAGGCGCGGACCGGTCGGCTGGGCGGACCCGCGCGCCACCGGGTTCTTCTTCCGCTCCGCCCGGCCGCAACCTGGCTGGACGCCCCGGATGAGCACGCCGAACACCTGCTGCTGGCCGACGAGGCGGCCGGCGCCCGGCCTCTGCCCCGGTTCTCGGCCGCCGCCCGGCCCACCACCCGGGAGTGGCTGGCTGTCCACGCCTGGCCCGGGCCTGTGCCCTTCCCCCGCCCCGCCGGTGTCCGCTCGCTCTCCCGTACGTCACCGCCCCGGCCCGGAGGCCGGTCGGACAGGCGGGGCGGTCGCGTCGGCTGGTGGCCGGCCGGGGCGGGGACTGGCTGTTCGTGGCCGAGGAACTGCTGAAGGACGCGGTGGACGCCGAGCACACCGGACACCTGGCCTTGCGGGCTGTGCGGGGGCGTACGTACGCAGCCGAGGAGGCTGCCGCGGCCGGCGCGGGCCAGGGCGGCCCGTCCGAGGGTGCCCGCGCCCAGGCGGCTGCCGAGGTGGAGCTGGAGGAGGCGATCGCCTCGGAGACGGCCGCTCGTCTGCCCGGCCACGAGGCCGGGGGCCTGCGGCGGGAGTTGGTGCGCACCGCCCGTGGCGCCGCCGACGGACTGGACAGGGAAGCCGCCCAGTACCGGGAGTGGCGCCGTGCCCACTGGACCCGCAAGACCCGCGTGCACCTCAAACGACCACGGTCGGCCCTCCGGCCCGGTCTCCGGGCCGGAGGCGATCGAGGACGTGACGTTCACCCGGCGCCGGACCTGGGTCCGCGGCACCTGGGTCAACGGACACCTCCCTGCGCGCCCCGGGCGGGCACCGGTCTACACGCTCGACAAGCACCTCACCCGCATCCCTCCCCAGCCGTCCTGACGGTCCACAGCAGCACTGGCGCACCCAGTCGTCGTCCTGTGGGGGCGCTTTCATCGTGCCGCGCACTTCATAACGAGCCATGCGTTTCCTTCTCCGCGCCGTTTGTCAGGGTTCCACGATTGAGGACCTCGCTGACGCGCTGTTGGAGAGTGTCTATGGTGCCGGGGAGCGTCTCAGTATCCAGGCGGTCGGCCTCCGCGCGGAGGGCAGCAGCCTTCTCCAGAAACATGCGCTCGTCGTCGGGCAGCGGCCCTGCGTCGACCGGGGATACGCGGTTCTCCAGCTCGGCGGCGCGAGCGCGGAGCTCGTTCGGGCTGCTCATGGTGTTCTCACTTCTTGTTCTTCATGGCGGTCCGCGGGCTGCTTGACATGACTATTGTGATTCCTCGCTGGTCTGTGGTGTCGGTGTGGGGAGAGCCCGGCCCGGAGACCTTCCGCACCATGATCGACATCCGGATCGCGGACACCCGGTTCGTGCTGGACCAGCTGGCGGTGCTGGCGGCCGGGTGCAATCCCGACGCGGAGGGACGCGCGCTGCCGCAGGACCTCGGGCGTGCGCTGGATCTGCGGCGCGTGGGCATCTACGGCCACTCGGCCGGCGGCACCGCCGCGGCCGAGGCGATGTACGAGGACCGGCGCATCGGCGCGGCGGTCAACCTGGAGGGCTACCTGGACCACCCGCCGGAGCGGCCCGGCCAGGACGGTGAGCTGTTCCCGGTCGCCCGGTACGGGGTGGACCGGCCGCTGCTCCTGCTGGGCACCGACGGCTTCCGCGACGCGCGCTTCGACCGTTCCTGGTCGGCACCATCTCCCCGGCGGTGTCGGTGCCCGCGGTGCGGCGGCACGTCCACGCGTTCTTCGCCCGGCACCTGCCGCGACGCTGACCGGGAAACCGGGGAAGACCGAGCGCCGGGTGAACGAGAGACTCGACCACCAGGCGCTCGGTGCGCCTGCCCCGGGCCGCTGCCCGCGATGCCCGCGACCCGCGGCTTGTCCGCACAGCGCTGGCGGAACGTCACCATGTCCACTTCCATGAGATTTTCGAGCAACTCACCACGAGCGGCGACTATCAGCCCGCCCAGACCGGCCCCGCCGTTGCCCGCCGGACCAAGCTCCTGGCCCCGGCCTGCAGACGTCCCCCGCGTACACAACAGTGGCCCCGGTGTTTTCTCGTACCAGGGGCACTGTCCTTGTGCCCACGCACATGGCAGCCGGCGGGGCATTGCAGGGTGCCCGGTGGGCAGGGTGCGGCTGCGACACCGTGTTACCGAAGTCGTGCCGTCCCCGCCGGGCCGAGGGAAGCCGGACTCCGGGACGGAGTTCACCGCTGAAAATTCCCGGTCGTCCGGTCGTCCTGCCGCGCCCTCCCGGCCCGCGCCGCCACCGCCCCGCCTCCCGTCCCCGCCCCGCGCCCTCTTCGCCGCGCGCGCAGCTCGTCCGGCGTGCCCACGGCCCGCCGGCCCGCGCGTCCGTCGCGTGCCTGCGCCGTCCGGGCCCGCGCCGTCGCTTCCCAGCTCGTCGTGCCGTCGTACGTCCGCCGCCCTCCGTGCTGCCGCTCGCCCTGGTTCCCCTCCATCCTTTCCGTTCGCCGTCTGGCTGTCCGGTTGCCGAGGGCCTGCTGCTCGCCGTCGTCGGCCGCTGTCCGACGTCGTGCGGGCAGCTTTGGCGCTGCGCGGTGCCGCCTCTCGTCCCTCGGCCGTCGCTCCGCCCGCGCTTTCTGCTTGCCGCGTTGCACCCGTCCCGCCGCTCCGTGTCGTGTCCGCCCGCGCCCGCCGTCCGCCCGGCCCTGCGTTCGTGCCGCCGTCGCGCCGCCCGCCTTGTCTGCTGTGCCGCTGCGTGTCCGTCCGCGTGTTCGCTGCCCGGCTGCCGGCTGCTGTCCTGTGCCGTGTCCGCCCCGCCCGTCGCCCGCCGGCCGTCGGTCGTGCACCGGGCTGTCCGCCTGCCGGGCCGCTTGCGGTTCGGTGCGGGTGCTGCCAGGGCTTCGCAGCGCCCGTGCCGTTCGGCAACTCCGGTCGTTTGGTGTGGTGTTGGGGGTCTCGGCAACGCTCCGTGGCCCGGTTCGTCGATGCCATCCGCGCCTCGCAGGCCGTCCCCCGCCCGGCCCTGGCCCGGCTGCGTTATCAGCCCGTCTGCCGTCGGTGTCTGCCGCGTCCCCGGCCACCGGGCCCGGTTGTTCCGGAGCCCGCTGTCCGCCCCGTTCGCCGCGGCCGCCGTGCTCGTCCCGGGGTCTGCCGCGGTCGTTCCGCCCGCCCCGCGCCGTCCCCGCGCACTGGTCCGCTCGTACCACCGCCCGCGCCGGGCCCGTCGTCGCCCGCCGTCGTCCAGGGCGTCCGACACTGTGGCGGCCGGCCGGGGCGAGTTCTGCGGCTGGCAGTGCCTGCGCGCCGTCCGCGGCCTTCGGGGGTCCCAGCAGTTCTCGCGGGGACGGCCGCGGACGCGGGTGCCCGCAGCCGTCCTCCGGCGGATTCACACTCAGGCGCCGTAGTCGTTTTGTTCGGCGAAGCGGTCGGCGAGGGCGGTGAGCAGTTCGGGTGCGTCGTCACGCGGCAGTACCGCCTCGATGAGTACCAGCCGGTCCGGGGTGGCAACGGCCAGGGAGAAGGCGTCCGCCAGTTCCGCGGGTGTGGTCACGCGCCGCGTGACACAGCGGTCTCCTCCGCCGAAGGCCGCCGGAAGCGCGGTGTAGTCCCAGGAGGCGATGTCGTTGTACGCGGCGGTGGCGCCGTGGATGGCGCGTTCGACCGTGTAGCCGTCGTTGTTGATGACGACGACCACCGGGGGCAGGCTGTGCCGGGCCATGGTGCCCAGTTCCTGGGCGGTCAGTTGCAGTGAGCCGTCGCCTATGACGAGCACGGACCGTCGTTCGGGTGCGGCAAGTTGGGTGCCGAGGGTGGCCGGCAGGGTGTAGCCGATCGAGCCCCACATCGGTTGTCCGACGAACCGGGCGTCCCGGGGCAGCGGGAGTTCCTGCGCGCCGAAGAACGCGGTGCCCTGCTCTGCGACGAGCACGCTCGCCTCGGGCAGGAAGTCGCCTACAGCCGCCCACAGCTGGTCCTGGGTGAGCGCTTCGGCCTCCGTGCCGCGGGTCGGCTGTGGCTCGTCGGCCCGGCGCGGGGCACCGGCCGGCTGACCGTACCCGGTGGGCTCGGGCAGGCGCATCTTGTGGATCAGGCCGGTCAGGGCGCGCAAGGCGTCGGCCATCACCACGCCCGTGAATTCCGCCCGGTCCACCGTGGCCCGGCAGGGGCGCAGCTCGATGGTGCGGCCGACGGGGAAATGGTGGGTGAACCCGCCGGTCACGGTGTCGGTGACGGGTGCGCCGGCCAGGATGAGGCAGTCGGCGTCCTCGACGGCTGCGCGGGCGGGCTTCGCGCTGAACTCGCCGGTGTAGACGCCTGCGAACCCCGGCGCGTGCTCGTCCACCACGCCCTTGCCGGTGGAGTACACGGCCGCGCGTACTGGGGCGCTGTCGAGCAGGTCGGCCAGTGGGCCGCGCAGTCCGTGCCGGTCCGCCTCGTGGCCCGCGAGCACGCTCACGGTCCGGGCGCCCTCCAGCAGGTGTGCGGCGGCGTCGAGGAAGGCCCGCAGCAGTTCCGGATCGGTGGGGGCGTCAGCGGCGGGCAGGGGCGCGGTGGGGGCGGGGACGCGGGCCAGGACGACATCGGTGGGGAGGTTGAGGTGGACCGGCCTGCGGTGCCGGCGCAGCGCGCGCAGGACGCGGTCGATCTCGGCCGGCGCGTTGTCCGCGGTGAGGGTGGCGCGGGCCACGGTCACCTCGGCGAACATCCGGCCGAAGTGGTCGTATTCGCCGTCCATGAGGGTGTGGTGCACGGGCGTGCCGGCCGCCGCCACCGCCGTCGCGGGCATCCCGGTGACGGCGACGACCGGTACGGACTCGGCGTAGGAACCGGCGACGGCGTTGACGGCGGACAGTTCGCCGACGCCGAAGGTGGTCACCACCGCGGCGGCGCCGCGGAGCCGGCTGTAGCCGTCGGCCGCGTATCCGGCGTCGAGTTCGTTGCAGGTACCCACCCAGTCCAGCCCGGGGAAGTCGATGACCTGGTCGAGGAAGCCGAGGTTGTAGTCGCCCGGCACACCGAAGACGTGCTCGATGTCCAGTTCGCGCAGGCGGCGGAGGAGGTACTCGCCGACGGTGATGTCCGGCATCACGGTCACCGGCCTTTCTGGCGTTCAGCGTCGCGCCGGAGCACCGGTTGGGCGTCCGGCGGCACGGGAGAAATGGGTCAAGGTTGTTGACCTAGATGGCGAGCGTACGGTGCGTCGAGCTAATATGTCAACATGCTTGACCCTTCTCGCCCGGACGCCTATGACCGCGACTTCACACTCTTCTACTTCGCCTACCGGGCCTTCACCGGCGCCGCCGATGAAGCACTCGCCGAACACGACATGGGCCGGGCCCACCACCGCATCCTCACGTTCCTGGCCTACTCGCCAGGCATGAGCGTCGGGGAACTCTGCGACACCCTGGACCTCACCAAGCAGGCCATCAACGGACCACTGCGCCGGTTGATCGGCGAGGAGCTGGTACGGGTCGCCGCCGGCGCCCGGGACCGCCGACGCAAGGAACTGCATCTGACCAGCAGTGGCGCCGCCCTCGAACGCGCCCTGCACGCCCGGCAGCGCGCACTCTTCCAAGCCGCCCTGGAGGAAGCCGGACCGGCAGCCGCTGACGGATGGCGTGCCGTCCTCGCCTCGCTGGCCGGACCGGACTGGACGGCGTTCACCGCCCCCGCCGCGAACCGCGAACCGGAAGCGGGCCACCGGGCGGCTTCCGGCGAATCCCCTCGCTCGGCTCATCGGACGGACCCTGGAGCGCGACGAGCCGCTCCGTAGTGCGAACTCACCGTCCGGGAGGGGCCGTTGTCCCGACTCTCATCCGCGTCGTCGCCCAGGGTTTGTCACCTGCCCGCCGGAGCGGGCGCGGGCGGCGCTCGGCCCTGCGCCGTCCGCTGCGGAGGTGACCGGGGCCTGCCCGCCGGCGCAGACCGTGCCGATGGCACCGTGGAGCCGCTCGCGTCCTGGATGCGGGTGTGGACTGGTCCCGGTCTGCCCAAGAGCTGCTCGCCGGCTTCGGCCCGCTGCTGGCCGCGGCGCGTCGACTTCAGCCGGCCGACCGCGCGCCGCCGAATGCCCGGTACCGCTCCAGCACACCTCGCGCTGGAGAAGGAGGACCTGCTGGAGCTGACTGCCGCGGCCGGCCCGCTCGAGGCCGCCGCCGCGCTGGCCGGCGCTGAGGATCTGGCGCCGACGGTACGCCACCGTGCTGCACCGCTTCGTTCAGGCAGCCCCGGCCGCCTGGACCGCCGACGCCCCGGGTCCTCGCCGGCCTGGGCGGCGGGCCGGAGCTCGGCGCGTTCTACCTCGCCGCCGCGACCGCCGCGCACCGCCGAGGCGCGCTCCCGGCCGGCCCGGCCGCCGGCCGACCGGCCTCCACCGTCGCCTGTCCGCCGGCCAGGCGCTGTTCGGCCTGCCGGCCGCCTGGACCGCCTGTACGGCCTCGCCGGGCCGCTGGCCCCGTCCCGCCGGCCCGTCGCTTTCGCCCGGGGCCGGCCGGGTGGCGCCGCGCCCGCCTCCGCCTATGCCGCCGCCGGTGGTGGTGGTCGGACGCCGGGAGTGAACAAGCCCCGCACGTGGGCCTGTTGGGCTCGGATCCGGTGGTGCGCGCGCTGAGGGTGCCTGCTGGAGTACGCGGCCGCCCTGGCCCGCGCGGGCGCCGCGATGCCTGGCGAGGTCCTTCACCTGGCCGCCGCGCGCGCCGGTGACGAGGCGGTCGCCACCGCGGTCGGCGTGTACCTGGCCCTGCACCGCCACGCCGGCCAGTTCACCGCGCTCACCCGAGCTGTGCGTCCGCGTCCCGGCCGGCCCTCGCCGGCCGGCGCGTGGCTGCGCTGGGGCGGCCCCGACCTGCTGCTGCTCGCCGCCTCGGCCGCGGCTGGCTCTGGCCGCCGTACGCGAGGAGGTGCCCGGCGCGGACGGGCGCCTGGCCCATGCCTGCTGACCGCCGCCGGTGACGTCCTCGGCGGGCCGGCCGCCGCCTGGGCCGAGTCGGCTGCCGGGCCCGGCAGCGCGGCGGTCGCCTTTCGGCTCCTGGCCACGCTCGCCGTCCGCGCTCCGGGCCGCTCCGGCCCGGCCGGCGCCCTGTTGGGGCTGGTCGCCCGCACCGCCCTGGGTGCGGCGTCCGCATGCGGGCCGCGCTGGAGGCCGGCCTGCCGCCCGGCGCGCTCGCCGGTGCCGGCGCTTTCGCGGACGACGTGTGGCTGCCCTGGCCGCGCCAGCGCCGAGCTCACCCCGCCCCAGGAGGCGGCCGACGACGTCGCCGAACGGGCCGTCGCCCACCCGCGCGAGCCCGACGCCCTGCTCTTGGCCGCGTTCCTGCTCACCCGCCCCACGTCCGAAGCCTGGTACGACGCCGAGGTCCGCGCGCACGCCCGCACCCTGCTCCTGGCCGCCGTAGCCCTGCCCGCCCCCGGCCGCCCGGCCGCCACGGAGCAGCTGCGCCGGCGCTGCGAACGGGTTAAAAAATGGGTTAAAGGATAGGGTAAATGATGTTAAGGTGAGGGCGCGAAAGGAGCCCACCCATGCCCTCCGAGGAAGAGCTGTTCGCGAACATCGACGCGTTGCTGGGGGAGGAGCCGCAGCTTCCGCCCCCGGCGGAGCGCGCCCGGCTGCGTGAGGCCGCCGGCATCACCCAGGCCCGCCTCGCGCAGGCCCTGAAGTCGACCGTGCAGACGGTGAAGAACTACGAGAACGGCCGCTCCGAGCCGAAGTCACCGCGCCTGGAGGCATACCAGCGGCTGCTGAACGGATGGGCCGCGAAGTACCCCGCCCACAGAGCTTCCACCGCCCCGGCCCCGGCGGCTGCGCCGCAGCCCGCTCCGGCGCCGCAGACGGCCACCGGCCCGGCCGCGCCCGAGGCCACCGAGGCGCAGACCACTGAGGCGCAGACCACCGCCCCGGCCCCGGCCGTCCAGGCCACGCCCGAGCGTTCCGCCCGTCCGGCGGCGACGTCGCGCCGCCCGGCGAAGAAGCCTGCGAAGCCCGCGACCGATCCGCGGTTCCCGCACGGCCCGCTCGCCGTGCTGGACGGCGACGGCTCCGCATACGGCGTCGACGGCACCGTGCTGGACTGCCCGGCCACCACCGTGCCCCAACTGGTGGAGTGGACCCTCAAGGAGTCCGGCCTCGGTGCCGCGAAGCTCAACCGGTACGGCAAGGACAGCGACCCGCTGATCGTGCTCACCGCGGCCGCCGCGGTGAACCTCGGGCTGCCGGAGCGCCTGGAGGGTCACGAGCAGCGCCGTTCGCTGCGCCTGCCCGAGGACCACCCGGTGGTCAAGCAGGTGGCGAAGGCGAAGTGGCAGCTGACGCAGCGCGGGTTCGGACCGTGGGCGCGGATCTACCGCAAGGCGCAGGGCCGCGAGCGGCAGTGCGTGCAGCTGGCGATCCTGTCCTGGGACGCCCTCGACGAGCGGTCCTGGCCCGGCGTCTGTGCGATGGAGCCGGCCGACGTCGCCCGCGTCCTGGGGGTGTACGCCCAGCGGGTCGTCACCCCGCGCGGCTCCACCGCCGTCTCGGGCCTGGAGCTGATGACGGCACTGCGCCCGCCGACGAAGGCCGTGCAGGACCCGCAGACCGGGAACTGGGTGTCCGGCCACAACGCCGGCAGCCTCGGCACGGAGCCGATGGACCCGGCACCGCCGGAGGCCACCCCGGAGCACCCCGTCGTCGTGAACTCCGGCTGGAGCGGCGGGTTCCTCAACGAAGAGGCGTACCAGTGGGTGCGGCCGGTGGAGACGCTGTCCGATGAGGAGTGCATGCTGCCCTTCGCGGTCGGCCTGGACCTCAACACGGCGTTCCTCGCGGCCGCGGCCCGCCTGGTCGTCGGCCTGAGCGCGCCCGACCATTTCCACACCCCGAAGTTCAACCCGAAGATCCCCGGGAGCTGGCTGGCCGACCTCAGCCACATCGAGCCGGACCCGCGCCTGCCCAGCCCGTTCACCCCGGACGGCACCCGGCCGACCGGCCCGGCCTGGTACCAGACGCACACCCTCGCCTACGCCCAGGAACTCGGCTACGACGTCCACCCGATCGAGGCGTACCTGCGCCGCGAGACCGGCGCCTACCTCGACCCGTGGCACGACCGGCTCAAGACGGCGTACGTCGACACCCTCGCCGACCTCGGCGTCACCAAGGACCTGGACGGCCGGGCCTTCCTCACCGCGATGGAACAGCACAAGCAGCAGGACCCGGCCCTGGCCGCCGTCCTGTCCGCGATCAAGGCCACCGTCAAGGGCGGCATCGGCAAACTCCGCGAGCGCCCCCAGGGCAGGCACTACAAGGAGGGCGAGACGTGGCCGGCCCTCCAGCGGCCGACGTGGCGCCCCGACATCCGGGCCGCCGTCATCAGCAAGGCCCGGGTCAACATGCACCGCAAGCTCAACAACATGGCGAAGATGACGGGCCGGTACCCGCTCGCCGTGCTCTCCGACTGCGTCGTCTACCCCTCGCCGGGCCCCAGCCCGCTCGACTTCCTCCCATACGCCGCATCCGGCAAACCGCAGCCCGGCGGGTTCCGCCTCGGACCCACACCCGGCCTGGCGAAGCCGGAGGGTGTCCAGTCGATGCTGTGGGCGGTTGACCTGATGGAGCAGGGCCTCAACCCGGCCCGCCACATCAAGGGCGGAGACGCCGTCCTCGACGAGGGTGAGTAGGCCGTGACCGACACCGACACCGGCACCGGCACGCCCGCACCGGAGAAAACACTCAAGGAGCTGCACCCGATGAACACCACCGACCCCACAGCCTCCCCGCGGTGGCCCGTCCCCTCCGCCCCACCCGTCCACGAGCCGGCCTTGTTCGCGCAGGCCATGCGCGACATGCGCCTGACCTGGCGCGCCCGCGGCGTCCTGGCCGAACTCGCCACCGGCTACCACTCCGGGCAGGAGCCGACGGTCAGCGAGCTGACCTACCTCACCCGTGACGAGCGCCTGGCCGCCGAGGGCCGCGAGGCATTCCGCAAAGCGGTCGGCGAGCTGCGCAGTCTCGGCTACCTCACGCCCGACGCCACCACGGCCACGGGCGTGGGCGAGCGCCTCGTCGTCGACCTCGCCCCCGCCGCTGACGCCCACCTGATCCGCCACCTGTACGGCCACGGCGCGCACCCGGACGGGAGCTGACCGATGGGGGAGATCGAGGACGCCATCGAGCGCGCTGACCAGGAGTCGTTCACCCGGGAGCCGCCCAAGACCCTCAAAGGCCAGATCACCTACCTGATGAAGCAGCTCAAGACAACCAAGGCGGTCGCCCGGGAACTCGGGGTCAGCCAGCGGTCGGTGGAGCGCTACCTCAAGGGCGAGCGCAAGCACCCGCCCAAGGACATCGCCGACCGCATCAACTCGTCCGTGCGGTCCCGCTGGCAGCCGCAAGTCCGCAAACGCCGACGGAAGCAGGCCACCGCCACCGGCGGGATCACGGTGGAGACCCGGGCCCGGTTCGGCTACACCGCCCCGGTGGGCACGACCGACGACGGCCGGTTCCGGCGACTCACCGTGCACCTCCCCCCGGCATACGCGCAGCGCCTGTTCGACGCCCGCGAAACCGGCGCCGGCGACCAGGAGATGCGCGGAATCATCGCCGAAGGATTTAAAGAAGTGTATTTCCAGGACGGCGGCGGCCGTGCTATAGGACTGTCGGACGTGGCAATCAACGACATTGATTACCTGGACCTGGATTACTGAAGAGGAGAGAACGTACGACGACCGAATTCCCGGCCATCGACCGCGACGAGAGCCCGCTCCTCGATGCCGACCATGACCCGGTCCGCATCGCCGACGCGTCGTCGGGCAGCCCCCACATCCTCGCCGCCGCCGAACTCGGCGACGACACCAGCCACTTCACCACCGTGGCCGGCATCAACCGCACCCTCGCCCTGCGGGACGCGGAGCCGGACCGACGACGCTCCCCTGCCCGAGACGGTACTCATCGAGGGCTGAACTCGCCCCGGCCGCCGCGTAGTTCGGCAGGGGGAGCGGCCCAAGATCCCAGGGCCTACACACACACCAGTGCGATGTCGCGGCTCAGAACCCCCGGGCATCGCACTCAAGTGCGGGTAAGGACATCCGTGACCGGATCACAGCCCGGAACACCGACCCGAAGCCCTGCATCCGGACGAAGACCGCCCACGAGATCCTTGAACGCCTCGCCTCATATCTGAACAGAATTCCTGACTCAGGAGACCAGGGCGGCCTCCGACCAGACCTGCGACCAGACCTGGTCCAGGGCGTCGACGAATCCGCGAACGTCGTCGGCGGTGTGCACGGCTCCGGGGGCGACCCGCAGGATCTCCTCACCGACCCGCACGCTCGGCGCGTTGATCGCCTGCACGTAGATCCCGTGCCGGTCGAGCAGCAGCGCGGACATCCGCTTGCACGCGTCCTCGTCCCGCACCAGGACGGACACGATGTGCGTCTGGTCCGAGATGAAGGGGATGCCGCGCTCGTTGAGCAGCCGATGCATCAGCTGCGCGTTCGACCACAGTTGGCCCCGCTCGGCCCCGGAGGACCGCAGATGCCGTACGGCGGCCAGGGCGCCGGCGGCCACGGAGGGCGGCAGCGCGGTGGTGAAGATGAAGGAGCGGGAGAACATGCGCACCGCCTCGATGACCTCGGCGGGGCCGGCGATGTAGCCGCCGGTGGTGCCGAAGCCCTTGGCCAGGGTGCCCATGACGACGGTGAAGTCGTCGGCGATGCCCTCCCGGGCCGCGATACCGGCGCCCTCCGGGCCGTACATGCCCACTGCGTGCACCTCGTCGAGGTACGTCATCGCCCCGTAGCGCTTGGCGATGTCGGCGATCTCGGGCAGCGGCGCGATATCGCCGTTCATCGAGTACACGGACTCGGTCACGATGAGCTTGGGGACGTCCGGGTCGGCCGCCGCCACCAGCTCTTCCAGGTGGGCGAAGTCGTTGTGACGGAAGATCTGCTTCCGGGCGCGGCTGTGGCGCAGACCGTCGATGACGGACGCGTGGTTGAGGGCATCGGAGAAGACGACACATCCCTCCATGCGGCCGGCGATGACGGACAGCGCACCGTCGTTGGCGGTGTAGCCGGAGGTGAACAGCAGGGCGTCGTCCTTGCCGTGTAATTCGGCGAGCTCCCGCTCCAGCAGCACGTGGTAGTGGTTGGTGCCACCGATGTTGCGCGAGCCGCCGGCGCCGGCCCCGTACTTGTCGACCGCCTCCTTCATGGCTTCGAGCACCGCGGGATGCTGACCCATGCCGAGGTAGTCGTTGCTGCACCAGACGCTGATGCTGTCCGGCCCGGCCCTGTGCCCGCCGGTGCGCACGCTGGCCGCGGGAAAGTTCCCGGCGAGCCGTCCGATCTCAAGGAAATCCCTCTTTCCCCCGTCGGAATTCTCGATGAGGCGCGCAAAGAGGTCCATATACTGGATCGTCACGTCTACTCGCTTCGTTCAGGCTTCCTGAGGCCACATGCAAATGCAGGCGACTGTGAATACGCGACTAACCCGCACACCTGCGGCTGGCTTCTGCTCGCCCCGGAACGAACGCGGCACTGGTGAAATCGCGCGGGGAATCACATGGCGTCGCCGTCCTCAGTTCAGAGGAAGGGCATGGAAGTAACGTCTGCATATCGTCGATCGCGGTTGGCACCCAACTTACCCAAGGCCAACAGGTATTGAAGTCACCAAAGCGCGAACTTTAGTAGTTTTCCCAATGATTTGACGGGCACTCGGAATCTGTTGCCAAGCCCTCACGGTCATGTGATCCTGCACCAACCGGCAAACCGGCCTGCAAAGTGGAGTGCCGATGTCTTCGAACGAGAATTACGCCCGTCGGATCCTTGAGGCGTTGGCGTCCGTTCCCGACCGAATCGCCCTGCAGCGGGAGGACGAGAAGATCACCGCGGGCCAGCTCTCCCGGGCGGTTCTCACGGCGGCCGACGTCCTGCGCCGGCACTTCACGGAACATCACCGGTCCCCGGGCGCGGCGGACAAAAACCCGGTGGTGGCGGTGCTGACCGTCACCAACAGCCCGGCGACCGTCATCCTGCGCTACGCGGCCAACCTCGCCGGCGCCACCATGGTCCACCTGCACTCCACGAACGCGGTGGACCCCACCGACCAACTGGCCGCCGCCGCCCGCCAGGAGATCCTCAGCAGGACCGGAGCGACCTTCCTCGCCGTCGACAAGGAGAACGCCGACACGGCCCGCGAACTGTGCGGCCGGCTGCCCGAACCACCGCGTCTCGCCGCACTCGACGCCCTCGGCCCCGACGTGCTGGACCTCTCGGCGGGCAACCCGGACGCCTTCGTCCTCGACGAGACCGAGGCCGACCCCGACCAGCCGGCCGTGGTGCTCTGCACCAGCGGCACCGGCGGCAGCCCCAAGGCCGTCGCGATGCCCTACCGCGTCCGCAGCCTCCACCTCCAGGTGAACCTGGGCCTCCAGTCCCCGGAACCCCTCGTCTACCTGTCGACCCTGCCCGTGAGCAACTCCAGCGGCTCCGTCGTCGACGTCACCCTCGCCTCGGGCGGAACGGTCATCCTGCACGACGGATTCGAGGCGGGCGAAGTACTGCGGGCCGTGGACCGGCACCGCGTCTCCACCCTTGCACTCACCCCGCCGCAGCTGTACATGCTGATCGACCACCCCGACACCGCCACCACCGACCGGTCGAGCATCAGGACCCTCACCTACGTCGGCTCTCCCGCGGCCCCCGCCCGGCTCGCCGAGGCGGTCGAAATGTTCGGACCGGTGCTGCTCCAGCTCTACGGGACCACGGAGGCCAGCCCCATCAGCATCCTGACCCCGCAGGACCACCTCGACCCGGAGCTGCGCCGGACCGTCGGCCGTCCGGCCACGGAGGTACGCATCCGCGACCTGGACGACGGCCATGACCTCCCGCCCGGCGAGATCGGCGAGGTATGCGTACGGAGCCCCTCCACCATGCTCGGCTACTGGGGCGAACCGGAGCTGACCGCCGAGACCGTCCGCGACGGCTGGGTGCACACCGGCGACCTCGGTTCCCTCGACGAGAAGGGCTTCCTGCGCCTGCACGGCCGCACGGGCGAAGTGATGAAGACCAACGGCATCAAGGTCCACCCCACCGACGTGGAGAACGCGCTGCTGACCCACCCGGAGATCGCCCAGGCCGCGGTGTACTGCGTGGTCGACGACGATCGCGTGGAGCACATCCACGCCGCCGTCGTGGCACGGCCGGGCGGCACCGCCGACGCCGACGCGCTGATCGGCCACGTCGCCGCCGAGCTGACCCCGAAGCACGTACCGGCCGTGGTGACCTTCCACGACACGCTGCCCCTCACCGGTACCGGCAAGCCCGACAAGCGGACGCTGGCCGCACAGCACAGCGGTGCGGCATGACACTGACAGCCGCGTCCGTACTGGCGGAGTCCGCCGAGCGGCGCCCCGACCACCCCGCGCTCGTCCACGGCTCCGAACGGATCAC
>NZ_JAJPWM010000045.1:0-29540 GCF_046549095.1 Streptomyces sp. x-80
GCGAACCCTCGCCGATGGCAACAGGGGCCTGGCAATCTCCCACAGCCCATCCGGCACGATCCATCGCCACCGTCCACTCCCCATAGCCAGCCCAACGACCAACTGACCATGTAGGACACGGTCTTAGGACCGCGGCGGCGCTGGAGATGTTCCATGCCTTCGCGCTGATCCATGACGATGTGATGGATCATTCCGACACCCGACGGGGTGAGCCGACGGTGCACCGCAAGCTGGCCGGGCGCCACACCAACGGGCGCACTGTCCAGGCCGCGCAAGATCTCGGCGTGGGGGCGGCGATCCTGGTCGGCGATCTGGCCCTGTGCTGGTCGGACGAGCTGCTGCACACCGCCGGATTGATGCCCGCCCAGCTGGCACGGGTGCGGCCGCTGGTCGATGCCATGCGCGCCGAGGTGATGTACGGCCAGTACCTGGACCTGACAGCAACCGGGCAGCCCAGCACCGACATCGGCCACGCGCGGGCCATCATCCGCTACAAGACTGCCAAATACACCTGTGAGCGCCCTCTGCACATCGGCGCCGCCCTGGCAGCTGCCGACGACGCCCTGCTGACACGCCTGAGCGCGTTCGCGCTGCCACTGGGGGAGGCATTCCAGCTCCGTGACGACCTGCTGGGAGTCTTCGGCAATGAGGCGGAGACGGGCAAGCCCGCCCTGGACGACCTGCGCGAAGGCAAACACACCGTGCTCATCGCACAGGCACTGCAATCCGCAGACCCCACGCAGGCGCGCTTGCTGCGCTCCCTGTACGGCAACCCGCACCTGGACGAGGACGGCGCCGCCACAGTACGTGCCCTCCTGGAAGCCACCAAGGCACCCACCGTGGTCGAGCGCATGATCCGCGACGCCTACGAGCAGGCCATGACGGCCCTGGACGATGCCCCGCTCCGCGACGAAGCCCGCAGCCTGTTGCACGTGTTGGCCCATCAGGCCGTGTGGAGGAAGACATGACACTCGGACCGCCCCTGGAAGCGGCCTGCACCACGACCAAACGCGTCCTGCTCGCCGCCCCCAAGGGCTTCTGCGCCGGTGTTATCCGGGCCATCGCCGCGGTGGAGAAGGCCCGGGAACTCCACAGCCCGCCCATCTATGTCCGCCACGAGATCGTCCACAACAAGTACGTGGTGAAGACCCTGGAGAAGAAGGGCGCGATCTTCGTCGACGAGACCTTTGAGGTCCCCGAGGGCAACATCGTGATGTTCTCCGCCCACGGCGTTTCCCCGACCGTCCACGACGAGGCCGCCGAGCGCAAGCTCGCCACCATCGACGCGACGTGCCCGCTGGTCACCAAGGTCCACAAGGAAGCCGTCCGCTTCGCGAGCGAGGACTACGACATCCTTCTGATCGGCCACGAGGGCCACGCGGAAGTCATCGGCACCTCGGGCGAGGCACCCGACCACATCACGCTGGTCGACGGCCCATGCGACGTCGGACACGTCGAGGTCCGCGACCCCGCGACGCCCCCGGGGCGTTTTCGGCAGCCCCGAGCGGACCGGCAAGCCGGTCCTGGACGACCTACGGGAGGGCAAGCACGCCGTCCTGCTCGCCCTTTGCTCTCCAGAACGCCGAGCCGGGCGACCGCGCCGTCCTGCACGCCCTGCTCGACGATCCCGACCTCGATGAGGACGGGGCCGCCCACATCCGAGACATCCACGGCCTCACCGGTGCACGCGACCAGGTCGAGCAGCTCATCCGGACCCGCCGCGCGCAGGCCGAGCACGCTCTTGCCCAAGCACGTCTCCCGCCGGCCGCGGCCGGGGCCCTGCGCCGCATCGCTGACGCCACCACCGCACGAACCTCCTGAACCCGCACCCTGCCTCTGATGATCACGACGACCGCCGCGGATTGACCCGACCCGCAGAAAGGAATCACCGTGACCGACAGCGAGCTGAGTCCCACCGGCGCACCCGCAGCAGACACGCTCCCTTCCCCAGCCCCCGACCAGGCCCCGGAGACGGAGATCGTTGTGGAGCTGCCCGGCCTGTACTGCCCCAAGCAGCCACGCCGCCATCCCCAGGCGGATCTGGTGCATGAGCGGGGCCTGGCATGGATGGAACGGCACGGCTTCTGCACCACACCGCAATCGCGGAAGAGGGTGGCCGACACAGCCTCCGCCGACTTCTTCGGCGCAGTGTGCCCGGATGCGGACCCGGAGCTGCTCCAGCCGGGGGCCGACTGGTGCTATCTGATGTTCATCTTCGACGACCGCCACTGCGACGAGGACCTCGGTGACTACGAGTCACTCCTCGACCTGAGCCTGCGCATCGCACGTACCCTCGAAGTCCCCCGCTGCGGGGTGCTCGACCCGCGTCGCCCCTTCACCACAGCGGTGGTGGACCTGGCCGAGCGGCTCCACCAGACGGCCCCGCCCCCGCTGATTCGCCGCCTCGCCGATGCCCACCGCGCATGGTTGTTGGGGGCCGCTCGAAGCCGAGCCGGCCGGTCGGGGAAAGCGTTGTCCCCCGACGACTATCTGCTCATCCGCATGCTCGACTGCGGCGGGCTCCCCACCCTGGTCTGGATCGAACTCAGCGACCCCAGGGTGATCCCGGAACAGCAGATCGTGTCACCCGCAGTCCGCGCTCTGACCGAGATGGCGCTCCTGGTAGCCGCGCTGGACAACGACTTGTTCTCCTACGGCAAAGAGCTGTGGCTCGCTGCGCACACCTCTGCAGCGATGCCCGCAAACGTGGTGAACCAGTTCATGGCCAGCCACGACTACGGCCTTCAGGACGCCTTGCGCGACAGCGTGGCACTACGCGACCGGATCGTGCACCGCTTCGTCGAGGTCCACGACCAAGTGATCCCCGACGCCGATGCCCCGCTCGCCCGATACCTGTCAAATCTGACATGTCTGATTCCCGGCAACCTCGATGTCGGCCTACGCAGCGGCCGTTACCGCGACCCGGACGGCATGCACCCCAACGCCGTACGCACCATCGCCACCATGACCGGCACACCCAGCGCCATAGGCCCACCGCCAGACGCACCCAGCATCGCCGGGTGGTGGGAAACGGACTGGTGAAGGACCGCGGGGGTGTGGCGACGCTGGCAGTCGGACCGGACTTGGTGAACGATCCGGCAGACGCGCCGGGCGAGTAGCGGCGGCCTCCCAGACTAGAGCCTGCCGTCGGCTCCGCCACCCGGGCCTCCCGACCCAGCGAGGACGCACAGCAGCGATCCGCCACCTCGTCCTCCAGGCTCAGGCCCCGGTGGTCGCCCGGATGCTCGGCTACCACGACGACACCACCGCCCACCTCGCCGCCGAGGCCGGAGGAACCTGGCAGCAATACGCCCCAGGCGACCACTCACGGTGACCACGAGCCCACACCGACAGGTGAATACGCAACTCCCGATTACGCGAGGTCGCCAGTTCCGAGGCCGGGACAGCGGTTGGCGGTAGCAGTGGTTCCGGTTCGCGCACCGGCGGGGCGGCTCTGCCGGGTGCCCGTTGGTGCGTCTGCGACACACGATCTTCGGGTTGCTCTAGAGTCGGGACGACCTTCCCGGTGGCGTCGACGCCTTCTTCGACCTCGCCGACACGATCATCACCGTGCGTAGCCTGATCCGGCAGGCATGGACGACTCACGATGACCCGGTCACTGATGCGCCGGCGGTGGCAGCCGAGCGGATGGTCCGCGTGGAACTCCGGCCGCTCGGGAAGCAGGGCCACGAAATGGCCCCAGAGCGGTTCTGTCAGCCATGATGGCAGCGCGGGCACAGGTCTCCCCAGTGATCACAGAGCGTCGCAACTCCATGATCACCAGGACCCGTGCCCGTTCTGCTGCCGGGGCCCCCACCTATCCCCGCGATCTCTAAGCGTATCGGGCCCTACCCGCGCGTCCGGATCGAGGGCGGCGGTCGGGCCGTGGTGTCCCAGGCCGGAGGTGTACTGCTGGTCGAGACCGTCCGCAAGGCCGGGCTGGACCGGGCGATACCGACGGGGCTGGCGCCGTGGCGACGCCCTCGGGTGGTGCACGATCCGGGCAAGATCCTGCTGGACGTGGCCCTCGCGGTCGCACTCGGCGGCGACTGCCTGGCCGACGTGGCCATGCTGCGGGCCGAGCCGGCCGTGTTCGGGCCGGTCGCCTCGGCCCCGACGGTCTCCCGCCTCATCAACACCCTCGCCTCGGGCGGACCGAAGGCCCTGACAGCGATCCGCTCGGCCCGGGGCGAAGCACGCGACCGCGTCTGGAAGTTGGCCGGTTCATCGTCGCCGGACGCGGACGGGCAGGTCATCGTGGACCTGGACGGAGTGCTGATACTGGCGCACTCCGAGAAGCAGGACGCCACCGCGACCTGGAAGAGGACGTTCGGACATCACCCCCTGATGGGGTTCGTCGACCACGGAAGCGGTGGGAGCGGGGAGCCGGTCGCGGCTCTGCTGCGGCCCGGAAACGCGGGCAGCAACACCGCCGCCGACCACATCACCACAGCCCAACTCGCCCTGGCTCAGCTGCCGAAGAAGTACCGGCGTGGACGTCGGACGCTGATTCGTACCGACTCCGCAGGCGGAACCCACGAGTTCGTCGCCTGGCTCGCCCAGCGGGGCAGGTGGCTGTCGTATTGGTCGGCATGACCATCACCGACGCCATCCACGAGGCCGTCCTGAAGATCCCGCCCGCCGCGTGGACGGTGGCCGTCGAGCCGGGCGGCGAGATCCGCGACGGCGCCTGGGTCGCCGAACTCACCGGTAACGCCCTCAAGGGCTGGCCCAAGAAGATGCGGCTGATCGTCCGCAAGGAACGGCCATACCCCGGAGCCCAGTTGCGCTTCACCGATGCCGACGGACTACGGCTCACCGCGTTCGCCACCAACACCACCGGCGTCCCGATCGCCGCACTCGAACTGCGGCACCGCCTACGCGCACGCGCCGAGGACCGCATCCGGGCCGCGCGGGCCACCGGCCTGCGCAACCTGCCCCTGCACGACACCGCGCAGAATCAGATCTGGCTGGAGATCGTCCAGCTCGCCCTGGACCTGCTGGCCTGGATGCCCATGCTCGCCCTGACCAGCGAAACCCGCAGGTGGGAACCCCGCCGTCTCCGGCTCCGACTGTTCTCCACCGCCGCCCAGATCGTCACCACCGCCCGCCGCCGACACCTACGATTCCCGCGACACTGGCCCTGGACCAGCGTGATCACCGACGCCGTGGCGCGGCTCGAAGCCCTCCCAAACCCCGACTGACCAGCACATTCCCGTCGTGGCTATGGGGCGTATGCGGGATTCATGACCACTTAGGTCCTGTGGGGTGAAATACGCCCGCTTGACACTCTAGTGAGCTCATGTCACATTAACTCTCGAAGATCACTTCTTGCTGCGCAGGGAACGCGTCACCGCCTCGGGTTGTCGGAGGTGAGAGCGAGTCCCCATGGAGACCATGGAGCATGCTGGTGCTTGCAACTTCCGTTCTCACCAGAGCAGAAGCGACCTCACGCCAGCGTCCGATCGCTCACCCCTGTGGGCACTGGAGGCTCACACCCGCCGGTGTGGTGGTTAGCACGGCCGGTGTCTGCGGATACATGCCAGGGGAAGCCTGCCCGACGGAGGCCTTGGACACCGCCGGAGCCCGGCTGCACGCCGACCGGTGATCGGGACCGAACCATCCGATCCGACGCTAACGCTGGTACGGCAAACCGTGATCCGCGCCTTGGAGGCGGCCCTGGAGGACGAGCTCACCGCCCACCTGGGGTATGGGCGGCACCAGCGTCGCCCGCCGGGCACGGACAATGCGCGCAATGGCAAGCGCTACAAGACAGTCCTCACTGCGCTGGGGCCGCTGCGGCTGGCCGTGCCCCGGGACCGCCGGGGCACCTTCCGGCCGCGCACCATACAGAGGTGGCAGCGCCGACTGGCCGAGTTCGATGCCACCGTCATCTCCCTCGCCGCCAAGGGGCTGACCACCGGTCAGGTAACGCGCCACCTCGCCCAGGTGAGGGACATCCGCATCTCCCGCCAGACCGTCTCCACCATCACCTCGCAGCTCCGGCACACGATGGAATCCTGGCGCAACCGTCCGCTGCCCCGCTCCTATCCCGTGATCTTCCTCGACGCCCTGCATGTCAAGATCCGCGAGCAGCGCGTGGCCAGTCGGCCCGTCTATCTCGCCTGGGGCATTGACCACAGCGGGGGAGCGGAGGTGATCGGCCTATGGGCCGGATCATCCAAGGAAGGAGCCGGCTCGTGGCGCCGCAACCTGCTGTGGCTCAGACGCCGGGGCCTGACCGAGGCCCTGATCGTGGTGTGTGACGGACTCCCCGGCCTGCCCGAGGCCGTGGGCGGGGTCTGGCCGCGCGCACGGGTACAGCGCTGCGTCGTCCACCTCCTGCGTAGTACCTTCCGCTTGGTCCGCCGCCACCACTGGCCAGAGTTCCACCGGATGCTGGCCCGCTTCTGCGCGGCCCGCGACCGGGCCGAGGCGCTGGTGATCCTCATGGTCCTCGAGGCCCGCTGGGGCAGGGCGTATCCGGAGGCGGTGCGTCATTGGCAGCAGCTATGGGCCTCCGACCCACCCTTCCTCGGCCAGACATCGCAGATTCGCAGGGCGATGTACAGCACCAACGTGGTGGAGTCTCTCAACTCCCGTATTCGGCGGGCCCTACGGCCCCGTGGCCACTTTCCCAGTGCGCAATCCGCGCTCAAGCACGTCTACCTACTCTTGACCGATCTCGGGCTGACCTCCGCGACCCCACCCCGAGCCCACTGGGCAGCCGCCGCACGGGCTGCCCGTCGGCACCATGAGCCCGCTCCCGCCCCGTCTGCCGGGTCACTGCAGGTAGCCACCCTGCCGCTCCAACGCCCTCCAGAGCCCGGCCCCGTGCGGCACTGGATGGTCCCCGCAGCTGCCGGATAGCGCCCTGCCACGCCACCTGCCGCTCACTGGCCTGACCAGCCCTGCTCCGCAGGCACTTGCCGGAGCCGGCCGTGCCGCGTACCCACGCGGCACGGCCGACCACCTGCACCAGCCGCACATCCCGCCGGGCGGCCTGAGCCCCGCCGCTCCTGCCCGGACAACCCGGCCCCCATGCCACTTGCGGGACTTGCCCCGCGGCCGGGCACCCGCCGCGGACCGCCGTCCACACCATCTCGCCCGGCACAGGGGCGCGTGCTGAGACAGCGGCGTTGGACATCCCGCAAATGGGAGCAACTGCCATACAGCGCAACGTATACACCGTTTTCTTGACAGACCCGTGTACCTGCTCTTTTTCCCCTCGGCCATCCTCAATGCGCCTCAGCCCCTGAACGGCGGCCATCCCCGCAATTCTTCAGCCCTGTGGACTGTAGGAATAAGGGTGTAAACCGCAGCGGGCCGGAGGAGGAAACCGCATCTCCCTGGTATGCCGTGCCCCCTGCTCAACGGCTGCATTGAAACCGCTTTGCCGGACATGCCCGCGCCACCCCTTCATGGATGGGGGCAGCGACCAGCAAGCCTTCGCGAATCCCAGATATCTGAGGAGTTACATGTTTTCTGACCTCCCGGCACGACACATCCCCTCTCAGCAAAGGCCGAGCGGTGATCCCCCGCCCGACATCACACGCTTCCCCGGAGAGAGGTATTTCCGCTCGGGGGCGGTCAACAGCTATGTGACCTTCCTGCGCAAGATGCTGAATGACACCAACGCGTATCGCGGGATGACGATCCCCGGGCAGAGACAGGGCTGGTGCGCCCGAGACGCTGCGGCCTGCGCGGCCCTTCAGGCCGCGCAGGGATGGCCGCCACCCTACGGCCGGGTCACCGCGGCCACCTGGGAGGGCCTGGTCGACGGTACCGCCAGGCCGGTTCCCGGACCCGACGCCTCCCTTCCGTCGGCAACCCAGCCGGACGACCACGACCTGCTCAGCCCGGCCCCGCCCCACACCGCCGGGCGTCCTCTGAATCCCTTCCCCGGACGCCACGGCTCCCAGCCGGGCGTGGGCGCCTCTTGGAATATCCAGTTGCGGCCGATCCCTCTGGGCTGCGGCGACGACCTGTCCGGAGCGCCCCCGGCCCCCGACTTCTGGGGCGGCCCCCGCGCCGCCTACACATGCCTCCGACCGGCCCAGGGGTATAGCGGAGCCCAAACCGGCGGCATCCTCAACCCAGAAATCGGGTGGTACCTATGGTCATAGGCCTTGCCGCGCACGAATCCGACGACCACTGGCGTTACAGGGCCGAATGCAGCCCGGAAGACCTCGACTTCTTCACCACCGGTGGGCTTAGCGCCGAGGAGCATGCCCTGACCATCTGCTGTCGCTGCCCCGTCAAGGCCGACTGCCTGGCCTTCGCCTTGGACGAACGCATCCCCTACGGCATCTTCGGCGAGACCACCCCTCGCCAGCGGCGCACCGTTCAGGCAGACCGCCCGCGTCCTTCTGCTCACTCCAACCCGGCACACGACTCACTTGGCTAGCGGCCGCGCATGCTCAGCGCCTCCGCCACTCAAACGGGAACGCCCCGCCCGGCTGCAGCGGGCAGCGCATCGTCCCCGCGCGGCGCGGTAGCCAGGCACCAGGGTCGATGCTGCTCCGCGAAGGCCGCGACCGTAGCGCATCATCCGGCCGAGGGCCCGCCGCCGATATCAGCCGCGCTCACCGATGTCCTGTGTTCCGTACGGCGGCACATCGGAGCACACGGGGTCTTCAGCTCCCTCAGGCACACCCTCCTGACGCGCCGGGAGACGCTCGGTCTCCCGCCCTGGGCAAGTGGCGAAATCGGCAGACGCGGCGGCCTTAAAAGCCGCTACCCCTTCGGGGTGTGTGGGTTCGAGTCCCACCTTGCTCACATGAACCGCTACCTCCACCTGGCGATGAAATGCGCAATCCGCTCCCAGTGCCGATATCGTGTCGGCGCGGTCGTCGTGAAGGGCGGACGGATCCTGTCCACCGCCTGTAACCAGCACCGCAACTTGCCCTCCATCGATTTCCATCACGCCACCTTCCACGCCGAAGAGATGGCCCTGCGCCGGGCTCCCCATGTCCGGGGTGCCGTCATCTACGTCGCCCGCGTAACCCCTGCCGGCGCAGCCGCCCTGGCACGTCCCTGTGCCCGGTGCGTCCAGGGCCTGCAGCGCTGCGGTATCGCCAGCGCCTGGTACACCACCGCGCTCGGACCGGAGCGCTTACGCCTCCTCTGACCCGGAGCCGTGTTCCTCCCGCTTCCTGCCGAGGACTGTCCTTCCCCTCCCGACCCGTTGTCTCCTCTCGGACGGACCCATGCATTGCTCGTGCACCATCCCCCCGTACTACCCAGGATCAGACCCCGCCGAGATGGCCTACCGCTCCCTGGGCTCCAGCGGTTTGACCGTCTCAGTGCTCTCGCTCTATCTCGCCGCCGTCCCCACGCCACGTGCGGCCGAAGCCCAGCGGGCCGCCCTGGAGCACGGTCACCGCCGGGGCATCAACCACTTCGTCCTCGTCCAGCCCCCGGACGGCCGGCCTCTCGCAGCAGCGGCCCCACTGAACCAACTGCTCCGACGACAGCGCGACAGGACCGTTCTTTCCGTCTACGCCCAGCGCCCCCTCCAGCCTGCCGCGATGCACCACGGCTCACGCAAACACCTGCGTGCCAGTCTCGATCACACACTGGCTGACCTCGACATCGACTACGTCGATATCCTCTACGCTCACCGCTACAACCCCCAGGTCCCACTGGAGGAGACAGCGGCCGCGCTCGCCGAGGCCATCCAGCGTGGAAAGGCCCTCCACGCCGGCGTCTCCTACTGGCCCCCGGCGCCCGCCCGCAACCTCGCCGCCCTGCTCTACGGGCACGGGATCCAGCTCACGGCTCACCACAGCCCCCTGTCCTCCCATCGCCCAGACGATGCGAACGATCTGCTGCGCGCCCTGGAAGGGACCGGAGTCGGTTGCCTGGCCTGTCCGCCCCGAGCCTTCGCCTGCTCCCCACCCACCCCATGTGTCCCCGAAGTCCCCGCTGCTGCGCTTGACCCGGCCCAGCGTGCCTCCGGGACCGCCCGCTGGGACTACTGCCCATGCCGACACCAGGAGCGCGGCCCTCAGCGCGACCTGGAATGGGTTCTGGCTCAGCCCACCGTCACCACCGCCTGCGTCCCCACTTGCCACCCCGGATGCCTGGACGCCTACCTCACCGCGCTACCCGCCAGCCGCTAACACCGCGCATCACGGTCAGACCGCGGCATCACCCGCAGTACTCAAAGCCGCAATGACGCGCCGGACAGCCCCTCCGCGGGTACGCCGAGCCACCCCCCATGCACCACCGGCCCTCTGACCGCGGAGCTGCGCCGCAGGCAGACGAACCCCACCGTGCCGCCTGCGTGCCGCAGGAACACCCAACGTCGGCTGCGAAGCTACAGCCTCCGCCAACAGCCGGGCCCAGACGGTACGTCGCGAGACATCCGGCCGTTACCTTCCAGAGCTGGAGCACCATGTCAGGCATCCCCCTATCCGGCCGCCGCTGTCCCCTCTGCCGCTACCGGGAATCCACCGAACCCGTATGCGACGCGTGCCTGCGCCAGGCAGCCATCGCGCTGCAGGACTTCCCCGTCCTCTACGCCGCTCTTCACACCCGCTTGGCAGGGAGCCGCACCGCACGGCCATCAACCGGCATGATGCCGGCTGGCCGGCGGCAGCAGCGGCGCCGCGCTTCGCAACTCCCGTTCGAACTACCCTCGCTGGTATGCGCGCAGCAGACAGCTGTCCTTCTGCGTGACTGGCTGGGGCATTACGACCCCGGCGCCTTGCCGCAAGGAACGGTCCGAGAAGGATGGCTCGTACAGCACTGCTGCTCCCACCTGCAGCGCGCCTGGCCCGCGGCGCTGGCGGTTCCCCAAAGCCACGTTTACGCCGGTGAGTTGCTCAAACTCCAGCACAGGGCCCGCCGGATCCTCGGCTACCTCCCGCACCAGGAACCCCTCGAATCCCCCTGCCCGTCATGCGAACTCCGGACCCTGATCTGTGATCACGATGCCTATCTCCTCAGATGCCGCTACTGCGACGCCACGTGGCCCGCCCACGCCGCACTCCACCTGGCGCCGGCCCCCTGAGCCAGTCGGTGCAGGTACCGAACTTGATGCTGAACACCTTTCCCCGCGGTTCGACGGAGGACATGAATGCGTACCCTGTCGCGAAATACGAGTGTCTCGGATTCTCCGACGCGGCGACTTCTTACGACCATTGAGGCAGCGAATCTCATCAACGTGAGGCCGGATCGAATACGTCAGTGGGTGCACAGGGGGATCCTGGCGCCGGCAGCTCGGTACCGGGGACGAGGGAACCTCTACCTGGAGATCGATGTACTTGTCGCAGAGAAAACTATGCGCAGGCCGCGATAGACAGCTCCTACGCTCCCCCGGAGACCATATTTCGGACACGGATTCAACCCTCATTCCCCTGGTCGTCCCCTATGGCGACTGGTCCGGCCGTCAAACCACCTCCCCCGGGTGGCCTTTGCGGAACACGTAAAGCCTATGAATGTCGCCATTTGGGCAGTCTGTCCTGTTCAGGCTCGAACCGTGAAGTCGACCCATTTGAGCGCTCGGATGTTCGCTCATGCGGCGAAATAGAATGGAGATACCATGACGCTTGTCACGCCCCGCGTCGGGAATTCTGAAATGAATCTCCCTTACGTTGCGGCCATCGATTCCACCCACCTGCCGATCAGTAGCGAGCAGGAAACGCGGCACGGCAAGATCAGCCTCATCGTCGGTCAGCGGCTGAGCCCTGAGGCCCTGGGTGCCCGTGGTGATGGCGGCGGTGTGCTTCCCTCGCCCGGGACTTCAGGCGGTGATGACGGTACCGATGTGTGGTGTACGGATCTGACGATTCTGCTGCCTATCGGAGCGGGCGAACCGGCCATCCTCGGGCACGACGACGGGGTGAACGCATTCCGCGCCGCGGTGTCGGGGTGGGAGGCCCGGGCAGTCGGAATCGTCGACGATTCCGACTACGGGCACGCCGCCGCCATCACGTTCACCCCTCGGGGCGACGGCCCATTTCGCTTCGACGGCAATAATCCAGTGGTCTTTGTCCTTGACGGTATTCCGATCAACAGGACGGCCGGCAATGCCACCTTGGGCATCCGGGAGACTGCTTCTACTGTCGGCCCCAATGAGGGGTACGCCGAACGCACCCTCGCCTTGTCTCTGCCCAAGGCCTCCGGTGATTTCCACTTCCGGGAACTCCGCCCTGTCAGTCCTGTCGTGACCAGCGGCACCGTCCCCACGCTGACCTGGGAAGGCACTCCCCACAACACAACCTTCAACATCACTTGGAGTGACGACGCCGGCGAGCACACCGTCCAGGGCTGGACCAGTACCGTCTGGTCCCCTCCCGCTGATCTGGCCCCCCAGGGCACTGCCACCTACGTCGTCGAAGCCGTCCATACCCCCGACGGCAGCACCACTCCCCCCACCCCCGCTCCAGCGCTCGCCACCACGGTGCAGGTGATCGCTCCTCAAGCCTCCGCGACCGTCGCTCGGCCCCATGCCACTACTGACGAGACCGCTGTCCTCACTACTGATGGCAACATAATCATTTCTGGCGACATTATCGTGAAAGGTAATATCACAGCTGATGGTGCCATTACCGCCAAAGGTGCAATGCACGCCAACAACAGCCTCTATGTCGACGGCGACGGCAGTCAGGAGAAAGGCCTGTATGTGCGCCGCATCTGCTCCGGTAATGGTGATTCCGTCACGTTCAAGGATGGCATCACGGCAGGCGGCAGTGGCGTCACGGTGGGCGGCAACGGTGGCGTCACGGTGCGCAGCAGTGGCGTCACGGTGGGCGGCAACGGTGGCGTCACGGTGGGCGGCAGTGGCATCACAGTCGGCGGCAACGGTGGCGTCACGGTGGGCGGCAAGCGCGTCCTCGTGTACGGCACCGCATTCTGGTTGCGCGACAATCATTACTCCGGATATGTGAACTCGCGGGACGACCGCAACCTGTACCTGAATGTCGGCCCTGGCCGGTGCCAGTTCTTCGTCGAGTAATCCTCAGCAACTGACCAAGCCGGAATATTCCGCGAAGTAGCCCCTGTATTCCGGCAGAACGCATACCCCGTTACCCGGAGGTCGCCGATGATGCCGGCAGCATGTCCGGGTAACGGGTGAACAGATGCCCAAAGATCACCCGCCCCGCTTGGCCGCCGCGGGGGCGTCCTTCACCGCCGCGCGGATCTGGGACGCGGTCCGGCCGCCGCCGGGCCCGTCCAGTCGAGCGTGTCGATGGTCCAGGCGCACCTGCGGTAGCCCAGCTCCCAGGCGACGAGGGGCTCGCGCTCGCCGAAGTCGACGGCCCATCGTCGCTTCCTGATCTGCTCCAGAGCCGGTGTCTGGGGCCGGTTGCACGACGCTGGTCATCGAGCACCTGAGCCCCGACGGACAGACCAGAATCATCGGCGGCGCCGAGATCCGCGTGCGCCGCCCGACCGCCGACCGCCGACCGTCGGCGCAAGGACCGGGTCAAGTTCATCTCCGGCAAGACCAAACAGAACGCCGTGACGTCCGTGGTCCTCACGGATACCGAGGGGCGGGTGCTCTTCTGTAGCCCAGTGCGGCCGGGGAGTTGCGCGGATATCACCCAGGCCCGCCAGCTCGGCCTGACGAAACTCCTTGCCGACGCTCCGTTCGAGGAGATGCGCGAATCTCTGTGCAAGACCCATTCCTCATGGCGTACCCGCGTCGAGCACGGCATCGCTCACCTGAAGAACAGGCGTGCTCTCGTCCGCCACCACGGCCGCCGCGAACACATGAGCGACACCGTCCAAGCCGTCGCCGGGCTCCTCTCGCGCCAGCAGACCACGACTCTGCTCGGCCGTCCTCGAGTGTGAACGAACGAGCCGAAGGCATGGCCCTCGATGTGCCACAGCCAACCGTGCACGAGGTCGTTGCCTTGCGTGTTTTCTCCTTGTATAGAAAAGGAATTGAAGAATGCTAACTGATTCAGGCTCGCCTCCTTCGAGGTCTTGGGCGCCCAGGAATTCCTCTGGTTCCGGCGTGAGCGAAGGTCGAACGACTGTGCTTCTGGTGCGGTTGGCGGCGGGGGAGGGACTGTCGTCGCTGCCGTTGGTGGGGCCGCAGATTCCGCCGGATGTGGATGTGCGTATGGAGGGGGTGGCGCTGGCGTATGCGTCGCGGGCGCTGTCGCCGCAGGAGACGGACCGGTTCAATGAGACGCTGGGCCGGCTGGCGTCGGAGTCTTCGCTGACGCTGCCGCCGGGAGCGACTCCGCAGGGCGCGCGGGTGGGCGTGGACATGACGCTGGGCTCGTCCCGGCAGTGGCTTCTGGTCCCGCTGTCGCGTGGCGCCTCCCGGGAGAACGCCGCTGCGGTGGGGGCGGTCGTGGCGGCCGGCGATGCGCCGCGGGCCGGCACCTGGCTGGAAGTGGCCCGGTCGCTGGGGCCGGTGCGAGTGGACCGGGTGGGGGTGGCCTACCAGGACGGGGCGGTGTGGCTGCTGACGGATGCCGCGCTGGACGCGGGCGGCATCCGGCTGGGAGCCAGCGGGCTGGGCCTGGGCGTGCCGCTGCAGGACCCGGGCGCGGTGCAGACCCGCCTGGACGGGGCGAGTCTGGAGTTTTCCCGTCCGCCCGTCGAACTGGGCGGGGCGCTGGTGCGCCAGCAGTTGGACGGCTACGACCTGATGCTCAAGGGCATGGCGGTGGTCGAGCTGCCGCAGCTGAGCCTGACTGCGATCGGCGCCTATGCCAAGCCGTCAGGGGGCGAGCCGTCGCTGTTCCTCTTCGGCGAGCTGGGGCTGGCGCGCCCGGTGGGGCCGCCGATGTTCCAGGTGTCCAAGCTGATGGCGGGCTTCGGTTACAACAGCAGTGTGCGGCTGCCCGTCCGCGAGGAGATGGACGCCTTCCCGCTGATGAGCGGTTCCGCACAGGGCCAGTCGCCGATGGAGGTGCTCACGGAGCTCACCGACGGGGGCTGGGTGTCGCCCGCGGCGGGGCGGATCTGGATCGCGGCGGGCGCCGAGTTCGACACCTTCAAGCTGGTGCATACTCGGGCGCTGTTGCTGTGCGAGTTCGGGGACAGTGATTTCACCGTCGGGCTGCTGGGCCGGTCGCTCGCCCAGTTCCCCAAGCAGGCGGCCCGCCCGTATGCGCGGGTGGAGCTGCTGTTGCAGGCCGTCTACCGGCATGCCGAGCGCGCGTTGAAAATCGATGCCCAGCTGGCGCCCTCTTCCTATCTGATCGACCCGTCGTGCCAACTGACCGGCGGGGCGGCGTTTTACGCCTGGTTCGACGGCAGCGAGCATGCCGGGGACTTCGTGCTGACGGTGGGTGGCTATCACCCCTCGTACAAGCCGGCCGCCCACTATCCGCAGCAGATCCCGCGGCTGGGCTTCTACTGGAACCTGGGCGGGGGAGCGGAACTGAAGGGCGAGTCGTACTTCGCCCTGACCCCTGCGGCGATCATGGCCGGCGGGAAGCTGGACCTCTCCTACCGCAACGGCGGCCTGCACGCCTGGCTGACGGCCTTCGCCGATCTGCTCATCCAGTGGGCGCCGTTCATGTTCGATGTGAGCATCGGGGTGTCTGTCGGCGTCACTTATACCCTGGATCTGGGACTGTTCAAGGTCCCGATCTCCGCGCGGATCGGCGCCTCGTTGCATCTGTGGGGACCGCCAACCGGCGGGCGGATCACCGTCCATGTCGGCCCGTTCGACATCACCATCCCCATCGGCGCCTCCGGCGGCGCCCGGGGTAGGACGCTGGACTGGGACGAGTTCCGTTCCACCCTGCTGCCGCAGGAGATTGTGCAACTCACCGTGGTGGGCGGCCTGCGCGCCTCGAACCAGGGTGATGCCCCGCCCGGTGAGGACGACCCGTGGCTGGTGAGCACGGACGGGTTCAGCTTCACCACCACCTCGGCGCTGCCGCTGAGCACCGCTCAGCTGACCGGCCAGGACAGCCACGACAGTGCCCACCAGGATCTGGACATCCGGCCGATGGCCTGTCGCGACGCCCGAGTGGCGCAGAGCGTCACTGTCGCCGGTGCCGACGGGCAGCCCCCAGCCGGGATCGAGGCCTGGAGCGTCGAGGACCTGACCAGCGGCGTGCCGCAGGCCCTATGGGGAGCTCCGGTCAGCGGCATGGCTCTGCCCTCTGCCCAAGGGCAGGTGCTGCCCGGCCGACTGACCGGCCTGCGGATCACGGTGCCCGCGCCCACGACGGTGGGCCATGAGACGGGCTGGCTGGTGCCCGAGGCCCTGGCATACGAGGACATGACGCCGGTGAAACTGCCCTGGGCTCAGCCCGTCCTGCGGCAGACGCGCCCGCTGCCCCGGCCGGTGCGTCTGACGCCGGGGCATGCGCCCTACCGGCGGGAGGCGGCCGACCAGTCCACGCAGTGGGCGCGCCGGATGCTGCACGCCGCCTTCGACCGCCTGGAGGCCGCTCCCGGCGTGCTGCAGGAACTGCAGGGGGACGACGAGGTGGTGCCGTTCAACCCGGACGAGACCCAGAAGCCGGACATCATCCCCGTCCCGGACCCCAACCAGCCGGACGCGGGTATCGCCCCGCCCGAGGTCGGACAGCGCGTCTACGTCCGGACCGCACAGCGGATCGCCGCACTCGACGACTTCGCCCCCACCGTCCTGTCAGATCTGTGCCCGTTGGAGGACGACGGTCCCCAGACCAAGGAGGCAACCCTGGCCGTCTCCGGGGCCGGCACCCGTATCGGCCTGGTTCATGGCGAGCGGGGCACCTACGAGCGGCCTTGGGACATCACCCACCTGACTCACTTCTACGACATCACTGGTCACCCTCGGGACGCGGCCGCCGAGATCCCGGCCGAGGACCTGTCGAATTACGGGCAGGACTTTCGCCGGTCGGCCAGCCACGTGCTGGGCCACCCGGACTCCGCGGACCGGCTGGTGGCCACCGAGCTCACCACTGCGGACGTCGTGCTCTACGGCATGGCCGGTGGCGCGTACAACCCGGTGGCGAACAAGGAGCCCTTTATCGACGAAGCGCGCGAGGGCGACCGGAAGGACTGGCGGGCCGGCGCCCTGGATGTCAAACAGGGCACCTTCTGCGCTGCGCTGTATGCGGACCAGCAGGCAAGAGACATCGTGGGCATCTTCTGGCACACGCTGCCGACTATCAAGGACGAGCGCCTGGACGCCCGCTACCGCTGGGACTTCACCGGAGACCAGGACAGCCCGGTGGCCGACCTGGCGCTGGCCGCCGATGCCCAGCGGGCCTACGTGGCGCGCGGCGACGACGTCGGCTCGGTCACCATTGTGGAGACGCCATCGGCTGGAACGGGTGCCGAGCGGACGGCCGTCATTGGGCAGAAGATCCTGTCGTCCCGCGGTGCCGACCAGCGCACCCTGGTCGTCGGGGCGGAGCTGCTGTGCGTGGCGCATGAGCTGAACGCCCAGGCTGAGCAGGTGAGCATCTACACCCTGGCCGAGGACCCGCAGGCGCCGCGCCGCCTGGCCGGCCTGGCGCTGCCCAAGGGCTCTGCGCCGCATCTGCTGTGGTCGGAGACCACCGGGCAACTGTATGTCGCGCACGCCCCGGACCCGGATGCCCAGGGTGCCCGGCTGAGCGTGTTCGACCTGTCCCGTCCCGACATGCCGCGGCGCATCGCCACGCCGACCACCGAAGAGGTGCGGGGGCTGGCTTTCGCCCCGGCCCCGCCGCAAGGAGAGTGACCCGTGCCCGAGATCTATTCACCGCCCGCCACTGACAACCTGCGCCACGACCTGATCGATGCCAAGGAGCCTGCACTCCTCGCCGGCAGCTACACCATCAAGGTCAGCGAAACCCTCACTGGCCCCTCCGATGCCCCTGTCCCCTTCACTGCCACCCGGCAGGTGGAGGTGCGCGCCCCTCGCTACCAGCTGGACCCAGCCGAGGTGCACTCGGTCTTCCCCAGCCCGAGCAGCACAGGCGACTTCACCCTTGTCTTCCCTCACATCACGCTGACCCGGGCCGTGCTGCCCTGGGAGCGGACCCTGGCCGGAGCGGCCCGGGATGCCCGGCGCGCCCCCTGGATGGCGCTGATGGTGCTGTCCGACGAGCAGATCGTGGGCACCGGCCGCCAGCCGGTGCCCACGGTAACCGCGCGCTTAGGGCTGGGCCCAGAGGCGGCCGAACCGAGGGAAGAGAGTGAGTGCGAGACCGTCACCGTCGCCTGGGACACCCTCCAGCAGGTCTTCCCCCGGCGCGAGGACCTGTCCCACCTGGCGCATGTGCGGCGCTGGCAACGTCCCGCCCAGGGCCGCTACGCGCGCGCCGCCGACCAGCCGGACGGCCCTGGAGAGAACGCGGTGGTCATCGGCAACCGGCTGCCGCTGCGCGGCGGTGAATTCACCGCCTTCCTGGTCTCCCTGGAGGGGCTGGAGGCGCTCCTGGACGACCTGGACAACCCGGACGCCACCCATGGCCCGATCACCTTCGTGGCGCTGTGGTCGTGGGGGTTCACCAGCACCGACAGCACCGGCCGCGGCTTCCCCGCGCTAATGGCGCCGATCGCCCGGGACAACAACAAGCTCTTCCGCCTGGAGCCCGGCGGCGGCGCGGCGTCCGGCGGCATCGCGGCCGCTCAGGCCCGCCAATTCCTGGATGAGGGCTATGTGCCCATGCAGCAGCATTTGGAGTCGGGCAGCGAGACCCTGGCCCTGTACCGCGGGCCGTTCGCCCCGCTGCCCGTGCCGCAGGACGAGGACCCCTCCCGGTACGTCACCGCCCTGCCGGGCCTGGTCTACGTGCAGGCCTACGGCGTCCTGGAGGCGGGCCGGGCCAGCGCCTGGGGGCTGGGCCGGGCCCTGGCCGTGGCGGATGCGGCGTTCTGCGCGGCGTTGCTGCGCTGGCGCCGCAACCAGAGCCTCAACCAGGCCCAGAGCGATCAGCGGGAGGGACAGCCAGGTCTGGTGGAGGCGTTCCGTACCCTGCTGACCGCCAACGGGGGCCTGGGCTACCAGCTCGGCCTGGCCCTCGACCCGCACCTGGGCCTGCCGGCGCTGGCCGCCGCCACCCCTCGCACCCGGGCGGGGGAGGTGCCGGCCGGACCGGACGAGGACGAGGCGCTGATCCGCTCCTGGCTCTCGGCGCTGCGCCGGTTCGAGACGGTGCCGTTTCGGGCGCTGGTGCCGGATGCCCGTATGACGCCCGAGGAGAGCATCCGCTTCTTCCACATCGATCCCCTGTGGCTGATCGCGCTGATCTCCGGCGCGCTGAGTGTGGGGGTGGCCCGTGACTACGACATCGCCTCCCTGGATACGGGGCTGTTCGACTACTTCGCCACCGGGCAGGGTGAGCCGGCCCCCGGCTCGGGCCTGCTGCTACGTTCGCGGCTGGTGGCCGACTACCCCGACCTGGAGGTCAAACTCCGCTACCAGGACAGCTGGGAGGGGCCCCTGGCTTTCCGCCGCGTCGCCCCCGACACGCTGCTGTGCCTGTTCCGCGACACCCCGGACGAGGTGGCCGTCAGCCAGCCGCCGCAGACCCTCCACTTCGGCCTCGACATCAACGAGGAAGCCGACCCTGGTGCCACCGGCCTGGAGAAAGCCGCGGTCAATCTGCGCCGCACCACCGACACCGGGGAGGGCCTGGGCACCGCAACCGGCGAACAGTTCCGCGACGTCGCGGCCGCCGCACGCAACGGTGAGCTGGGCACGCTGAACATGCTCCAGCTCGCCACCCGCCTGAACGATCTGATCAGCCCCGGGGCCGGTGGCCCCCTCACCCCCGCCGAGTTGGCCATGCAACTGCTCAACGCCCCGTCCAGCCAGTCCTTCTCCTCCTAGGAACGATCCGCTGATGTCTACCGATGCCCGTCCCGTCCTGGTCCCGGTCACCGTCGAGGCTTTCGTCGCCAACGACAAGGTGGCGAATGTGCCGGTGGCCCGCTGGACCCCCAACTTCCATCTGACCGCGATCCACCGCAGCCCCGAGCCCGACCCGTTCAGCAACACCGCCACCACAACCGAGCGCGGCATCATCGTTCGCTGGCGACTGCCGGCCAACCTCCAGTCCGGACAGGTCGATGCCAACACCGGCGCGGTGCGCTTTCCCTACGTGCCCAATCGCTGGGCCGTCATCCGCAGAGTTGCCGCCACCGGCCAGAGCGTGGGCTGGGTCGTCGAGAGCGACTACTTGGACCGCCAGAAGGGCACCGTTCCTTTCCTGCAGCCCTACAAGCCGGACGTCCACGACGGACCGAGCCCCTTCCGCTCCAGCCTTGGCCTGACCCGGATCGGCCGCAAGCTCGCGCTGGAGGACGCCGCCCAGGGCGCCGGCGACCAGGCCGAGCCCTTCCTCACCTCGCTGGGGCCGGGCCTGACCACCTTCGCGGACTACGAGCCCTACCACACCAACGTCTTCTCGCTGCACGACACCGACCTCGCCGACGCCGCCGACTACGACTACTTCGTCGTCGGCTGGCACACCAACCCCGACGCCGCCGACGCCCTGCGCCGGCCTGCGGCCGCCCACGCCGCCCCCCTGGATGCCGAGGACCCGCAGGCCGAGCTGCGCGCCCAACTTGCCGACCTGAACTGGGCACTGAGCGAAAACGACATCGCCGCGCTGGCCCAGATCCCCCGCGAACAACGCCTGTCCGTGTACTGCGGATCACTCACCGGCGTCGCCTGGGACAAGGCCGGCCCGCTACCCGTCTCCGCCCGCCCTCAGAGCCTGCAGCAGGTCTCCCTGGCCGTCGGCCACAACACATCCGACGCCCTCACCGCACTGCTGCAACCGGCCCCCGCCCGCCAGATCCCCGGCGCCGAGCCCCCGGCCCCTGGCGCGACGGGCATCCGCGGTCAGGAGCCCGTCCCACCGGAACAGGAACTCGCCTTCGAAGCCGCCCAGAACGGACTGCTCGCCCTCGCCGAGGAACCGGACGGACCCCTGCGCATCACCCAGCAACTGCATACCAACTGGTTCTCCCGCACCCCCGGCGGCCAGCGCTGGCTGCTGGAGCCGCAGAACGCCGCCGACGGTACCCCGCCCGACGCCCTGCCCCTCGACCTGGTCCGGGCCCTGGCCCACCTCAATGCCGCCCAAGGCGAGCTTGAGGACGCCGAACGCCGCCTGCACACCCTCCAGTGGCGCCTGTATGCCCTGTGGGCCGCCGGCGGGTCGCCCTCCATCCCCTCCCCACTGACCCGCGACCAACTCACCGCGCAGCTCGACCGTGCCCAGCCGGACAGCGCGGCCGGCCAGACCCTCGCCCAGCTCACCGAAGTTGACCAACTCACCGCCGACGTCACGGCACTGGTCGATCAGTTGCGCGTGGCCCTGCCCGCCCCCACCAACGAGCAGGCCGGCTGGAATCTGCGCACCGAGGACCGACTGCCGTTCCACCGCGCGACCGACCCGGTGATCCTGCTGCGCGGCGTCTGCGGCGACCAGCCCGCCGACCCAGTAGCGCAGGCCCCCCGGGCCTGCGCCCTCGCCCCCACACAGCCCTCCCAACCGCCGTCCGGCTTCCCGGCCGCGCTCGGCGACTACCCCCAGCCCATCCAGACCGCCTTCGCCCACCTCACCGACCTGCCCGAACCGCCGGCCTGGCGGCAGCCATGGGCACCGCTCTTCCTCCAATGGCAGATCGAATACCACTACATCCCCTACCACGCCGCCGACAGTGACCAGCCCACCTGGGTCTTCGACAAAGGCCGGTTCAGCTGCCAGGACGCTGCACGAATGGAGGTGGCTCAGCGCGAGGAAGACGGCATCCAGGCCCGCGTCATCTCCGCCCGCGGCCGCCAGTACCTGTCCTCACTGGCCCAGTTCGCCATCAAGGAACAGATACCTTCCCTGCGCATCCTGCTGGACGCAGACAACGATCCCGACGCCTCCGCTGCCTTCGACGACCTCGAACGGTGGGCCACCAACGCCAGTGTCCTGACCCAGCCCCTGGACGGCATGCTCGAACAGCTCGCCAGCCGCTCCCCGGCCTCCAACCTGGCCGCACCCCCCGCCCTGGCCGACCTGGTCGGCCACGCGGCCGACTACACCCCGGACACCGGACCCATTCCACCCGCCTTCACTCCCTGGGCCCCCAGTGAGTTCCCACACCTGCGGGCCGGCCAGTTCCGCTTCACCCGGGTGCAGGTCGTGGACCGGTTCGGCCAGACACTCGACCTGATCACCGACGACCCCGGGGTCGAGTCCCTCACCCCTCGCCCTTCCGCCAACCTTCTGTGCGGCCCGGACCCGAACCAACGCGTCGACGACGCCGGTAACCTCATCCAGCTCACCCCCCGCCTCCTCCAGCCCGCCCGCCTGCAGCACGAACTGCTCACTGCCACCGACGGCATCCCCGCCGAGCTGACCGGGGACGGCTCTCCCATCTGCGGCTGGATCATCCCCAACTACCTCGACAAGGCCCTGCTGTGCTACGCCCCTGACGGCACCCTGATCGGTGACGTCGGCCTGCGCCTGCCCGCCGGCGGCGACCAGCCGCCCACCGTGGAGGACGCCATCGTCACCTGGACCCCGGCCGCTGGCACCACCACCGGCCTGGAGGACCTGCCCCCCCACCTACGGCAGGCCCTCGCCGAACTGGTCGAACACCGCACCGCCACCGACTTCCTGGGTCTGATGGAGGTCATCGACCAGACCCTCAGCCGCACCGAAGGTGCCCCCGGCGACGACGAGAAGATCCTCGGACAGATGCTGGGCCGCCCCCTCGCCCTGGCCCGCACCCGGCTGCGCCTCGAACTCGACGGCCTGCCGCTGTACGACCCCGCCTGGCGGCGCATGCCTGACATCTGCGCTCCCGGCTTCCTCGAAACCCTCGCTCAAACCCCCACTGAGGACGGCCCGGTCGAGGTCACCGGCTACGCCTGGCCGGTCCGTCTGGGCAACGCCACGCAGGTCACCGACGGACTCATCGGCTACTTCCGTCAGGACGCCCAGGGCGACACCGACTACACCACCTTTCACCACACCATCGACGCCGTCCCCACCCCCGGCACCTGGCTCGGGCGCGCCCTGGCCAACGGCGACTACCTGCGCCCCATCGGCGAGGGCCGGGACCTGACCGTCAAGGCCACGCCTACGGGGCGCGCCCCTGGCCAAGACCCGCAGACTCCCGTCGCCGGCGAGCAGATCCTCACCGTGCTGTGGGACCCGCGCGCCACTTTGCACGCCACCACCGACCTCCTCCCCGTCACCGCCCTGACCCTGCCCGGCCGCTACGCCCAAACCCCCCTCAACACCCTGCGCCCCTACCTGCGCACCGGCCCCCTGGCCGCGATCACCCGCCCGCAGAGTCCCGACACCCCGACCACCGACGGACCCGACGCGGCGACTGAGGCCCTGATCATGCCCCTGGCCGGCCTCGCCCAGGGCAGCTGGCAGTGGAACGAGACCGTGCGCAACCCGGACACCGGCACCCTCACCGCCGCCACCTGGCCGGTGCAGCCCGCCGACGCCACCGCCCTGCACTCCGATGCCAAACCCATCCTGCGCAGCGGCACCCTCGTCCCCGTACCCGAGTCGACGAAGAAAGGAAGCCGGCCGTGAGCATCCCGCACGCCAGCCTGTGGGCCACCCGCCCGATCACCCAGGACACCGATGACCTCACCCCACTGACCGTGTTGCCCGCCGACCGCACAGTCAGCCTGGTGTGGACCGACCCCAGCACCGAACAGACCGGCTACAACTTCCAGCTGCTGTTCGACACCACGCGCCTGACCGAAGCGGACACCGAGTTCCCAGCCTGGCAGACCTCCACCGGCCGGCGGCTGCGCTACTGGACAGGTGCCCTGCCCCAGCAGCGCACCACCACCGCCATCCTCTTCGCCGTCGGCGGCGACTCTTCCACCCCCCGCCCGCTCGCCAACGCAACCCTGGACGTGGGCGACCACCCGGTGCTGGCGAACGGACTGACCATCACCGGCCGACTGACCACCGCCAGGCTGGACGTCCAGAACCTCTCGGTCGCCTGACCACGGACGGAGAAACATGAGCGAACCCACCGTGTCGTCCCACCTGTTGACCTATGACGTGACCACTACTCCGCTCACCGCGCTCGCCGGTGAAACGGCCCGTATTCGCATCACGGTCAGCAACACCAGCGACACCGACATCCAGTGCAAACAACTCGTCCTGCACCTGCCCGTGGGCCCCAACGCCCAGGACCTGACCGCCTCCACGGAGAACTTGACCGCCAACGTCACCCCGACCCCCGCCGGAACCAACACCGGCACCGCCGTCGCACTGAGCGACAACGACCTCCTCGTCCTTCCGCATGCCGAGCACTTCACCCTCACCAGCGGCCAGGAGACCTTGGCGATCGACCTGGCAGGCATCGAACTCGGCGTCCCCGGATCCGCGCACCTGACCATCCTCGAAACCGCCACCGAAGACATCGCCCACTGGCCTCTCCAGGCGGCCGAGACGACTGTTCTGGTCGGCAAGCACCTCGTCGACCAGAGCCAGCAGGACGCCCTCGTCACCTTCTGGGCTGAGCACTACAGCACGGGGCGGGACTGGGTCTCCGCCACCCGTGTCTCTGCCGGCCGGCCCGTCCGGCTGTGCTGGGCAGGCGTGCCCCAGGGGATCCCTCTAGAGCTGCACTACGGCACCGATCACATCGAGTTGCCGGCAGGAGCCACGAGCAAGGCCATCAACGCGGGCATTCAGCAGGCCACCACGTTCCTGCTCACCACGACCGCCACCTCTGGGACTGCACGCCGCCCGCTGGCCTCCCTCTGCGTCGCGGTCGAGGCCCCCACTCTGCAAACCGCCACCGTCACCGGTGCCACCACGGCCCCCATGGTGACGATCAACGGCTGACCCCTTCACGGGCAGCACGAAAGGCGACCGATCTCATGCCCTCACCCCAGCTCGACTACCTTCCCGGCAACGGCCCTCTGCCCCCGGGCAGCACCGCCTGCCTCGACCTCATCGTGTCCAACCCTCTGCGTGACCCGGTGGAACTGAAAGAACTCCGCCTTACCCTGCCCCTCGGATCCGGGGCCAACGACCTCCTCGCCCCAGGCGCTTCCCAGCCAGTCGCCGAAGTCCGTACCCCTGACGGCATCATCGCCGACGCGGACCTGGCTCAGGAAGCCGACGCCTGGACCGTGACCATTACCCTGAAGAACAACGAACACCCAGGTACCCCAGCCCAGCTCACGAGGGACCCGCTCGTCATCACCCTGAACGGTCTCCTGATCAATGACCAGCCCGGCGACACGACGGTGACCTGCGCCGAAACCACTCCTCAAGCCACCACCGCGACCACTCTCCCTCTCACCAAGGCCCGCTCCACCACAGCCACCCGCCGGCTGTGGGCCTTCGGCGACGGCGAGGACCGGCCCCGCACCACTGTCACCGCTGGCCAGCCCCTCACCCTCGCCTGGAACAGCCAACTTCCCCCCGGCCAGGCTCTCTACTACGGCGGCCGGAGCGTCCCCCTCGACGAAGGCAGCACGCACTGCCCCCTCCCCGGCGGCATTCAGCGCACCACCGCCTTCACCCTGTGGAACACCACCCAGCAGCAGGCCGTCGACACCCTCGCCGTCACCGTCCTCGACCCCCACTGGAACCGGCTCGACATCGACCAGGCCCTGACGTCCGCCACCTGCACGGTCGGCGGCAGAAGCCGCAACAGCCGGCACGGCGCGGCGACCGATGTGGGGGAGGCCGGCTGATGGGTATCTCAGTCAGCGAATTGACCGAGCACATTGCACAGGCCGGCGACAGTGTCCCCTTGGCGCAGACCATTCTGCGCCTCGGCCCCCAGGCCCAGGACTTGTTCGCCCGGTTCGGGGGAGAACTGGCCATCGACCAACCAGTCTATGACGAGCAGGCGTTGGTGCTCTCCGGCACGGTGTCCTCCCCGCACCTGGGGGAAGAGCCGCACCAGGCATGGGTCACATTCGCGACCGACAGCTCCCGTGAGGCTGTCTCCGGCCTACGGATTGTGATCTCTCTGGGAGCCACCTGGGAGATCACCAGCGATTTCCTCAACCTGGACCTGACCCCGTTCGCTGAAGGCGGCTTCTCGCAGACGGGGCTGATGCTGGCAGCGGACTCCACCGCCGCACAGCAGTGCACGGTGAGCGGCGTGCTCTTCCTCCCCCCGCTGTCCCCCGGCGGCACGGTCGGGGCGACCGCCCATGTGCCGCCCGCGCTGTGGGTAACCACCGTTGACGACACCTACACCCTCAACGGTACCTTTCAGGACTTCAAGCTCCAGGGAACGCTGTCGGAGGGCCTGGACTGCGTCAAGAACTTGCCGCTGCTCAAGCAGTCCGAAATCAGCCTGGAGCTGCCTGAAGAGATCACCACGCTCCCCGTGCCCGATGTGACCGTCACCCACCTGTCCGGCACGTTCGACGCTGCCACGCTGGAGCCGGCGGGGCTGGCCCTGGGCATTGAGATCGCTCCTCAGTGGGAGGCAATACCTCAAGTCCTGGAGCTGACCGCAGTGGCAGCCGACTTCCGGTTACGGTTCGGACGCACCCAGGCCTCGGTATCGGCACGCGGAAGGCTCTGGCAGAAGGCCGAGTTCGAGGCGGCCATCACCGCTCCCGAACTCGACTTCTGGGGCACCGTCCGCAGCGATCCAGACGGTGTCAGCGACCAGGTCCTGCCCCAGATGGGCGGACTCCTGGAGCAAGGACAGACCCCTTCCCTGGCAGTGTTGTACTGCACCGGCAACCTGCGGGATCGCTCCGTCACCGCCTGCGCGAGCTTCCGCCCCGGCACAGGCCTGTCCATCGGCCCCGGTGCCACCCTCACCCAGGCCTCGGCCGCGCTGGTATTCCCCGCCAGAGGCGCGGCGTCCGCGAGCGTGGACGCCGAAATGCAGATCGCCACCATGCCCCTGACGCTCTCTGCCTGGGTCGCTACTGCCAGGGAGTGGAGCATCTCGGGCGAGCTCGACATCCCCGTCGACGACGCCGTGGACGCTCCCGGTACGGCGCACCAGATGCGGCTGCGCGGAGCGATCACCCGTACGGTCACGGACGGGCTGGAATTCTCGGCTTCCTGGCATGCCCCCTCACCCGAACTCGGCATCAGTCTGGCCCAACTGGCCGACGCCATCGGCGTTCCCGACGGGGCCCTGCCTCAACTGCCCTGCCTGCTCACGGATGCTGCCACCACCTACCAGAGCACGAGCCAGACCCTGGGGCTCGCCCTCACCGCTTCCGCCATCGACCTCGCGGTGGTCCTAACGGGCTCCGCCGCCCCAGACAGCCCGAGCGCCGTCACCGCACCGGAAGTTGTACCCCCGTTCCTCAGCCAGGCAGGTAACCCATGAACTGGAATACCTCACAAAACGGCCACATCGTCGTCCAGACTCACACGCTCGGCGATCCGCTGCGACAACCACGTCAGCTGGCCTACGCCAGCGGCCGCATGTTCACTGAAGCGCAAGGCGCTTTGCGGACGAGCTCCGCCCGCCTCATGCCGGACAAGGGAACCGAGCTTGACCCTGCCAACATCACCGACTACCCCGGTGGCCGGGCCGCGCTCAGTGCACTTATCCAGGCGAACGGCCCCTACTGGCGGGTAATCCCCGTATTCAAAGACGCCAAAAACCTTGACGAGGCACTCGCCTTCTATAGACGCGCCCCCGGCCAGCCGGCGGTAACCGACAGGGGACGTGAACCCATATTCGGTGATACGACACAACAGCGCCGCGATCGCTTCACCGAATGGAGTAAAAGAAAGCGCCTCCTGCCTTTCACTGCTGAGCATGCGGATGCCCTTTGGAAAGAATATCAGAAGCAGCCTGGCTTCCCGTCCGGCGATGACAAATTGGTCCCTGCTGCGGTATGGGCGGCCATGAAGGGAAAGCTCAACGGCATCGTCGCCGGCGAGAACCTCGTTGGTTGGCAGGCGTACCCTGCGCGGCTCCACTTCAGCGACCTCGCCAAGGCGGGTCAGGTCAGGCGCCGCTCCTACGAGCGCGAGATACAAAAGGCCCTCACCGAGTTTGTTGTGACCAGCCTCGCAGTGGAAGACCGCGTAAATGGCCAGGTCGCTGAGGTGGATGATTTCTGCCTGACCGTGCCGGCCGATTGCTCTCTGGCCGCCAACCTGCTCGCCAAACCATCGCTCCTTGACGACCCGAAAAAAGAAGACCGGATCCGGCCGCGGGGAAGCTATCCCGCCCAGGTGGCCAACCCCGCCATCGGCGACCACGTGTGGATCAAGTTCTTCGGAGAGGCCGCCGAGGGGGGCCGCCCCTATGATCTGCAGCTGGGCTGGGGAGCCCACTACGCGACCGTTCTCATGAAGGACGGTGATGACTATCTCACCTACGAAGCCGCCGCCGACCGAGGAATATGTCTAAGGTGGGCCCGCGGCATCGGTTTCTTCGATCTGTACAACACTCAAGAGGGACATGAACGAAGATTTGCACCCGTCACGATCGACAAGAACAAGCGTTACGTCCAGCTCAATGCGGAACGCTATGACCGTGACCTGCAAGGCGGCCTCATGACGGGAAACCGGAACATAGACAGCGCAGGGAGGCGCTGGATTGATGACGCGACATGCGCTCGCCTTCAGCAAAAGGTGCAGGAAATGCAAGAGGAAGACAGCAGGGCTCTGGCCTGGATGAGCGATTTCCAGTAAGGGAGGAGTCAAAAGCTTTTCCCGCCGAAAGATACTCCATGATGCCAACGCCTCAAGTGGCGGCCAAGGGCTCGATGGCGATGCGGTCCTTTCGTCGAACAGATTGTCGCGCCGGAGGCGGTTTTCCCTCCAGCACGATGACGAGTGATGGGGGGAAACGCAGCTTGGACGACCACGTGATGCAGTTGGTACGGCAGCGGGCCTTCGTCGCCACTGCGGATCTCGCGTGCGCGGTGTGGTGCCGACACTGCCACCGCTTGAGGCGACGGCCACGCCGGCGAACCCGGATGGGACGGCCTACACCCTGGTATGCCGTGTCGGCCCAGCATTTGAGGCCCGCATCGGCAACGGTGTCGATGGTTCCGCGATGCCGGGTGGCGGTCAGGCATGTGTGGGCGGCACGTGCGAGCGAGCCCTTCAGCAGCCGCCTGAGGGGACCGGCGGGGACCTCGGCATTCATGCCGTGACGTTTATGTAGTCCGCGCAGTACGGGACGCCTACGGCGGCGCGGCCGATCATCTGCAGGGTGCCGGGAGATCGGGCATGGCCGGTTCTGAGGGGGCGGGGACGCAGCAATGCGGCCCCGCTACCCGACGAGATCTGGTTCGGCATCCTGACCCGGCAGTCGATCCGTCGCGGAACGTTCTCCAGCGTCAACGTCCTGGTCAAGCAGATCCGCGACTACATCACCTCCTGGAACCAGGAGGCAAAACCCTTCACCTGGACCGCGACCGCCGACGAGGTTCTCCCGAAGGTCCGGCTCGTCCAGACCAGCGTGAGGAAACTCGTCAACAACAATGTGAACTGACGCAAACAGGATCACGAGACACTACTGAACTTGAATGTGTGATGTCGGCTTGGTCATGGGCAGTTGCCTATGGTCAGGCCGGTGGCGGCGAGGCAACCGTCGACCAGGTGCGGGCGGTACTGGATTTTCTTGAGGCTGCGTTTAACGGCGGTGGCCATCTGGTCGAGGTTCGCGGCGGCGAGGTTGCCGATCGT
>NZ_JAJPWM010000046.1:0-23667 GCF_046549095.1 Streptomyces sp. x-80
GGGCGCGCCGGAGGAGGCGTTGATGTCGCTCACCGCACCGCTCTCCAGGGCCGCCGCCGCCGTCAGGATCTTGAAGGTCGAGCCGGGGGCATACGTCTCGCGCAGCGCGCGGTTGCTCATCGGCTTGTCCTTGCCCTTGTCCAGCGCCAGGAACTTCTCGCCTTCCTCCTGCGTGTTGCCGGCAAAGGAAGACGGGTCGTACGAGGGCGTGCTGGCCATCGCGAGGATCTTGCCGCTGCGCGGATCGAGAGCCACCACCGCGCCCCGGGCCCGGAGATCGGAAAGCCCCTTGTAGGCGGCCTGCTGCGCCTTCTCGTCGATGGTGGTGATCACATCGCCGCCGCGCGGCTTCTCACCGGTGAGGACGTCCTGGGCCCGGTTGAAGAACAGCCGGTCGTCCTTGCCGTTGAGGACCTTCTCGTAGACGCCCTCAAGGAAGTTGGCTCCCTGCGCCTGCGAGGAGTAACCGGTGATGGGGGCGTACATCGGACCGTCCTTGAACGTCCGCTTGTACTTGAAATCTCCAGCGGTCGCCACGGAACCGGTGATCGGCTTACCACCGACGATAATGTTCCCGCGCGGATAGGAGAACGCCTCGATCATCACCCGGCGGTTGTTCTCGTGACTGGCGAGCTCGTCCGCCTGGATGAACTGGACCCAGGTCACCCGCCCCAGCAGGGCCAGCACCAGCACCCCGCAGAAGACGGCTATACGCCGCAGCGGCCTGTTCATGGATCTCCCACTCCCGAAGCGGGCCATGTGGACACATGCCCGAATTGCACTCTTGGACCGTAACGACGGCGTTCAGGGAACTCTGGTTGCGCTGGCGCTCCGTGAGCGATATCTCCCGTGAGCCGGAACATCAACGTCTCGCAGCGACGGCCATGAGCTACAGACGTGCCAGCCGTACCTCCGGCGCCACGGGACCACATACGGTCACCAGCGACCGCAAAGTGGATCTCCAGCAGCTTCAAGCCGGTATCGGCATCTCCGACGACGGCGCACCCAGCCCTGCACCGTGCCCACAAGGGCCGAGCTGACAAGGCAATTCGGACCGGCGGGGCAACGACGGCCTGAGGAAACCCGCCGAACCACGAATTTCCGATGACCGGCGACCACCACAGCAAAGGAGGCGACAGCTGCACGAGAGCCGCACACAACCGTATACGGCAGGCAACACGACTGTCCGTGGGACTTTCGCCCCCTGTTTCCAGGACTTTCGACCCGGGCGTTCGTTGCGCAGACTCCATATCGTTTTCACCAAGGCGTTGCACAGTCCGCGACGATGGCATCTGATGTCCGAATAAGCGTTTCCGGGAAGGCGGTTCAGATCCCGGGATGACCTATTCATGTGGGCGCATCCAGAATCAGCAACCCGCCTTTCGGTTCCGTCGAACTGCATCACTTCCATAGAGCTCGTAACACGATCTTTTTGAGGTGCCCTGGTCGGGCGTGACCGGTCTGGCATTTCGGCCGTTCGTGGTGGTGTGAGCACTCGGCCATGGATCGTGGACGACGAACTGTGGATGCTGATCGAGCCCCTGCTGTCGCCTTGACCTAAGCGGTCGCCGGAGCCGCGGCCGGTGGCAGACCGACTCTGTCTGCAGGGCATCCTCTATGTCCTGTACATCGACATAGCCTGGCAACTCCTGCTGCTGAAGCTTGGGTTCGGATCCGGTACAGACCTGCTGGCACCGCCTGGAGCGGTGGCAGGAGGCCGGGTCTTCGATCAACTGCACCGCATCCCGCTCGCCGGACTGAACGCGGCCGGCGAACTCGACTGGTCCAGGGCGTGCGTGGACGGCTCCCACGTCCGGGCGAAAAAGGGGGTGCCGACACCGGTCTGTCGCCGGTCGGTCGGCGCAAGACGGGCAGCAAACACCCCTGATCTGCGACGGGCCCGGTCTCCCCTCAAGGTCATCACCACCGCGGCCAACGTCAACGACGTCACCCAGCCCCTCGCCCTGGTCGACGCCATCCCGCCCGTTGCCGGCCGCCCGGCCGTCCCCGTCGGCGCCCCGACACCCTGCTCGGCGACAATCCAGAGCCTTTGCATGACCGCTTCCCGCCCCCTGTACGTCCGTTGCACGGGCCCTGGACTGCGCTCCACGAGTCTGGAGTCACTCCTGCCGCAAAAGATGCCCGAAGGCTGATCGCCACGGACAATCCGGCCCCGGGCGTGTCCCGCAGGACAACGGTTCCGCCGTCGTCCGTCACCAGCTGTTTGACGACGGCGAGGCCGAGGCCGGAGCCGGAACGCCCGGTGAGGCCCTGACCGCGCCAGAAGCGGTCGAACGCGCGGGGCTTCTCCGCATCCGTCATCCCCGGGCCTTCGTCCAGGACCGACAGCATCACCTCGTCACCCCTTGGCTCCACCCGTACGGTGATCGCGCCACCGTCCGGTGACACCTCCAGAGCGTTCGACAGCACATTGTCCAGGACCTGGTCCAGATGGCCGGGGCCGGCCAGCATGAGCAGCCGGCCGTCGACATCTCCCCCGAGCACGACGGTGGCTCCGCGCTCATCGGCGGCCGGCCTCAACACCGCGAGGCGTTCCGCGACCAGCTCGCGCAGCGGCAGCGGTTCCGCCGCCGTGTCCTTCACCTCCGCCCGCGCCAGCACCAGCAGGCCGTTCACCAGGCGGTTCATCCGTACCGCCTCGGCTGTCGCCTGCTCCACGTCTTCCCGGACGAACTCGTCGTCCACGCCGTCCGCGATGTTGTCCAGGGACAGCCTGAGAGCTGTGAGCGGGGTCCTCAGCTGGTGCGACGCGTCCGCCACGAAGATGCGCTGCGAGGCGATCAGGGTGTCGAGACGTTCCTCGGCCTGCGCGACGCGGCCGGGACCGGAGCGGTCTTCAGGGAACTGGCCACCACCGGCCTGATCGACGAGAAGGAGAGCTTCGCGCCCCGGCAGACCTGCGACGAGGGCGTCTGCTCCTCCTCGACATGGCTCCAGAGCCAGCCGATGTGCATGCACCACGAACTCAGCTACACCCTTCAGTTCCCTGGCCTGATGCTCTTCGCATGCCTGGGCGCACCCACCGACGGCGGGACGACCGCGGTGGCCGACGCGCCGACCATCCTGGACACGCTGCCCAAACGGCTGGTCAAGCGGTTCGAGCGGCAGGGCTGGCTGCTGATCCGCACCTACAACGACGAGATCGGCGCCTCCGTCGCAGAGGCTTTCGGCACCGACGACCGCGACGCGGTCGAACGCTACTGCCGCGCCAACGCCATCGCCTTCCAGTGGCAGCCCGACGGCGGCCTGCGGACCCGTCAGAGGCGCGGCGCCGCAGTGCGCCACCCGGTCTCCGGTCGGCGTTGCTGGTTCAACCAGATCGCCTTCCTCAACGAGTGGACGATCGCTCCAGAGGTCCGCGAATACCTGGTGGACGTCTATGGCGCCGACGGGCTGCCGTTCAACACCTTCTTCGGCGACGGCGACCCGATCGACGAGGACACGATCCAGCTGCTGAACACGGTCTACGAAGACCACACCGCGCGCGAGCCGTGGCAGGCCGGCGATCTGATGCTCGTGGACAACATCCGCACCGCGCACAGCAGGGAACCGTTCGAGGGGCCGCGCGAAGTCCTCGTCGCGATGGCCGACCCGGTGCACCTGACCGACTGCTCGCCACCCATCGAGGTGACCATCAAGTGACCACCGCACACTCCGCCACGCCCCACCCCCGCGCATCCGCCGATACGCCGGTGCCACGCACCGTCCCACCGTTCGCGGTGATCTCCGGAGCCCAGGTCCAGCACGCCCTCCAGGGGCGGGAGCGCGAGATCGTCGACCTGGTCGAGGCCACCTACCACCTGCACGGCGCCGGCGACTCGGTCAACCCGCCCTCGTACTTCCTGCGCTTCCCCGACCGGCCGGCTTCCCGCATCATCGCGCTGCCCGCCTCGATCGGCGGGCAAGCGCCGGTGGACGGCCTGAAGTGGATCTCCAGCTTTTCCGCAAACGTGACGGCCGGAATCCCCCGCGCCTCAGCGGTGCTGATCCTCAACGACCTTGAAACCGGCTACCCGTTCGCCTGTCTGGAAAGTTCGATCATCAGTGCCACCAGGACAGCGGCGTCGGCGGCACTGGCCGCCGACCGGCTCAGCCGCAGCCGACCGCACCCCCGGAGCGTCGGGTTCTTCGGCACCGGCCTGATCGCCCCCTACATCCACGCCTTCTTGGCGGGCACCGGCTGGGAGTTCGACCGGATCGGCATACACGATCTGTCCGCCGAGAGCGCCGCCGGATTCCGCACCTACCTGGGACAGTCCTCCGGCAGCACGCCGTGGGTCACGGTGCACGACAGCGCCGAGGATCTCATTCGCCGCAGTGATCTGGTCGTCTTCGCCACCATCGCCGGGAAGCCACACGTCAGCGACGTGTCCCGGTTCGACCACCACCCGCTGGTCCTGCACATCTCGCTGCGTGACCTCGCCCCCGAGATCGTGCTCGCCTCGGCGAACTCGTCGACGACATCGAGCAACTTGGGTGTGGCTCTGAGCCTCATCGCCGCCAGCAAGGGCTATGGCTTCCTGTGCGTGACCGACGCGCGCTTGTGGGCCTGCCGTCCCGCCTGCGCATCACGCAGCGGACGGCCGACGGATGCCGGCTCGACTGGGCCGGGGGCCCCCGCACCGGGGACGGACCCGACCCCGCCAGGTGGCCCGATGAAGCGACTGCTGTTGCGGGTGCCGAACTGCTGGCCAACGCTCCGGCGGATCTCGCCTTCCTGCTTTCCCTCGTCCAGGATGCTCCACCGGGCCTTCCCGCCCCCGGACGGACTCGGCGGCGCGCCGCACCGCCGGCCCCGCCGAAGATCTCATGTCCTGAACGGTGAGACCGCTCCGCACCGGGTCGGCCGAGGAACCGGGCCGATGCGATGAGAGCAGTGTGAGCAAGAGACCCCGGGCGATGGTCGGTCCCCTCGTCAAAAGACCATCACGGAGGTGTCCAATGCCCAGCCGTTCCTCGCCCGTCGATGTTCACCGATTCCCGGCCCGGCGCGGTCTGAGCACGGGACCCTGGCTCACCGTGGCGTGGCCCTGCGACAACCTGGCGCTCAGATGCAGGGTGATCCTTGTCCGCATCGCGGGGACCGGGAGGCCAGCTGCTGGCCTGCGGACAGGGCCCTGCGGCACGCCCGGGACCGGATCCGGGAGATCACCGACCGGTCCCGGTCGCTGCTACCCGTCAAGGTGGTGGCGGCGGAGTTGAACAGGCTCTTGACCGGCTGGGCCGGCTACTTCCGGTTCGGCAACTCCGCCGACCGCTTCGCGGCGATCAGGGAGTCCACGCGGATGCGCATGGCGCTGTTCTTCGCGAAGAAGCACAAACGCTCGCGGGGATTCGGGCGGTGGGTGGTGTCCTGCGCCTCCCCGGACCATCTGGGCCCGATCGGTCTTGCCGGGAACGTCGTCGCCCCCAGACCCTTCCGGGAGTGCGCAGGGCGAAATCGTCGGCCCCGATCACCCGCGGGATCCGCGCCGCCGGTGCGGGGATGCGGCGCAGCAGGCGCAGGGCGGTGGCGTAGGAGACGGGCACAGTCAGGACCGGGGCGAGGCGGGCGGCCGCCCGGCCGCATAACTCCTTGACCACTGCACAGACCTGGCCGGTCAGACGCATGGTGCGGCGTTGATGGCGCTCCAAAAGACCTGGGATCTGCTCGCGGAAGGTCGGGCGGCGGCAGCCCAGGACCGGGCAGACCAGGCGCCGGACCCGGACCGCGACCAGGCGGCCGTCGACCGGCACATCCGCCACCGTCCGACGGTGATACCCATGCGCCTTCCCCGTCGGTACCCCGCACACCGGGCAGGGCACCGGGACATCCCGGGTCCGGGCCGCGCCCCGGACCACCTCACCACCATCCGCCACCCCCTCGACGGCCTGCGCCGGCAACCCAGATGACACCACAGCCACAAGAGAGCTGACATCATCCATGCCTCGTAACTCCCAGGCAGGGACCCGGCGTCACCACCGGCTACGGAACAGAGCCGTTGATGAGACACTCCCCCATCGCAGTGACGACTGTCACGCCCCCGCCAATCCGAGTCGCTTCACATCTCGGCCCGAGGTGGAAAAGCCCAGTCCGCGGCGGGAAAAAGCTCAGCGAGTTGCCGCGAGGTGAACTGGGGGGAACATCCGAGTTGAGGCTCGTGAGTTCCATCACTGCCTAACTATCTGACGCAGTGAATAAATATGGCGCGCGGCGCGACGCACATTCTTTGGGGTGCGGCACCTCCCCCGGACGTTAACTGTCCGAATCAGCATGCATGGCTGACGGTGCCTCAATGACGCGCCAGCAGTAAGCACTGCTCAGTCGGGCTCTTCAGCCGGTTACGCGCAATGGCTGGAAATCGTCGACGTGGCCGGGAAAATTGCCCGGAGCCGCCCACTGTTGATGAGAGGTGGCTCACCGCGCTATCCCGCAACGGAATGCGGAGATGCGGCATACGGAAAGGTGGCGGGAAAGCGGGAGTTCAGCTGTGCGGTAAGGTCCCGGCGGAAGTCTGCGGAATCGGTGTCTGTCCGGCGTGGGGCCGGGCAGGCGCACGATCGTCAGGCACCCTCCAGCCCGCCTCAGGTGATGTCCCCGCAGCGGTGACGTCGCCTCCTTTCGCATGTCGCAAAGCAGGAATTGATGCCAGTTCAACCATTGACGGAACTCATACGTTTCGTTCGCCGCCACTCCCCCTTCTACGCCGAGCTCTATGGAGAACTCCCGGCCCGTGTCACGCAGTTGACTGATCTTCCGGTCGTACCGCAGAACGCGTTCTGGCGGGCCAACACACCACAGGACAATCGCCTGCTGACCGGGCCGCTCCATGAGGCTGTGGTCTTCAAGAGCGGCGGCACGACCGGCGCCCCGAAATTCTCCTTCTTCACCCGTGAGGAATGGCGGGAATTCACCTCGGCGTTCGGCGCCGGACTCGTCGACAGCGGGTTGCGCCCCGGACACCGGGTCGCCGACCTCTTCTACGCCGGGGAGATGTACGCGAGCTTCACCTTCATCCTCGACTCGCTGCACCACTCCCCCGTCTCCAACGTACGGCTGCCGATCGGCGGCGCCGCTCCGCTGGAGTCGACCGTGCAGACGCTGGAGCAGTTCGGCGTGGAGGTGGTCGCGGGCACCCCGACGACGTTGTGCGCGCTGGCCGACCACCTCGCCTCCTCCGGGCGGCAGTTGCCGCGCGTGGAGCTGCTGCTCTTCGGTGGGGAGAGCCTCTACCAGGACCAGCAGCCGCTGCTCGCCAGGGCCTTCCCGCAGGCCCGCCCCCGCTCCGTGGGTTACGCCAGCGTCGACGCCGGGCTGCTCGGCCGGGCCGTACCGGGCGCGGATCCGCGTATCCACCGGGCCTTCACGCCGTGCACCATCGTGGAGATCCTCGACGAGGAGACCGGCGAACCCATCACCCGGGCCGGTGTCCCGGGCAAGGTCGTCGTGACCGACCTGCGCCGGCGGCTGATGCCCGTGCTGCGCTACCCGGCGGGAGACCGCGCCGAGTGGACCGACACGCACGCCGGGCACTTCCGCATCCTGGGCCGGTCGGAAGAGGGCGTCCGCGTCGGCCCGGTCTCGCTCTACACCCAGGACGTGCAGGATCTCGTCCGCGGCGCCGACGTGGCGGGCCGGGTGTCCGGCGTGCAGCTGGTGGTACGCCACTGGGACGGACGGGACGGCCTGCTGCTGCGCCTGGCGGGCGACGGAGAGCCCGCCGGACTCGCGGACCTGGCCGACGCGGTCCGCAAGGAGATCCTCACGGACCGTCCGATGTACGCCGACGCGGTGGACGCCGGGCACATCCACCCGCTGTCCGTGGAGTGGGTGCGCCACAGCGACCTGGCCGTCAACGCGCGTTCGGGGAAGCTGATCCGCATCGTCGACGAGCGGATGGGGTCATGACCGCGCCGGAGACGGCCGAAGTCCCGCCGGCGCCGGGAGGGTCCCGCGGGCGGCTGCCCGTCGTCCTGCGCAACCCGGCCTTCGGCGCGGTGTGGGCCGCGCAGGTCCTCACCCAGGCGGCGGCCCGGATGTTCCAGGTCGGCGTCGTGTGGTGGCTGGTCGGCCATGCGATGGGTGCGGACCGGGGCTTCGCGTCCGGAGCCTTCCTCGCGGTCAGCACGCTGCCCGCGGTGGTCCTCGTCCCGCTGGTCGCCAGGATCATCGCCCGCTGCCGGCACCGTACGGTGCTGGCCGGCGCCGCGGCCCTGGCGGGGCTGGTCGCCTCCGCGACCGCCGTCTGGGCCCACACCGAGGATCTGCCCACAGGCGCCGTCTACGGCGCGGCCCTGCTGCTGGCGGGCTGCCAGGCGCTCTTCGACCCCTGCCTGACCACCTCCGTGCCCGAACTGGTCGACGACGCCGACATCGAGGCCGCGACCGGTTTCGAGCTCGCCACCCAGTCCCTGGCCGGACTGGCCGGCGGGCTCCTGGGCCCGCTGGTGGTCGACGCCTGGGATCTGGCGGGCATCGTCGCCGGCTGCGCGGGCGGATATCTCGTGGCGGCCGTGCTCGTCGCCGTCACCCGCTTCCCCGGGGCCGCCGGCGGCCCCGACGCGGCCGCGGACGCGACCGCGGCACCACGCCGGACGTTGCGTCAGATCCTGGCGGACCTGCCCTTCATCCGGCGCGCGCTGTTCTGCTTCACCGCGGCGAACGTCTTCACCACCGCCGTGTACGTCGTCATGCCCCTCTACACCCGCTCGGTGCTGCATGCGCAGGGTTCGACCGTCGCCGCGCTGGAGGCGGCCCTGGGTCTGGGGACGCTGGCGGGGTCGTTCACCGGGGCGCGGCTCCCGGGCTCGCCGACCACGGTCGGCGGGGCCTGCCTGGGGCTGATGGCCCTCGCGCTGGGCCTGCCGGGACTGGTGCCCGACCGGACCGTTGCCGTGGCCGCGCTGATCGTCGCGGGCTGGTGCGTGGGCGTCATCGGCGTACGGTTCGTCGCACTGTTCCAGCGGTCGGTCCCGGCCGCCGACAAACCGGGATTCTTCGCGGTGATGCAGGCGGTGCTCGGGGCCACCTTCCCGCTGTCCTCGCTGATCTTCGGCGTCCTCGGTGACCACCTGGAGCCGCGCTGGCTGTGTGTGCTCCAGGGCGTCGGTCTGCTACCGGTCGCGGTGGCCCTGTTCCTGCTCGGCCGTCGCGAACGCGCGGCACGGGACGGCGCCGCGCCTCAGGGCGACGCCGACCCGCAGGCCGACGACGCCGCCGGGCACGAGGCCGTCCTGCCGGCCGCCGCCACCTCCGCGGGAGTGTCCCGATGACCGTCACCATCGCTCCGGCGACGCTCCAGGACATCGCGGAACTGCGGCAGTTGTACTTCGACGTCTACGGCCACGGCTATCCGGTGGCCCTGGGCAGCGACCCCGCGGAGATGCGCCGGCTGATCGACGACCCGCGCACCCACTGGCTCATCGCCCGCCGGCCCGGCGGCGAGCCGGCTGGATCGGCGGTGGTGCAGACCGACCCGGGCAGCCAGGTCGGGAAGCTCGTCGGCCTGGTGGTCCATCCGTCCCACCGCAGAGGCGGGCTGGCCGGGCAGCTGACCGCCGCGGTGTGCGCCGCGGCCTTCGCCACCGGCTGTCTCGACTCGGTGTACGCCACCGTACGGATGGTCACCGAAGGCCCCCAGCAGGTCATGGTCCGCAATGGGTTCGAGCCGCTCGGTCTGCTGCCCAACGCCGCCGAGGTGGCGGGCTGCGAGAGCCTGGGGCTGTTCGCCCGCTTCGCCGACGGTGTGCTGGCCCGCCGGGAACCCGTCCCACAGGCCCCCGCCGCCCTCGGCCCGCTGCTCGGCGCCGCCCAGGACAGCACCGGCATCCCCTACGGCGCAGTGCTGCGGCCGGACGCCCTGGACACCGCCGTGCCGCCCTGGCCGACCGAGCCGGTGACCGCGGACATCGAGGTGATCAGCGCGCCCTCGTTCGTCCACCGCCGCTTCCTGGATCTCTTCCCCGACCCGGCCGGCCGCTACTACCCGCTGCACGCTCCCAATGCCGTACTGGTGCCACCGGACGGCGCGTTCGAGGCGTACGCGGATCTCGACCCGGTCACCGGAAGCTGCTCACTGGTCGCCGTACACCCCTATCCGGCGGCGGTGACCCACGCGCTCGAACCCCTGATGGCGGCCGTCTCGCGGGCCGGCGCCGACTATGTCGAGACGCTGCTGCCACTGTCCGACACCGCGAGCCTGTCCGCCTTCCTGGCCGCGGGTTTCGTCCCCAGCGCCGTCTACCCGGCCATGCGCCGGATCGGCGACCGCTCCCACGACTATGTCGTGCTCTCCCGCACCAGCCGCCAGATCGACTTCCGCGCCCTCGCCGTCAGCGGGCCGCTCCAGCCTTATGTGAACGCCTATCTGACCGCCTGGACCGCCACCTATCTGCCCCGCCAAGAGGTCTCTCTGTGAACACCCATCTCGCCCCCGTACACGTCCCCGACCCGCTGGCGCTCCCGCACGTCCAGCGACTGTGCGACCTGGCGTCACCGTACGACCAAGGGCCCGCCACCGACGCACTGTTCGCCGCCGCCATGGCCGAGGCCAACGACTGGCACGCGCAGCGGTCGCCGTTCTTCCGCTCGCTGCTCGCCGACACTCCCGAGGGCGCGGCCCCGACCGTCGGCCCGGACGTGCGCGCCCCGCTCGTCCACGCCAACTTCTTCAAACGGCACGAGGTGCTGTCCGTCCCCCGCGACGAGGTCTTCCTGCACCTCACCTCCTCCGGCACCACCGGCCAGAAGTCCCAGATGTTCTTCGACGAGTGGACCATCCGCTCCGCCCAGCGGATGGTGGCCCGGATCTTCGACCACTACGGCTGGATCACCCCGGACCGGGCCGTCAACTACCTGCTCTACAGCTACGAGCCCGCCCCGGCCCTGAAACTCGGCACCTCCTTCACCGACAACTACCTGTGCGACTTCGCCCCGGCCGAGCGCGTCACCCACGCGCTGCGCCACACCGGCGGCACCCATGAATTCGACGTGCACGGCTGCATCAGAGCCCTGCGGCAGTACGCGGAGGACGGGCTGCCGGTCCGCATTCTCGGCTTCCCGGCGTTCTTGCACTTCACCCTGGAGCGGATGCGCGCCCAGGGCATACCGCCGATCCAGCTCCCCGCCGACTCGCTGGTGGTCCTCGGCGGCGGCTGGAAGGGCCACGCCGACCGGCAGATCGGCAAGGAGGAGTTCCGCGCGGAGGTGAGCGAGCTGCTGGGCATCCCGCCGGAGCGGATCCGGGACACCTTCGGCTCGGTCGAGCACTGTGTGCCGTACATCGAGTGCGCGCGGCACCGGCTGCACGTACCCGTGTGGTCCCGGGCGGCCGTGCGCGACACCCGGACCCTCGAACCGCTGGGATACGGCGAGCGCGGCTATCTGCATCTGGTCTCGCCGTACATCACCTCCGTACCGGCGCACAGCGTCGTCATGGGTGACCTCGCCTCGCTGCACCCCGGGGAGGAGTGCGGCTGCCCGCTGCCCACACCGTGGTTCACCATCCACGGCCGCGCCGGGCTCAGCCGCAACCGCAGTTGTGCGGTGGCGGCGGCCGAACTGCTGAAGGCACAGGCGTGACCATGACACCGACATCTTCGGCATCCTCCACTTCGGCATCATCGGCATCATCGGCATCGATCATCGGGACGACTACAGACATGGCCTCCGGCACGACCACCGACGCACCGCACACTCCGGCTTCCGGCCCCGCGGCCCACCATGCCTTGCGCCCGGAAGGCGAACTCCACTTCTGGCAGGGCGAGTTCATCGACGACGCCGAAGCCGCCGCGCGCCTCGCGGGCCTCCCGGCCATCGTCGAACGGGCCCTGGGCGAGACGCTGCCCACCGAAACCGTGCTGGCCGCCTGCGACGCGCTCAGCACCGCACTGCGCGAGCCCGGCAGCCCCGTACGCACCCGGCTGGCCGCACAGCTCGACGGCGACGGCGGCGACCCGCACGAGAGCGCCGCGACGCTGACCGAATTGGCCGCCGCCCTCACCCGCCCCGCCCTGGAGCGCAAACTCCGGCGCGAGCTGGGCGGACTGCGCCCCGAGCGGCTGACCCGACCGGACGCCCGGGAGACCGTCTTCGAGGCATGGGCCCCGGTCGGCCTCCTGGTGCACATCGCCCCCGGCAACGCCGCGGCCGTCGCCCCGCTGAGCGTCGTCGAAGGACTGCTCACCGGGAACGTCAACGTCCTCAAGACCAGCGGCTCCGACACGCTCCTGGCCCAGCACCTGCTGGCCGAACTGGCCGCCGCCGACCCGACCGGAGCCCTCGCGCGCCGGATCGTCGCGCTGCGCTTCCCCTCCAGCCGCCAGGAGTGGCTGCGGCTGATGTGTGCCCCCGCCGACGCGGTGGCCGCCTGGGGCGGCGAGGACGCCGTGGCGGGTATCACCGAACTCGTACCGCCCGGCTGCCGGTTGGTCGAGTGGGGCCACAAGATCTCCTTCGCCTATCTGACCCGCGAGGCGTGGTGCGATCCGGCGGTCCTGGCCGCCCTCGCCGCCGATGTCTGCCGGCTCGACCAGCAGGCGTGCTCCAGCCCCCAGGTGGTCTATCTCGACACCGAGGACACCGACGAGGTCTTCGCCTTCGCCGAGGAGTTCGCGGCGGTACTCGCCGAGACCTCCGCCGCCTTCCCGGCACCGGCCCTCGACGCCGCCGAGCAGGCCGAGATCACCACCACCGAACTGGTCGCCCGGCTCGAACAGCACCTGGGCCTGACCAAGGTCATCACCGCCGACGACGGCACCTGGCGCGTACTGGCCGACACCCGCCCCGCGCTCACCGCGTCCCCGCTGCACCGCAGCATCTGGGTCAAACCGCTCCCCGGCAAGGACATCACCGCCACCCTGCGGCCCATGCGCCGCTACCTCCAGACCGCCGCCATCGGGGGCAACCGCGCCGACACCGCCCGGCTGTCCCGCGCGGTCCTCACCGCCGGCGCCCTGCGTGTCACCCCGGTCGGCGCCATGCTCGACGGCTACGACGGTGAGCCCCACGACGGCGTCTACGCGCTGCCGCGCTACAGCCGCCGGGTCAGCGTCAAGGCCGACGACAGCTTCACGTCCACCGCATGCCTGGACGACCTGGTCGCCGCCCCCGTCAACCCCGCCCCGCCGACCGGAGAGCTGCTGGACAAGGCGGGCGTCCAGGAGCAACTGCGCACCCTGGCACCCGAACACGCCCACCTCTACTTCCGCAGCGGCGGCACCACCGGGGCCCCGGCCCTCTCGCTCTTCACCAACGACGACTACGACACCCAGATGCGCGCCGCCGCGCACGGCCTGCTCGCCGCCGGCTTCGACCCGGCCCGCGACCGCGCCGCCAACCTCTTCTTCTGCGGCGGCATGTACGGCGGGTTCATCAGCTTCTTCTCCATCCTGGAGCGCCTGAACGCCACCCAGATCCCCATGGCGGCCGGCACCGACCACGCCGCGGTCGCCGAGGCCCTGGTCACCTACCGGGCCGACGCCGTCTTCGGCATGCCCTCCTACCTGTGGCAGCTCTTCCACTCCCAGGGCGAGCTGCTGCGCGCGTACGGCGGGATCCGCAAGGTGTTCTACGGCGGCGAGCACTTCACCGCCGAGCAGCGCCGCATCCTCACCGAGACGTTCGGCGTACAGGTCATCCGGTCCGCCTCCTACGGCAGTACGGACCTGGGACCGCTGGGCTACCAGTGCGCGCACGCCGAGGCATCGGTGCACCACGTCCTCACCGATCTGCACACCCTGGAGGTCCTGGACCCGGAGGCCGACCGGCCGGTCGCCGCCGGGCAGCCGGGCCGGCTGGTGTTCACCAGCCGCGCCCGCGCCGGACAGCGCCTGGAGCGCTATCAGATCGGCGACCTCGGCCGCACCGTCGACGGCGTCTGCCCCTGCGGCAGCCACGCCCCACGGATCGAACTCCTGGGCCGCTACGGCGAGGTGATGCGGATCGGCACGTACTTCTACCACTACCGCCGCTTCGTCGAGGCCGCCCAGCAGCAGCTGGGCTACCGCGGCGAGGTGCAGCTGGTCCTGAGCACGGGAGCCGGCTGCGAACACCTGGCGGTCCGGCTGGACCGGCAGTACGCCCCGGAGCCGGAACAAGCACGTACCGCGTTCCTGGCCGCCATCCCGGAGCTCGAATCGGCGGTCGGCGAGGAGGGACTGCTGACCTGCACGGTCGAGATCACCGACAGCCGGGACTTCGAACGGACCGCGGGCAGCGGCAAGTTGCGCACGGTCATCGATCTCCGCACGGCCTCGGCGTGATACCACCGTGGCCGGGCCGGATCACCGGACCGGCCACGGTGACCGGCGCGGACATCGACGGGCGGCGCTGTGGCGGGGGCACCCGACGTCCACGACGCCGGCTTCTGCGGCCGTCAGCCGCAGCACCATCGCAGCGCCACCAGGAGGTCGGGTTCCCGGCCCGCCCGTGGCCGCCCGCAGGGACTCGGGGCCGGCGCCGGTCCCCGCTCGGAGAAGCCGCCGTCTCCGCGGCCCGCACCGACACCTTCCTCGGCCGTGGGGACCATCGGTAGCCGTTAGCGCCAAGCACTTGATCTTGATTGCGTAGCACGTCGGACACACGATCGTGGGGCCTCGGGCTGAACCTGGGCGGCGGGCCGCCGCAGGCGGACAGGGGCGCCGGGCCTGTTGTCGTACGAGAGGGACCGGCGCGACGCCCGAGCGGATCTGACATCCCATCAGCAAGCCGGGGGCCTTCATCGATCACACCCGGCGCTGGGCGGTCGACGTGCGGGAACACCTGGAGACGCTGGAGGAGGCCCACACCAAACCGCACGTCCTGGCCGACGCCCACGTGGCGCGGATCAAGCGGGTCCACACCGAGCAGGCCGACGACCTGCCCCCGTCCGAGGAGCAGGCGGCCAAGCGGGGCGAGATCGCGGATCCGAGCCCGGCGCGCGGCGGGCGAAGCTCACTCCCCTGAACGAGCAACTGGCCGGGCTGCGGGAGCTGAACAAGAAGGTGCTCACCCTGGCCGACGTGTTGGCCAGGGCACCATCGACACGGTGATGGCCACCTCGGACGCGGAGTTGGGCCTGGCGGCCGCTGCTCGGTGAGCGGATGTGAGGCGGGCACGGGCCGTTGAACTGGTGAACTGATGCTCCACCGGCTCGATGGCGACCACGAGTGGCCGCTGGGCCTGGTGCGGCAGGTCTGGCTCTTCGGGAGCTTCGCCCGCGGCGCGAGCGAGCCGTACGACATCGACGTGGCCATCCGGTCCGAGCGCGACGAGCGGATGACCGAGGCCGTCGTCCAGTCCCCGCTTTCCGGGGGGCGGCAATCCCTACGCACCGCTTCGCCGGGCGCTCGCAGGCGGCCTCACGCGGGTCGCAGTTCCAGTGTGAGGACTCCGCGCGTGAGCAGCTTGAGGCCGAGGGCACGGTGATGCTCCCGCTGTGGCAGCGGGGCGGCACGCTCTCCCAGGCTTTGGCCGTGCTGCACGGGATCACCGAGGATCCGGATGCCGGCCGAGCCGAACGCCACGACATGATTGACGCGTTCGACGGCCTCGACCGCTACATCCCCCGCCCCGTGCGTGCGGAGCCGATCTCATGGCAGCAGCAGGGGTTCATCGCCATCTCCCGTATCCCACTGACCGACGCGCCGGAGGAGACTGACCTGCTGGCGGCCCCGGACATGCGGTGGACATTCCGGCGGTGGGGAGAGGACAGCCCGCTGCGGCGTGCGGCGCCGGCGGGCCTGGCCCATGCGCAGGGCCTCGACGTCGAGCTCGACGACGTCGACCTGGCCGGCCAGCGGCTGCCCACCCCACGACGCCGCGCCGGACACCGCAGCGATCCACGCTGGTGGATCAACTGGAAATGGCAGGGATACCGGAGCATCGTGTACTGCGTCACCGGCAGGGACGGCCGGCTGGAGGTGGTCCAGCCCACCCGCACGCGCCCGCTGAACACTCTGGTGATCCGGCCAGGGCCGGACGTTGTATACACAATGGCCCGTGCGCGAGATCAGAGTCCGCGAGGCGCGGGCACACCTGACGGAGCTTCTGGCAGCTGCCGCGGACGGGGAGGGTACGCGGATCACCCGGCACGGCCGAGCGGTCGCGGTGCTGCTGCGGCCCGGCGCGGCCGCTGCCTTATCTCCTGACCAGCGGAAACATCAGAGGAATAGGATTTTGCAAGAACCCTGACCAGGGACCTGAGGGGCTGTGATCGTGCCTCTTCCCAGCCACCGTGGGACCGTCGGTGACACGATCGGTGGAACTGTGAGCCATGGCTGTTGACAGGGTGTCACCAACGCGTTGGGCTCATCTCCCGTCGGCCTCATGGCATGCCGTTACGTCGGACGACACGTACGTCACCCGTGAAGATTCCCAACCGGTCCCCGCGGAGGCAGGCCATGGCAAGGTTCTGGCGGCTGTTCCACAGGCGGATGGCCTTCGTGTCCGGTCTCGCTCTTACCATTCTGCCCGTCCAGGCAGTCGCCGTGGGCGCGGTATCCGCTGCCCCTGACCTGGTCGGTGATCCCGCGTCGCTGGTCAATCCACTGATCGGTACGAGCGGCAAGGTCGATACCTTCCCCGGGCCCGACATGCCGTTCGGCATGCTCCAGTGGGGGCCGGATACGACTCCGGACATGTCGTCGGTGATGACCGGGGGCCGGCCGCCGTGCTTGCCCTTGCGGGCCGCGGTGTCAAGCCCCTCCACCGTCGACTCGCGGATGTCCTCCCGCTCGGTCTCCGCCATCGCTGCGAAGAACGCGAACGGTGGTCTTCCGGCCCCGCTCGGGTCGTAGATGCCGGTCAGGGGGCCGTGGAGCATCTCCAGGACCAAGTCGTGGGCGGTCAGGTGGTCGGCGAGCGCGGTCAGCTCGACCGCGTCCCGCCCCAGCCTTTTCATCTCGAACACCGTGAAGATCACGCGGCAGTGCGGGGCGTGCGCCTTGATCTCCCGGGCGGTCTTCAGAGCTTGCTCGAAGGCGGGGCGGACCCTGATGCGGGTGCCGATCTTCTCGCTGAAGATCTTGTCTCTCGGAATGCCGTGCTGGGTGAGCGCGTCGAGTTGGGAGTCGAGTTCCTGGCTGCGGTGCGAGCATCTCGCATACCCGATGCGGATGTCCGCACTCGGCAGGTCGGGGTCGATCGGTGCCGGGCGCGGGGTGCCGGGTCGCCACGGCTGGCCGGGATGGCGGTCGGCCAGGGTGGGCACCCGCAGTTTCTTCACGAGGCGGGGCACCTTGGTGAACCGGCCGGTGTGATAGGAGCAGCTGACCGCGCCGCCGCGCGAGCGGCACGGCGAGCCGGGCCGTGCGTCACACCTCGGACATACGTGACGTTCGGCACGTCCGCGTCCAACCAGCCGGACGGCAAGGGCTGTTGAGGGCCCGTCATGACCCCGGATTTCCACAACGCAAGTCTCAGAAGGGGGTCCGTCCCGCTTTTGAGTGAGAACAGGTTCTGAGAACCGATCGGAGATCACCGGGGATTCGGCGACCGGTATTCGATCTTGCTCGGGCAAGGGACCGTTTGTGGGAGTCGGCTTCGAGGTGGTGGGGTCGGGAGAGGACGCGGCTTGGGTCACAGTTGCCGGAGATGGTCGTGCAGTCTGCGGGCGGCTTGGGCCATGAGGATGTCGGCGCCTGGCTGGGTGCTGGCCGGAACGAGTGATTCCGTGAGCACGGTGATGGCGAAGACCTGACCGTGGGAGTGCTCGACGACTCCGATCTCGTGGCGGAGGTTGAGGAGGGTGCCGGTCTTGGAAGCCCAGTCGGTGGCGTCGGAGCTGAAGTCTGGGGCAAGGCGGTGGCGGAGCAGGTTGTGGGCCATGAGGTGCCGCACTCGGGCAGCGGCTCCGGGATGGATTGCCGATGGCGTCCACAGCGCTTGGAGCAGTTCGGTCCAGGCGCGTGCGCTGCCGGTGTTGGCGCGGGTGGTGTCGAGCTGCGGCACACGGTGGCCGCGGCCGCTGGTGCCCGCTTCGATGGCGAGGGTGTGGGCGAGATGCGCCTGGTCGGTAGCGAAGCGCTCTGTGGGTGTCTGGGTGAGTTCGCCCATGCCGTGCCGGACGGCAATACCGCCCAGGCCCAGTTCACGCAAGATGCGGGCCACCTGGGTAGGCGGGGTGAGGTCGAACAGCGCGTCGGCGGCGGTTCCGTCGCTCACGCTGGTGCTGAGGTAGAGCAGGTCGTCGATGGCGATCCGGACGGGGTGGCGGAACCGGGTCAGACCGGTGGGGCCTGGCGTCGTGATGCGTCCGGGCTGGACGTCGATCGCCGTTGCTCCGTCGAGCTCTCCCCGCTGGATGCGCTCCGCTGTCGCCAAGGCGAGCGGAATCTTGACCAGAGATGCGGCGGGCAGCTGGGTGTCGGGCTCGATGCCCAGCTCAGCTCCTGTGTGGAGGTCGCGTACCAGCAGGCAGCCGCGCAAGCCGCCTTCGAGCAGCTGTTGGCGGATGTCGTGCAGCAGCGCTTCGGTGCTCATACTGCCGCCGCTCCGCGAGGGGTGCTGGTCCGGGTACCCGGACCGAGGCAGCGGGTGATCGCGCCGCCCAGGCGTTCCTGGACATGCCGCGGATTGCCGTCTGCGGCGACGGCGAGGGCGTATCCGCGGCTGAGCGTGATCTCACCGATGGGCCTCCAGTCGAGGCCGAGCTCGTCGGCCTGCGCGGCGGGACACAGCAGCAGATCGGACGTGCAGAGCACTTCGGCTATGGCAGTCGTCGGGTCGGCGGCGATGGCGAGTTGCACCGGCCGCAGGCCTAGTGCGTCGCGCAGCCGTGTGAGTGGATCGCGGATGTGCGGCACGTCGTCTTCTGGCTGGATCCAGACTTTGCGGACCGGATCCGGGCAGGCCCGCCCGGCCCGCAGGGTATCCAGATAGACGAGCCTGGCCCCGGCTGCCGCGGTCCCGGCGAGGCCGAGAGGAACGGACCACGCGGCCTCGTCAGCGGGCGCCGCGATCAGGGCCGCGCGTACCTGCTGCGAGCGAAGGAGCTCCGTGCGCTGCGCCGGTGTACCGGTCTGGAGATCAAGGATCACCTCCTGGTCCCGCGCATCGGCGACCAGACGGGCGAGAGAGCCCGTGGAGCAGTTGCCCGGGACGGCGAGCCGCCATGGCTTGCGCTTGGCGGTTACCGCCTCGTGCAGCAGTGTGTCGGCTGTCTGCACGAGCCGCCGCGCCGCCGGGAGCATGTCCCGGCCGAACGGGCTGAGGGTGACCCGGCGCGATGTCCGCTCAAACAGGCGCTCGCCGAAATGCTCCTCCAGGGCAGCGATGCGCCGGCTGGCCACCGGTTGGGACATCCGGACTGCGGCCGCTCCCATGGTGAAGCTGCCGCGCTCCGTCACGCTGACAAACGCCCGACATGCTCCCACTAGATCCATACCGATCAATTCTATGCGACATCGGCATGGAACTGCGCGTACGCGTATTGGACCGTATGGAGCCCGAAGGAAACGATGAGTCGGCGCCCGAGCCACAGCCGGGAGCCTGTCTTTCTACTCTGCGCCCGTTCACGGGTTCAGCTGGAGGTCCGAAAATGCAGTTCACACATGCGCGGCGTGCCGTTCTCGGGGGGCTCGCTGCGCTCGTTGTCCTTCCGCTTGCGGCATGCGATCACGACAGCACCCAGGCGTCACCGGCTCCGGCTGCCGCGACGGCGCAGGCGGATCCCTCTGCAAAGCAACCTGTCGGCGATTTCAAGGAGCTAGAGCGTAAGTACGGTGCGCGGCTTGGGGTCTACGCGGTCAACACGGGCGATGGGAAGGAGGTGGCCTACAACGCCGACGAGCGATTCGCGTACGCCTCTACGTTCAAAGCGTTCGCCGCCGCTGCCGTCCTGCGTAAATACACCTTGAGCGGCCTGGACAAGGTGATCAAGTACTCCCGGAACGATGTGATCGACAACTCTCCGGTAACCGAGAAGCATGTCGATACCGGGATGACCCTGCGGGATCTGTGTGACGCAGCCGTCCGCTACAGCGACAACACCGCGGCCAACCTTCTGTTCGACGCGCTGGGCGGGCCGAAGGGCCTGGCCGCCGCTCTCGCAGAGGCAGGTGACACCACTACCAGGGTGGACCGCCGCGAGCCGGAACTGAACCAGTGGTCTCCCGGTGCCACACAGAGCACCACCACACCTCGCGCATGGGCCGAAGACCTGCGGGCATTCGTCCTCGGAGAAGCCCTGGGCAAGGACGAACGCGCGCAGCTCACGCAGTGGCTGCGGACCAACACCACCGGGGACGAGCTCATCAGGGCCGGAGTGCCCAAGGGATGGACGGTCGGGGACAAGACCGGCGGAGGCGGTGTCTACGCCGTCCGCAACGACATCGCTGTCGTGTGGCCCCCTAACTCCGCCCCCATCGTCATGGCGATCATGTCCAACCGAGGCACCGAAGACGCCGACTACGACAACAAGTTGATTGCCGAAGCGGCATCCGTCGTCACCAAGGCACTGTCATAGCAAACAGCGTCCCCTGTAGCCGGACACACAGCAGGGTAATGGTTCGGTGCTCACCAAATATGACGGCCCGAGGCTGCCGCACCGGACAACGTCACATCGTGATCAGTCGCTACCGTCCTCATCATCGTCCAGCTCAGCGGCGTCGGGGTCTCGCAGAGGGCGCAGGCCCTCACGCGGAGCGGACGGGTTGAAGCTGTAGCGGCCGAGCACGTTGAGGTTGCGGTGCTTGAGCGGGGACAGCCGCGCAACATCCTCGTCGCGGATCTCGTGGCACTCAGGACGAGCGAGAACGGACGGCATCTGCGGTCCCCGGCGAGATGAATCTTGCTGGTGAGTCTGCCCGGGGATCTGCCGGGCAGGGCGGCCTTCAGCTGGAGCTTGCGGCGTCGCCGGACGCGCCGCCGTTCTTCCTGCCCGGGGTCGTTTCCGTCGCTCTGTCCGTTCTGTTCCTGGAGACTGCCCCCTTCTGCCGGGCCCGCTCCTGCTCGGCAGCGGCTTCCTCCAAGGCATCCATGAACTCCTTGTCGATACGCGTCCCGGCGGCGTCGTGATGGGCGCGGACGGTCGGGGAGTCCACGCTCACCAACGCATGTCGGCCTGGTCCCGGCGGGCGGCCTCGGCGATCACGCCCTCCAGCAGCGCGGTGAAGACACCCGCGTCCCTCCAGATACGGAAGCGGCCGTTAACCGTGGGCCAGGGTCCGAACTCACCGGGAATCTCCCGCCACTGAGCTGCGGACTGGAATCGCCAGATCACCCCCTCGAACTGCTCGCGCAGCCGTGCGAGGTACGGCCCGTACTCGCTGATGGGCAGGTAGCATCAGATCGCCGCCCGCACCAACGACGCGCGACCGTCATGGCGCCCCTGACGACCGCCCTGGGTGTACGCATGCGTCGGGCAGGTCGCCCTACCGGAACGGCGACAAGGGGATTGCGCACCACCGAGGGCGGCGTGACCCGGCTCCCGCAGTCCGGCCCGGCGACACGGCCGGGGCCGCGCTCGCGGCGCGGCCCGATCGACGCAGATCCGACGATGGACGGTGGCCGCTGTCAACCCCAGCGGTCGGGTTTCCGTCCGGGTCGCCGGCCGCTACGTCCGTGGGACTCTGCGGCGTCGGGATTGGTTACCACGTCAGCGGAATTGGGGGTGCCACACGTCGTGGGTATGGCCCTCGTCGTCGACCACGGCGATGTCGGGCCACCGGTCGAAGGCGGAGCAGGGGTGGGAGATCCCGAGGTCGACTTCGTCGCCCACCTGTAGGCCGCTTGCGTGTGTGAGGACCAAGTGGTGATCGTAGATGTGGGCTGCGCTGGCCTGCGCGGCCGACCGTGGTACTCCCTGTGCGTCGCGGGCTCCGACGAACACCGGCAGCCCCGCGTCGTGGGGCAGTTCGCGTTTTCCGGCGCCGACGACGATCCGTCCTGGTTCCGGCGTGGAGAGTACGACGGCCCGGACGGTCAGTGCTGCTCTCAGCCCCGGCAGCGGAGAGACGTGCTCGTACGTGCCGTGGTCGTGTGTGACGTAGCAGCCCGACCGCAGGACGGGCACCATCCGTGGACCCTCTGGTTGCCCGATGAGTTCACGAAGGGCACGGACGACCCGGTCAGGGAAGGCGGAGCCCCCCATGCTGAATACGGGCTGCGCGGTCTGGAACAGCGGTGTCAGGCTGCGGAAGACCGTGACCGCCTTCCGGCAGTGCGCGTCGACGTCCGTCAGGGTGGCGGCGTCCCGGCGGTTGGGCCGGATGCCCTCGTAGCCCGCGACACCGGCCAGGAGGATTCCAGGTGACGCCTGGACGGCCGTGCCGAGTTCATACGCTGCGGCGGACTCCCGTACCCCGGTCCGGCCTCCTTGCGCACCGACGTCGACGAGGACTCGCAGGGGATTGTGCGCTCCCTCCATGGCCGACCGGGCGAGGTCCAGCCCTGCCGTCGAGTCCACGAAGCAGTACAGCTCAAGCCCAGGCGTCTCTTCGAGCCATCGCCGCACGGCGGCGAGGTCAGGGCGGTGGATCACCTGGTTGGCGATGATGATGCGCCGCGCTCCCCAGCCCAGGGCTATGCCGGCTTGCCTCACGGTGGCCACCGTGACGCCCCACGCCCCGGCGGCCATCTGCCGCTCGACGACGGGACGCGTCATGGTGGTCTTGATATGAGGGCACAGCTCGACGCGCCGGTCGCGGCACCAGTCCGCCATGAGCTGGACATTGTGTTCGAGCGCGCGCAAGTTGAGCCGGAGCTCGGGCATCTCGGGCGCTCGACATCCGCTGAGGGGTGTGTCGTCGTGGTTCATCGGTCCTCCAGATCGCCGGGTGACATCGGCGGTGTCGTGCGGCGTCCCTGGATACCCGGATCACAGCACGCGTCTGCCCGCGGGGGCCGGCGGCGAAGCCGGGCACCACCCAGTCATGACGTGTATATGAGACGGAGCGTAGATTATTCGCGACTAGTCAGGCAAACGCTATGCTGGACGCTGTGTTCTGTTTACTGGACAAGGGGTGTCTTCTGTGTCAACCGACGGTCATGCGCCCGCTTCGCCACAGCCCGCGCGCAACGACGGGATCGGAAAGCACCTCCGCCGGGAGCGTTTGGAGCGGGGCCTCACGCTGGAGCGGCTTGCGGAGAAGACGGGCTTGTCACGCAGCTACCTCAGCAACGTCGAGCGGGACGTGAACAGCCCGACGATCAACACGTTGCGCACGATCGTCGAGGCCCTCGGCACGACGCTCAGTAGGCTGTTCCAGGCAGCTGACCGCGAGCACCATGTGCTCACACGCCCCAATCAACGCGTTGAACTCACCCGGGCGGGCGTGGAAGGGGTTACTTACACCCTCCTCAACCCCAAACACAGCGGCAGGCTCGAATTGATGATGCTGGAGGTAGCCCCGGGAGCGTCCTCCGGCGACAACCCGCATACCCATGTCGGAGAAGAAGTCGGCCTCCTGCTGAGCGGAGAGATGGACTACTGGGTTGACGGCGTGCAGTACCACCTGCAACCCGGCGACTGCATCAGCTTTCAGTCCTCCACCCCGCATCAGTACCGCAATCCAGGCAAAGTCCCTGCAGTCTGTGTGTGGTCAGAGACTCCACCAGGCTTCTGAGAGGGCATTTGATCTAGGCAGATTGCCCTTTCTGCCCTAGTAGGTCCCTCGCCAGGTAGGGGTGGCTTCGTCCGTTATGCGCTTGGCGAGGTTGTCGATCGACGCGATGTGGATCATGGCTTT
>NZ_JAJPWM010000047.1:0-16596 GCF_046549095.1 Streptomyces sp. x-80
AGGGCGTCAACACCCGCACCAAGAGGATCATGAGGCGGATGCACGGCCGTGCCGGATTCGACCTCCTCCGCCACCGCATTCTCCTCCAATGAGCAGAACGCAGCGTCACCACCGACTACGGAACAGAGCCGTTACTGAGGTTTTCGCTTTGTCGTCTGGGAGTGACTGTTGGTGATCCCTGCGCCATGCCGGTGGGATGCGGTATGCGGACGGTGGGGGCCTGACTGCTGAGCGGCGGGCGTTTCGTGAACAGGTGCGGCTGGAGGCCGGCGGGCGGTTCGCGGCGGGTGAGAAGACCGCGGTGATCGCAAAAGAGCTGTGGGTGAGCGAGCGTTCGGCGGAACGCAGGCGTCGAGCCTGGCGGGAGGTGGTCCGCAGGCCCTGCGTTGCGCTGGGTCGGCGAGGTGCCGAGCATCTCGGATGCCCCATGTGCAGTGCTGGAGGAGGAACTGGACAGGGGCCTGGCCGCCCATGGCTTCGAAGATCAGCGGTGGACCTTGGTTCGGGTCCAAGCGGTGATCGCCCGCCGCTTGCGGGTGAGTGTGTCGGTAGCGACTGTGTGGCGGCTGCTGAAAAGGCATGGCTGGTCATGGCAGGCGCCGGCTCGCAGGGCCTTGGAACGGGACGAACATGCGGTGGAGTTGTGGAAGAAGGAGGTGTGGCCGCAGGTAAAAGCGCCGCGGCGGCGCCCGGCGCCTGGATCGTCTTCGAGGACGAGGCAGGGTTTGCGATGACGCCGCCTCGTGCACGCACCTGGGGCCGCCGTGGCCACACTCCTGTCGTCAGGGTCCGTGGCAGGTCCCGCCGCCGGATCTCCGTCGCTGCCCTGTGCTGCTACAAATCGGGCGAAAGGAGCCGCTTGATCTACCGGCCCCGATTCCACCTGCCGCTCAAAGGAGCCCGTAAAAGTTTCGCCTGGACCGACTACCGCGACCTGCTGGTCCGTGCGCACATCCAGCTCGGCGGCCCGATCGTGGTGGTCTGGGACAACCTCAACACCCATCGCACAGCCGGCATGAAGAAGTACGCGGCTGAACACGACTGGCTCACCATCTTCCAACTGCCCTCGTACGCTCCGGACCTCAACCCCGTCGAGAGCCTCTGGTCACTACTCCGGCGCGGCCCGACGGCGAACACCGCCTTCGAGAACTCAGACCACCTCACCCGAACGCTCCGCCGAGGCCTCAGACACATCCAACTCCACCACCACCTCGTCGACGGATGCCTGGCCGGGACCGGACTGACACTCACAACACCGACCCCACCCTGAAAACCTCAGTAATCGGACACTCCCGTACCCGGTCGAGATCGTCCCTCACTGCGTCTGGCTGCACTTCCGGCTCCCACTGTCCTTCCGCGAGGCAGAGGAGCTGAGCAGTCACGACTTTGACGAACATTTGTTACGGATTCATACAATCTGGCGGCGCTCGGCCACGGTACACCAGACTCAAAAAAAGTCTTTTATTATGGAATTTAAATTCCTATGCCCGTGCGTAACCCAAGGCAAATACATTGAACTCTGTACTGATTCCCGCGACGGCATGAAGAGGCGCCCGTGCGGGCGGTCACTCCCGCACGGGCACCGTCGGGCCGACGGCCGGATCAGCCCTTGCTACCTGCCGTGCTGGCGCTGCTCAGCGAGGCCGCCGGGCACGAGGCGCAGGAGATCGATCCCGCGGAGCCGAGCGTGGACGCGGCGGCCGACTGTGCGTCGGGGAGCACTTCCAGCTCCGGTCGCTCCTGCTCCAGCATCAGGTCCAGGTTTTCCATGTTTTTCTCCCTTGGTTGTCGGGGCGGACGTGGTCAGCCGGCGCTGCCCAGTGAGGCCGCGGTGCCGTACGTCATCGCCGGGCAGGATGCCGAGCCGATGCAGCTGGCGCTGCCCATGGTGCCGGAGGCGGAGTGCGTCTCGGGAAGCGCTTCCAGCTCGGGCTGCTCCTGCTCCAGCATCAAGTCAAGGTCATTCATGACGGATCTCCTTCGTTGGTGAGAGCTGTTTTCCGTGCGATCAGTCAGCCCGCCGAGCTGGCCGAACCGGCGGAACCGAAGGTGCCTGCCGGGGTCGAGATGCTGCTGCCGGTGCTCAGCGAGGCGGAGGTAGAGGCCGCGGCGGAGTGCGTCTCGGGAAGCGCTTCCAGCTCGGGCTGCTCCTGCTCCAGCATCAAGTCAAGGTCATTCATGACGGATCTTCCTTTGCGTTGTGGGTGGTGACGCAGTACGGGAGGTCAGCCGTTGGAGCTGGCCGAGCCGACCGAGCCGAAGCAGCCCGCCGGGGTCGAGAGGCTGCCGGCGGAGCCGACCGAGCCGGCGCAGGAGGCGGCGGCAGAGTGCAGCTGCGGCAGCGCCTCCAGCTCAGGCCGCTCCTGCTCCAGCATCAAGTCAAGGTCATTCATGACGGTTCTCCTTGTGAGGGGGGATCCCGGATCCGTGCGGAGCGGGAACGGCGCGGACGGTCCGCGCCGAGTCGGTGGGGGCCCGGCCGGGCGCAGGCGGTGTGGGACGGGCGGCGATCCGGCCGAGCACCGCTTCCTCCAGGGGCAGGAAGCCGAGCCGGTTGAGGGTCATGTGGAGCTGCATCAGCAGCAGCCGGACCCGGCCGACGGCAGGGTCGGCGCACCGGGCCCGCTGTACACCGTCGGCGAGTTGGCACCCCAGCAGCCGGGCCGCGACGGCTGGGTCGGGGTCGTCCGGGAGGTGGCCGGTGTGTCGCGCCGGGCGCCTGTGCAGGCGCGCCGCTGTCTCCTCGGCCTGCTGGATCAGCTGCGCGTCCCGCGGCCGCCCCGACCAGTGCTGCCAGTGCAGCTGCCAGAAGCGGTCGCGCCGCACGGGATCCAGGGCGGCGCCGAGGCAGGCCCGCATCAGCTCCACGGCGATGTGGGTGCGCTGTTCGCGGTCCGGGCCGGTACGGGCCACGGCATCCAGGGATAGCTCGCTGCTGAGCTGGAACAGTTCCTCGGCGATCTCCATCGCGGCCGGGCCGCCGTAGTAGTGGTGTTCACGCCCGTACAGGCCGAAGCTCAGGCGGCGGTGCCCGCGGCCGGGCAGGGCCTGCTCGGCCAGCGGGTGCAGTCGGGCGATGGCGCCTGTGGCCGGGGGCTGGTGTGACGTCTCGCGCCACAGGCGCAGGCCCCGGGTGTAGCAGTCGTCGAGGGCGTCGGGGGTGCCGCGGAACCGAACCCGCAGGTGCGGGCCGCTCAGGTCCGCGTAGCGGATGAAGAACCACTGCCGCACGCCCGCCTCGCGCGCCGCCCGCGCCCACTGCGGCACGAACGAGGTAAGCAGTTGCTCGCCGTCGGCGTGGGTGGTGTGATGGACCCTGGCGTAGAGCCATTCGTTGCCGGTCATCTCACGCCTCCCCGCGCTGCGCGGGCGAGGTCCTGGCGAAGTGCAGGACGTGTTCGACGGCGCGGCCAGCGCCGGTTATGGCGCGGCCGGGCAGGCACTCGCTGAATACCAGCGGCCGTTGCCCGGCGCGCGCCGCCAGGTGGGCCAGTACCTCCAGGCCGAGTGGGGAGGCCAGCGCCAGCCATATGGGCTTGCGCAGCCTGTCGCCCGGAAGAGTGGCCAGATCCGCTTCGGCGCGTACATACACCTCGGCGGGCAGGCCGCAGGCACGGCGCCACCGGTCCGTACGCTCCAGGAAGGGTGCCAGGTCCTCGCCGGGTCCGCGGCGCGGCATGGTGGTGGCGTCCACCCGCCAGGTGGCCCGCCGTACCACGGCGCCCGCCACGCTGTGCCGGGGCTGGCATCTGCCCTCCCCTGCCGTGGCGTCATCGCTCGGCGCGGTCGCATCCGCGAGGTGCGTGGGCGCCATCCATGGGTCAGCCAGGACGGTGAGTGCACGGGCCGCGCCGCTGATGAGGTGCTGCGGCACGATGCCGAGGTAGGCGGGCGCCACGGGTGTGCCGTCGGCCTGCTGGAGTTCCAGGGCGCTCCGGCCCAGGTCGTGCACCAGCCGGAGGTCCTCGATCGGGGTGCCCGGCCCCCGGCGCCGGGGGCCGATGGGCCAGTGCAGTGCGGGCAGCAGGCCGCAGCTGTCCTCTTGGAGCGGGTTCGCGTCCCAGGCGGGGACGAACTCAACGAGCCGGGCCTGCGGGTAGATGGTCCGTAGCCAGGAGCGCAGCTCGTCGGCGAACTCCCCGGCGGGTCCTGGGCTGTCCAGGAGCTGGTGGAATCTGGCGACCATGCCTCCAGTGCCCGATGACAGCCGGTTGATGACGACGGGCCCGTGGCCGGTGCCTTCATCGGACGCCTGGCACAGTACGGCCACGCACGGGCGGCAGCTGGACCGGCCGGGGCGGACCGGAGCTGCGGGCTCCTCGGGTGCCGTCGTGGTGTAGGGCCACCCGGTGTGTACCAGGTCGCGGCAGAAGCCGAAGACGTCCTGGCACACCCCGGCCGGGCCGAAGCGGGCCACGAACGCCGCGACCATGGAGGTGTAGGCATCTGACACCTGCAGTGCGTCGCAGGCGTGCCCGGCGAACTGCCGTAGTGTGGCGCGGTGGCGCGGCTCCAGGGGGGGTGCGGTGGCGGTGGCGCGGTCCTCGTAGACGGCCGTGACCGCGTCCAGGGGCCAGCTGTCGGCGGAGCCAAGCCGGTGCAGGGCGGTGCGCAGATGCTCCCGCAGCGTCGCCAGGTCCTGGGCACGGCGGGCTGCGTCGCCCTCGCCGATACGGTCCAAGGTGATTGCTGCGGCGGCAAGTTCGGCTCCCGCCCGGTGGGTGTCAGGTGCGGCTGTGGACTCCAGCCGGGCAGTGAGCCAGCCGAGCAGGTCTTCGCGCGGACAGGGGTCCTCCAGGTCCATCAGCCCGCTGTGCAGGTACCGGGCCAGCCGCCGCGGCGGCAGCTCCCGCAGGTCCGGGGACGCTGCGTCGGGCGCCGCCAGATCGGGACGTTCCCGCGCATCGATGACCTCGTCGTCGGACCAGCCGAAGCCGTCGCCGCTCACGTGTTGCTGCGGAACGCTGAGCGAGGTGCCCGTTGCGCCGTGCCGCAGCGAGGAGTTGGCCCGCCACCGCAGGTGCTCGCGGACACCGTCTCGGGGGGCTGCGGCGCGCAGCAGGGTGCAAGTGATCAGCGGGTGCAGCCGTACGCGGGTCCGCGGGCCCCGGTCGGTGGCCAGTTCGGTCAGTGAGGACAGCGGGCTGGTCTTGAGCGCGGCCCGCACCGCGTAGCGGTAGGCGGTGAGCCGTTCTCCCCGGCCGAGCCGCTTGCCTTCCAGACGCCGCATACGGCGGGAGAACACCGGTGACACCAGGGCCAGGGCGTTGCCCAGGGCCGGGGCGGCCACCAGCTCCTGGAGGGTGTGCTCCCCCTGTGTCCGGGACTCCTCGGCCGCGGTGCGCAGCCGGTCCCGCAGCGCCGTGGTCGCGGCGGCCGCGCGCAGCCAGCGGTCGAGCATGGCGGCGCCCTCGGGAGTGAGCTCCGCGCGGACGTGGGTGATCACCGGCGCGGGTATCTCAGCGGGGTCGGCCGCGTGCGCCGCACGGCGCCAGGCCAGCACCGCGCGGCGGGTGGTCGGCGCGGCGGTCCGCGGCACGACGGCGTGCAATAGGTCGCTCAACGGCTCGGCGAGCGCTGCCAGTTCATCGATTGTGACGGCCAGTGCGTGCAGCAGGTCGGCCACTTCGGGCGCAGCCAATGGCGCGATGTCGGCAGCGGGCAGACCTGACACGCGGGCCATGGCGGGGCCTTCGGCCGGCGCCTGGACGGACGATTCGCGTGTGGCCCGCTCCTGTTCGAGCGGCTTGTGCGCAGCCGTCTCGGATACGGGCAATGCGCGCATGGGCGATTGTGTCGTCATGGTGCTTACCCGACCAGGGCGGTGAGGGCGTGGAAGGTGAGGCCGACGACCAGTGCCGCGTAGGCCAGGCAGATCACGCCGAAGAGGTGGTAGCGCACGCGCTGGGCGCGGCTGCGGGCGGCGAGCCAACTCGGGCGAGGCTGGCGCAGCAGCAGGCAGCGCAGGGCGGTGAAGGCGCGGGAGCGCAAGTTGATCGCGCCGAGGCCCGACTCCAGGGCCTGGTAGCCGTCGGTGGGCAGGAGTGGGTTGAGGTTGGCCATCAGCATGGCCGTCTGCACCCACAGTAGGACTCCGAACGCCTGTCCCACCGGGCCGTCCACATGGGTGGCCAGGTACGCGTGGCAGCCGAGCCACACCGCGTCCAGCATCGGGCCCGCCAGGCAGATCAGGACGCGGGCCCGGCGGCTGGCGAGCCGGTAGGCGTCCGTGCGGTCGACGTAGGCGGCCGGGACCACGTAGAAGAGCAGGCCGACGCCGATCTCCCGGACCGGTACGCCGTAGTAGCGGCAGACGACGGCGTGGCTGAGTTCGTGCAGGGCCGTCTGCACCAGCACCGCACCGGCCAGGACGCACCAGCCCCAGGTCAGGCCGGAGACGCTGAGCAGGTCCGCGGCGCGGGGGGTGGCGAGTACGGACGCGACCTCGCGCAGGGAGAGGAGGGCTGCGATCGCCCAGAGCACGGCGAATAGCCAGGGCGCTCTCCGCAGCACCCGGGAGACGGGGTCGATCAGCCGGGTTATCTGCCGCAGGGGCAGTGCGCGGCGTGGCATATGGCTGCGCCGGGCGAAGCGCACTGCGGCCTGCTGGCGGCCGGAGGCCGGGGGGACGGTCAGCAGTCCGGCGGCGCGCAGTTCGTCGAGGAAGGCCAGTACGGTCTGTTCGACGGGGCTGTCCGGGCGGCTCTTGCGGGCTACCCGGGCGGCGAACTCCCGTCCGCTGACGGTTCCGTCGAGGGCGCGCAGGATGGCCGCGCCGCTGGCCGAGAGCCGGGTGTAGTGGCCGGTGAGGGGGTCGAAGGCGACCAGTTCGTGGTTGATGCCCTCGACGATCTCGATGTCGGGGCGGATGGCCGGGGACTCGATGTCCAGCCAGGAGCGCTCGTTCGCCGAAGTGTCGGTCGGGGCTGTGTCCGGCGGTGTGGTGTCTGCGGGGCGGGTCATCGGCTGTCCTCCTTCGGGCCGTCGGGGGCGGTCGGGGGGACGCCGAGGGCCAGGCCGAGCAGCTGGGCCCGGTGGAAGCCGTCGATGCCGAGCTCGGTGCGGCCGGCCGAGGAGAGGATTCCGGCGAAGACCGTGCCGGCAGCCCCTTGGGACAGTGCCGCCAGCCAAGCGGCGTGGGCGTGGGCCGCGCCGCGGCTGAGCAGCTGCCGATGGCCGGCAGCGCCGTCCCGGGTCAGTGCCGCGGCCAGGTCGCCCAGGACCAGGACCACGGCGGCGGCGTCGGCGAACTCCAGTTGCAGCACGAGGTCCTGGAGGTCGGGCAGGCTCTGCGGCTGCGGCAGGAGCGCGGGTCGGCGCGGTTCGTAGTGGTAGTAGCCGGGCCGGATACCGGTGACGTTCCGGACGAGCACCGCAGCGGTCGGCGCCGGGGTGTCGGGGTGGTCCGGGTGCCACAGGTGGGCGTCCTGCTCGTGGGCGTAGTGCAGGGCGCGCAGCAGGACGTCGCCGTGGAGGGGGCGGGCGGTCCACTGCCGTACGGCGGTGCGGGCCGCCAGTGCGCGGACCGGGTCTCCGGGCAGTTGCGGTGCCGGGCCGGGGTGGGCGGGGGGCCGCGGCCGGGTGGGGCCGGCGGTGTCCCGGACGAGGTCGTCGGTCAGCTGGTTAATGTTGATCAGTGGCATGGGGTGGTCCCCTCACGGGTGAGCCGGACGACTGCGGTGATCAGGGGCGGGCCGCTCACCCCGACCAGCCGTTCCCGGTGCGGCTGCCACGGTCCGGGATCCAGCAGCCGTACAGAGAGCCCCAACTGATGTGATACCAGGGCGAGTTGGGTAATGGCGCAGCCGGCGTCGAGGTTGCCGACGCGGTAGGAGAAGGGGCCGTATTTGCGGGCGACGCGGCCGAGTTCGGCGGCGAGGACCAGGTGGACGGAAGGGGGCTCGCCCGGACGGTCCTGCGACCGCTCCCCCGCGCCGGTGTCCGCAAGGACCGTGTTGAGGTGGTCGGTGTGTGGGTGCATGGCGGTGAGCGCGTGCTCGGCCGCGTCGTAGTAGTGGATGCCGTCGGGGAGGTCCGGCAGGCCGGTGAGCAGTGCGTAGGCGTGTGGCGAGCCGAGGTTGCCTCCGGTGGGCGACCAGCGCAGCACCCGTCCCGGCTGGGCGTCGGCCGGGTGGTCGGCGGGGGCGCGCAGTCCGGTGCTGAACCGCAGTATGGCGGCCAGCGCCTCGGGCCAGCTCGGCGGCCGCCGTCCGCCTGCGGCGCTGCCCGCGTCCCGCAGGGTCGTCAGGGTGGCGTCGGGGAGGGGGCGGCGCGGGTTGTTGGGATAGCGCAGCCGCTCGAACTGCAGCCCGACATTCTCCGGGCGGAAGTGGTGCTGGTGCGCCTTGGGGTCGATCAGGTGCCGGGGCGGGAAGCCGACCGCGTACTCGTAGTGGAGCGGTGCCGGGTCCGGCACCGGCGCCGCAGTCTCGCGTGAGGAGGGGTAGCAGACGGGGCAGTCGGGCTCAGGGGTGAGCTTGCGGACGGTGCTGGTGGCGGCCGTGAGGTCGAGGCGAAGCTGTCCGCCCATCGAGGCGGGCGACTCGTTGCGCAGCAGTAGGGCCCGCAGTTCCTCGGCGATCAGGCCCGCCGCGGCCAGGGGTTGCGGCGGGGGTGTGTCGGCGGGGGCCTCGGTTTCCGCGCCGGAATCAGGGCATACCGCTGTCCGTGCGCAGGTGAGGCAGGCGGTCGCCGTCGGGTCCACGAACGGGCCGACCTCGATTCGGTCGTCCCGCCCGTCCACCAGCAGGGTCCGGAGGCCTCGCTCGGCGCACCGCGCGAACGCGTCGTCCAGGGTGGCGAGCGGCGCGGCCAGGTCCAGCAGGACGACGGTGTCGCCAGGGGGTTCTGCCGCGGGGTCGTACTCGGCGACGTCGGTGATGCCCACGTCCCGCAGTGCCTCGCACAGCGGTTCCTGCCATGGCGGGCGTAGTACGTACCGTACGGACGCGGCCGCGGCGAGCCGGGCCATATGGCTGGAGTGCGGGAAGACCCGGCTGCAGTCCAGCGTGCGGGACATCCAGATGGCGGCCCGCTCCGAGGGGCCCTGGCGAGGTGGTTCCACTTCAGTCGCGGCGTCCTCCAGCAGGCCCGCGAAGTAGAGCGTGGCCACGGCATTGCGGACGGTCTTCTCCGGCCAGCCGAGCTCCTTGGCCAGCGCGTCCGTCTCGCGGGTGCCGTCCAGCAGGGGGAACAGCCGCTCGCGTAGGGCCGTGGCCGAACTGCCTCGCAGGTGCTGCCGCTCGGCGGCGCCGTCTATGAGCACGCCGGTGGGGGTGTCCACGATGTGCAGCCCACGGCAGAGCTGGGGGCGCAGCGGAATCCGGAACTGCGGGTCGTTCGCCAGTGTGCTGTACATGGTGGCCGCGGGGGTCTGCCGGGCCGCGTCGGGGGTGTTCATCAGCGGGCGCCTCCGGCCGGGGCATGCGTGAGGTCGGCGGCCAGGTGCCGCCAGCCGTCGTCAGGGTGGGGCGGGTTGCCGCACTCGCTGCAACCGTGTACCCGTACGACGGTGTCGGTGATCAGAGAGCGGGTCAGGACGTTGTAGAACAGCACCTGGCCGGCCCGGTCGCCCGCCCCCGTCTCCCATCGGCCCACCAGGTCCAGCGCGAGCGCAGTGCCGATCATGGCCTGGCCCTCGGTGAATCCGGCGACACCGTGGTCCGGGTCGGCGGCGGCCGAGGCTCGCAGCGCCCGGGCGGCGGCCGAGCCGCGATCGTGCTGGGCGCGGCGCCGGACGTAACAGCCGTAGCAGGCGCCCTTGCCGGGCATGACCAGCGGACCGATCCTGATCATTGGGTACTCGTGGACGATGGGCAGCCAGGGCGTCCGGGTCGCGCTGTGCAGCCGGGCGACCTGAGCGAACAGTTCCTCCTCGGCGCGCCAGGCGGCCACCAGCCGCAGGCCGGTGTGCGGCCACTCGGCCGTACGGCGGCCCCGGGCGTCGGCGCGCAGCGTCGGGCATCCGGTCATGGAGGCCAGGCGCGCGGCCACCCGCTCGCCGAAGTCGCCGGTCCACAGCACATGCGTCGGGGTGGTGGTGACGGTCATGGCGGTTGCTCCTGCTCTCCCGGCATTCCTAGGCGAACGGCTGGGGCTCGGGGTTGAGTGCGGACTCCGGGTGGCTGACCAGGCCCATCGCGGTCGGTGCCCGGTAGAGCCGGGGGTGGGCCAGATAGCGGTTGCGGTGGACGAAGGACAGGGGCATCAGCTGCGGCACGATGACCCGTACGGACCGGAAGCCGACGTCTCGGGCCTCCTCGGTGGTGATGTCCACCGCGATTACCTCGGCGTCGATGTCCGCCAGCCGGTTGACCAGCCAGGAGAGTTGAGTGGCCGGGTCGTCGGCGGCCGCGTGGGGCAGGTCGGCCAGCTGCCGGGTGGGGCGGGGGCGGCGCAGCAGGAAGTCGAAGGCGTCCCGCTTGCCCGGGCGGCCCATGTGGATCGCGCCGTGCAGCACGCTGGTGAAATCCTGCGGGTCGTCCGGTATCGAGCGCCTCGCCTGCAGGGCGATGCGGGAGGAGGCGGCCTCCCGGTAGATCTTGCGCACCACGTCGGCGGGGTCCGGTCCGCTGGCGCACATCACCAGTTGGTTCAGTTCCTGATTGTGGTCGCTGAGAACTACCGCGTAGACCACGGGGACGCCGATGTCGGAGGTGGCGTCGTAGAAGCGGTACTCCACGAAGCCGTCCCGCAGCCGCCGTCGCTGTTCGCGCAGCGCGGGTTCACCACTGACGTCGATCTCGGGCAGTTCCAGCCGCTGGAGCCAGACCAGCGAGATGGTGTCGCGTTCGATGGCCTCACAGATCCCGTTCACCAGGGCTTGGTTGAGGTCGGAGTGGATGGCGCAGCCGGTGGAGATCGGGTTGGTGATGCGCTCCCCCATCGCCTCGGGGTCGGTGAACAGCCAGACGTAGCTGACCGGCACCCACACCGGGCGCCGCCGGGTCAGCGACCAGCCGCGCACCCACCGCTGCGGAAGGCTCTTGTCGGCGGGTATCAACCAGGCTGTTCCGTCGGCGAGTTCGGCCGCTGAGCACTGCGGGAGTACGTCGAGGTCGACTGCCTCGTCGCCGAGTTCGTCAGCGGTCGCCCAACGCACCAGCTCGGACTGGTAGAGCGAGTTGGTGTAACGCTCCAGCGCCTCGGCCATGCTGATCAGCCGGGCGCGCTCGCGGTCGGTGCCGCTGCCGGCCCCATCGACGCCGTCGGGCTGACTGGGGATGGCGGCCCACAGGGTGGTGGGGTCGCCGATGGCGGAGACGTACACCGCGTAGTCCGGCTCGCCGGGCAGCGGAGCGAGCGGGAAGCAGCCCTTGATGGGACGGACCGCGGGGCCAGCCAGCCGCTCCAGCTTGCGCAGGGCGCCGAGCCCACCCGGGTCCGCAGTCGTATCCGTCACTGGTGGTCTCCTGGTCACTGTTCCGAGGGTCTCGGGTACCAGAGAACTCGATCAGGATGGGGTGCGGCATCACACCATAGGGGTGAAATTGCGCTGTTGCCGGTGCAAGTCCGATGGAAGACCCCAAGGGACCGTTTCAATGGTGCCTTTCTTCCAAATGCGAATATATTGAACAGTGGGGCTTGGCGGTCCAGGGGGACAAGGGTCCCTGACAGATGGTGATGAAGTGCTACCCGACCCCGTTCAATGCGGACGCGGTCGAGCCGTACCGGTCCTGTCCGGACGCGACGATCACGGGCGCTGCCCGGGACCTCGGAGTGAACGCGGAGACGCTGCGGAACTGGATTCGGGCGGGCGGCCAAGGCGGACCGGGCCCGGCGCCCTGGAGGCCGCTGAGGCGTAGCACACCGCGTTGCCCGGCGAAGGTATCGCCGCTCAGATCGTCGCCGACCCGGCAGTTCAGATCCTGGCGTTGGACGATCGGATCAAGCGGCTCGACAAGCAGATCCATGAGGTCCTCCGGACGCATCCCGAAGCCGAGATCATCAAGTCGCTGCCGGGCATGAGGCCGATCCGGGGAGTCGGGTTCGTCGTCGCAGCAGGTGACATCACGTCGTTCACCACCGCCGGGAGCCTCGCCTCCGCAGCCGGTACAGTCGCCGTCCCACGCGTCTCCGGGCGGCGGACCGGCAATCTTCACCAGCCCAAACTCAACAGTCGCCGCCTGCGCCAGGGGCTCTACCTGTCGGCGCGGACCAGCATCATCCGCGAGGAACCCGACCGGGATCTCTACCGCAAGAAGCGCGGCAAGGGGAACACGTCCAGGCGATCACCGCTCTGGTCCGTCGGCGAGTCGACGTAATGTGAGCACTCCTGCGCGACAACAGGGTCTCCACTGCCGCCCCACCGATCACACAAACTGGGAGCTGGAGTCCGCGCTCCGCCGTCGCCTCACGCGGCGCACTGTGGTTCACCGTCTTCCCCGGGAAGTTCACCGCGAAGGTGATGCCACCTTCCTTGACTGCCTCGCCATCCACGCGCGCCGGAAGGTCCATGTGATCGTCGACCGGCACCCCGTCCACCGCAGCCAAGCCGTACGGCAGCGGCTGGACGACAACGCCGAACGCGTCGAGCTGCACCTGATGCCCGGCTACAGCCCCGAACTCACCCCCGACGAGCTTCTGAACGCCGGCCTGAAGCACCATGTCCACGCGGCCCGCGCCACCTCCATCGACGATCTCGCCCGCGAGACCCGGCTTCCTGTACCGCAGACAACGCCAACCCCGCATCGTCTGCGGACACTTAGCCGCCCGGCACATCCGCTACACGATCCAGTAGGGAACCCACCAGTTCCGGGCTCAATAAGCGAAAGGGGTCGCGCTGTTGAGGTGGGTATCGACTCCGAGAATGATGCCGACTACCTCGACGGTTGCCAAAGCAGCCAGCCACAAAGGCGTGGGGAAGCAATCAACAGCCAAAGCGAGTGCCGACGAACGAGAACCATCTTCCATGCCTTCGGGTCAACCAGCGCCTCCGGCAACCCTCAGAGCTTTTCAACGGCGTGGAAGCCGGCTCCCTCCGCGTCGGTTAACGCGTAGTGGGAGTTCATCGATACTCGCGGGCGAAGAAGGCGGCGACTCTTGTCAAGAACGCGTTCTCTTCCCGGAGTTTCTGATTCTCGCGTTCCAGCTGCCGCTCGCGGTCGGCCTTCGGCTCACAGCTGGCGACTTGGGCAGTGTCAGCGAGCGATGCGTGGTAGCGCGCGACCCAGTTTCCGAGGGTCGTCTTGTAGATGCCGAGTTCGGCGGCCACACGGGCGATCGGGCGGGGGCCCTCGATCACCATGCGGACAGCCTCGTCCTTGAACTGCTGTGTGTATCTGGGTGGCACGTGCTCTCTCCTTCCAGACGTTCACAACCCTACGCGGGTCCCTGTCCGGAAACTTCAGGGCACCTCACGTGAGTGGGCATCCGCGCTGCGTGGTAACGGTGGCCTGGCCGACGCCTATCGATCTGGCACGGGCGTGACGCAGGCCACCGTAGTTGACCCGACGTACCGCCTGCGTGTCAGTCCCCTGACCTACGCGCTTGGATGCCGGGCCATGGTGCGCCATCACTGTGATCAGGAAGTAACGACACGCTGTGCGCACCCCTGCCAACCAGCGAACCTCCGTTGAGGGGAAAAGAGTTCCGGAGCATGCTCGCAACTGGATCAGGCTGCATACACGACATTACAATGCCAAGCTTTCGAAGCTCATCTGCCATAAGCATACGTCCGGCCATCCAATGGCTAACAGAAACGAATCCAAAGAGCTCACGATTCTCGGCAACCCTACTTTATAGCCATAGATCGCACGCCAACGACGCAGAGATCCACGGCCAAAGAAGCACACCAAGACATACCTGCTGAAAGAAACGCCCATACTCAAATTCAAGGTCAATCCCATCACGAGGCAGGCAGCGCAGACGACAGGGCCTCCGTCCTCACCACATGCCTCAGGTCAAATGAGAATTCACAGTGCGACTGTGCCAGGTGCGGGGGCGCTTGGCAAACACGTCCAGCGCGCGGGCCGCCTCGGCGCCTTTGCGGTAGCCGGCTCGACAACACACTCAACTCAGGCGGGCACCAACTGCCCGTTCCTGGCATCGATAGGCGGCCACCACAAGAGCCATCACTGAGACGGTCACGATGAATGCTGCCAGCCATCCGTAAAGCATCAGAACGGTCGCCAAGATTATCTGGATGCTCAAGTTCAAGGCTGCCGCGATCTCAATTGAGATACCGAGCAGAAGACTGCGGACTATGGCACCCACACCGTACAGGTTGGCGGACAGCACCAATACGCCAACACCTACCGAGAGAATTCGCATGTGGATACCTGTGCGGACGAGGGAATTGCGCCGGGCCCCATCTCCTCGGCGGCAAGTACCGGAAAGAGAAGGAAAGAATAGAAAGCTGTCACGAGGGACTGCAGCAGCAGAAAAGCCGCCACAACACCAAGGAATCCACTTCTAAGATTCACTACGTACAACTCTCCGCGAACGACGGGCATTGATGGACGCGTTTCGTTCACACCAATTTGCATGCCAGTCGAGTTTGAGACACCCCGGCGCGTGGGTACATGGAGGCACTGCCGGGCCAGCCATGCCCATAACCCTGCCACACCCCATATTCCTTCCGAAAGGGAATCCGTCGGCAGACTGAAGATTCGGGACCTTCGCCCCAGATGAACCCAGGAACGAGTTGCCTTCCGACTCGCAATGCCCTCAAACGATGACACGCCAGAGGCGGAGTGAAGTATTTCCGTCAGCCCTGACGTCTGATCCAGGTTCGCTCGTGCTGTTACTCAGGTTCAACTCATGGTGTCCGACGGTCTGATGGCGTTGTGAGCCATGATCAGGCCGGTGGGCGGGAAGCGGCCGTCGATCAGGTGGGGCCGGTACTGGGTCTTCTTCAGCTTCCGCTTAACGGCGCCTCCCGGGACAGCGCCCGCTGCGGGCAGCGTGGGCCAGGCAAGTGGCCGGCACCTGGCATCCTCTGCACAATTTCGCCGAAGCTGTGGAACAGCATCGTCGGCAGACACCGTGCCGATCTGTGTGCCCGCCGCTGGAAAGCTTCTCTGCGTGAGCCGGGGGACGGCGCCCTTGGTGGTGGGCAGCGGTCCGGCGTAGTAGGTCCACGAACAGCGTCAGGTCTGTGCTGGATGAACGCGTCGGCTTCGCCACCCGCGTCAGCACCGGAGCCATACCTGCCGTCACCAGCGAAGACGCCCATGCTGACCTGTCCGTCTGCCTCGCCGCCATGCAGTCGATCACCATCAACAGCCTGGTGCTGCTCGATGGGGCCGCGGCTGTGCAGGGGAAGACGTGCTCCACCATCATCACGATGAGAGCCCCGGGCCGGTGTGAGCGAAGACGCTCACACCGGCCCGGACTTGGGATCTCTACTTGAAGTTGACGTCGGAGCAGGAGTAGAAGGCCTCGGGGCTCTGCACAGAGCCGTCAGGCTTCACCAGGCCGTGCCAGATCGCGTAGATCATATGCTTGCCCTTTTTCTCGGGCAGAGTCGCAGGGATCTCGAACTGGGTCTTGGCGCCTGCGTTGATATCCGACGGCGAGGCGATGGTGTTGTCCGCGGAGGCGAAGGGGATGGCTTCCAGGTCGGACCACTTCAGCGGCTTGTTGGCGTCGAAGCCGTCCTTGGTGACGTAGAATTCCATGCGATACGGATTGTGCTTGACGGAGAGCTGGTACTTGAGGGTGTACTCCTTGCCCGCCGGAAGGTCGGTGGTCTTCCAGTCCGTCCGTGGCAGATCCAGACCGGCGTGTTTCGAGCTGTTGGCGCTGCACAGCTTGCCGTCGGGGATAAGGGCGCGGTGCTGAGCCTTGCCAGCCTCGAAAGCCGCACCCTGCACGACAGACTGCCAGTCGCCGATCTGCCCGTCGCTGATCTTGAGCGCTGCCTTACACGCCTCGTTCGAGGGGTTCCAGCCTTCAAGAGAGCACGACAGGCTGCGGCCGATGGGATCACCGGTGGCGCCGTGCGCGAAGGCCGGGACGGTGGGCAAAGCGAGCAGACCGACCGGAACGACGCCGAGGGCCGCAATGAGCGAACGCCGCATGTACTTGTTCATGGGTTCTCCGTTGAATGGACCGAAAAGGGGGATGTGCCGCCGGGAAGCGGGAGTCACGCGTGCCTTTACTTGCTGGTGGTGACGGTGATCTCGTCACTGAAGGCGCCCCAGGTGCCATTGCCGAGCTTGGCGCGGATCTTCGCCTGGAGAGAGCCCTTGGGGGCATCGCCGATCACCGTGGACCGGAACGCCTTGTCGGTGGGCACCGGCAGCACCGGGTCATCCTTGCCCCACATGAACGTCTGAACCAGCTTGCCGTCCAGGTAGAGCTGGTAGGTGGTGATCTCGCCGTGGTCCTTCGGGACACTCCAGTTCAGGTCGAGGTAGTGCATGGTGTATTCGCCCTCGGACTGGGTGTGCGTGCTGGCTTTCAGCTCGGTCGGCGCGCTGTTGTCGGCCGGCTCGTCACCGTTTTTGACGGTGAAGGAGACCTCGCTGGACCCCCGCTCCTCGCCATTCTCGGCCAGCGCCGTGGCCACCACAGTGTGCTTACCCGCCGAAAGCTCCGGCAGCGCATTGTTGGAAATCCACCACTGCCCCTTGGTGTTGACCCCAACCACCG
>NZ_JAJPWM010000048.1:0-16477 GCF_046549095.1 Streptomyces sp. x-80
GAACATCCCGAAACGGGATTTGTGGAGAGCCCGGTGCCCGGAGACGGGCACGCCGGGTTCGGGAGGCGGCTCGGGGAAACCCACTGGCGGAGACGCCAGCAGGGCGCCCCGAGTCGACCTCACCGACAGCGCGATGTCTCTTGAGGCGGTTGATCCCGCACTCGACCGCATGGCGCTGGCGGTAGTCGGCCGGGTCGAAATGCGGCGGCCGGCCGCCGCGGGAGCCGAGCTTTTGCCGGTTGTGTGCCTGGTCGGCCTTGTCGGGGATGGTGCAGCGGATTCCGCGGCGGCGCAGGTAGGCGCGGTTCTTGCGGGAGGCGTACGCCTTGTCCGCGCGGACCCGATCGGGGCGGACGCGTGGCCGGCCCGGTCCGATGCGGGGCACACGAACCTTCTCCAGGACCGGTTCGAACTGCGGCGAGTCACCGCGCTGTCCGGCCGTGACCACGATCGACATGGGCTTTTGCCCCTTCTCGACGGCCAAGTGAAGCTTGGTGGTGAAACCGCCGCGCGACCTCCCAAGTCCGTGATCACGGGGCTCGGTGAAGATGCCGCCAGGTGGTTCCTTCTGCAGATTTCCCTGTTTGCGGGCCCCGGCCGCATGCTGGTGCGCGCGGCACACCGTGGAGTCGACACTCAGGTCCCACGTGATCGCGCCCTTCACATCGGCCAGGGACTGGAGACGGGTGAGGATGCGGTGCCAGATGCCGTTGCGCTGCCATCGGCGGAACAGGTCGTAGACCCGGTTCCATGGTCCGTATTCGGCCGGTATATCCCGCCATGGAACACCGGTGCGGACCTGGAACCGTATGCCGTCGATCAACTGCCGCCGAGGCCAGACAGGCGGCCGTCCCAGCTTCCTCCCCGTCGGCAACAACGGCTCCAGCACCGCCCACTGCTCGTCCGTGAGATCTCCCCGACCCACGAAGCACGATCATTCAGTGGGCGTTAAGTCCGATCTTTCTCGGTTCGTGATCACTCGATCGTGGTACTGATCGCTGCGCAGGTCGCGTGCCGGGCATGTCCATGTTGATATGCGGGGCATGGAGAGACAGTCGTACCCCAGCGACTTATCGGACGCACAGTGGGCGTTGATCGAGCCGATGGGTGCGGGCAGAGGTGAGCCGGGAGCGGGGCGGGGACCGTGGGTGACTGCGGAGGGATAGCGTCGGGGATCGCGGATGCTGAGCAGTCCGAGCCGTCCACGGTTCGCGATCGTGGCCTGCGCTGGTCAGTCATGTGTGGCTCCCATCTGGTTGGGACACATCTCTTGGTCGATGCGGTGGTGGTGCGAGCAACGCCCGCACCACGACCGTTCGCATCTTCGGTGGTGCCCGCCCGGTGCCTCAGGCGCGGCGGCCACCATCGACCGACAGAGCGGTGCCGGTGACGTAGGAGGCATCCGGCGAGCACAGCCATACAGCTGCTGCCGCAGCCTCCTCGGCCTCAGCCAGCCTCCGCAGGGGAGTCGCTGCGGCCTGCTGGTCGGCCATCTGGGCGCCGGCCGAAGCGGCAACGCCGTCGAACATGGCGGTCTTGGTCAGTGCCGGGCACAGTGCGTTGACCCGGATGTTGTCCGGTCCGTAGTCGACGGCAGCCACCTTGGACAGGCCGACGACACCGTGCTTGCTGGCCACGTATGCCGGGGCACTGGGAATCGCGTACAGGCCGCCGTTGGAGGCGACATTGACAATCGCGTCGCCGCCACGCTGCCTTATCGCGGGCAGTTCGTACTTCATGCACAGCCAGGTGCCGATCACGTTGACCCGCAGCACGTGCTCCCACTCCTGGACCGACATTTCGGTCAGGATGCGGTTGTGCGAAGGGATTCCGGCGTTGTTCACCGCGAAATCGAGCCCGCCGAACATCGCCACCACCTGCGTGACCGCCCGCTCCACGGATTGCTCATCACCGATGTCGACGGGTACGGCCTCTGCCCGGCCACCCTCCTGGGCGATCAGCTGCACAGTCTCGCGCGCCCGGTCTTCGTCCAGGTCGAGAACAGCGACCGCGGCCCCGCGCTGGGCGAACTCGAGCGCGCTCGCGCGCCCGATTCCGCTGCCGGCGCCGGTGACCAGGCCGGTCATGCCTGCGTAGCCGCTCATGCCAACGGCTTGTGGTTGACCCAGATCGCCTTGTACGGGTAGCGGCCCTGCCAGCGCTTGATGAGGTCGAGGGCCCCGGGCATGGAGAAGGTTGTGTTCAGGGCATCGAGGTCGGCCAGGCGCAGCTGCAGGATGGCGCTGGCAATCGCCACCGGGGCGTGGTCGTCGCCCGGGACGCGGATGTGGTGCTCGGCTGCGAACGAGTCGACCAGACCAGAGCCCATGACGAGCTCCTCGAACTCTGTCAGGTACTGGTCCAGTTCACTGGCGGGAATCGGATTGTCGAACGCTACGATCATCGTGTGGTGAATCATGGCTTCAGTGAACAGGCCTTTTGATAGCCCGTCCAAGATCTATCCGTTCTCGTTCCATGCCTGCCAGGAATGAATTCGGAGATACTCTTGATGCATGGCTGAGCTGGAAACCCGCGAGCTGGAGTACTTCGTCGCGCTGGCCGAAGAGCTACATTTCGGTCGTGCCGCGGCCCGGCTGGCTATCGCGCAACCGGCTCTTTCCAAGGCGATCCAACGCCTGGAGTCCCGCCTTTCACTGAAACTGTTGGAGCGCACCAGTAGGCAGGTGGCCCTCACCCCTGCCGGTGAAGCGCTGCTGCACCACGGCAGGCACGCCCTCAACGCTGTCAGTGCGGCGGCCGAGAAGGCCCGACGGGCTGGCGATCAGCAGGCCCACCTGCGGTTGGTGATCAAGCCTGGAGGCGATGCAGACCTTCTGTCCGGGATTCTGGCCGCCTACGCCCGGCAGCCCGATGCCCGTCAGGTGGACATCATCTTCGGTGGGGCCACTGACCGCGCCGATTACGTCCGCGACGGGCGAGCCGACGTTGCCCTGCTGTACGCGCCGTTCGACGACATGACCGGGCTGGATTGCGAGACTCTGGCGGTCGAAGGACGCGTGGCGATCTTGCCTCCAGATCACCGGCTCGCTTCCCGTTCCGAGGTCACGCTCGCTGACCTCGCTCGGGAGACGTTGCCGCGCTGGAAAGGCGTGAGCTGGACGGGTGCGCCCGAGGCCGAGCCCGGGCCCGAGGTCACGAACGCGGCCGAAGCTCTTCAAATGATCAGGCTCGGGCGCACCATCGCGATATTGCCGCGTTCCCTGGCCGCGCCCATGTATCCCGGCCTCGTCTACCGGCCCGTGAGCGACGCTCCGAACAGCGAGCTTGTCCTCGCATGGGCGCAAGACGACCGTCGACGTCTGGTTGCTGCTTTCGTTGCCGCTGCCGCAGAGGCTGCGGGAGATGTGGACTTGCCGTTGACGGGGCCCAGCTGACGCCTGGAAGGGTGGCGGGCAAGACCTCGCACGCTGAGGTTGTGGAGTTCCGCTTCACTGTCTAGCGGGTGACATAGCATCACGTCGCTGATCTGGCAAACATGCAGGTCGGAAGGGGTCCGACCCTCCAGGGTCGGGCCCCTATCGTTTTCCCGTGCTGGATAGGTACTGGATAATCTGACATCTCGTCACCCGTCATCACCCCTCATCACCTGCACCGTGCTGGATTGGTGCTGGATGTCGGCGGGACTCCGGTGGTGGCTCGTGGGCGGCAGTCCTGCGAGAGGGCAACCCGCTAGGTCGAGTGGCCCATGTGCACGCTTTCTTCACGGCTTCGATGTCCCGTGCGGAAACAAATCTGCGCCCGCCCGACGTTGTCGATCTCTCACAGCCCAAGATCCACTTTTGATACACGGCCTAGCGGCACCGCCGCCCCCGCCGCCGGGCCGCTACGACGGCGCCGGGGCCAGATGGTTCGTGAACCAGTCCCGGGCGAGGTCCGTGACCTCCTCCAGGGCACCGGGTTCCGGGAAGAGGTGGGTGGCGCCGGTGACCACCGCGAGCGCGTTCTCGCAGCGCAGCTGGGCCTGGGCCCGCCGGTTGAGGTCCAGCACCATCGGGTCGTCGCCGCCGACGATCAGCAGGGTGGGGGCCGTCACCGCGGGCAGCCGCGGTCCGGCCAGATCGGGGCGCCCGCCCCGGGAGACGACGGCGGCGATACCGGCGCCCGGCTCCGCGGCCGCCCACAGCGCGGCCGACGCCCCGGTGCTGGCGCCGAAGTACCCCACCGCGAGTCCCTCGGCCTCGGGCTGTTCGCGCAGCCAGGCGGTGGCGTCCGCGAGGCGGCCGGCCAGCAGTCCGGTGTCGAAGACATTGGCCCGGTCGGTCTCCTCCTCCTCGGTGAGCAGGTCGAACAGCAGACTGCCGAGACCGGCGCGGTTCAGCCCGTCGGCGACGAACCGGTTGCGCGGGCTGTGCCGGCTGCTGCCGCTGCCGTGGGCGAACACCACCACGCCGGGCGCACCGGCGGGCACCGTCAACCGCCCGCGCAGTACCACCGCACCCGCCTGCATCCGCACCTCCCGGCCCGCGGGCACGGCCGCCTCCGACGACCGTCCCCGGCGGCTTCCCGCGGGGCGGCCGGACGCGCGCAGCCGGGCCGCGGCCCGGTCCAGGCAGGCGATGACCTCACCGTCCTCGGTCTGCGAGAAATCTTCGTAGAACTGGCCGACCGCGAAGAAGTCCTGCGGTGTGTCCAGGCAGACCAGCTCATCGGCCTCCGCCCCCAGCCGGTCCGTCCAGTCCGCCGGCGCCACGGGGACCGCCAGCACGGTCCGCGCCGCCCCGCGGGCCCGGACGATCCGGCAGGCCGCCTGGGCCGTCGACCCCGTGGCCACCCCGTCGTCGACCACCAGCGCCGTCCGGCCCGCCAGCGCCACCGGCTCCCGGTCACCCCGGTACTGCCGCGCACGCTCCGCCAGCACCGTCCGCTCATGGGCCTCGACCTGCGCCAGCTCCGCCCGCGTGACCCGGGCCGCGTGCACCACCTCGTCATTGATCACCCGGACACCGCCCTCGCCGAGCGCCCCCATGCCCAGCTCCGGCCGGAACGGCACGCCCAGCTTCCGTACCAGGCACACGTCCAACGGCGCGTCCAGCGCCTCGGCGACCTCCGCGGCGACCGGCACCCCGCCCCGGGGAAGACCGAGCACCACCACCTCGGCGCCCTGGAGATGCCCCAGCCGGGCGGCCAGCCGCCGGCCGGCGTCGAGCCGATTCGCGAAGAACACGATGCGACCTCCTCGTCACGGAGCGGACCCGGCGAGCCGCGCCCGCGCCGGCCGCCCGCCGGACGGACCGGCACCCCGTGCCGGCGGCCACCGCGCCGCCCGTCCGCCCGGCCACCGGGTCCGGCACCCCGTGACCGGCGGCCCGTCCGCCGGTCCGGGGCACCGCCCGGCCACCGGCACGCCGTACTTCCACTGTGCGTCCAACCGGCGCGTACCGCACGGACCGGCACCGGGCGGCGGGCCCGCACCGCACGCGTCCGCCGTGTCCGGGAAAGGGCGGGAGCGGTATGTATTCCGATGCTCAGGCAGGAATAGCTTCATCATCTTCCCTTCACCGACGCACGGCTGCCAGCATCTGCGCACCGCCACCGTGTGAGGGAGATTCCGATGACACGCCCCCGTCCTCTGCGCTGTCTGGCAGCCCTGGCCGTGGTCGCTCTCGCGGCCACCGCCTGCGGACGTTCCACCCAGGGCAGCGGCCCCGCCGGCAGCGGACCACAGGCCGCCGCGGGCGCGTCCGCCGCCCAGCTGCTCCCGGCGCAGTACAGGCAGCAGGGCGTCCTGCGCGTCGCCACCGCGGTCGGCTACCCGCCGATGGAGATGTACGAGTCCGGGACGACCCGGCTCACCGGCGTCGACCCCGACCTCGCCCAGGCCATCGCCGAGCGGCTCGGACTGAAGCTCGAACTCACCAACGCCGCCTTCGACGGCCTGATCCCCGGTCTCGGATCCGGACGGTTCGACCTGGTGATGTCCTCGATGACGGACAGCGCGCAGCGGCGCCGGGCGGTCGACTTCACCGACTACTTCCGCACCGGCGGCGTCATCATGACGAAGAAGGGCAACCCCCAGGGCATCAAGACCCTCGCGGACCTGTGCGGCAGGACCGTCGTCCTCGCCAAGGGCAGCTCCAACCTGCACATCGGCGAGGAGCAGAACGCCAAGTGCCGGGAGAAGATGCGGATCTCGCAGAGCGAGGACGCCCCGACCGGGCTGCTGCAACTGGACACCGGACGCGCCGTCGCGACCATCGTCGACTACCCCGTCGCCCAGACCTTCACCGACCGGAGCAGCGCCTACGACGTCCTGCCGGCCCAGTACGGCACCGCGCCCTGGGGCATCGCGACGGCGAAGAACCAGAGCGGCCTGCGCGACGCCGTCCGCCAGGCCCTCCAGGAACTGATCGACAACGGGCGCTACAAGAAGATCCTCGACACCTGGAAGGTCGGCGGCAGCGCCGTGTCCAAGGCCACCATCAACGACGGGCAGTGAGCGCGGACATGACCCCTCTAGACACGACCGGCGCCGCCCCCGGCGGAACACCGGCACCCCCCACCGGCGGCACGGCGCAGCAGGAGGAGGACCTCACCCTCCAGGTGACCCGGCGGCCCCGCCCCGGACGCTGGCTCGCCGTCATCGCCGCCGTCCTGTTCGCCGGATGGCTCACCTACACCATCATCGTCAACCCCAACCTGCACTGGGACATCATCGCGAAGTACCAGTTCGACGGTGTGATCCTCGACGGCCTGTGGGTGACCGTCCAACTCACCCTCATCTCCATGGCCGTCGGCATCACCATCGGCGTCCTCATCGCGGTGATGCAGCTCTCCGACAGCCCGGTACTGCGCCTCACCGCCGGTGCCTACACCTGGTTCTTCCGCGGCACCCCGCTGCTCGTCCAGCTCATCTTCTGGTTCAACCTGGCCCTGATCTTCCCGGAGATCAGCATCGGCGTGCCCTTCGACGGGCCCAAGCTGATCAGCTGGCAGTCCAACCAGCTCATCACCGGATTCGTGGCGGCGCTGCTGGGACTTTCCATCAACGAGGGCGCCTATATGGCAGAGATCGTGCGGGCCGGTATCCAGAGCGTGGACCCCGGCCAGCGCGAGGCGGGCGCCTCCATCGGCATGTCGAACCGGCAGATCCTCTCCCGGATCATCCTCCCGCAGGCGATGCGGGTCATCATCCCGCCGTTCGGCAACCAGTTCATCTCCATGCTCAAAACCACCTCCCTGGTCTCGGTCATCGCCGGCGCCGACCTGATGACCGTCTCCCAGCACCTCTACCTCGCCAACTTCGAGGTGGTCGCGATGCTCATCGTGGCGTCCCTGTGGTATCTCGTCCTGACCACCATCGCCAGCGTCGCCCAGCACGCCGTCGAACGCCGCTACAGCCCCCGCGCCGCCCCGCCCCTGCGACACCGGGTCCTGGCCAACCTCACACCCGGGCGCGCCAAGAAGGAGACCGCATCGTGAACGACGTCATCCTCCGGGCCCGCGGCGTCCGCAAACGGTTCGGTGACACCGAGGTGCTGAAGGGCATCGACCTCGAAGTCCGCACCGGCGAGGTGCTCTGCGTCATCGGACCCTCCGGCTCCGGGAAATCCACCCTGCTGCGCTGCTTCAACCACCTGGAGCAGATCGACGCCGGACGCGTCTGGATGGACGGCGAACTGGTCGGCTACGAGGAGCACGGCCCCGCCGGCCGCACTCTGCGCGAACGGCACGCCCGCGACATCCGCCGGCAACGCGAACGGATCGGCATGGTCTTCCAGCGCTTCCATCTCTTCCCGCACCGCACCGCGTTGCAGAACGTGCTGGAGGGACCGGTCACCGTCCGGAAGCGGCCCCGCGCCCAGGCCGAGAAACACGCCCGCGAACTGCTGGACCAGGTCGGCCTGGCGGACCGCGCGGACCACTACCCGAGGCAGCTGTCCGGCGGGCAGCAGCAGCGCGTGGCGATCGCCCGCGCACTGGCCATGGAACCCACCCTCATGCTCTTCGACGAACCCACCTCCGCGCTCGACCCCGAACTCGTCGGCGAGGTCCTCGGCGTCATGCGCGACCTGGCCCGCAGCGGGATGACCATGGTCGTGGTCACCCATGAGATGGGCTTCGCCCGCGAAGTCGCCGACCGCGTCCTGTTCATGGACCAGGGCGCCGCCGTCGAGGCCGGCCCCCCGGACGAACTGTTCACCGCCCCGCGGCACGACCGCACGCGGGCCTTCCTGTCAACGGTGCTGTGATGAACCGACCCATCGACCTGCTGCTGCGCGGCGGCACCCTCATCGACGGCACCGGCGCCCCCGCCCGGGAGGCCGACATCGCGGTCACCGGCGGACGCGTCGCCGTCCTTCCCCCCGGCACCCCCGTCCGGGCGGCCGAGACCGTGGACGCGACCGGACAGGTCGTCACGCCCGGCTTCATCGACGTGCACACCCACTCCGACGCCCTCGCGGCGCCGCACGGCGCCGACGCCACCCCGCAGCCGACGGACTCGATCGAGGACCTGCGCCTGGCGCCGCTGCTCCAGGGCGTCACCACCGAGATCTGCGGAAACTGCGGCACCAGCCTGTTCCCCTCGCTCCCGGAACGCCTGCCGGCCCTCGCCGACCACCTGCGGGTGACGTTCGGGCTCGGACCCGTCCGGCCCGCACCGGACTTCGATGCCTTCGCCGCGGCCCAGAACCCGGCCCTGCGCCGTACCCATATCGCCTCGCTCGTCGGCCACGGCACCCTGCGGGCCGGCGTGCTGGGCTTCGCGGCCCGCCCGCCCGAGCCCGACGAACTGCGCGTCATGTGCGCCCTGCTCGACCGGGCGCTGAGCCAGGGCGCGGCGGGCCTGTCCACCGGACTGATCTATCCGCCCGGCACCTACGCGGACACCGCGGAGATCGTCGCCCTGGCCCGGGTCGCCGCCCGCCACGGCAAGCCCTATGTGACCCATCTGCGCGACGAGATGTCCCAGGTGGAAGCCGCCCTGGAAGAAGCCCTGGAGATCGCCGTGCGCTCCGGCGCCCCGCTCCAGGTCTCCCACCACAAGACCGCGGGCCGCCACGCCTGGGGCGCCACCCTGCGCACCCTGCCCCGGCTGGAGGCGGCACGGGCCGACGGCGTGGACGTCCTCTGCGACGTCTACCCCTACACCGCGGGCAGCACCGTCCTGCACGCCATGCTGCCGCCGTGGACGAGTGAGGGCGGCGTCGGCGAGCTGCTGGCACGGCTGCGCCGGCCGGCGGCGCGGGACCGGATCCGGGCGGACCTCGCGGCGGGCGTCGAGGGCTGGGAGAACACCGTCGGCAACGGCGGCTGGGACCTCATCGCGGTGGCCGCCGCCCGGACCCGCCCCGAGGCCGAGGGCCGGCGGATCGCCGGCCTCGCCGCCGAGCGGGGCATCGATCCCGTCGACTACGTCTGCGATCTGCTGCTGGCCGAACAGGGCGAGGTGACCATCATCAGCCACTCGATGCGCGAGGACGACGTCCGCCGGGTGCTCGCCAGCCCGCTGTCGATGATCGGCTCGGACGGCGTCCCCAAACCCGGCCGGCCGCACCCCCGCTGGGCGGGCAGCTTCGCCCGGGTCCTCGGACACTACGGCCGGGACCGGCAACTGCTGTCGCTGGAGACCGCCGTGCACAAGATGAGCGGGCTGCCCGCCCGGCGGTTCGGGCTCACCGGACGCGGTGTGGTGCGCGACGGCGCCTGCGCCGATCTGGTCGTCCTCGACCCGGCGACGGTCCGCGACGCCGCGACCTTCGACAGCCCGCTGCTGGCACCCGAAGGCGTCGGCACCGTCGTCGTCGCCGGGCAACTGGCCGTACGCGACGGCCGCCCGACCGCGGTACGGGCCGGAAAGGTGGTGCGGGTCCGATGAGCCTGGCCCAGGTGGCCGCGGCGGCCCGCCGCTCGGCCGCACTGCCGCTGACCCTCGCCGTCGCCGCCATCGACGTCGACGGTGACGAGTCCGTCGGCGTCGACGACGGCACCGTACTGCCGGTCGCGTCCGCCGCGAAGCTGCTGCTGCTCGCGGAGGTGTCCCGGCGACTGGACACCGGCGAACTCCGCGCCGGGCAGCGCGTCGAGATCCTCGACGCGGACGTCGCGAGCGGCACCGGCCTGCTGCGCCGACTGGGCCGGACCGGCTGGACCGTCGAGGACCTGGCCTGGCTGACCGCCTCGGTCAGCGACAACACCGCCACCAACGCGCTGCTCCGGCTCGTGGGACGGGAGGCCACCGGCCGGCTGGCCGGGCAGCTCGGACTCGCCCGCCTCACCCTGCACGACCGCGTCCGCGACGTCCGGGGCCCGGACCTGCCGCCGGTCTTCGCCACCGGCACCGCGCGGGACCTGGCACAGTTGGTGGCCCACGCGGTACGCGGCACCCTGCACGCACCGCTGGCCTCGGCCCGTCTGCTGCACTGGATGCGCGCCAACACCGACCACGGCCTGGTGCCCGCCCTGATCGGCCACGACCCCTACGCACCCGGCTTCCCCACGCCGCCGCCCGACGGCCTGCTGGTGGCCAACAAGACCGGCACCGACACCGGGGTCCGCGCCGACGCGGGCGTCATCATCGGGGCGCGCCGCCTGGCGTACGCCGTGGTGGCGCACTGGGACACGGCCCTGGGCGCCAGTACGGAGCGGGCCGCCGTGCACGCCATCCGGGACGTCGGCCGGACCCTCGCGGCCTGCGCCCACCGCCGCGCCCCCGGATGACCGACGGCCGCCGCACCCGGATCCGCTCCGCGTGCGGCGGCCGTCCGGGTCCGGCGGCGGCCGGGTCACGGCCCGCTGCCCGGCCGACGCGTCCGCCCGGTGGCGCTCCCGCCGGTCAGGCCCACTGCATCTCCAGCAGCGACCGGACCTCCTCGGCGGCCGACCGCAGCTCCGCCAGGAAGATCCGCAGCAGCGGATTGCGGTTCGTCTCCCGGGTGGCGACCCCGATCCGCCGGTGCAACTGGGGGTGGTCCAGCCGGCAGACGTGCACCCCCGCGGTGTCGCCGAGCCCGAGGGCCGGGACCAGCGCTATCCCCATCCCGGCCCGTGCCAGGTTGACCGTGACCTGGTAGTGGTCGCTGCGGCAGCGCACCCGGGGACGGAAGCCCTCGGCCGCGCACGCGCGCTCCAGCACCGGCTCACCGGTGTGACCGCCGTGCGTACCGATCCAGCTCTCGCCCTCCAGCGCGGCCAGCCGCACCGTCGCACGCCGGCCGAGCCGGTGCCGCAGCGGCACCACCACCAACTGCGGTTCGTCGAAGAACATCTGCACCGCCACGGCCGCCTGCCGACACCACGGATCCAGCGGATGTTCGAAGACCACCGCGGCATCCAGCCGGCCCGCCTCCAGATCGGGTATCAGCTCGTGCGGCTGGCCCATGATCAGCTCCAGCTCGACCTGCGGCCGTTTCGCCGCGAAGACCGACAGCGCCCGCGGCAGCAGCTCCAGGCCCGCGGAGGCGAAGAAGCCGACCCGCAGCACCCCCGCCTCGCCCTCGGAGTGTGCCCGCAGATCGTCCTGCGCGACGGCCATCAGGTCCGCGACGGCCTGCGCGTGCTCGGCCAGCCGCACGCCCGCGGCCGTCAGCCGCAGGCTCTGCGGCGCCCGCTCCACCAGCGCCACCCCGAGCTCCCGCTCCAGCCGCGCCAGTTGGTGCGAGATCGCCGACGGACTCAGATGCAGCGCCTGGGCCGCGGCCACGATGGTGCCCCGGCGGGCGATCTCCAGCAGGACGAGCAGACGGGCACTGTTCAGCATCGGGACAGGTTAGGGCGTGCCCTCACCGTGGCGCTCCGGTGTCCGCACCGGCCGGCCGGACCGGGCCGGGCGCCGCCGCGAGCTCCGCCGGCCCGGCCACGTCCAGCCGCAGCAGATCCTCGTCGGTCTCGCGGCGCACCACGGTGCGGGCCCGGCCCTCGCGGACGAAGACCACGGCGGGGCGCGGCAGCTTGTTGTAGTTGGAGGCCATGGCGTACCCGTAGGCACCGGTGACCGGTGTGGCCAGCACGTCCGACACCCGCAGACCGGCGGGGAGCGCGGCATCGTCGACGATCACATCGCCGCTCTCGCAGTGCTTGCCGACCAGCCGCGCCCGCAGTGGCCGCGGCGCATCGGGGCAGCGCGGCAGGAACACCTCGTAGCGGCTGCCGTACAGGGCGGGGCGCAGGTTGTCACTCATCCCGCCGTCGACGCTGACATACGTCCGCACGCCCTCGATCCGCTTGATCGTCCCCACCCGGTACAGGGTCAGCCCCGCCTGTGCCGCGATCGAACGGCCGGGCTCGACGGTCACCGCACCGCCCCAGCCCGCACCACGCACCGCCTCCCGTACCCGGGCCGCCCAGTCGGCGAACGACGGTGCGCGCTGCCCCGCCTCGTACGCGACACCGAGCCCACCGCCGACGGTGAGCCGGCGGGCCCCCACCTCCGCCGCGAACCGCGCGACGGCCGCGGCACCCGCCGCGAGCTCCGCCGCGTCCAGCACCTGGGAGCCGACGTGCGCGTGGACGCCCTCCAGGACCATCGCCGGGGAGGCGGCGGCTCGCCGCACCGCGGCCGCGGCCACGCCGCCCGCGAGGCCGAAGCCGAACTTCGAGTCGTTGCCGCCGGTCCGGATCGCCTCGTGGGCACCGGCGGCGACCCCCGGCGCCACCCGCAGCTGGACCCGGGCCGGCGGCAGGCCCTCCGCGGCGTGCAGACGCTCGATCCGGTCCATCTCGTCGAAGCTGTCGACCACCACGTACCGCACCCCGGCGGTGATCGCGGTACGCAGCTCCGCCTCGTCCTTGTTGTTGCCGTGCAGCACGATCCGGTCGGCCGGCACCCCCGCGTGCCGGGCGACCCGGAGTTCGCCGCCGGAGGCGACGTCGAGCAGCAGCCCCTCCTCGTGGGCGAGCCGGGCCATCGCCGTGCACAGGAACGCCTTGGACGCGTACGCGACATTGTCCGGGCCGAAGGCGGCGACCGCCTCCCGGCAGCGCTGCCGCAGATGCTCCTCGTCGTACACGAACAGCGGCGTCCCGAAACGCCGCGCCAGTTCGGTGAGCAGCACCCCGCCGACGGCCAGTCCTCCTGGGCGGGTCTCGGCGGTGCGGGGCAGCAGACCCGTTGCGATGACGGACGACACAGTTCCTCCCGTAAGCAGGCTCGCCGCCATCCTGCGGCCGGGTGCGAGATGACGAAAGCGCATTCTTCCGGTGCTGAGCCTCATTTTTTGTGAGGCTCCCGCCCGGTCGGCGAGGCGGCGGGCGGGAGCCGTCGATGCCGGTGCCGCCGCGAAAGCCGCTGCCGAAGCCGCCACCGCCGCCGCCCGCCGAAGCATCAGGCGCTCGACGGCGGTGCCGGTCAGCAGCCGTTACGTCAACCGGTCGTCACCCGCCGGGGATCACCTCGACGGAGCCGATGTACTCGCGGGTCTCCGCGTCCGGGAGCCGGACGGACTGCGCCCAGAAGTAGATCACCAGGCTGAAGGCGGCGATGAGCGCGATGTCCCACCACAGCGGAATGGCGTCGGTCGCCCCGCAGGACGCCGATGAGGCCGGGCCCGTACTACAGAATCCGCCCTGCCAGGAGAGCACGCCCATACCCGCGAGATACACCGGCAGCCACTGCGCGGACCGCCAGTCCATGTGCGGGGTGCGCGGGTTGAGACCCAGCAGCACCGAGCCGCCCAGCAGCAGATAGCCGAGCGCGATCGCCACGCCGAGCCGCCACAGGGTGTCCCAGCCCGCCCAGTAGATGATCAGGTTCGCCACGATGAAGGCCACCGGCGCCCAGAACATGCCGCCGGGCAGACGGTACGGGCGGGGCCGGTCCGGATCCTGTCTGCGCAGGCACCCGAAGGCCAGCGGCGCCCCCGCGTACATCAGCACGCTCGCGGACGTGACGAAGCCGACCAGCTTCTGCCAGGTGGGGAACGGCAGGAACACGACGAGCCCGATGACGAAGGCGAAGAGCAGGCCGACCCAGGGGACCCCGCGCGCGGTGGTGCGCTCGAAGACCGCGGGCACATAGCCGTTGCGGGACAGCCCGTACGAGACCCGTGAGGTGGCGGTGGTGTAGATCAGGCCCGTACCGGACGGTGAGACGACCGCGTCGATGTACACGAGAGCGGCGAGCCAGCCGAGGCCGACCGAGGTGGCGAGTCCGGCGAACGGGCCCGTCTTGCCGGGGAAGGTGAGACTGGCCCAGCCGTGCGCGAACGCGCTCTGCGGCAGGGCCGCGATGAAGACCACCTGGAGGGCCACGTAGACGAGGACGCCGATGAGGATCGAGCCGATGACCGCGCGCGGCAGGTCCCGGGCCGGATCGCGGCTCTCGCCTGCCAGTTGGTCGGCCTGTTCGAAGCCGAGCAGCGCGAAGATGATGCCGCTGGTGCTGATGGCGGAGAGCACGCCCTTGGCGCCGAACGGGGCGAACCCCTGGTGGCCGAAGTTGCCGCCGTGGAAGGCGGTCGCCGCGAGGGCGATGACGGTGATGAGCGGGACGGCCACCTTCCACCATGTCGCCACGCTGTTGGTGTGCGCGAGCCATCGGATGCCGAAGAAGTTGACGACGACGAAGAACGCCATGAAGGCGACGGCCAGGGCGTATCCACCGGCCGTCAGGTGGTTCTTGCCGGTCTGTACCCAGGGGGCGTGGATGCTGAGGTAGTTCAGCGACGCCATGACCTCGATCGGCGCCACGGTGACCGCCTGCAACCAGGAGAACCAGCCGAAGGACGCACCGGCGGCGCTGCCGAACGCGTAGTGCGGGAAGCGCGCGGTGCCGCCCGCGACCGGGTACATGGCCCCCAGCTCGGCGTGGACGAAGGCCAGCACGATGATGGCGAGCGCCCCGATCCCCCAGGAGACGAGCGCCGCCGTGCCGGCCGCCTGCGCGGCGAGCAGCGCGCTGAACAGCCACCCGGACCCGATGATGGATCCCCCGGAGGCCCAGATGAGGCCGATCAGCCCGATGTCCCGTCTGAGCCCCGGATCCTTGGGCGCGGCGGCCGCGGCGGCCGTGGGCATCTCCATACGGCATGCACCCCTCGTTCCGGTGAGGCTGAGGCACGGGGCGTCGGCGGCGCGTTCTCGGGGCGGGCCCGGACGCGGCTGAGCCGTGCCAGAATGCCCCATTATTGGGCGAATTACGCGAACGGGACGGCAGGATCAGGCCGGGCTTCCGGCTACCGCCCGCCGATCACCGGAATGGCCGCGGGGGACAGCTCCCGCGAGCCCCGGCGGACCGTGCCACCGCCCGCACCGAACGCCGTACCCAGGGCTCGGCACGCGCATCGCCGGCCATCAGCCACCTCATGGACGGCCACCTCGTGGACGGCCACGGCATGGACCGCCACCTCATGACCGCCACCGCATGGACGGTCACCTCATCGGCCGACGGATCTTGGACCGACCGCCCCCCACAGCAACACCGCCGGCGGTATGGCCGCCTTCCCCATACCCGGCCGGTTGGTGTCTGCCGGTGGCGCCGCGATACTGGCGCGGCGTTCTCCGAAGACGATGCCGCCGCCCTGTACGACGTGCTGAATCCCTGGCGCCCCGGGGCCCGGCCCGGGGACCGCTTCTACGACGAACTGGTCATGGCCGCGGGCTCGGTCCTCGACGTCGGCTGCGGCACCGGCGCGATGTTGCACCATGCGCGTGCGCACGGCCACACCGGACGTCTCGTCGGCCTCGACCCGGACCGCGCCGCGCTCGCCAGGGCCCGGCGCCGTGCCGATGTCGAGTGGGTCGAGGGCACCGCGGCGGACGCGGAGTGGCAGGCCGAGTTCGACCTCGCGACGATGACCGGCCATGCGTTCCAGTACCTCGTCACGGACGACGAGCCGCGGGCCCCGCTCGCGGCGATCCGCGCGGCGCTGCGCGACGACGGCCGTTTCGTCTTCGAGACGCGCCACCCGCAGGCGCGTGCCTGGACGGAGTGGCACCCGTTGCACGCCGCCGACATCCGCGACGCGGCCGGCCGCCCGCTGCGCGTCTGGCACGAGGTCGAGTCCGTCGTGGCCGACGTGGTCACCTTCACCGGGACGACGGCCGAGCCGGACGGCACCGTCCTCCGCGTCGACCGCACGAGCCTGCGCTTCCTCGACGTCGCGACGCTCGACGTGCTCCTCGCCGCCGCGGGCTTCGAGACCGAGGCCCGGTACGGCGATTGGCACCGCGGGCCCGTCACCGGCACGAGCCGGGAGATCGTCACGGTCGCCCGCCGCCGTACCTAGTGCCGTGACCGGCGATGTCTGCCCCGTGAGGAGCGTCGTCCGGTGCGTGCGATCGCAGGGCGGCCGGAGGCCCTTGTAGCGGAGCTACCAAGGGCTTTTGGCCAACGCGGCGAGCGTGCGTGCTGGGCGGCGCGACGGGGCAAAGCCTGCCGGGAGGGGCCCTAGGTGTGGTGTCTCGGGACCTTGGTTACGCGAAGTCCTCGAAGGTGAGCTGCTGCGGGATGTCCGCGAGTGGTTCGGGCGGCTGGTCGAAGACGATCCGGTAGTCGCTCCCGGCGGTCCGGCTGATGGGC
>NZ_JAJPWM010000049.1:0-16383 GCF_046549095.1 Streptomyces sp. x-80
GTCGGCGCCCGCCACCGGGCCTTGGCGCTGCTGAATGACGTGGGTCAGCTCGTGCGCGAGGGTGTGGCGGTCCGCGCCGCCGTCACCGATCACAATGTGGCTGCCGGAGGTATAGGCGCGGGCGCCCCTGAAATGATCAGTTAGCCGCCGCCGTCCGGCCCGACTGGCTGGAGCCGTTTCTGGTCAGCAACGACGCCTACGATGACGCCCCCGCGGAGGACGGTGGGACCGTCACCGCGGGGAGCCTGCCCACACACCGCTGAGACCACGACGGCCACGACCCTGAGGGTCCGTGTCTGTCAGCCCTACAGCCAACCGTTGTCATGGGCCGTACGGGCCGCCTCGAAGCGGTTGGCACAGTCCGTCTTCCGGATCGCCGCGGAGAGGTAGTTGCGCACCGTCTTCTCGGAAAGGCTCACCCGCGTCGCGATGGCCGGGATCGGCGCACCGTCGAGCGCGGCGGCCAAAACCTCCCGTTCCCTGGGGGTCAGCGGGTTGGGTACGGCCCGCAGCGCGGTCGCGGCCAGCGCGGGCTCCATCACGGTCTCCCCGGCCATCACCTGGCGGATCGCCACCGCGAGTTCGTCCACCGGCCGGTTCTTCCCGATGAAGCCATTGGCCCCGGCCGCGATCGCACGCCGCAAATGACCGGGCCGGTCAAAAACGGTGAAGATCAGAATCTTTGTCCCGGGCAGCTGCGCATGCAAGGCCTCCGCGGCGTCCAGCCCGCTGCCGCCGGGCATCTCTATGTCCAGCAGGCACAGGTCGGGACGCAGATCCAGGGCGGTGGACACCGCGCCGGGACCGTCACTGGCCTGGCCGACCACCTCAATGTCCGGCTCCAGCCCCAGCAAGGTCGCGATGGCACCGCGCACCATGGCCTGGTCCTCCGCCAGCAGTACCCGGATCATGTCGCGCCTTCCGTAAGGGAGTTGGCCAGGGAGCCCGTGGAGGCTTCGGATTCCGTGAGTGGGACAGCGACCAGAAGGCGGAAGCCGCCGCCCGGCGCGGCGCTCGTCCGGAGGGAGCCGTCGAGTGCGGTGACCCGTTCGGTGAGACCGGCCAGCCCGTTCCCGCCCGGTCCCGAAAGCGTACGCCGAACGGGCCCCCTGCCGTCGTCGAGCACCTCCAGGACGGCGCAGCCCCCCTCCGTGGACAGTGCGACCCGGCAGTTGGCCGCCCGGGCGTGCCGGACGACGTTCGTCAGCGCCTCGCGGACGACCCAGCTCAGTGCCGTTTCCACTTGCTGGGGCAGTTCGTCCGTCGCGACGTCCACCGTTACCGACACACCGGCGTCGTCCAGCGTGCGCCGAGCCTCCTCGATGACCGAGGCCAGGCTGAGCCGCCGGTACCCGGTGACCGCTTCTCGCACCCGTTCCAGACACTGACGGCCCATGTCCTCGATCTGCTGGAGCTCCGCCTCCACATCCATCCCGCCGGCCCGGTACAGCCTCCTCGTCACCTCCGTGCGCAGGGTGAGCTGGAGCAGGTCGTGGCCCAGCGTGTCGTGCATGTCCCGGGCAAAGCGCAGCCGCTCCTCGGTCACCGCGGCACGCGCCAGTTCGCGGCGGGTGCGCCGCAACTCGGTGTTGAGATCGAGAATCCGGCGGTAGGTGGTCATAGAGAGGCCGACCGCCGCGGTCATCACCACTGGCCCGGTCGTGTCCACCCCGTCGACGTGCTCGGCCACGAAAACGGTCAGCGAGACCGACGTCGCGAGCGCCGGCAGGGTCAGCCTGGGAGGCACGGCGACCGCGCAGGTGGCCGCCAGATACGTCAGCAGGATCGTCCAGTCCTTGCCGAGCCACAGCGGGAGGGCCACGGAAAGCGCCGCGAGCGGTACCGGCAGCGCCAACCGGAACCGGTCGTCGAGCCGAGCGGAGTGATAGGACCACGAGACGGTCACCTGCGAGGCCACGAAGACAACCAGGGCGAAGGCAGCCACGAGGAGCGTGGTGAGCGGGCTGTTCGACGCGGAGAGCGAGGGAATCAGGCCGAAAAGGGGAACGACGGCGGCGGTGGCGCCCACCGCCGCGCCCCGGGTGGAGGCGGGTAAGCCGAGTCCGCCCGCCCCTTCCGCGCGCGTGCCGGACTTCCGGCTCATCGGCCTCCCCCTTCCGTGCTCCTGGTCCAGGGCACGCCGTGCGCTCCTCACTCTGGCCTCGGCCTTCAGGGGCAGGACTGCCGTCGGGCCGGGCCGACAGGCACGCTGCCGGACATCACGCCGCACGCCGGTGGTCGGCACGGGCTCGTGCCGACCACCGGTCACGGTACTTGTCCAGGCCCCGCTCGCCGGGGCTCAGCGCGTGGCGTCCCGGCGGATGGCGAACCCTGCCAACAGGGCGAAGCCCAGCGTCCAGCCCCCCAGTACCAGAAGGTCCGACAGCGAGGACGCTCCGCCGTCCAACAGTGCCTGGCTCAGATGGACCCAGCGGCTGGTCGGCAACGCCCTGGAAATGTGCTGGAGGGTGTCCGGGAACAGCCGGACCGGTATCCACAGCCCGCCCAGCGCCGACATGCCGATCACGGCAGCCATCACGGCGGGACCGCCGGCGGCGGGCGAGGTGAGGAATCCCAGGGCCATGCCCAGCAGGGCGAACGGCAGGCTTCCCAGCCAGATGATCGCGCCCATCTCCAGCCACTGAACGCCGCTCAGCTCGACGCCCTGCGACAGTCCGCCGATCAGGAAGATGGCGATGAGGGAGAGCAGGGACAGGAGCAGGCCACTGACGGCCTTGCCGACGAGTACCTGGGGCGCACGCAGCGGAGTGGTGCGCAGCTGGGCCATCCAGCCGATGCTCCGGTCGAGCGCGATATTGACGCCGTTGGTGATGGTCACCATCAGCACGCCGTAGCAGGCCATCCCGGTCATGATCCCGGCGCCCGAGCCGGCCCTGGCTCCCGAGGGTGCCGCATTCCCGGCCGTGGAGACCATCAGGTACAGCAGTGCCGGGACGGCCACCGTGAGCACCACGAATCTCGGGTCACGGCGGAGCCGCACGAGTTCGAAGGAGACGTAATGGTGCGTCAGCATCAGTTCTTCTTCTCCTCTTGTGCGGCGCTGGTCAGTGCACGGAACGCCTCCTCCAGGCTGCCACCGGACGATTCGAGGTCCCTGACCGTGAAATCGCCGGACAGCAGGGCGTTGATGGTGGCATCGGAGTCCGTGGTCTGCAGACGGATCCGGTCATGGTGCCGCTCCACACCGCATACACCGGGCAGCAGCTCCAGTCCCGTTGGTACCGGGCCATCGGAGCGGAAGCTGACCGAACGTCTGCCGACGGTCCGTTTGATCTCCTCACCGGTCCCCTCGACCAGGACCTTGCCCTTGGCCAGCACGGTGATCCGGTCGGCCGCCTCGTCGGCCTCTTCCAGGTAATGCGTGGAGAACAGCACGGTGCGGTCCTGCTCGGCAAAGCTCCTGATGCCGTCCCAGAACCGGATCCGTGCCTCGACGTCCATCGCGACCGTCGGCTCGTCGAGCACGAGCAGGTCGGGCGCTCCCGCGGCCGCGAAGGCAAAACGCACTCGCTGCAGCTGGCCGCCCGACAGCTTGTCCACCCGGCGGGTCAGCAGACTGCCGAGATCGGCCATGTCGACCAGCTCGTCCAAGGGCGCGGGCCGGGGGTAGAGGCGGCGGCCGAGCTCCAGGACCTCTCGGACCTTGGCACTGGCGGGGAAAGCGCCGTCCTGCCGCATGGCCCCTACCCGGCCGGCTCGTACGGCCGCGACCGGCGTGCCGCCCAGTACTTCGATCTGCCCGGCATCCTGGGAGAGCAGGCCCAGGAGCATATCGATCGACGTGGATTTCCCCGCCCCGTTCGGGCCGAGCAGCGCCGTCATTCGCCCACGACCGATCGATAGGTCCAACCCGCCGACCGCTTTCACCCGGTCAAAACTCTTGGACACTCCAGAAAACCGCACCGCGTGCCCCATACCCATCTGTGACATACCGACACGCTAGGCAGTCGTCGCATTTTCCGACAGTGGCATCAGCCCTGATTTTCCCGGGACAATTAACTTCCTTCTCCCCGGGACACTTGTCCCGGGGAACCCGGCACGCGATCGAAAAAACCACCCGACCTCGTATTTTCCGAATGTCCGCACCCCGTCCCGGGCGCGGGAAATCCGGCCCCTGGGGGCCTCAACCCCACCTCGAAGGGCGCAAAAAACGAGGGAAAACAGTCGTCGACCAACGCCGGAACCCACTGGCCCGAGCATGACTCGAAAATTGGTGGAGAATCCCTTCACCCATCATTGAATACCGCCTATGACAAGCGTCACACGCCTCTCCTCTGGAAAATTTCACGCTCTCACCAATTAGATGGAAGAAAGGCGACCACGCAGATCATCTCCGGGTGGTCGGGGTTCCCTTCAGTGTTTCGCGATCAGCACTACGTCAGGAGAAAGCAGATGACAATGCAGAACAAGCTGCGTTCCTTACTGATCATTTCAGAATGAGTTCGGTGTGGCGGCTGGGAACTGAGCGGTGGCATCGGGCAGGGCCTGCCGAATGGCTGACGATCTTGTACCCGATGAGCTCTGGGGGCGGATAGCTCCGCCGCTCCCGGCCCGGTCGCCGCGGCGGCGTCGTTTCCCTGGCCGGAAGCCGGTGGATGACCGGGTTGCGCTGGCGGGCATCGTGTACGTGCTGCGCAAGGGTGTGACCTGGGCGGACGTACCTGCTGAGCGGATCGGTTGCAGTGGAGTGACCTGCTGGCGGCGGCTGCGGGACTGGACCGAGGCCGGAGTGTGGCCTCGCCTCCACGAGGCTCTGCTGGTCGAGCTCCGCAGAGCCGGGCTCCTTGAGATGGACGACTGCTCGATCGACGGCTCCCACGTCCGAGCCCTCAAAGGGGGGCTCACACCGGCCCTTCGCCGGTCGACCGCGCGCGTCCCGGCTCCAAGCACCATGTGATCGTCGACCGGCATGGCACTCCGCTCGCCGTGACGCTGACCGGTGGCAACCGGCACGATGTCACCCAGCTGATGCCCCTGCTCGATGCCGTCCCCCGGATCAGAGGACTCCGAGGCCGTCCACTGCACCGGCCCCGACGGCTGTTCGCGGACCGTGGCTACGACTTCGACAAGTACCGCCGGCTGATCCGCAAGCGCGGCATCACTCCCAAGATTGCCCGTCGAGGCGCCCCTCACGGCTCCGGACTGGGCAAGACCCGTTGGGTGGCAGAGCGCACGTTCGCGTGGTTGCACCAGTTCAAGCGTCTGCGCATCCGCTACGAGATACGCGCGGACCTCCACCAGGGCCTCCTCGAACTCGCCTGCTCCATCATCTGCTTGAGACGACTACGCACCGCATTCTGAAATGATCAGTAAGCCCGTCGACCCCGTGGTTGCATGACCGCGTCATCGACTCTTCCGGCAGCCAGGAGGGCACGTGAAACACCGACTTGCCGTCGTTGCAGCCACCGCGGCCGCAGCGCTCGGACTCGGTACGGGGGCGGCGTTCGCCTCGTCGTTCGTCGCCTATGAAGGTCCGAACTTCACGGGCAAGCAGCAGGTCGTCGATGGGTGCAATACGTACTACAACATCATCTTCCATGGCTCCTACAAGTGGTACGGGACGGGGCAGGCCGGGAACATGTACGACCACCCTGGTGGCCCGGCCGTCTTCACCTTGCGGAGCGATGCCAACGCCGAGCAGGGAACGGGCTTCGGCTGGCAGAGCATCAAGATCATCTGCTAGCGGTGCCTGCGTAGACGGCGATGGCCGTCTCGGATCGGGGCGGTAACTGTCAGGCCGGCTGGCCGTGAACGGATGTCCGCGAGTCGCAGCCGCCCCGCCGCCCTCCCTGAGCGCAGTGGAGTGCCGCCCTCCCATCGGAGGACGGCACTCCACTGCTCAGTACGAACAGCCCTCAAGCGGCCCTGCTATCCCTAGCGTCGTAGAGGTTTTGCTGGGCCCACCAGTAAGCGGCTGCAGCAGCTCCCTGGCCGGAGTTGTCGTCGCCTCTTACATAGGGAAGCGTGCTCATCTCGGCCACGGGCATGATGCTAGGAATGACACATCCAGGGTCGGGCTCGGCATCTGGCTTGCCCGTCACGTCACGGACGGCATCGTCGCAGCGGATCTCGACCGGGAAATCCCAGTCGGCAGACGGATCCACTATCTGGGCTCCGGGAGCCGATACATACAGCTTGTACGAGGTGGTGAACTTGACATCGGTGTCAGGGGCGGGCCGGTGCCTGTACCGCGCCGAACGCGCCTACGTCGACGACCTGGTCCACCCACGCGGTGGGCAGCAGCGGCGGGGTGCACCAGGCCACCATCCGGTCGTAGGGGGCCCGCTCGCTCGGGGAAGCTGCCGGGGCCGCCGCCGGAAGGGCAACGGGCTCTTCGCTGGGTGCTCCCGAGCGACTTCGTCCGGCCTGAGTCGACGTCACCCGGCCACGGCCCGGGCGTCCCCGGCCTTGATGCTGCCTGGGGTGACGTTCGGGAGGAGGACAACCTTGCCCAACGGGTGGTCGTGTTCCAGGTGGGCGAAGGCCGCCCGGACCTTGGCCAACGGGTAGGTCCGGCTGATCGGCACCTCGATCCTGCCGGAGGCCGCCAGCCCGGCCAGTTCGGCCAGTACCGCCCGGTCGGTGCCCTCGGCACTGCCCTGCGACCGGGTGCCGAGCGCCGCGGCGGCGCCGTAGTCGAGCGTGTTGACCCGGCTGGGCGGTACTCCCAGGGAGAGTGCGATGCGCGGGTAGTCGCCGCCGTGGAAGTCGAGGAAGGCGTGCGCCGTGCCGCCGCCGTCGCTTTGGATGGCCCGGCGGAGACGTTCGGCGACCCCACCCCCGTAGCCGAAGAGGGCGGCGCCCTGGGACTCCAGCCAGTCCTGGTGCCGCGCGGAGGCGACCGCCACCACGCGCGCCCTGCGCAGGCGCAGGAGTTGGACGGCGAAGCTGCCGACCCCACCGGTGGCCCCGCTGACCACGACCGTCTCCCCGGCCCGCGGGGCGACTGCGGCGACGGCAGCCCAGGCGGTGCTGCCCGCGACGTAGAGGGCGCCTGCGGCGGCCCAGGGGAGCTTCTGGGGTTTGCGGACGAGCTGGTCCGCCGGAACGGCGACGTACTCGGCGTGGCTGGACCGCTCCCAGGACCAGCCAAGGACCGGGTCCCCCGGTGTCCAACCGGCCACCGCGGCCCCGGTCGCGGCGACGGTGCCGGCCAGGTCGCTGCCCTGCCCGGACGGGAACGTCGCCGGGAAGTGCTCGTGCAGGGCCCCGGTGCGGATCTTGGCCTCGCCCGGGTTGATGCCGGCGGCCCATACCCGGACCAGGACGTCCTTGGGGCCGAGCGGACGCGGTTCGACGTCCTCGACGCCGAGCACGTCGATGTCTCCGTAGCGGTGGAAGCGTACGGCTTTCACGAAGTCAGCCCTCCGACTGGGCATGGCTGTTGATAAAGGCGGCGACGTGGTCGAGGGCGCGCGTGGCCTCGTCGACGAGTGGGGCGAAGCCCTGGAAGACGTGCGGTGCTCCGGGGAAGGTCTGCAGGGTGACCGGGACGTCGGCGCGGGCGGCCCGCGCGGCCAGCCGCAGGGCGTCATCGAGCAGGATCTCCCGACCGCCGGCCTGGATCAGCAGCGACGGCAGTCCGCGCAGATCGGCGAACAGCGGGCTGGCCAGCGCGGTGCGCGGATCCGCCCCGGCGAGGTAGTCGGCGGCCCGGATCTTGAGGGCCTCGGGAGTGAGCGCCGGATCCGCCTCCGCCCGGCTCGCCATGGTGGCGCCGGACTGGGTGAGGTCCGTCCACGGGGACAGAACCGTCGCGGACGAGGGCTGCGGCAGCCCCGCGTCCCGGATCGCTAGCAGTAGGGCGAGGGCGAGGCCGCCGCCGGCCGACTCTCCTGTGACCGCGACCGAGTCGGCCCGGGCGCCCCGGTCCAGCAGTGCCCGGTAGGCGGTGAGGGCGTCGTCGACGGCGGCCGGGAAGGGATGCTGGGGGGCGAGCCGGTAGTCGACGGAGAGGGCGGTGGCCGCGGTGCGCCGGGCGATCTCGGAAACCAGGCCGACACTGGCAGCGGCGGAGCCGATCGCGTAGGCACCGCCGTGGAAGTACAGCACGGTGACGCCCGTCGGCGCGGCGGCGCCGGCACGCACCTCGACGGCGGGCACCGAACCCAGCTCGATGGACCGGGTGCGGACGTCGTCGGGCAGCGGCGCGGAGCCCAGCATTTCGTCGAAGACATGGCGCATCTTCTCGACGTCGCCGCCCAGGTCCAGCGGAGAGTTCTGCAGCAGGTCGGAGACGGCGTTCAGCTGACTGCGGGTCATCTCGTTGATTCCTTGCACGGGGAGGTGGTTGGTGAATGGAGGGATGCGGGGTGGCCTACGCCCGGGCAACGTGCAGGACTTTCTCGAAGCCCATGCGCCGCACGAAGTCCGTACGGGCCTCCAGTACCGCGGAGTTGGCCTGTTCGACCACGGAGTTGGTCAGGTCCACCACGCTGCGGAAGGGGCGCTCGCCGAAGGGCAGGGCCAGGATCCTGGTGATCTCCTGGGCGACCACCACCGGGTCGGCCTGCGTGCCCGGGGTGAACAGGCCTTCGGTGGCTGCCTCGTTACGGGCGGCCAGCGGGTCCAGGGCCCGGTATCCGGCGGCGACACCGGTGGTGTCCGCGGGCCGTGCCGCCTTGGGGAAGTGGTCGGTGCCCTGGGTGAATGCCCCCGGCATGACGATCACGGTCTCGATGCCGAGCGGGGCCACGTCGTAGGAGGTCACCAGAGCCAGAGCGTCCATGGCCGCCTTGGAGACCACGTACGGGCCGAGGAAGGGCGGGGTGGTCACCGGGATGGTGCTGCCCACGTAGAGGAGGGTGCCGTGGCCTTGGGTGCGCAGGTGCGGGAGTGCAGCCCGGTTGAGCCGCTGGACGCCGAGGGTGTTGGCGTCGATCAGGTGGGCGATCTCCTCGGCGGTGAACGCCTCGACGTAGCCGGTGACCAGGTGTCCGGCGTTGTGGATGACGACGTCGAGCGTCCCCGCGTCCTTGAGCACGGCCGCCACCGCGTGGTCGGCGGACTCCTGCGAGGCGACGTCGAGTTCGACCACGTGCAGGTCGAGGTGCTCCTCCGCGGCCAGGCGGTGCAGTTCCTCGGCGCGGGTGGCGTTGCGGGTGCCGGAGGCGCGCATCGAGGCGTAGACGCGGTGGCCGGCCCGGGCGAGCGCCCGCGCGGTCAGGTTGCCGATGCCGGTGCCGGCACCGGTGATGAGGACGGTTGACATGATGGTTCTCCGATCGGTGGGGTGGAGGCGGGGATTGGCGGTCAGGCGATACCGCCGTTACTGAACAGCACCTGGCCGTTGACCCAGCGGCCGCCGGGCCCGGCCAGGAAGGCCACCGCCTCGGCGATGTCCTTAGGCGTGCCGAGCCGCTCCAGGGGTGCGGCGGCGGCGATCTTGGCGATCAGCTCCTCGCTCTTGCCCTCGATAAACAGCGGCGTCGCGGTCGGCCCGGGGGCCACCGCGTTGACGGTGACGTCCCGGCCGCGCAGCTCGCGGGCCAGGATCAGGGTCATGGCCTCGACCGCGCCCTTGGTCGCCGCGTAGCCGCTGTAGCCGGGCTGCTGGAGCCGGGTAACCGAGGTGGAGAAGTTGATCAGGGAGCCGCCGGGACGCAGTCGGCGGGCGGCGAGCCGGGAGACAACGAAGGTCCCCCGGACGTTGACCCGGTGCATCCGGTCGAAGTCGTCCAGCTCCATCTCGGCGAGCGGGGCGAGCAGCATGATCCCTGCGGTGTTGACGACGACGTCGATGCCGCCGAAACGCGCCTCCGCGGCGTCGAAGAGCTCCGCCATCTCCGCCGGCTCGGCGATGTCGCCGGAGTGGGCCACTGCCGTGCCCCCGGCCGCGGTGATCGACTCGACGATCGCCTCGGCCTTCGCCGCACTGCCCGCGTAGTGGACTACGACGGCCGTACCGTCCGCGGCCAGCCGGCGCGCGACCGCGCCGCCGATGCCACCCGAACCGCCGGTCACCACGGCCACCCTCGGCCGGCCGGATCCGTTCTCCACTATCGCGCCGTTCATGACTGCTCCGATCCGGCATCCGGACGGATGCCCGTCGTGATGAGGCTGTTCGCGGGCGATGCGCCCGGCGACGTGATCAACCCTCCGCCCCGCACAATTATTTGTCCAATGCATGAAATTCACTTACGTTATGCGTATGGTGCATATTGAACGGGTCGACCTCAACCTGCTGGCGCCGTTGGCCGCACTGCTGGAGGAACGGCACGTCTCGCACGCCGCCGAACTCGCCAGGATGAGCCAACCGGCGATGAGCCGGGCGCTGCAGCGGCTGCGCGACACGCTCGGCGACGAACTGCTGGTGCGCACGCCCGGCGGATACCGGCTCACCCCGCGGGCCGAGCGCGTGCAGCGCCAACTGCGAGCAGTCCTGCCGCGGCTGGAGAGCCTGTTCGCCCCCGAGGAGTTCGACCCCGCCGTGGCCGCCGAGGCATTCCGGATCGCCGGGACCGACTACGCCCAGGTGGCCGCCCCCGCGGTCTTCCAGCGCGTCCTCCGGGAGTCGCCGCGCTCCACGCTGCACTTCCGCACGTGGCACGACGCCATCTACGAGGACCTCGACCGAGGCGTCGTCGACCTGGTGTTCTATGCCGGGCCAGGGCCGGTCACCGCGCTGCGCACGGAGCACCTGTTCGACGACCGGTTTGTGTGCGTCCTGTCCGCGGACCACCCGCTGGCCGAGCGCCCGGAGATCGCCCTGGAGGAGTACCTGGGCGCCGCTCACGTGATCGTCGGCACCACCGGCGAGCGCCAGACCGCGATCGAGGGGCGCCTGGAGGGCCTCGGAGCACGCCGCCGGGCCGGGCTGACCGTGCCCTACCACTCCCTGGCCGCTCACTCCGTCCCGGGCACCCGACTGATCCTCACCCTGCCCGCGAGGCTGCTCGCGCAGCTACGCCCGGACGCCGGGATCCGGATCTTGCCCGCTCCCGAGGAGATCCGCCCACTGCACTACCAGATGGCCTGGCACCAGCGCCTCGACGGCGATCTAGGGCAGCGCTGGCTCCGGGACACCGTCCGCGCCGTCGCAGCCGAACTGCCGGAGCCAGCCCCTGAGGGGACGGGCTGATCACCGGGAAGGGCCCCGCCGCCACAGGCGCGTCAATCAGGCGCGAGGGTTTCGCATGCTCCTTCGCAGGGGTCGCGAATGTCGGCAAACGAACGAATGACGACAGGCCCGGCGGGCATCCAATGAAACCGGACCGTCCGCGGCCTGACGGCAGCTCAGGGCCAGCTTGGCCAGGCTCCAGGTCCAGAAGGGCAGGCCGTGCTCGGCCGGCTTGGACTTGGCGATCTTCTTGATCTCGCGCCGCTCGGGCAGCGTGAACGTCTTCGGTCGGCCGCCCCGGTACTTCGGGCACAGGGAGTCGAAGCCGTCGGCGTTGAAGTTGTGGATCACGTCCCGGACCCGGTCCGCGCTGGTGAACGTCACCTCCGCGATCTTGCCGACGCCATGCTCTGCGCGGACAGCAGCACCATCTGGGCCCGCCGCCAGGTAACCACCGACCCGCTACCCCGCCTGACGATCCGCAGCAGCCGCTGCCCCTCGTCGTCGTCGATCTCTCTGACCCGTACCCGCTCTGCCACCCGCATAGCTTGGCGCAGACGCGCCGTCCGCAGCACCCTCCGGACGGCGCGCCACATCACTACAGGGCAAACGTTGCGTGACGCGGCACTGGGCCGGGCAGCATGACCTGGCCGGTCGTCCCGCCGTGGTGCTCGCTGGATTGGTCGGTTGACGAGCGACCGGCCCTGTGAAGATCAGCTGCCCGCCCACACGGTGGGGGTGCGCTGCGCCCAGGGGGCGGCCTGTTCCAGCTGTCCGGCGAGGCGGAAGAGGATGTCCTCGTGTCCGTATCCCGCGGCGAACTGGATGCCGATGGGGAGTCCGGTGGCGGGGTCCGTCTCCAGGGGGACGGACATGGCGGGGGTGCCCGCGACGTTGAACGCGGCGGTGAAGGGAGAGCGGTGGAAGAGCTGCCTGAGCCAGCCGAGGCCGTCGGCGCCTTCGGCGCCCTTGGCATACGTGCCCAGGGGGACGGGGAGTTCAGGCAGGGTCGGGGTCAGCAGCAGGTCATAGTCGGCGAAGTACCGGCCGATCGCACGCGCGACGCTGTTGCGTACTGCGAGCGCGTGGACGAACCCGGCCCCGCTGACCTGCTGTCCGTAGGCGTAACTGGCCAGCATCTCGGGTTCGACGGTGGTGGAGTCGACAGGTCGTTCGAAGGCTGCGGCGAAGCCGTCGATCCAGGTCACCAGGTTGGCGCTCCAGAGGCGGGCGTTGGCTAGGACGAATTCCTCCCAGCCGACGCCGAGGTCGACCTGGACCTCTTCCACCTGGTGCCCCAGGGACTCGGCGAGCCGTGCGGAGCGCAGTGTGGCGTCGACGATGGCGCCGTCGACAGCTCGGCCGCCCCACGGCTGCAGAAGGAGGCCGATCCGCAGGCTGCCCGGGCTGCGGGTGACCTCCTGCGTGTAGGGCCGCTCCGGCTGCTGGGCGAAGTAGGGGTCGCCGATCTCGGGGCCCCGGACGAGGTCCAGCAGCGCGGCGCTGTCGCGTACCGAGCGGCTGAGGGCGCCGTGGACGGCGAGACCATTGAAGACCTCGTCCGCGTCGGGGCCCATGGACACCCGGCCGCGGGTCGGCTTCAGTCCGAACAGACCGTTGCTGGCGGCGGGGACGCGGATGGAACCGGCCGCGTCAGTGGCATGCGCGATCGGGACGATGCCCGCGGCGACGGCGGCTCCCGAGCCGCCGCTGGAGCCGCCGGGAGTGCGGGTCGGGTCCCAGGGGTTGCGGGTAGCGCCGTACAGGGTGCCTTCCGTGGTGGTGCTGTACGCGAACTCCGGGGTCGCGGTGCGTCCGAGCGTCACCAGCCCGGCGCGGCGGAAGCGCGTCATGAGGGATGTGTCGGCCCCTGCGACATTGCCTGTGGCGAGACGGCTGCCCAGCTCCATCCGCTTGCCGGCCATCGCGACGGCCAAGTCCTTGATCAGGAAAGGTACCCCCGCCAGTGGCGTACTGCCCGGAACCGGCGTGTCCTGTGCGGGCCAGGTCTCGACGACGCCATTGATCTGCGGGTTGACCACGTCCGACGCCCGCTGGGCGGTCGAGGCGAGTTCCGCCGGAGTCACTTCGCCACGAGCGACGAGGTCGGCCAGGCCGACACCGTCGTAGGCCACGTACTCGGAGAGCTTCATTTTCCGTCCTTGAAGGGAGATGTTGCTACCCACCAGTCCCATGCGATACCGAACGGTATCGCATGGGACTTGTGGGTAACGTAACATGCTGCTGGGAACGGCACGACCCGACCGGACCGATGAGGGGCCGCATGGCGAGCACAGAGAGACTCAGCAGGCAGAGCAGGGTGGCCAAGCCGCCACCCCGTGAGCGGATCCTCGACGCGGCGGAGGAGCTTTTCTCCCGCGAGGGGATCAAGTCAGTGGGCGTCCAGGCGATCGCCAGCCGGGCCGAGACCACCAAGATGGCGCTGTACCGCCATTTCACGACGGGCCGGCCAGTCGCGCCGGATCACTGACCTGTGTGCCCGGGCCGGACTGCCCGATCCGGACCAGGCGGCCGCGGAGATCACCTTCGCCCTCGAAGGGGCCCAGGTGAGCGCCCAGAACGGAAGCATCGAGCACGTGGGCGAGCGGCTTATGAGAATCGTCGAGGCTGTTGTCGACCGCCACTCGGCCCTCGGTCGCACGGCCGACCGCGATCGTTGACCGCGCACGTGGCCCAGCCTCAATCAGTGCTCGCACTCGGAGCAGGTCAGCGGCACGCGGGGGCGCGCCCGGTGGATCTGTGCCAGCACCCCTTATCAGAGTTCTGTTGCCTGACAGCGCGTCAGGACGAGGATGTCCAGGACCTTGCCGTCCTGGTCGACGGCTCGCCACAGGTACTTCTGCTCGCCGTTGATCTTGATGAAAACCTCGTCCAGGTGCCACTTGTCGCCGGGTCGGGGCCGTCGGCACGTCGTACGACGGTGCCGGTGCGCCGCTTCGGCTTCCTGCTGGTGGCGCCGTTCTTCTTCGCCGCCTCCCGAGCCGCGACCAGGGCCTGGCGCGCGAGGTCGACACCGCTCTCGCCGGCGTGACCGAGGGCGACCGCGTCCTGGTCCACGGCGGTGGTGGCGGGGTCGGCCACGTCGCGATCCAGATCGCGAAAGCGCTCGGCGCGCACGTGATCGCGACCGCCAGCGGGAGCAAGCGGAAGTTCGTCGAGGAGTTCGGCGCCGACGAGGTGATCGACTACACGGCGGTCGACTTCACCGAGGCGGTCCGCGACATCGACGTCGTACTCGACACGATCGGCGGCGACACCGTCGAGCGGTCGCTCGAAGTACTCCGCCCAGGCGGTCACCTGGTGACGGCGGTCGCCGAGGGGGATTCGGCCCTCGCCGCCAAGTACGAAGCGGCCGGCATGCGCTTCAGCGGCATCGCGGTCGACCCCGATCCGGTCGCCCTGAGAGGGCTCGTCGAACTCGTCGAACAGGGCAGGCTCCGGATCCACGTGCAGGAGACGTTCCCGTTCGAGCGCGTCGTCGACGCGCACCGGCTGCTCGACGGCGGTCACCTCCAGGGCAAGCTCGTCCTCACCGTCTGATCCCGTCGTGAGGCCTCGCGTGAGCCGCATCCGCTCGTTCACGCTCAGATCCCGCGCCCGCAGCCGCCGCCCGAGCTCGGCCTCCTGCATCGGCGTCAACTCCACACGCAACGGCCTCATCACCACGGCAGCCCCTCCTACCCGGCCGCCTACCCAAAGCGCACAAGAAATCGCCAAGACGGCTTAGGGCGGCAATCTGACCGTGGAGCCCCGGTGAGCGAAACCGGGGCTCCATTGGATCATTCATAGTCCACCGCCATCCCACGTCCGCGCGTCGAGAGGAAGCACCACGCCACCACCTCACAACTGCACAGTCCACCCAGCCGTACGGTCAGAAGAAGAGCAGCTACGCCACGGCGTAGCTGAGGCGAAACAGGTCCCGAGCCCGCTCCAAGTCCTGCTCCTTGCGCAGCTGCAGCTCCAGGTCGCCCGTGCCGTGGTGGCCGAGCCCCGTCACATCCCGGGTGAAGCCGGGGATCAGCTCGACCGCATTCGGGTCAGCCTTGAGGGAGACGAGGATCTTGGTCTGCTGCGGCGGGCAGACACAGGCGAAGTTCCGCAGCCTCTGGAAGGCCGTGTACTGCTTGCGCTGCACCCGTGTGACGCCGCCCCCGAGTCCGAGCAGGGCCTCCTCGACCGCTTGGGCCAGCTCGGACACCGTGCTGCCCTGATTCCGAGCCGACGGCGCCCCGACCGCGCGGCGGCGCATCCGCTTGGCCCCGGCCGAGTGCCCGGTGACGGAGGCCACGGTCTCAAGGGCAAAGTGGTCGCTGCCGAAGTATTGGTAGCGAACCAGGTCGATCGAGCGCCGGTGCTCGCGCACGGCGTGTGCGTCGTAACGGGTGAAGTCGCCGGCCACGCAGATCAGCCGAGGTGCGCTCCACAGAATCTGGGACGCGGCCGAAACCCCGAGCCGATCGCGAACCAGGCTCCGGAAGGCATCCTTGTGGTTCATCAACCAGGCCATGTAGTACAAGCCCTGGTTGATCACACCGGCGTCGGTGCCGCGCTTGTACTCGACGATCACGGGTGCCCCGTTCTCGTCGAGCCCCAGCGAGTCGATCCGCCCGCCGTCGACACAGTCGATGACGTACTCGCTCGCGAGGAACGTGACGCCGAGCATCGTCTCCATGTGCGCCTCGACGAGGTCCTGCACATCCGCCTCGACCACAGCCAGACGCGGCTTGACCTCAGTCACGCCGTCTTTCGTGTTGAACAGCTTCAGGTCCACCCCTCCCCCTCCGTGATCACGGAGGGGGAGGGGAACGTCACAGAGTTCGGGGATATTTCCGCGACCGAAGCCGTCTTGAAAGGATCCGAAGAGCCACACATGCACAGCCAGAACAACGTGACGGACATGGACGCCCAGTACAGCCCTTCGCGCATCCGCGCCACCTGGGGCGGAACCGGCAGCGTCGAGGACGCTTCCCGGGCCTTCGGGTTCTCAAGGGCGAAGGGCTACGACCTCGTTCACCGCGGGGAGTTCCCCTGCCGTGTGCTGCGCATCGGCCGCAACACAGGCGTCGTCACCGCGTCCTTGCACCGCGTCCTCGACAGTGGCGAGCCGGAGTACAGCAATGCCCATGCCTGACGCCCCGCGGCGGCCGCCGACGATTAGTACTCCAGCCGGACTTTGATGTTTTGCCTGGTCAACGGCTTGGGTTTGGGGAGTGTAGTGGGGTGGTGCTGGAAGCGGGGCGGGTTCGCCGGGCCTGTCCCGCGAACGAGTGCCCTCGCCGTGT
>NZ_JAJPWM010000050.1:0-13777 GCF_046549095.1 Streptomyces sp. x-80
ACGACGAACATTCATCCGAGACATCGGCGCATGAATATCCCTGCCGGTGGGTCGTCACGGATTGTTCGCATCGACCAACTCTCGTCAGGAACACCAGCACACAGAACGGCCCCGCGCGGTGCGTCAACACCGGCACGGGGCCTTGATCCCCAACCCTGCTACGAAGGGCGAGGACCCATGCATAAGGCTATCGGTCGCGCAGACACGGGCGACAGAAGGTCGGCAATACCCGCCGGCCCGATCGAGTCGGCCCCGTGGTCGGCACTGTCCGTCGCGACTCTCGTGTCACTGGTGCTCCGGGCACGCACGGCGGGGGGTGTCCGATGACCAGCGCCGCACTGCTTGAGCGCGCGACGGAAACCGCGCTGACCGCCGGACCCGTGACCGGCCGTCCGCTGCGCGCGGTGATCTACGCGCGGGTGTCGAGTGACCCGCACGGCCGGGGAAAGTCCGTCGCCGACCAGGTCGCCGAGTGCAAACGGGAGTGCGCGCACCGGGGTTGGCAGCTCGTCGAGATCTTCGACGGGGACAACGACCGCTCGGCCTCGCGGTACGCGACCAAGGAACGCAAGGACTACGCGCGCCTTGTCGAGTTCCTGCGCACGGGCGGGGCCGACGTTCTGATGACGTGGGAGTCGTCGCGGGCACAGCGCGACCTTGAGGCGTATCTCAGGCTGCGTGAAATTGCCGAGGGCAACGGCGTGCAGTGGTGCTACAAGGGCCGCTTGTACGACCTGTCACGGACCGACGACCGGTTCACCACCGGCCTTGACGCGCTGCTCGATGAGCGGGAGTCGGGCATCACCCGTGACCGTGTACTGCGGGGCAAGAAGACCAGCGCGGCGCAGGGTCGGCCCAACGGCCGCAAGCTCTACGGCTACGGCCGCGAGTACGACCAGCGCACTGGCGAGTTTGTGCGCTCCGTGATCCGCGAGGATCAGGCGGAGATCGTACGGGAAGCGGTCCGCCGCATCGCCGGGGGCGAGACCCTGACCGCGTTGTGCCGGGAGTTCAACCGGCGCGGGCTGGTCACCAACACCGGCAAGAACTGGTGGCCGTACACGCTGCGCGCGATGGTGACCAACCCCGGATATCTCGGTAAGCGGGTGCGTCACGGCGTGGTTATCGGCGATGCCGAGTGGCCCGCGATCCTCAAGACCGACCGACAGCGGCAGGAGTTCTACGCCTGCGTGCAGCGGCTCAACGATCCGGCGCGGAGCGTTACCCGCCCCGGCGGCGTCAAGCACATGATGACCGGGCTCGGTACCTGCGGGGTGTGCGGCGGCAAGCTCGCCGCTTCTTATCGGGCGCAGACGACCGGGCAGGACGACAAGCGGCCGACCCGTTACGGATGCCGGGGCACCTCCGTCCAGAGCGGGTTTTGCGTATCCATCCAGAAGCCCGCCCTTGACCGGTACATCTCCGATCTAGTGATCGCGCGCTTGTCACGTCCGGACGCCGCCGAGTTGCTCGCCAGCGACGCCGCACAGGCTGAGGAGGCCGCCGCGCTGCTCGCCGAGGCCGCCGAGAAGCGCGCCACCCTCGACGAGACCGCCGACAAGGTAGCGGCGGGCGAAATGACGGTGGCCATGGCCGCGCGGATCGAGGCCAAGCTCTTGCCCGAGGTCGAAGCACTCGAAGAACGCTCGCAGCAGCTCACCACCCTGCCCGTGCTGCGCGGACTCATCCGCTCGGATATCGCCGAGGTCTGGCCGGGCCTGCCCGTCGCGCAGCAGCGCGAGGTGATCAGGGCCCTGCTGGACGTCACCTTGATGCCGTCCAGCACGCAGGACCCAGAAACCGCCCGGCAGATGCGCCGCGAACTCGGCGGCCGAATCCGCGAACTCCGCAAGGAATACGGCCTGTTGGGCATGACCGCACGCCGACTCGCCGAGTTGGCGGGGTGGCCGCGCCACAAGGTCGAAAACGCCGAGGTCGGCAAGCAGACGCCCACCGCCGACGAGGTGCGCCTCTTGTGCCGCCTGCTCGACGCGGAATCCGAGGCGGACAAGCTTGTCGCCCTGATCCCCGCGCGCCGTCTGCCGACCGCCGAGCGCGTCAAGATCACGTGGAAGCACGACCTGTAGCCCCCTTCACTCACGACCGAACGGCCACGGACCCGCCCCGGGTTCGTGGCCGTTTCGCGTGCCCGGACATATGGAGACGACACCTCATGACCGACACCGCGCCGACGAGCAGCAGCGCCCGAAGCGACGAGCACGCCGACGCGATCCGGGCGTTGGTGGACGCCGCGCCGCCGCTGAGCGTGCGGCAGCGCGAGCGGCTGCGCCTGGTGTTCCAATCGCGCGCCGCGACGCCCGACGAGGTTCCGAGACCGGGCCGCGCACGGTCGCGGCGGGCAGCATGAGCCCGGCCTCGCCTGAGGCCGTCGCGCACGATGCGGTAGCCCTGTGGGCATCCGCCCAAGTGACCGCGCTGGGCACGGGCGACGCCCCCGCGTACGGCAGCCGGGCATGGTCCGCACTGCCCGCCACGGACGCCCGGCGCACGGTCGCGATCCTCACGGCCGCCGAGCAGTGGCGCCGCCACACCGTCCGCGAGACGTGGCTCGACCACCTCGCCGACACCGACCCCCACGAGTGGTTCCGCATCGTCACCGCCGAAGCGAACGCCTACGCCCGCACCATCGCGGGCGGCCTCGCCCGCCGGCCGACCGTCGCCGAGCTGGACGCCCGCCGCCGCGCCTCGACCGCCCGCGCCCGCCCCGTGACCGCTACGCCCACGTGGCCGCCCGTCGCGATCCCCGGACGGCCCGGATGGGTCCGCACCCTCACCCCCGACGGGCGACAGCTCGACCGCCCCCGCAACCACCCCCAGGAGTCCCCGCGTGACCTCGCACCGCCCCGCTATACCCGCACCGCCAGGGGGGCCGCCACCGCTTGACCCGGCGGTACGGATGCTCACCACCCCGCCCCCCTACGACGCCGAGGTAACCCCGTGGCCCGAGCCCGCGCCGCCCGCACCCCTGCCGGTACCGGAACGCCACCGCGGGCACCTGCGCATGGCGGAACGGTTCGTCGCCGAGCACACCGACCACCTGCGCCACGTGCACGGCATCGGATGGCACGAGTGGGACGGGGCACGCTGGGCCGTAGACGAGCAGCGCGCCGACATCGCCGCCGCCGTCGCCACCGTGAAAACCGCGCTCGACAATCTCGACCACCTCGGCGGGCAGCAACGCGACGCCCTGTACAAGGACATCCGCCGGTCCGAGTCGGCAACGGGCATCGAGGGAATGCTGCGTCTCGCGTCCGCACTGGAACCGATCTCCACCGCGTCCAAGGCACTGGATGCAGACCCGCACCTGTTCAACACCCCCACGGGAACCGTGGACCTGCGAGCAGGCACCGTCCGCGCGAACGACCGGGCCGACCTGATCACGAAGATGGCCGGCGGACCCCTTGCCCCGGAGCACAACGCCGAGTGGCAAGGGTTCCTCGCACGCATCCTGCCCGATCAGGAGGTACGCCGCTTCGTTCAACGCCTCTTCGGCTACGCCATGCTCGGCGAGGTCCGCGAACACGTGATGCCGATCTTCACCGGCGCCGGAGCCAACGGCAAAGGCACCCTCCGCGACGCCCTCATGGCCGCATTCGGCGATTACGCGATCGAGGTCGACCCGGCCATCCTCATGGAGTCCAAGCACGAACGGCACGGCGCCTTCAAGATGCGGCTACGCGGCGCCCGCCTCACGTTCTGCTCCGAGACCGAGAAAGGCCGGCGGTTCGCCGAAGCCACCATGAAACGACTCGTCGGCGGAGACCCGATCGAGGCCAACCTCATGCACCGCAACCCGATCACCTTCGACCCCTCACACACACTCGTCATGCTGACCAACTACCTGCCCGCCGTCTCCGGCGACGACGCGGCAGTCTGGCGGCGCATCCTGGTTGTCCCGTTCGACGTGACCATCCCCGAGCACGAACGCGACCCCGGCTTGCCCGACCGGTTGCGCGCCGCCGCGCCGTCCGTACTCGCCTGGGCACACGAGGGATGGCGCGACTACCAGACCCAGGGACTGAACCCGCCCGAGGCCGTGCGCGTCCGCACCGCCGCCTACCAGGCAGCCAGTGACGTCCTGGCCCGCTTCCTCGACGAACGCGCCCTGATCACCCCGCACGGCGCCGTCAAGGCCCGAGATCTGTTCACCGCGTGGTCACGGTGGTGCGCGGAGAACGGCGAGCAGCCCGGCAGCGAGGTCACGTTCGCCGAGTCGATGACCAAGCGCGGCCACGAGAAGAAGCGACGCAGCGCCGGACAGTTCTACCTCGGTCTCATGCTCGCCGGAACCGACGACGACAACCCCTGACCTGCCCGAATGCAGGGACATGAGGGGTTTCCCGGTTCTTCCCATACACACCCGCGTAGGAAGTTTCGGAAAACCCACCCATGCCCTGCACTCCCCCAGCACCGCACCGCCACAACACCCCCGACCAATGTCCGCGCACGCCCGGCTGTGGCCTCACGCGCGCGCGTAGAAATGGAGCCCGTTCCCATGCCCAAGCCATCCCGTCCCGCCGCCGTTGTTGCGCTCGCCCGGGGCGCCACCTCCGAGGAAGCCGCCCGCGAGTCTGGCGTGTCCGGCCGCACCGTCCGCCGATGGATGGAGGACCCCGACTTTCAGATAGAGGTCCGCGACACCCGCACCGAGATCCTCTCGACCGCCGTCGGCCAACTCGCCGCCGGCGCCGCCGAGGCCGTGACCACGCTGCGCGCGGCGCTGCACGATGCCGACGGCCGCAACCGCGTCCAGGCCGCCCGCACCCTGCTCGACGCCGTCCTGTCGCTGCGCGAATCCCTCGACCTCGAACAGCGCCTCGCCGCCCTCGAAGCGGCCGAGGACGACAAGCAGGGCCGACGATGACACGCCGCCCGACTCCACTCGCCCGCCGCCTGGGCGTCGTCGAGCACAAACGCGACGGCCGGCGCCTCATGCACGCCCACCGGCTTACCGACGGCCGCACGGTGCGCCTGTCCACCCTCGACGTACTCGGCGCCCTACATGACGGTTTCGCGCTGCGCGGCGAGCACGTCACCCAACCGCCGCCCGGCATTGTCCGCACGCTTGCTCTGCTCGACCCCGACGACGACCCGTCGCTGATGGGCCGCACCATCCGCGCCGTAGCCATCGAGTGGTGCGCCGCCTACGACGAACACCGCCCCGTGAACCTCCACCCCGACGAGCCCGAGAAGTCCGAGGGGGCCGAGGGGGCCGAGGGGGCCGAGGGGGCCGAGGGGGCCGAGGGGGCCGAGGGGGCCGAGGGGGTCGGCGGGTGAGCCGCAGCGACGCCGAGCGGCTGCTACGCGCTGACGGGTCCGTGATCGTCCCGGCCGCGGTCGCGGGTGACGTGCTGCGCGCCCTGATACGCGATCTCACGGCCCGTGTGCGCGCCGACGGAGGCGAGGTGAGCCCCGGCATCCGCGGGCTGCTGTACGCGCTGCACACGGCCGCACAGCGCGCCGACGCGTTCGATTTGGTTACCGCGCCGTTCGAGTCTGCCGCTACCGGAACCCCGGCCCGCCCGTCGGGCACGGTGGCCGTGGCCGACGCCGCCGCATTGATGGGCTGCACCCCGCGCTACGTCCGCACCCTGATCGCCGACGGCCGGCTGACCGCCGAACGCGTCGGCGCACGCGTCTGGGCCATCGACCCGACCACCCTCGACCACTACCGCCACCACCGAGGAGACACCGCAGCATGACCACCACGACCACGACGGCCGGCCGGCCCGAGGCCGCCCCCGCCACCGTGCAGGCCGAGCAGGAAGCCACCGAGGCCGAGCAGTTGCTCACCGCCCTGGAAGAACGCGTACGCGACGGAGACGAACACGTCACCGCCCAACAGCTCGCCAACGCCCGCGAGTTGGGACGGTTCGCCAAGCTGCGCGCCGAGGCAGCCCGCCGCAAGGCCGACCACGCCGCCGCCAAAGCCGCCGAGCAGGAACGCCGACGCAAGACCGAGCGCGCCCTCGCCCTACTCGCCGAGCGCAACCCGCAGACCCTCACCGCCGCATACGCCGCAGCACGTGATGCCCTCGCCGCGTTCATCGCAGCATCCGACGCATTCGACGACACAGTCACCAAGGCCGCCCACCTCCTCAGGGCCGCCGGCGCACCACAGTGCGCAGGCAGCCCGGAAGATATGGAAGGGCCGCCCGCGTCGCCGACCGCACCACGCTGGTACGCCCCCGGATACAGCGGCGCCGCCGTCAGTTTCGGCGGGGGCGACCTACGCAGCGCGGACGGAGCCGCCGCCCGCCTGGCCGTCCTGCTCGACGACCTCTCCCACCGCATCCGCCAGGCCCCGGGGCACCCGGCATTTACCCGCGCCCCCATCGACGACCAGGCCCGCCGGGCGCGCGGTTCACTCCGCCCTCAACTGCACGCCCGTGCCGCCGAGTTGGACAGGAGCGAGAAGTGAACGGGCGCGAGCACATCACCGACGACAACCGCCACCAGGCCGAGGCGGCCACGCGCCCCCGCGCCGAGCAGAGCGGCTACGTGTCGCCCGCCTACCGCCGTTGGGCCGAGCAGGTCGAGCGCGACGCCCGCCCGCCGGCCGACACCTTCACCCTGCCCACCACCGCGGCCGAGCTGGACGCCATGAGCTACGCCGACCGCGTCCGCGTCCACACCACCGACCGCGCCCTGCACGACCGGCTCACCGGCCGCACGGCCGCATGACGCCACACCCCGACCAGCCACCGAGGAGGCACCACCCGTGAACGCCACCGTTCACCGCTCCCAGTGGGACGACCGCACCCCCGACGACCGCCGCATCCCCTGGCGCAAGGTCACCGCACCCGACGCCCGATCCGGACCACTCAGCACCCATCCCGTGATGGGCGAGCAGGGCATGGTGCACACCGCCCCCTGGTGGGTCGCGGGCACCCTCTACACCGACAACGCCCGCTGGCTCACCCTCATCCACGACCAGGCCCGCAAGTCCGGTGCCGCCATCGGCGAGGAGGACGCGCCCGAGGGGCCGCCTGCCGGGCACCTCGCCGAGGTCGAGGCCATGCGCCGCTACGCCGAGCGGCACGGACTCACCCCCGCCCGCACCCCACCCCTCGACACCGACAGCCGCCCCATTCGCATCCGCACCTACTGAACTGCCCTATACCCCAACGGAGTTGACCCCGTGCCCTCGCTTACCGGCCCCGACTACATCGACGCCAACACCGCCACCCACCGACTCAAGCAGACCCGCAAGACCGACCTTGTCGAACTGCGCCGCCGCCTGGATGCCGCACTCAGCAAGGCCCGCACCTTCCGCGACCCCGACCTCACCGACGAAGCCAACCACCGCCACCGCACCGAGATGGAGCGCGCCGCCCGCAAACAGGCCGCCGCAGACCTCGACCGCATCCAGTGCGAGACCGACGCCGCCGCGACCCTGGTACGCACCGTCGCCAACAAGGCCACCGCCACACCGGCCGGCGGAGCGGCCGAGCAGCTCCTCGCCGAGACCCGGCAGGCCCGCGCGTGGGACCGCGCCCGCGCACTGCTCGACGCCGGCCGCACCCTGCCCGAGGTCATCAAGGACGCCGACCTCGACACCCTGCACGCACTCCGCGCCGAAATGCCCACCTACCTCGCCACCCAGCACACCAAACCGAGCGGCCTTGACGGCGCCGACTTCACCGAACCAGACCCCACCCGCGCCGTGCACGTCGTCGAGCACGCCCTCGCCGACCGCCTGCCCAAGCCACAAGGCGCCGCACTCCGCGCCCGCCTCGACCTCGACGCCCTCGAACCCGGCCTCCGCGAAACCCTCGCCGGACTCCGCCGCGAAGCCGACGGCACCGCCGCCCCCGACAACGGCCTGCGCACCGCCATCGCCGCCCGCCTCGCCGACCAGCAGGCCGCACCGCCCTCAGCCGCGTAGACGCCCGACACCGCCCAGGTACGACGAAACCCCGCCCGTAGAATCCGGGCGGGGCAGGCATCGGCAGCAACTCAACCGCGCGTCGGCGGGATGATCTCTGCGGGGAGGGGACCCGGAGGCAGACGGGGCGCACAGTCAGGGCAGGCATACACCATCACACCGGGACCACTCACCCGCTCGACATACCGCACCGCCACGGGAGCAACCGTCTCGCGCCCACAGCGGCAGCAGGCGGCAGTCATGCTCCCCCCGCCATACGCAGCGTGCGACTACCGGGGCGGACATGCACGCCGTGAATGGTGGACGGGCCTACGTCGATGCCGCGTAGTGCCATGTCGAGTGCCCAGCGCCGTTCGGCCTGCGCCAGGCGCTCCGCGTCGTCCGGACGCTTCTTGGGCGCGCTGAGGACGTAGGGGCGTATCGGGCTGAGGGTGTCTCGGAACGGCCGCTTCTCGGCCGCGCCTCGGGCGTACGGGCTCATGTGTGCCGGCAGCGGGCGACGGGGCTGCGGGGAAAGGGCGGGCACCGGTTCCGGCGCGGGGGTGGGAGTGGCGCGGCGCTTTCCGCGGGCGGGGAAGAGCAGCAAGCACAGGCACGCGAGGGCGTGCGCGATAAGGTCGGCCATGTTCGTCAGCTCCCTGTTAGCTGATGGGCGTCGCCCCGGTGACGGCCTGGCCGCCGTCGCTGGGGCTTTCTTGTGGGCTGACCCTAGCCCCACCTGTAAAACCCTGTAAAGGGCTGTATGAGCCTGTCAGGGGGTGTCGGGGTGTGGTCGGCCGGATACCTTCGGCCTATGGAGTACGGCCCGGATGACCAGGTGGAGCGCGACGCGCCAGAGGCGCCGTTTCAGCAGCTCGCGGGGATCTTGCGCGCACGGGTGAAGCGCGGCGACTGGAAACCCAACCGCGCCATTCCCGGCGAGAACGCCCTCGTCGGCGAGTACGGACTTTCCCGTCCGACCGTCCGCCGGGCGATTGCGGCACTGGCTGAGGAAGGGCTCGTTTACGCGGTGCCGGGGCGCGGCACATACGTAACCGAGTGGAAGCAGGGCGGAGCCACTCCGAACGCGTAAACGGCCCCGTCCGTCCGACACGGAGAACGGCGGACGGACGGGGCGGCAAGGGGGACGGGCGCCGTTCTATTCGATGGTGGCCACCCATTCGCCCCGTTCGATGCGGCACACGCCGTCGGGCTCGACGCGCACGCGGGAACCGTACAGGCCGAGACCGCCCTCGGTGTTGAGCTTGTGGCGGACGCGTTCCAATTCGCTCCACAGCCGACGGGGGCCGCCCTGGTGAACGGTCGGCGGGTCGGTCCGATGTGCCTCGGCACGGGCCCACGACCCGTCAGCGTGGACCATGTACGCCGTCTGCTGCCCGTCTGGGCCCTCTTCGTGGCGGTGCGCGATACCCGGGACGGTGAGTTCAAGCATGGTCCACAGGTCCCATGCCTCCATCACTTTCAACACGGGGTAACGGCCCGTGCTGACCTCTTCGCCCTCCTGGTTGCGGAGGTCGGCGAAGCGCTCGGCGCGGCCGGGCGGGTAGTCGTCGCCGTGGCGTGTGGTCATGAATCCGGCCCAGTCGCGTTCGACGCGGCCGACCGCGCCACCGTCCTCGGTCTTCTCAATGCCGATGATCAGGCAGGTATCGGCGATGTTGGTCACCAGCCGTCCGCCCGTGCGCAGAGCTGCAAGCAGGGTTGGCGGGATACGGGGCAGGGACACCGTGCAGACGATGCGGTCCCACTGACCGGGTAGCGGCTCCATTACATCTGCTGTCAGCGTGCGGGGGGCGGCGCCGGCGGCGGCCAGCCGTTCGGCTGCGGCCTTCGTCAGGTAGGGGTCCACGTCGATTGTGGTCACGCGCTCGTTGCCGAACCGGTGGGCGAGGAGCGCGGCGCCGTATCCCGATCCGGTCCCCACGTCGAGGATGTCCATGCCCTCAGCGGGGCGGAGGTGCCGGTACATCTGCAACGTCAGTGAAGGCAGTGTTGCCGATGAGGTGGGCAGTCCCTCGGGGTGGTCGTCGGGGTGGGCGTGGTCGGCGTGCAGGGCGCCGATGCGAGTAAGAACGGTCATGTCGCTGTAGGCGACGCGCATCCACAGGTCCGGATCGGCCGACCCGTCGGCCAGGACGGGGCCCGTCGGCTCTTTCCACCACCAGCGGGGTACGAACAGGTGCCGGGGCGTGCCCGCGACGGCGTCGCGCCAGCGGGACTGTGGGTGTGTCACTTTCTCCGCGAGTGCGGCGGCGTGCTTGCGCCAGTCGTTCAACGGTTGCCTCCCTGGTCGTGGGCGTCAGTTACGGGAACTTGGGCAGGCAGGCGGGCTGTCCCGGCTGGCATGCGGAGTCGTCGGGAGCGCATCCAGTCTGGCCGGGGGAGGGCTGGCAGGAGTCCTCGCGGGGAGTGCAGCTGTCGGGGACGCAGGCGCCGGTACCCCTCGGGATCGTCGCCATCTGATCCGCCCATGCGGACCCGGTCAGGATCTCGGCGAGGGACTGTCGTTGGATGTCGCCAGCGGTCATCCAACGGGACATGACGCACGGGGTGACGATGCCGTCGGGGCTGATGGCGGCACGGTCAGTGCCGCATCGGCCGCACAGTTCCGCCGGGTTGTGGATGTTCACGCCGGTGGTGTTGCCGTTGCCGATGGCGCGTACCCGGTCAATGCCGATGTGTCCTGTGACGCCGAGCTGTCGCAGTTCGGCGAGGGCGCCGTGGACGTTCTGTTCGTCGAGGACGTGGATGATGCCGGCGCGCAGCGGGATGCCGCGGCGGATGGCTTCGATGATGTTCGCTTTCGTGCGGGCGTAGGAGCCGCGCCCACCGGTGATCTTCTCGTGTTCGGCTGCGTTGTTGCTGTAGTAGGAGGTGGCGAGGGTGACGCCGTCGTGTTCAAACGCGTGCCACATCGAAGGGCGGATGTGGACCAGGTTGGTGAACACCTCTACCCGGATGCCCAAGGACAGGGCACGGCCGACGAGTTGGGGAAGGTAGGGGTGCAGGGTGGGTTCGCCTCCGATGTACTGCACCATCGTCACGCCGAGGCCGGCGGCCTGGTCCAGGAGCGCGAACCAGTCGTCACGGGTCATGGTGCCGTGGCTGTTCATCGGGCCCGACTGGGCGTAGCAGTGCGTCTTGCAGGTGTTCTGACACTGGCCGGTGATCTCCAGGGCAAGCGAACTGAGCATCCCTACAGGGGTGTTGGCCGGGCTGTCCATGATTGCGGTCACGGTTATGCTCTCCTTCGCGTCGTGTCGTGCATAGCGTGCCCCGTCCCGGTTGCTGCTCGACCGGCCCAAGGGTTGCGGGCGGATGATCCGCCCGGGGTGAGAGTCTGGAGGTGGTGTCCGCCCCCTGCCGGGATTCCGCACGTCCGTGGGGACGGAATGTGGATTCGTCCGGGAGGGGGCGGAGTCTTTTAGATCAGTCGGGGGGAATTCTTGGGGAGATCGAAAGGGAGCGTCCTGGTGTCGTCAGGGTGCCCGTAGTCCTTGTGGAGCCGCATGGCTTTGTGGGCTATATCGACGCCGTCGGCATTGTTGGACTTGACCGCTGTCCGCATCTGTTTGCGCAGTGCGGCGCACTGTACGCAGGCTGTGGAGTCCACTTGCCCGCTTCGCGGTAGCGCCAGATTCAGCAATTGTTGTACGGACATTGCTTACTCATTTCCCGTGTTGTCTTAGCGCTCACACCAGAGTCACAAGCGGCCGGAAAGGGCGAGCGCCGGAATCAGCGCGGACACGATGATGACGACGCTGACAAATGCGGCCCACCCATACCGGCCAATCAGGCGCACCGGTCGTGACGGTGGTCTTGGCGTTGCGTGCCTCCGCGCGCCTCGCGGAATGTGGGCCACGCCCGACGCTCGATCCAGCGCCCCGCCGTGCAGCGTCCGCCATCCCCCGGGACCGCCCTCGTACGGGGTGCTCGCGAAAGGATCGGCGGGAGGCTCGGGCGGTTCTGTGGCGGACCCCTGTGCCGTCACAGCTTCCGCCCCAGGGGACCGAGGCGACGCCGGCTCTCGCAGTCCGCACGGATGCGCTCGCGCAGCTCGGCAAGGGTCGGGCTGTCTTGGCCATCCGCCCGACTCGTCGCAGCCTTGAGCGAACGGTTCAGGTCGGGGCAGCCACATGGAAGGAAGTTGGCGGGCAACTGCCCCGCGAGGTCGCGGCTCACGTTGTGCCCTTCCGGTCCGTGGCGCGCATGTGGGGGTGCTGCTGGATGATCTCGGTGTAGCTCTGAACACCACGAGCATCACCTCGTGCCCACGCTGTGGACCGGCCTCGCTTGGCTGCGTAGCAGATGCGGCAGACGTCCACGGAGGCAGGGCCGACGCCTGAGCCGCGCACTGCCGGGGCCTTGTGATCACTCATCGGTCAGCCGCCTTTGCAGTCCGGCCTCAACACCCTTGAGTACGCCCCTGGTCGCCATGGCATATCCGGTACGCGGTACCCACTCCGGGGCCAGTCGCCAGAACGCGCCGGCACCGATCAGCACGCTCAACCGGTTCGCATGGGAGTCGAGTTGAGGTTCGGGGGGAGTGCACTTCCGGGGCAAGTTTCGCTCCTCTCCGTAGTAGCTCCACTACCGAGGAGGCTCAGCGTGGCCTACAGTCAGCCCGTCTTCAACCTGCGTGATGTGAGTGGGGAGTTGGTACCCAGATGGTGAATCGCAAGGAGCTGAACCCTGACGAGTCGCCCGGTGCGCGCTTCGGGGTGCGTTTACGCATGTTGCGGGACGAACGCGGCTGGACGCAGGACGAGCTAGCGAGGCGCACGGGGGTTTCCCCCACGCACATTTCAGCCGTTGAAACTGGTCGTCGCCCCCCAACTACTCGCTTCGCAGGTAGTGCCGACCGGGCGTTCGGCACAGGGGATCGGCTCGAACGCCAGGGGCGAGCCGCACGGGACAGCGCGATACTGGAGGGATTTCCCGAGTTCGTCGCTCAGGAGGTATGCGCGGCTGAGATCAGGCTCTTTGAACTGGGAATCGTCCCCGGCTTGCTCCAGACTCCGGAGTACGCCGCCGCCATCACCACGGGCGCTGTGCGACGGGGTGCGATCACGGAGCAGCAGGCAGAGGAACGGCTAACGCTTCTCGCGCGGCGGCAGGCGTCCTTAGATCGGACTCCCGCGCCCCTGGTCTACGTGGTTCTTGACGAGAGCTGCGTACGGCGCGTGGTGGGCGGTCCCCAAGTGATGTCGGCCCAGCTTGACCGGCTTGCCGCGTTGGCCGAGCTGCCATCCACGGTTGTCCAAGTGGCGCCCTTCGATCTCGGGGAGCGGCGGGCGTTCGACCTGCCGGTTACGCTGCTCACCCTCACCGATCGATCCCATATCGCGTACGCCGAGTCTGCGCAACAAGGAAGGTTGGAGCGCGATATGAGGTTCGTACAACCTCTGCTGACGGCCTACCATCTACTACAGGCCGAAGCGCTGCCCCAAGCAGCATCCGTGGCCGTGATCGAGCAGGTACGAAAGGGCACCCCGTGACGACGACCGATTCCCTTCGCTGGTTCAAGTCCTCCTACAGCAGCAACGGCGGCCAGTGCATCGAGGTCGCCACCAACCTCGTCGTCTCGCGCGGCGTCGTCCCCGTCCGTGACAGCAAGGACCAGAACGGCCCCGCGCTCACCTTCGAGACGGCCGCTTGGTCATCGTTCGTCGGCGCCGTCAAGGACGGGGAGTTCTCCGCCTGAGCCCCCGCGCCACCCCGGAGTGACCGGCCCTCGCTGAGCAGCGGGGGCCGTTGTCGTGTTGGCACATGGAACAGCGACCACGCCACGCCTCCGCTGACCTGCGAATCTGAGCCACGACACGGCACGTCAGTACCGGGTGGTTGACAGCAAGGGTTAGCAACGAC
>NZ_JAJPWM010000051.1:0-9955 GCF_046549095.1 Streptomyces sp. x-80
CCGCCCAGCACGGCGCCGACGTCAAGGACGAGCGCCCCTACGCCTGGTTCGTCTCCTACGCCAAGGACAAGGACGGCAGCTCCCCGATCGCGGTCGCCGTCTTCGTGGACCCCAAGGACATGGACATGCCCCGCTCGGACATCGCCGGCGGCAAGCTCGGCGGCCCGATCGCCAAGTCGGTCATGGAAGCCGTACTGAAGAAGTAGACACTCGGCGCCCGAACCAAGTGATGGCGGAAGGGCCCACGCCGTCGACGTCCGGCGGCGTGACGTCCGTATGGCCGCGAACCAGGTGCTCGACTCGCAGCGCGGTCACAGCCGGGTGGGTGTGACCGAGACCGCGACCGGCGGCATTCAGCGAGCAGGGAACTGCGGGGTGGAACCACCGGCAGGAGGCTCGTGGCCTTCACACGACCGGTGTCACCTCCGGCGGAGGTGACACCGACCCCGAACGACAACGCAACGGGCTGGCCGACCAGCCCGGCCCGAGCGAGGAGGCACGAGCTATGAAGGCGGCACGAGGACCAGGCAAGTCGGCTGACACATCGAAGCGGGAGCAGGCTTCGAAAGGGCCCGCCGAGGACGGGCGCGGTCCGGAACGGGGCGCGGCGCAGGCCGGCGCGGCTGACGCGAATGGAGCGGAGGCCGCCTCGAAGGTGCCCAAGGACGTCGTCTGTTCACCGGATCCCGCGGACACCGAGGACGTGGAATCTCCCGGTGACACGACTGCGGCAACCGTGGTGAGCGCAGGCCCGGTCAACGACACAGGTACGCAGGGCGAGAGCGAGGCGGGCGAGCAGACCAAGCCGGCCGACGCAGACGAGGACGTGGAGGCAGACGGGGGTGAGCAGGACGGCGACGCAGCGAAGACCAAGGGGACAGAGGACCACTCTGATGGGGCCGGACGAGAGTCGGCCTGCGAGCGGACAAGCAAGTTCGTCGCGCTGAAGACCTCGGACACACCATCACTGAAGGCGCCGCGCACCGGAGCTGATGCGAGCCTCGACCAGGCGGGAGGGGAGCCGGACGGGAACGCCTGGACGCCGTCCGACGGTGTCGTTACCGCAGCCGTGGCAACGACACCCGAAGCGTTCCCGGAGCAGCCGCTGCCCCCGCTCGACCTCCTCGCGCAGCTCACGAACACACCTGCGCCTCCCAAGAGCGCGATGCGTACCATCGGGCGGCGCTTGAAGGTCTGGACGCCGGTCGTCCTGCTGCTGGGCGGCATCGCCGTGGCCGCACAGACAGTCCGGCCCCTGCCCGCACCGGTCCTGACCACCGGGAAGGCCGCGTCGTCCGTCACCCTCGACGGGCACTTCACCGTGCCCTGGCCGGAGAAGGGCCAGGCCGCCGTCCTCGTCCAGGGATCCGGAGCGGTGGGCACGCACGGCGAGCAGAAACCCGTCCCGATAGCCAGCGTGGCCAAGGTGATGACCGCGTACGTGATCCTCAAAGACCACCCGCTGAAGAAGAACGAGCTCGGACCCACGATCGAGATCGATGCCAAGGCCGTGGAGGACGGCAAGGCCAAGGACGAGTCGCGCATCGAGGGCCTGACCGAGGGAGGGAAGTTCAGTCAGCAGGACATGATGAAAATGCTGATGATCCCCTCCGGCAACAACATCGCCCGCCTGCTGGCCCGGTGGGACACCAACCGCGACTCGCAGGCAGCGTTCGTCAAGAAGATGAACACCGCTGCCAAGGAACTCGGCATGACCGACACCACCTACACCGATCCCAGCGGGCTGGACCCCAAGACCGTGAGCACCGCGGCCGACCAGCTCAAGCTGGCCGAGGCCGTGATGAAGTTCGACGCGTTCAGGGCGGTCGTCCAGCTGCCGAACGCCACCATCAAGGGCCTACCGCAGCCGATCAACAACAACAACGACAACCTGCTGCTGGCCGGCCTGAGCATCAAAGGCATCAAGACCGGATCCAACACGGCAGCGGGCGGAACACTGATGTGGGCGGCCTACAAGACGGTCGGCGACAAGACCCCCCTGCTCCTCGGCACCACGCTGGACCAGCGCGCAACCGGCCCCGACCCTGACGGCGCGAACAGCCTCGTCCTCGTCAAGGACAACAGCCAGAAGATCATCGAGGCCGTACGCAACGCCCTGACATCCGCCACCGCCGTAAGGAAGGGCCAGATCGTCGGATACATCGACGACGGCCTCGGCACCCGCACCCCGGTCATGGCTGCCAAGGACGCCGAGGCCGTCGGCGTACCGGGCCAGAAGCTGGAGCTGACGCTCGCCGACGGCGGCAGGACACCAGTGCACGAGGCCACAGCGGGCACCGAGGTCGGAGTACTGAGAGTAGGCAGCGGCCCCGGCGCGACGACCGTCCCGGTCGCCCTGAAAGCAGCCCTGACCGCACCATCCTTCACCGCGAAACTGACACGTCTCGGTTAGCGCGGAGCCGAATTTCGGATCGATGCGGTCATCGTCGTGCCAAGCCCGGAATCGCCCGGCACGGTGCCGACGTTCGGCGGCCCGGTCCGCGATGACGCTCGCTCCCTACGGTGCGAGCCCGATGCAGACGGCTGCCGCGTACGCCACGCGCAACAATCACGGCAAGAAGGTCACGCCGTCGATCGTGAAGTCGGCCTGGCACAAGGACCGTACGTTCAACAAGCAGGACCTGATCGGCGAGCAGGCGCTCAGCCGGGACATGGCGGACGCCATCACCAAGGTACTCACCGGGGTGGTCACCGATGGCACAGCCCTGGGCCTCGGTACGCGACGCGCCCAACCGCGCGGGTCGGCAGGTCGCCCGCAAGACAGGCACTTCAGACGACAACGAATCGGTTTGGTCCGTCGGCTACACCCCGAATCTGGTCACCGCCGTCGGACTGTGGGGCGAGGCCGCCGCTGAGGTTCCCCCTCTGATCTGGACAGGTTGATACTGGGACGGATGGGTCCCGGAGGAAGCACTCCACGACGCCCGCCCAGACGGGTTACGCCGCAACGTCGCCCGTGGCAGAGCCGCTGCGACGGGTTTCGCGGACCGGGCCGACACGGCTGACGGCCTGGCCGACCGGCTGTCCCGGCGCATGAATGAGCAGGGCGGCCCGGCAGCCGTGACGGATCCGATGGACTGCCTGATCGGATCCGCCCTGATCGGATCTGCCCTGATCACCGAGCGGGCCTGAGAGCTCCCCGCAGCCGACGGAGCGCTGCGCGATCGGTGAGATTCGGACCTCGCCGGACGATCGCGGCGGTCGGATACGTCGCGGGCACAGCGGCGATCAGACGTGCATCCGGTAACAATGCCATGTCCGGGGGCGATAAACCGGACATGACGGCCCGTCGGTCAGGTACGCCCGAGACGAGGGAACCACCCGCATATCCCGCTCTGAACCACTGCGCTACGCAGTAGACGTCACCCGCAGCGATGTGAACGCCGTCGGCGAATTCCTGTCGAGCTGGCTGATCTGCGAGCCCTGGAAGGTGGGCACCGAAGAGTACCGGACCAATGTTGCCTTGAGGCTCGTCCATCCCCTCTTTCTCGGGTCCCTGAGCCACCACCTCGGCGACGGCACCATCGAGCACGCCCCCAGGTACCGGGGCGGGAGCTCAACCGCGTCCAGACAATCTGGTCCGAGCGGAACCGGCTTGTGGGGATCGCTGAATGCGGGCGGGACACGGACGGCTTCGACACCGTCCGCTGGAGGAGTGCCGAGTTTCGCGACGCCACGCACGATGACGAGTTCCGGAAGCGGGAAAACAAAGAGAGGGCCTTGGCGGATGAGCCGGTGGAGTTCGTCTCCGAGTACCGCGTCCCCGGTCCCCGCCGGGGTGACACCGGTGGCGAATTCGTCGCCGCCCGCGCCCCCGAAGACCTGAACCAGCGGGCCGTGTTCGAGGGAAGCGTCCATGGCCGTCACTGGGATGGCAGTACCTGGCAGCACGCCCGGTTCACTGGCACCGACCCGTACTTGTTCAGCCGCGCGAACGCCCTCGTCACCGCCCGGCAGCATGCTGGCGCGGACCACGATGACGCGGCGGGCGGCGCACGAGCCTGATCGCCACTGTGCCCCTGTCGGGCGGCACCGACGCCGTCGTGCACACCGAGCAGGTGTGGGCTGGGCCGAGCCGTTCCCACCCGGACACCGTTGGTTACAAGACGCCCTCGAACCTGATGTCCACCTCCCGCTTCGGCAGCCGCGGCGGGATCGTCGATGTTCACGAGCAGGCTGGGCTTCGCCCACTCTGGACAGCTCGACCCGCCCCTGGCCGGCTATCGGCCGGTCCCTTCACTGTGGTGCTCGACCGCAGGTCAGGGACCTATGGGTGGGGAACTAAGCCGAGCATGTCTGGGGTCGCCCGCGAGTACGGGTGGCCGTTTTCAGGGAGCGTCATCACCGGTCACGAACCTTCGGACGGACCCTGGACTGTCCGCCGGCGTGGGACTTCGTCTTTGGGGATGCTCGGGGAGGTGGAGTGGAACGGCACTCCGCGGTAGTTGGCCAGGGCCTGTCCTGCATCGGCGGCAGTGGCGCCAGGCGGGGGCCGCCAGGGCGGTGGTGGACGGTCGCCAGGTGACTTCCCCAGGTGACCCACTTCAGGTGGGGCGTCCAGGGCCGCGACCAGGAACACGAACCAATCGTGGGCTGTGTTTCCGTCCCAGAATGCCTCGGCTGCGGCCACCCGGCCCGGGTGGGCCGCAGCACGGGCTGTGAGTGAGGAGATGTCGAGCGGATCGGGCTGCGTGTGCCGCACGCGGTCGCCGAAAGCCTCTCAGGGGCCTCGAATCTCCCGAACCGGTGTCGAAGTGCTGTCCATTCACGTCATGGACGAGGCCACGGGAGTGAGTGATGGGGCAGCAGGCCATGGCACGGTGGCCGAGGGTGTACGGTCCGCCCGGTCCGCCCGGTTGTCTCGGGCAGTCGGCGGGACCACCGCGGTGCCGGGCGGCCGTGCGCGCGGTTCGGGTGGTCCGCCGTGTCCATTCCTCCGGCGATGCGGTTCCGCAGTGGTGCCGGGGCGTCAGATTTGACGGCCGATCAGAGATGTTGCTGTGCCCAGACGGCGATGATGCTGACCGCGCCGGTTCCTGCGCCATAGCAAGCGCCGCGGAGCAGGTGGGAGAGGGCGGTTCGGCGGTGTCGTATGGCCCATCGGGCGAGTCGCTTCGTGCGGGTGGTGGCCTTGTGTTGGGTGGGGTGGGCGGGTTTTGGGTTCACGGCAGGTGTTCCTTTCTGGGATGTCGTGCAGGGGCCCGTCCGGTTGTGGCTTCGGAGCCGATGGCCGGACTGGGTTCCTTTGCTGTTGGTGGGTCAGCGGCGGGTGGTGAACTGGTGCAGTTGGTCGGCCAGGCGCCGGTCGGGCCGGCGGACGATTACGCAGGATGAGTTCGCGCTGTGGGAGGCGAGCCGGTTGACTTCGCTTTCCAGGTCCCCTGTTGGTGCGTTGGCGGCGGATCCGTTTGTCCGGACGTAGCGGGCGACTGCTTCGAGGACTTCGATGAAGGCGTCGTCCGGTGGTGTGGTGTCGGCCATGGAGTGCGTCAGCTGGTGGTACCAGTGCTGTGCCTCTTTGGTTTCCGTGAGGTGGAGGTGGTGGAGGTGGAGGCAGTAGGCGGCGGCGCGGCTGCCTGCGCCGGCGGCGAGCTGCCACCAGAACTGCGCGCTTTCGGGGTGTTTGGTCAGGTGCAGCAGGCAGGCGAAGACCAGTGCCCCGTCGACGTCCATCTCCTCTTCTTCCATGAGATGGGCGCCTTGTTCCGGGTTTTCGGCCAGCCGGTCGACGTGTCCTGCGGCGCCGGGGCCGTTGAGGATCCAGCGGGATACCACGCTCAGGCGCTGGCCGGCCTGGGCGGCGCGGGCCATGTCTGGTGGCGGTGCGGTCTTCGCCGCGTCGTTGGCCAGCCGGCGCAGGGCGGCTCCGACGTCGAACGTGGCTGGGGATGTGGTGGGTACGAAAGAGTCGGCCAGCAGGTGGTCGATCGTGTGGGTCACTGCCCTCGTCCTTTCCTTTTCCTGTTCGGGTCCGCGGGCAGGCCCAGCTGTATCCGCAGCCGTTCCCTGCCTTTGCGGCCGTGGTAGTCCACGGTGCGTTCGTCCAGACCCATGAACCGGGCGATCTGGTGGGTGGGGTAGCCCATGAGGTGGCGCAGCACGATGACGTTGAACTGCCGGGGCGGCAGCTGAGTGATCGCCTCGTACAGGCCGCTGGCCCCGTCGGTGATCTCCAGCTCGCCCCGGATCGCCTTCAGGTTCCGGGCGACGCGGGCTATCGGTCCGTTGATGACGAAGGCGGGGTTGCGCCCTTCGCGCTCCAGTTGTGCGCGGACGCGGCGGTGCAGGACGGCGAGGGTCCGCTGTTCCAGGTCTCCTTCCTGGAGCAGGCCCTCCCAGCCGGCCCGTATCTCCAGGAAGACCTGGTGGACGGCTTCTTCAGCCGCTGCGCGGCTGCCGAGGTGGATTTCGGCGAAGGTGTGGAAGAACTCCTGGTGGCCCAGGTAGAAGCCCTCGAAGTCCAGCGGGAGATCCAGGGGAGTCTGTAGCGGCTGGGCCAGCTGGAGCCGGCGTTCCGAAGACGCAGCGTCCCTATGGACGTCATCGCCGTTCACGCGAGCCTCCCTTGGAGTGGGTCATGGTGATTCCTCTTCGTTGAGGTCGGCGCGCAACTCGGGTACGCCGGAGGCCCGTTGGCCTCACTCACCACCTAAGCGACTTCGGGCGCGAAACACTCACGCACCACTCAGAAAAAATCACGCTGTGCTCATGGGTGGCCACAGAAGAAAGATCACTTGCTGGCCGGGGGTCCCCGAAACGCAGCCCTGACCAGCACGGACGGTGACTCTGTCATCACCCACGCTGATCACATTTGACCGCTCTCGTGTCGTAGGTCACACCGAAGGTGTCAGGTGATGCACCCGCCGGACACGCTCCTGCCCGACCTGCTCCCCGCCCCGCGCACCTGCCGCACCGTCACACACGCCGACTGCCTGTGGTTGCGCACCCTCGACGTCTGCCGGGCCATTCAGGCCCGGACGCACCAGGCGCCGGGCTCCCTGGTACTCCAGGTCCGCGACCCGGCCGGCTTCACCGACGGCCGCTACCTGCTCAGTACGCAGGGCGGTGCCGCCGGACGCCGCACAGACCACCGCCACCTGCACAGCGACCCAGGCGGACCCCGACCTCGTCCTTTACGTGGATGAACTGGCGCAATTGCTGCTCGGCGACGCCTCCGTGGTGCGCCTCGCGCGGCTCGGCCGGATCCCCGGGCTGTGGCCGGGCGCGGCCGCCCTCGTGGACCTGCTCTTTTGGACCCCGCTACGGCGGTGGTGCCCGGGTTAATTCTGGCGGACGGCGGACGGCGGACGGCGGATGACCGGCGATGGGTGGCAGGCGCGACCGGCGGTGGGCGGTGGTGCGGGGTGAGGCGCTCGCGGTCGTTCTAACTGTCTTGGGTCTGTGGGTGGTATTGGTTGTGTTCTTGGTCGGTTTGTGTGTCCGGTGATGGGGGATTGGGGGCGTGCTCGAAAGGCATGCTGCCCGGTCGGTTCGTCTGGGTTTTTGTGGGGTCAGTGGGGGTTTTCGTGAGGGAAGAGGGTGGGGTTGTTCTGGGCGTATTCTCGTGTGCTGGTGGGTGGTTGTCCGGTGATCTGTTGGATGTCGTTGGTGGTGCGGTCGTAGCGGTTGTGGGCGTGTAGGCGGGCCATGGTGGCGAGGTGTTCGAAGACGTGGTCGGGGAGGTCCAGGGTGCATAGTTCCTGGTTGACCCACTGGTCGTAGGGCGGGTTGAGGTAGTGGATGGGCCGGCCCAGCATGGTGGAGAATTCTGCCGCTAGATCTGTGAGGTTTTGTGAGGTAGGTCCGGTCAGTTCGTAGGTGTGGCCGATGTGTGGTGCCGGGTCCGTCAGGATCGTGGTGATGACTTTCGCGACGTCTGCGGCTGCGACGGGGGAGGTGCGGCCGGCTCCGAAGGGCAGCCGGATTGTGGAGTCTTTCGCCATCGACTCGTACATGAAGATCCGGAAGAGCGGGTTCTCCAGGAATACGGTGGGCCGGATGTGCATCACGGGCAGGTCCGACCAGTTCAGGACTTGTTCGGCGAGCCAGTGCTGGTGCTGCTGCGCGGATTCGGCCGTGCTGGTGAGGTCCATCTGTGAGACGGTCATCTGGGACATGTTGACCAGCGCTTGAAGGCCGCCTTGCTGGCGGGCTGCGGCGGCTACGGTCACCGTTGCCTCCAGGTACTGCGCCGAGACGCCCATGCCGAAGTACATCCGCCCGCAGCCGGCCAGCGCACGAGCGACGTCCGCGCCGCGGGTCAGGTCTCCCACCACGACCTCGGCGCCTAGTGTGCGCAGTACTTCGGCCCGCTCGTCATCGACCCGGACGAGGGTGCGAACGGGCAGTCCACGTTGTCGCAGTGCGTCGGCTACCAGCCTGCCCACGCCGCCCACACTGCCGGTGGCGCCGGTCACGAGAATGGGCTGCTCGCCTGTCATGAGGCTCTCCTGTGGTCGGGTAGCGCCCTCCGGCGGCCTCGCCTTGGGCACAAGGGTATGTTCGCCGCGCCCGGTCGGCACTGTGGCGGGTGGTGCCGGGTGTGTGGGGGCGGCGGCCTCCGGCTTTACGGTCTCTTGCCGGGTCGGTGCCCTGGCGGAGGCGGGCCGGGAGTCTTGAGGGCAGTCGGGGCTGTGTGAGCCCGGGTCTGGGAGTTCGTACGGAAGGTGGCTGGTCTCTCGGTGCCGGATGCCGGGGGCGGGTGGTCGTTGATCTGGGCGGGGTGCTCGTGTGGGCGCGCTCCGAGGGCAGGGTGCCGCCGCAATCTGGAACATGGCCTTCGGGCGTCATCGGCTGATGGGTTTGGCCGGTCACAGTGGGGTGGCGGGCTGGTCGCGGGTTTGCTGCGCCTGGGTGACGCGGGCAGCGGCGCTGGCTCTGGTCGGTTCATCACGGCCCGCCTCGCGTTGGCCTGGCTGGCGTAGCGCTGTTGGTGCGGCCGGCAGATGTTTATCTGTCCCGTCTTTGGCGGCGGCACTCGCGAGTGTGTGGCCTGGTTGGCCCAGCGCGGTGGTGGCTGTTGTGCTCGGTTGGCGTGATCGTCCACGAGGCCGTCCACGAGGCTGTCCTTGTCGTCCTGCCTTGGCCTGGCCGGTGGTTGTTGAGGTCGGTGGCGAGATCCGCAGTGGCGTCCCGGGCGATGAGCTCGATGACGGTGTTCTGAAGGGCCGGCCTTGGGCATGCGGATGATCGTCCGCAGGGAATGGTCTGTTTCTGGTGCTCAGTTGTGTTTTAGCGGCGTCGGCGGTCTGGTCCTGCCGTGTTCGCTGCCAATGCCCGGACATGCCGGTTGCCGTAATTGCCGCAGTCGGACTCCGGTGTGTCTGTGCCTAGGGCCGTGTCCGGGCCGGCAGGCCGTGCCCTGGTCTGCGTGGCCTGGCCTGCGCGATGCGGTGCGGAATCGAATCTGGCTGGGGGATCGTTCGGATCGCCTTGGACCTGCCGGTCTGGCTTTCCATGCTCGCGCTGACCGGGAAGTGCGGCTGCGGTTGTTCTTCGCTGCCGCTCAGCTCGTCACCGCCGGCCGCCGAAGGCACCTCGGCTCGGTCCGGCACTGGCTCTGGACTGGCGTGATCACAGGCGCAATCCAGTGCCTCGATGTTCTTACCGGCTCCGGCTGGCCAGTAACACCCCGTCCTGACGAGCGGAAACACCAGCGACGGGGCCAGTGGAGAGGGGAGTCCACTCGATGCGGCAGCGGGGGAGTGGCCTGAGCATCACGAGCCGGAAGGTGCCGCCGGAGAACCCGGTGGCCGTCGCGGAAGGTTGGGGCTGTGGGTGGGGGTGGTGCGGTGTGGGTGGGTGGGGGTGGTGGGGTGTTTTGTGTGGTTGTTGGGTTGTGTTTGTTCCTGGATTGGCAACAAAAATTGTTGTTGTGGGGTGGTGGTTGCAGTCTGGTGGTGGAGGTGGTCGTCGTGAGCGGTGCATCGGGCAA
>NZ_JAJPWM010000052.1:0-9951 GCF_046549095.1 Streptomyces sp. x-80
CTCGCCCACGAAACCCGGCGCTTCCCGCACCACAGACAACGCCAACCCCGCATCGTCTGCGGCTACTTCACCGCCCAACACGTCCGCTACACGACCCAATAGGAAACCCATCAGTTCCGGCTCAATATGTCGTCGTTATGCGATACGCGCAAGGTGCGCTTGCGGGCAGCCGAGTTGCTTGCCCAGGGGCGAACGGATCTGGAGGTGGCCCGCGAGTTACAGGAAGGCCATAGAATTCACGGAGCTGAGCCCGCATCAGCTGGATGTACTCATCGGACGGATGGAGCGCCAGCTCCCCGACTGTGAGCTCACCGGTGGGCGGCCTCGCGTGCTGCCGTTGTGGCGGGCGGTAGTCTTGTTGTGCTTCCTGCTACGTCACAACGCGGTGCAGGAGATGGCTGGGGAACTGTTCAGCCTGTCCCAGCCCGCCGTCTCCCGTTACGGCACACTGCTGCGGCCGGTGGTGCGCGACAGCCTGAAACAGCTGGGCTTCGGCATCGCCCGCCTTCCTCGCGGGGAGCCGGTGCTCGTCGATCACCGACGGCCCCGCCCCGTCCCCCCTTCCGGCTCTGCACGGATGGCGAGATCGGCGCGCGCTCCGGGCATCAGCGGTAGCCGCGTGGAAGACGAGCAGTTCCAGAGCCTCCTCCCGGCGGAACCGATCGGCTCGGCACCCGGTTGAGCCCGTATGGATCCGGGGCTTCAGGACGAGCGCCCCGGCAGTACCCGCCTGGCGAGGAGAGTGACCCCATAGGCTGCCGCCGCGACGGCGGGGACGACGGTGACGGCGGCCGCACTCCAGTAGAGGAACGATTGCCGGTTACCTTCCAGGTCGAGCCCGCCGCTCAGCACGTTGTAGCCGATCACCATCAGCACCATGGCGAGAGTGGCCCGCGTTACCGCGTCCCACAGCCGGGGTGCCGTCACCCCGATCGCGCCTACTATCAGGAACCAGGGCCAGAGCGCGACGCTGGCCACGTCCTGCCACCAGGTCCCGGCCCCCCAGGTGTCGCCGCCACGTGCGAAAACGATCGAGGCGGCTCCGGCCAGCACTGCGACCACAAGGTTCCTACGCATCGGGTGGGCAGGGCCGTACGGCATGGCTGATCTCCTGTTCTCGATACGGAGAGAAAGAAACATAAAATCTACCATTTTACTAAATCGTGCCGCAATGGCATGTCGAGACGAGGCACCTCCTGAGGTAGGGGCAGCGCACACATGGCCGGAGCAAGGCAGATGACGGGCTGGAGAACCGAAGGCGGACTGAACCTCGCTTGCCCCCTCGCCCATCCTCCGTGCTCTGGCCAGGCCGGACACCCGCCGGAGCCAGTGATGGCATCCGGCTACTCGCACATGATCGCCGCTCGGATGCTGCCGTCGCAGAGGACCGGCAGGTGAGCTGGGCGTCACTCGCTGGCAGGCCCCCAGCCGGCGATGTCGCGGAGGGCGGTCACATGGCGAGTGAAGGCAGTGCGGCCCTCGCTGGTAAGGGAAAGCCAAGTACGGGGACGCTTGCCGACGAAGGTCTTGCGGACCTTCACGTAGCCGGCCTGCTCGAGCAAAACGATCTGCCTGGACAGAGCCGAATCCGTGATCTCGATGGCCTCGCGGAGGGTCGTGAAGGCAGCTTCATCGACCGAAACCAGCGCGGCAACGATGGAGAATCGCACAGGCGCATGGATGACGCTGTCAAGTGACTTCCGCGGATGTGTCACAGCGTACTCTCTGTGGGGTCAACGTCCTTGCGCTCCAGTATGCCGACCAGGAAGGACGGCACAGTACATAGCCCCCTGGCACCCACCACAGCGGCTCGCCGGAGAAGAAGGCCGTGCTGAGCCCCACTCGCAGTGATGACCGCGTACAGCGCACGGTAGTGGCCCGGCACCACAGGGCACGTCGCCATGCAGATCACCAGTAAGACCGTGTCCTGTGTAGTGAGTTTGAGAAGTCGTTTGTAGCAGCAGATGGCTGCGGTGAGACCGAGGAAGGCCAGGTAGTTGCGAGGGTGGCGCTCGTAGCGGTGGTTGAGCCTGCGGTAGCCGGTCAACCAGGACATGGTCCGCTCCATTACCCACCTGCGGCGGCCGAGTCGTTCACTGGGCTCGACGCCCTTGCGGGCAATGCGCACGCCGATGCGCTTGCCCCATCACCATTTCCGCAGGTGAGGGACGTCGTAAGCCTTGTCGGCGTGGAGGCGTTGGGGCTTGAAATGGCGGCCGTGGTGCGGGTCGTGTCTCGTTTGGTGGCCCTGGATCATGGGCTTCAGGGCTTGGCTGTCGTGGGTGTTGGCGGCCGAGAGGCCGACGAGGAGGGGCAGTCCGTTCGCGTCCGACAGGACGTGCATCGTGGAACTCGCCTTGCCCCGGTCCACGGGGCTCGGGCCTGTAAGTTCGCCCCCGTTACCTTCTTCGTGGCCTCGCAAGGAGGCTCCCGGCCTTCGGCCCGGGTATGGCTTGAGCCCCCAGTCGACGATGATCGAAAAAGTGGTGTCACCGGGACTGAAAGCATTGGCAGACCGCTGATTAGGGGCACGAGCGCCGATCCCGCACCGGGTGAGGGCAGTCTCTTCGTAACGTGGATGCCGGCACGCTGATGCCGCAGGTAGGGCCGGGAAGAACGCGAGCACGGAGCAAGTACGTGAGCGGTGACGGCGGTGTAGACGTCTACCTGGGCTTGGACGTCGGCAAGGGCGAACATCACGCCACGGCGCTGACTCCGGAGGGCAAGAAGGTCTTTGACAAGCGGCTGCCCAACACCGAGCCGAAGCCCCGAGAAGTCTTCGCCAAGCTCCAGGCCAAGCACGGCACCGTCCTGCTGGTTGTCGACCAGCCTGCTTCCATAGGTGCACTGCCTCTGGCCGTGGCCCGTGACACTGGCTGCCGCGTCGCCTACCTCCCGAGCCTGACGATGCGGCAGATCGCCGACCTCTACCCGGGCGAGGCCAAGACTGACGCCCGCGATGCATATGTCATCGCAGACGCCGCCCGCACGATGCCGCACACGCTGCGGGCCGTCGAGGCGGCTGACGAGACGGTGGCCGAGCTGGACATGCTCACCGGATTCGACGATGACCTGGCCGCCGAGGTGACGCGGACCAAGAACCGTCTGCGGGGCCTGCTGACGCAGATCCATCCGCCGCTGGAGAAGGTCCTCGGCCCTCGCCTGGACCATCCCGCCGTGCTCACCCTGCTCGAACGGTTCGGCTCTCCTGCCCAGCTGAGAAAGGCAGGACGGCGCAAACTGGTCACATTGCTACGACCGAAGGCGCAGCGGATGGCCGAGCGCCTGGTCGAGGACGTTTTCACCGCGCTCGACGAGCAGACCGTGGTCGTCCCCGGCACCGATACCGCCGCACTGATCATCCCCGGTCTCGTCTCCAGCCTCGGCTCCGTACTGGACCAGCGCAGACTCCTCGCGGCCCGGATCGAGGAACTGCTGGAGGCCCACCCTCTTTCCCCCGGTCCTGACTTCCATGCCCGGCATCGGAGTCAGGACCGCCGCCCGGATCCTCATCGACGTCGGCGACGGCAGGGCCTTCGCCACGGCCGGACACCTGACCGCCTACGCCGGCCTGGCGCCAGTCACCCGCGCTTCCGGCTCCCCCATCCGCGGCGAACACCCTGCCCGGCGAGGCAACAAGCAGCTCAAACGTGCCTTCTACCTCGCCGCGTTCGCCTCGCTCTCACAGCCGGAGTCACGGGCCTACTACGACAGAAAGCGCCGCGAGGGGAAGCACCATGTGGCAGCTCTGATCGCCCTCGCCCGACGACGCATCGACGTACTTTTCGCCATGCTCCGAGACGGCACCTTCTACGAAGCCCCGATCCCCACCGCGGCTTGACGAATACCATAGGGGCACTTTTGCCCTGACGTGGGCGGAGTCCAGAACAACGCGGGAAACGTCGATCAGTCCTGCATCGTCGAGCCGGTGCAGCACTGCTTCATGCAGCCGGCCCCACACCCTGGCACGCGACCAGATCAGGAACCGGCGGTGAGCAGTCGACTTCGAGATCCCGAAGCACCGCGGCAACGCACGCCAGGCACAGCCACTGACCAGTACATAGACGATGGCCGCGAACACCGTCTCATCAGGCGTGCCCCGTGTGCCGCCGCCCTGCGGCCGCACCTTCGACGCAGGGATCAACGGCCTCGCGATCTCCCACAACCCCTCTGGAACAATCCAACTCCACGCACCCCGCCCCATCCACAGGCCAACGAAGCCTCACCACATAGGACACGATCTAAGACCGTGTCCTACATGGTCAGTTGGTCGTTGGGCTGGCTATGGGGAGTGGACGGTGGCGATGGATCGTGCCGGATGGGCTGTGGGAGATTGCCAGGCCCCTGTTGCCGTCGGCGAGGGTTCGCCCGCAGGGCGGTGGAGTCGCGAACATCGACGATGAGGCGGTGTTCGCTGCGATCATCTATGTACTGGTGAGCGGCTGCGCCTGGCGGGCCTTGCCGCCCTGCTTCGGGGCCTCGAAGTCGACTGTGCACCGCCGGTTCCTTATCTGGTCCCGGGCTGGTGTGTGGGGACGACTGCACCAGAAGGTGCTCCAGCTCCTGGACGGCCAGAACCTGATCGATCTGTCGCGCGCGGTTCTCGACTCCGCCCATGTCCGCGCTAAAAAAGGGGCGAACACACAGGTCCGAGCCCCGTGGACCGAGGCAAGCCCGGTTCCAAGATGCACGTCCTGTCCGACGCGAACGGACTGCCCCTACGCGTCGGACTCTCCGCGGCGAACACTCACGACAGCCTCGCCCTGAAGCCGATGCTGTCCCACTTCCACATGGGACACGAATCCCACGCGACCGATTCCAAGCCCGTGCGACTTCACGCGGACAAGGCATACGACGTACCTCACCTGCGGCGATGGCTCTGGGGTAAGCACATCGGTGTCCGCATCGCCCGCAAAGGCATCGACTCCAGCGAACGACTCGGCCGCCAGCGGTGGGTCATCGAACGCACCATGTCGTGGCTGACCGGATATCGGCGCCTCAACCACCGCTACGAACGGAGACCAGGCAACTACCTGGCCTTTCTCGGACTGGCAGCCGCCCTCTGCTGCTACAAGCGACTACTCAAGCTCACCATGTAGGACACGACCTAAGGGAGTGCTGACCTGGTTCCTCCCACCATCGCAGGAGACGATCACCATCGTCGCCAGCTCCACGAGTTCGATGTCGACGTCGCATATGGCGGGATAGGAGAACGCGTCGCATCTCCGCAGGTGAGACAGCAGTTTGGCGACTCACCAATCGGCGGGATGCCCCGCTCGTCACGCCACTGTGAACATGCCGCTGATGCTTCACCCACAAGCCTACACATGGAGAAGGCTCCAGGAGTCCGAGAACCCAGAGGGCGGAGAGCTTCACCACAACGCCTCACTCTCCTTCTCGTTGGTGCGAGAAACGACGTCCCGATCATCTCTTGCGCCTGCGAACATGCCATCCGTTTCAGCCCGCAATTTTCCTGCGGATTCTCCACAAGGAGTCCAGGGCACCCTAAGCGAACTTGAAGAGAGCCGAAGAGGAGTTCGCGACGTAATGCCGCGATCACTATCTATGCCTGGTGGTCGGCAAGTTGACAAGTGGTGCTGCGGGACAGAAGGTGAGTGTGAATCCCACCTATTGCATGCTGGAATCCTGGCGACTGCTCAGGTCATTAATTGCACGGGAGAGGGCGGCAGTCAGGGATTTCTGCGAAGGGATCACGGAGGACGGTGAGAGGGTTGAGGCCATGCTTGGTGGCGGTAGAGAGGTAGGAGTGCACCAGGAGCTGGCGGTTGGCGCTGGCGAGGGTGTACCAGCTGTCGGAGACCTTCGCCTGGATCTTGGTCGTGTTGATATCCTGCTCGGCCTAATTATTGGTGAAGGGCACCATGAGGTCGTGCAGCAAGCACAGGAAGTCCTCGCGGCGTCGGCTCATGCAGTCCGCGAACTGGGGGGCGAAGGGCTTCCTCCCGCCGGGTGGCGGGTCAAGGTTGGCGGCCCGTCCGACGCGCACAGTCTGGCCGGACCGGGCCTCGAAGGCGGTGATCTCCTCGTGGAGCAGAGCCTGTTGGCCAGCTTCGCGGGTTTGGTAGCAGGCGGCGAGGGCGTCGGTGACGGCGGTCCCGGTGAAGTGCAGCAGCATGCCGCCCGCTCCCATGGCCTCCCGTCCGCGTCTGGCATGGGCGGTGTACCGGGTCAGACGGCTGGTGCAGGCTACGTGCACCCAATGCAGGTTCGTGCCCTCATGTCCTGGCTGACCGCCCGGCCGACGTCCCGAGGGATGGCGTTGGGAACGCGGCGGCGGCTTGCGAAACGGCGGATCCGAGGAGGGCCGCTTCGAGGGGCTCGACGAGTCCCATCGCCAGCCGCTGCTTCACCTCGGCGTACTCGATGCGCAGTTGAGCGTTCTCCGCCTCGACCGCGTCCAGCCTGGCATGAAGATCCGCGATCACGCGCACGAAATCTTCGCACGACGAGACAGCGCTTCGACAGGCCCATGCCCAGACCAACGACCCATCAACCGCAGGTCACACGACTTATTGAGCAGTTACTCAAAGTCAACAGGTTGAAAAATTTGCCTCGCCAACAAAAGACACAGCGCCTTCCCCTCATCGGGCGGAACAGCGAACTCCGCTTGCTGCACGCCCTACTGACCGAAGCTTCCCACGGACGTCCAGCGGTCGTCCTGCTCACTGGCGAGGCCGGCATCGGCAAGACCTCGCTACTCGACCCGCTCACCGACGACGCCCGCCGCCGCGGATTCACCGTCGGCCGGGCCGACGGCTCGCCCCTGGAGCGAGATTTCGCCTTCGGAGTCGTCCGCCAGCTCTTTGAGAATCCGCTCGCCGAATACGACGAACAGCAGCGGGAAGCGCTGCTGGAGTCGGCCGGACCGGCGGCCGCGATGGTCCTGCGCGACCGTGGATTCCACTCCCCGCACGGCGACCGCGGCAGCTTTGCCACCCACCACGCGCTCTACCGGCTGATGGGCTCGCTCGCCGACCGAGCCCCGCTGCTCGTCACCGTCGACGACGCCCACCTCGCCGATGCACCGTCCCTGCGCTGTCTCTCCTACGTCGTACGCCGACTGAACGCCCAACCAGTTCTGCTGGTCCTGTGCACGACCGAGGGCGAACACCCGCACGCCGACCAGGCCCTGGACGACCTGCTGTCCGCGGCGCACATCATGCGGCTGGCGCCTCTGGGCCCCGACCATGTCCAGGAGGTGGTGCGTCACGCGGTTGGTGGCCCCGTCGCGCAACGGATCGCCCCCGCCTGCCGCGAGGTCACCCGAGGCAACCCTTTCCTGCTGACCGAACTCCTGCGCATCCTCGTCCGACAGCCCGAACCCCCGACCCGCATCACCGAGCAGAGCATCCGCGAACTAGGCTCCCCGGCGGTCGCCGAACGCCTCATCGCCAGCTTCCGTTCCTGCCCTGACGCGGCCGAACTCGCCCATGCAGTGGCCATCCTGGGAGACCGTACGGAGTTCGCCCTGGCTGCCGAACTGGCCGATCTCGCCCCGGCCGCCGCGGCTCGCGCCCTGGACGCACTGGTGCAAATGAAGGTGCTCCAGAACTCCTGCCCGCTGGCGTTCGTCCACACCTTCGTCCGCAACGCCGTCCTGGACAACACTCTCATCGGCCGCCGGATCGCCAGCCACACCAAGGCCGCCGAGCTGCTGCGCCAGGCCCAGGCGCCGGCCGAGCGGATCGCCGCCCACCTTCTCAACTCCAGTCTAGTGCTCCCGCCGTGGGCTGCGGACGTCCTGCGCGAGGCCGCGCACCTGGCCGAGTCGCGGGGCGCACCAGATGTCGCTGCCACCTACCTCCAACACGCCCTGAACCAGCCGCTGCTCCCCGGCCAGCGACCTTTCATCCTGGCTGAACTTGGCAGCGTGGAACTGTCCTTCGCTCCGACCCAGGGCATCGGGCACCTGCGTACGGCCCTGGGGAGTACCGCCGACGCCCAGGGTGCCGCACGGGTGGCGCTGAGCCTGGTACCCGCCCTGTGCATGGCCTCCGCCCACCAGGAGGCGGTGGACGTGGCCGACGCCGTACTCGCCGGACTCGACTCCCAGGACCGCGACCTGACCTGGGCCCTGAACGCCATGGCGATGGTCTCGCAGTTCCAGCGCATGCAGACGGCCGCCGACGCCCGGGCTCGTATCGAGCAGTTGTCGGCCCAGCTGCCCGACAGTCCCGACCTGCGACGCTCCCGCCTGGCGTTCCTCGCCGCGATGAACAGCTGGCGAGGCGAAGCACGCACGGATGTCATCCAGTACACCCGCGAGGCACTGGCCGGGGCCGACTCGCTCTTCTTCCGCCCGCCTGGCTACTACGCCCTGCTCTCTCTCCCCTCCGCCGACGAACCGCACACGGCCAAGGAGCTGTACGCAGCCGCCGACCGCTTCGCCACGGAGAGCGGATCGCCGCGGGCAGCCGCGATCATGGCCGCAGCGCACGGCAAGCTGTCCCTCGCCGCAGGCGATGTGACCCAAGCAACACGGGAGTTCACCGCAGCGCTCGACTTCTTCGGCCGCGATGGCGCCACCACCGATGGCGACGCGCTGTCCTGCGCCGCCGGGCTCGTCGAGGCCCTCGTGCCGGCCGGCCGTCTGAACGAGGCCCGCGCCACCCTCGCCGAGTGGGACCTGCTCTCGGACGAGCTTCCCGAAGTCCTGCACCACAACTTCGTGCTGTGCGCCCGCGGCTTGCTGCGGATTGCCGAAGGCGACCCGCAGCAAGCCGCAGCGGACCTGGAGGAGTGCGGACGCCGGGCTGAGGTGTGGCAAATGCGCAACCCCGCAGTCGCACCCTGGAGATCCCGCGCCGCCACCGCCCACACCCTCCTCGGCGCAACCGACCGGGCCCGGAAGCTTGCAGAAGAGGAACTGGCCTACGCCCACCGCTGGAACACCCCCCGTACGATCGGCCACGCGCTGCATGCCCTGGCCATGGCCTCCGACGGCGAACGGCGCAGCACTCTGCTCACCGAAGCAGTGACCGCCCTGGAGAAGTCGCCCTCCCGCCTCGGCCTGGCCCATGCCCTGCTGGACTTCGGCATCCACGCCGAAGAAAATGGCCACCGCACCCCCGCCCTCGAAGCCCTGCGCCAGGCCGCCCACCTAGCCCACATCTGCGGCGCCGCCCCCCTCCAGGCCCGTGCCCAGCACCACCTCACAGCCCTCGCCCCCGCCTGCGGCACGGCATGTCACTCATCGCCTTACGGCCTGACCCCCCAGGAATACCGTGTCGCCCTGCTGGCCGCCCAGGGCGCCACGAACCGTCAGATCGCCGAGAAACTGTGCGTGACGGTACGGGCCGTGGAATTCCACCTCTCTGGCACCTACCGCAAGATCGGGGTCAAACGGGCCGGCCTCGCCTCAGCACTCAGCGGCGACGGCACGTCTGCCCACGGTGCCTGAGAGCTCGTAACACGATCATGATCGGGCCTTCTTGAGGCTGCGGTAGCAGATGAGGCTGCAGGCGAGGGAGACGAAGGCGTCGTGAAGTTCGGTGCGGCGTTCCCATCGGACTGCGAGGCGTTTGAAGTGGTGGAGCAGGGCGAAGGTCTGCTTGACCACGTAGCGGAGCTTGCCCATGCCCTTGATGTTCGGTGATCCCTTGCGGGAGATGACGGGCAGGATCCGCCGGTGACGCAGCTCGTCCTGGTGGGCGTTGGAGTCGTAGCCCTTGTCGCCGAGCAGGGCTTTGGGCCGTCGGCGGGGCCGGCCGGGGCGGCCCGCGACGGGCGGGATGCCGTCGACCAGGGCGAGGGTCTGGGTGACGTCGTTGACGTTGGCTGCGGTGGGATGACTTTGAGCGGGGTGCCGCGTCCGTCGCAGATCAGGTGATGTTTGCTGCCCGTCTTCCGCCGGTCGACCGGCGACGGGCCGGTGTCGGGTCCCCCTTTTTTGGCGCGGATATGGGAACCATCCACGCACGCACGTGACCA
>NZ_JAJPWM010000053.1:0-9069 GCF_046549095.1 Streptomyces sp. x-80
ACTCGATCAACGCCCGCAACTCATCGTCCACGATCCACGGTCGAATACCCACACCCTCACGAACGGCCGAATCGTCAAACCGGTAACGCCCAACCAGGACACCTCAACAAGATCGTGTTATGAGCTCTGAGGAGCCCTGCAGTCAATCTCACAGCACCCCATACCGTCGCGCCAGCCGCACCGCTGAACGCCGATTGTCGGCTTCCAACTTCCGGTAGATGCTCTTCAATTGCGTCTTGACGGTGTTCACCGACACATGCTCCCGCCACGCAATCTCACTGACCGTCATCGGGGCAGGCAGCAGCCGCAAGATCTCCAACTCGCGCCCGGTGAATGCGAAGTCTCTACGCCCATCCTCCACACCCTCTGTGCTCTCCACAGCCACCGCATTCATCCCTGCTGCCCGTCCCGCGCGGCACCGGGTCGCTGCAAGCCTCGCCCGCACCATGTACGGCAGATCCTTCTGCGGCCGGGCCAGCACCCGGTTCAGCACATCCCCTGCCGCCACCGGATCATCCTCCGATATCAGCACCTCCGCCTCCAGCAGGGCAAGTTCGGCACGTTCTGGCGGCGCGAACTCGCCCGCGACCCGCGTGACACGACCGAGATGCCGACGGGCAGCGACCAACTCGTCACGCTGCCATGCACACCAACCGGCACTCAGATGGATGAGATTTAGCGGATACCGATCTCCCCACCCCCTGGTCTCGATCAATTCGCGTACGCTCCTGGCCTCCTCCTCCGTCCGGTCGGCACCATCCATGACACGGCCGATTTCCAACTCCCGTACGCGGCAGTGCAACGCCACGAACTCGGCCCCCAGCCCTTCGGCTGCCCGCCGCCCTCGCCGCAACGTGACAAGCGCCTGCTTCGGCCGCCCGCTCCACCACTGCACCACACCGAGATACGGCAGCACCACCACGGGCGCAGCATCTGTGGAACCGTGCGCCAACATCCCCGGCCACGCCCCCAGCGCCACAACCTGCTCCCGTTCCATACTGTCCACGTTGTCCATGCCCTCGGACCGCCAGGAATCGGGCACCGCCAGACCAGCCTCATCGTGTGCGTGATCTATCACACCGCTCATCGCCGGCCTCCCCTTCGTGCATTGAGTCAGCAGCTTCGGCCGCGAGTGATAGCCCAGTCTCTACGGTTCCGTCCGCAGAGAAGCCGGTATGTCCGGCTCCTGGCACCTTTCGGTACCGAAGGGCCACGGTGCTGCGGCTGGTCATGGCGCTGCCTGTGCTCACACCCGAGGCACTGAGCGTGGATGACTTCGCGCGGCGTTGATGCCCCTATGGATGTCAACTCATGGTTCCAGCGGGACACACGGTCGTCGAGGGGACGATCAAGCGGTAGATCTCGCGCGCGACGTACCGCTTCAGGCACCTGATGATCTCTCGGCGTGTCTTGCCCTCGGCGAGGCGTCGCTGCATGTAGTCCTGGGTGCGGTGGTCCCAGCGCAGGCGGCTGAGGACGATCCGGTAGAGCGCGGCATTGGCCTGGCGGTCGCCGCCGCGGTTGAGCCTGCGGCGTTGGGTCTTGCCTGAAGAAGCCTCGACCGGACTCGTGCCGCACAGGGCGGCGGACGAGACCTCGTCGGCGAGGCGCTCGGGGTTGTCTCCGGCCGCGATCAGCAGGGTGGCGGCGCTGTCTGGGCCGACGCCGTGCGCGTCGAGCAGGGCCGGGGTGCTGGCTTCGACCGATTCACCGCGCCTCACGGCGCACAGGCGCCTCATGGCGCACTGCCAGCGGTCGCTGACCTGGACCGCGTCGGGCAGCGCCCGGCGGATTGCTTCGGCATAGGCGGCCGAGCCGTCCCGGCAGACGACTTCGATCCCGTGCTTCTGGCGCAGCCAGGCTTCCAGGGTGGCGGCCTCACGGTCGGGAGCACGTCGATGCGCTGGCCGGTCTCGGCGTTGATGATGACCGTGGCGTAGCGGTGCCGGCGGCGCAGGGCGAAGTCGTCGACCCCGATCACCCGCGGGATCCGCACGGTCGGCGTGGGGATGCGCCGCAGCAGACGCAGTGCGGTGGCGTAGGACAGGGGCGCGGCCAGCGACCGGGTGAGCCGGGCAGCAGCCAGGCCGTATAACTCCTTGACCACCGCACAGACCTGGCCGGTCAGACGCGTGGTGCGGCGCTGAAGGCGCTCCATCAGCCCGGGGACCTGCTCGCGGAAGGTCTGCCGCCGACAGCCCAGGACCGGGCAGACCAAGCGTCGTACCTGGATGTGGACCACAACCTGGCAGCCGTCGACCGGCACATCCGCCACGGTCCGGCTGTGGTACCCGTGCACTTTCCCCGCCGGCGCCCCGCACGCCGGGCAGGGAATGGGCACATCCCGGGTCCGGGCCACGACCCGGATCACCTCACCATCGTCTGCCACATCCTCGACGGCCAGCGCCGAATGCACCAAAACACTGTTCCCACAAGGGAGTTGACATCTCGCATGTGTTGTCAACGATACCGTTACATGCCGTCACCACCGACTACGAAACAGAGCCGTTAACCTGACGGTCCCGTATTAGGTTGTGTTCAGCGCCACCGTCGGGTGGAGGCGGGAGGCGCGGACCGCTGGGTAGAGGCCAGCGAGCATCCCGATCATGAGGGTCGCGGTGAAGCCGCCGGTCAGGGACCAGAGAGGGACGACCGGGGTCCAGTCTTGGGCGGCTGCGAAGGCGTATGTCGCTGCCGTGCCCAGGATTGCGCCCGTGGCTCCGCCGAGGGCGGACAGCAGCAGGGATTCCGTCAGGAATTGGAGTCGGATCGCGTTTCGGGTGGCGCCGATAGCCCGGCGCAGGCCGATCTCCTGGCGGCGTTCCAGGACTGAGATGACCATGGTGTTGGCCACTCCTACGCCGCCTACCAAGAGGGCCACGGCACCCAGGCCCAGCATGAGAGTTGTCAGGCCCTTGTCCGTTGCTGCCTTTGCCGCCAGGGCGTCGGAGGGGCGGGAGACCTTTACGCCGCTCTCGTTGCCGGGGTTGGCTGTGCGGGCCAGGACGGCACGTACGTCCTCGACGGTGTGGTCCGGGGAGCGTTCGAAGATCGTGGTGGGGTGGCCGTCGAAGTGGAAGTACTTCTCCGCTGCCGGGAAGCCTACGAGTGCGACGCGGTCGAGGTTGGGGACCAGCTCGATGGGCTTGAGGATGCCGACGACCACCACGTACTCGTTGTTCATCATGATCTTGTCGCCGGGGGTTGTGATGCCCAGGTTCTGCGCGGCCACCGAACCGAGCACCGTTACCGGGAGGGTTTCGTTGGTGGCATTGAGCCAGATGCCCTTGTCGATCCGGCCGCCGAGTGCGGTCAGCAGGTCGGGGCGGGCCGCCTGGGCGGTGACGCCGGCCGTTTGGTCGTCGGGGACTACGTCGCTGCGGCGGATCTTCACGTGGATACCGGCGGTGGCTGTGGCGTGTTCGACTGGGCCGATGCGTTCGACCATCGCTACTGCCGACTTGGGGAGCTGGATCTCCTTGCCGGTGGCGTCCTTGTCGGCCTCGGCGGTGAGCAAGTTGGTTCCCAGTCGGTCGAGTTGGGCCATCAGGTCCGCGCGGCTCGACTGGGAGAGGCCGACAACGGCGACCATCGTTGCGATGCCGATGGCTATGCCGAGTGCGGAGAGTATGACCCTGGCGCGACGGGTACGCAGGCCCACCGCGCCGACCCGGAGGGTGTCAAAGAGGCGGAGGCGGGAGGGTTTGAGTTGCGCGCCGGTCATGCTGTGCCCCTCGTAGTCCGTGAGTCGGAGACGATTTCGCCGTCCCTGATCCGGATGCGACGCGGCAGTGAGTCGGCGATCTCGTTGTCGTGGGTGATCACGCAGATCGTGGTGCCGGATTCGTTGAGCTCATGGATGAGTTCCATGACGATCTCGCCGGATGCGGTGTCCAGCGCGCCTGTTGGCTCGTCGGCAAGGAGTAGTTGCGGTTCGCCTACCAGGGCGCGGGCGATGGCGACTCGCTGTTTTTCGCCGCCGGAGAGTTCGTTTGGTCGGTGTGAGAGGCGTTGGCCGAGGCGTACGCGTTCGAGTGCCGTACGGGCGCGGTCGCGGCGCTCCTTCAGCGGGAATCCGGCGTACAGCAGTCCGTCTGCGACGTTGTCGAGCGCGTCCTGGCCCGCCGAGAGGTGGAAGTTTTGGAAGACGAAGCCGAGATGGCGGGCGCGGAGGGCCGATAGCTGGGCGTCGGAGAGCGTATTGATGTCGTAGCCAGCGACTCGGACGGTGCCGGTGGTCGGCTTGTCCAGTGTGCCGATCAGGTTCAGGAGTGTGGATTTTCCGGATCCGGACGGGCCGACGATCGCGACGAGTTCGCCGTGGCCGACGTGGAAATCGACGCCGCGCAGGGCGTGTACGCCACCGGGGTATGACTTGGTCGCGTCGACAAGGTCAATGACAGTGGCCTCGGTCATTGTTTGGCCACCCCGACCTTCATGCCCTCACGGATGCCCTCGCCCTTGACTTCGATCTGCCCCTCGGCGGTCATGCCTGTCTCGACCCGGACCATCCTGGTTGTGGTGCCCTCGACGACTTGGAGGCCGTAGCCGCCGTTCGCGCCGCGTAGGGCGACGACCGCTTCGACGGGCACGGCCAGTACGTCGGCACGACTCTTGCTGACGAACCGGACGCTCGCGGTCGCCCTGGTGTCTTCACCGGAGAATGCCGGCTTGCCGCCGGTCAGTACGACTTCGACCGTGATGCCTTCCTCTGATGGGGGTCCACCAGAGGAGTCCGGTGAGCTCTCGGGGCGTACCGTTGCGTCCACTTTCCCCGACACCGACTTGCCGCTGGGCAGGGTGACGTCGACCTCGGTGTCCTTGGCGGTGAGCGCCACATCGGTCTGGTCGAGTCGGGCGCGTACAACCGTCTTGGCGGAGGCGACCGTCAACACCGGTTTGTCCGAGCCGACGTGGTCGGCGAGATCCGCGTCCGCCTTGACAACCTTGACGGCATCCTGCTGGAAGACGATATCGCCCTTGCCCACTTTGCCGGTCACCACCCGCTTCAGAGACTTCTGCCACTGCTTGACGGCGGCCTCGGTGCCCTTGTCGTACTCGGTGTCGACCTTCACGGATCCGCCGTAGCCGAGGTCACGGAGGTTGCGCTCCAACTGGATGACGTCGGAGCCCCGGTCGCCTGCCTTCATCTCCCGGAACATCGGGACCTGGCCGTAGAGCAGTGTGACGGGCTTGTCGTCGAGTTCGTACAACGTCTGGCCCTGCCTGACGGTTTCGCCCTTCTTCGCGGCGACGGTGATGGTGCCCTCAACCGTGGATTTGACCGGCCGGCGTTCGGCGAAGTCGAGCTTGCCGTCGACGGTCTTGGTCTGCTGGAGGTTGGTGCGGACGATGTCGGCGGTGCCGGGCGGCAGGCTGCCTTTGCTCGCGGCGTCGACGTCCTTGCCACCGCCGCCGAGGATGAGGACACCGGACCCGACGGCAGCGGCGACGGCCACGGCCCCGAGTGCGACAAGGCTCTTGTTGCGGCGGGTCACTGCATGCCGTCCAGGCCGACGAGCAGCTTGTCCTTGCACGCCGCTCTAGCCTGCTTGTACGTCGCCGAGTCATGGTCGACGGAGGTGTCCATCGGGCCGACGCCGCCGGGAGTGACGTTGCCGCCGGAGAGGGTGGGGTTATTGAACTTCGAAATCCCCTTCTCCCGCATGCACTTGGCGTGGGCCATCATCGACTCGTAGTCTTTTTGCCCGTCACGCTTCGGCTCCAGCTTCATCGCCTCGGACAGCTTCGCCGTGCAGGCGCCGTTCTTGCCCCCCTTGGGGGCTTCCTCGTTGCCGGGCTTCGCCGCGATCTCGTCGATCTTCGCCCAGTCGAGGTGGCCGCTCAGCTTGGGGTCGGGGAACTCCGGGATGCCGGCCTTGGTGCGCATGCACTGGACGTACTTCATCTGCGCGTCGTAAAAGTCGCCCTTGCCGCCCGCCGGCGGCTTCTGGCCGGGTGAGTCGGCGGCCTTGCCCTCGTCTCCGTCGGCGGACGGGATGTCGGGGACCGAGGCCACCCCTGCGCCCTTGGTGCCGCCGCCCTCACCGCCGCAGGCGGCCGTGAGGGCAAGGACGGGGGCCACGACGAGCACCGCGAGGCGGACACGGAAGGCGCGGGAGGAGAAGGGATGGATTCTCATGCGTCCAATTTCCGGGCGAAACATGGTGAGCTCTCTATGACTACTCGATGAGAACGTAACAATGCCCGCGCCCTTCGATTTACGGGCCTGGCCGACGCCACTACTTGCACTCCCTCGTTCATAATCGAGCGCATGCCGTATGTGCTTCTCATCGAGGACGACGCTTCCGTACGCGACGGAATGGAGCTCGTGCTACGCCGACACGGATACGAGGTGGCGGGCGCCGCGACCGGCGAGGCGGCCCTCGCCCTGCTGGACGGACCCGCGAAGACCCTGATCGAACTCGCCGTGCTCGATCTGATGCTGCCCGGCATGGACGGCTTCGAGGTGTGCCGTCGGATCCGTGCCCGGTCCACCATGCCGGTGATCATGCTGACCGCTCGCGGCGACGACTCCGACATCGTGGCGGGCCTGGAGGCAGGTGCCGACGACTATGTGGTGAAACCGGTCACCGCGCCCGTCCTGGAGGCCCGGATCAGGGCGGCGCTGCGGCGTGCCGAGCCCGTACCTCGTACAACGGAGGATGAGCATCCCGGGCTGGTCATCGACAGGGCTGCTCTGACCGTCACCCGGCACGGCACGTCGCTCGCACTGCCGCCCACCGAACTGCGGCTGCTGCTCGAACTGTCGTCTTCGCCCGGTCGGGTCTTCAGTCGGGAGAAGCTGCTCCAGTCGGTCTGGGAACACCACTTCCTGGGCGACTCACGGCTCGTCGACGCGGCGGTGGGCCGGCTCCGCGCCAAGATCGAGGACGTGCCCGCCCGCCCCCGCTACATCCAGACCGTCCGCGGCTTCGGCTACCGGTTCGGACCGCTGTGAGGCCATTCATGTTCTTCGGCGGGCTGCGGACCCGGCTCCTGGTCACCTTCATCCTTGTCACGCTGGTCAGCGCGGTGACCGCGACCGCGCTCGCCTACCGCGAGTCCCGTACGGCCGTGCTCTCGCGTGCCCAGAGCGCCTTCCAAACCGATTTCCGGGGCCGGATCTCCTCGCTCTCGGGCGACTTCGACATGCCACCCACTGTGCAGTCGCTCACCAGGCTCGTGAAGGAAGTCTCCGACGGGCTGCCGGGCGCCCCCAAGGTCGTCGCCCGCTACCAGGACCTCAGCGCCACCTCCGACTCGCTCGCCGACACCTCCCGCATCCCCCCCGAACTCCGGGCCGCCATCCGCACCAAGGACAGGATGAGTTTCCAGCGGGTCGAGTACGAAGGCAACCCCTACCTCGTCGTCGGCACGCCCGTGACCTACCTCGGAGACCGGACCTCCGGCCTGGAACTCTTCGCAATCACCTCCCTGCGGGCCGAGCGGGAGGACACGGCGGGGGTACTGGACGCCGTACGCGACGGAATCTTCCCGGTGGTACTGCTGACCGCCGTCCTCGCGCTGCTCGCCGCGCGTACCGTACTTCGTCCGGTACGTGAACTGGGGCGGGCCACCCGTCGCTTGGCCGAAGGCGACCTGACCACCCGGGTCGAGATTCATGGACGGGACGAACTCGCCTACCTGGCAAGAGACTTCAACACGACAGCAGGCGCCCTAGAGACATCCGTGACCGACCTCCGCACACAGGAGGCAAAGGCGCGCGAGCAGGAAGCGAAGGCGCGTCGGTTCGTCGCGGACGTCTCGCACGAGCTGCGTACCCCGCTCTCCGCGATGATGATGGTCGCGACCGTGTTGGACGAGGACGCCGACCAGCTGCCGCCGGACGCAGCCCGCGCGGCCCGCACCGTCAGCGCGGAGACCGCGAAGCTGTCCCGGCTGGTCGACGACCTGATGGAGATGTCCCGTTTCGACTCGGGCGCGGCCCGCCTCAACCTCTCCGAGACCGACCTGGCCAAGGCCATCCGGGCAAGCCTCGCCCTGCGCGGCTGGAGCGAGTTGGTACAGTTCCAACTCACTTCAGATGTAAGGGCGTTAGTGGATCAGCGGCGAATCGACATCGTCGTCGCGAACCTGGTCGGGAACGCGTTGCGGCACGGGGCCCCACCGGTGACGACCGAGCTGGCGGCGGACGAGGAGTGGGTGACCGTGACCGTCGCGGACTATGGTCCTGGCCTGCCGCCCGAGGCCATGACGCGGGTCTTCGACCGCTTCTACAAAGTGGACAGTGCCCGCACCCGAGGGGCGGGCGAGGGCGGCAGCGGTCTCGGCACGGCCATCGCGCTGGAGAACGCGCGACTGCACGGCGGCACGATCGAGGCGGCCAACCGGCCAAACGCCCCCGGGGCGGTGTTCACCCTCCGGCTCCCCCGGGGCACGCGACGCAAGAGGTCACCCAATGAGGCTCCGCAGCAAGGCAAGTAAAATGTCCGTCCTCGCCCTCGCAGTCATCCTGGCCGGATGCGGGGTGCCGCCCACCGGCGTGCTCGACGCGGGCGAACCCGCCACCGGGCTCACCAAGGGCCTGCAGCTCTACTACGTACGCGACACCACACTGCAAGGCGTCCCTCGCCCCGACACCCCGATCACCGACCTCACATCCGTCGTCAAACTGCTCGCCGAGGCACCGACACGGGCCGAGCGGGAACGCGGTCTGATCAATCTGGTCCGGCTGAACAGAACATACGAGGCGACCGGTACCGGCCATCACCTCACGCTCCGGGCACCCGGCACCAACCTCTCCGGGAAGCGCAGCCACCTCGCCGCCGGCCAACTGGTCTGCTCACTCGCTCGTGCACAGGGCGTACTTCACAAGGAGGTACGCCCCGACGAAGTCCAAGTCACTCTCGACGGGCAGGGGAAACCACTCGGCCCCTACCAGTGCTCACAGTTCCCGCATGCGGGAGTGTCATGAATCAGGCTCTGTTCCGTAGTCGGTGGCTACGAAGGGTGACGTGTGTCGTTGACATCTCATGCGGGATGTCAACGAGCTTGTGGCTGTGGTGTTTTCGGGATTGTCGGCGCTGGTTATCGAGGATGTGGCGG
>NZ_JAJPWM010000054.1:0-8417 GCF_046549095.1 Streptomyces sp. x-80
CCGACTCCAGCACGCACACCACCCGCAGCCGCAGACCCTCCTGCGCAGCGGGCGATAGACGCCGCATGTCCCCACCCTCGATCACACCCCACCAACAGCAGGAAACCCACCATTTCCGGCTCAATAGCGCACCATCCCGGACCGTCACTCTGCTGGAACACCACGAGTTAAAGATCGGCAGTAGCCACTCTGGAAATGCTCAGTGCTTCCCGGCCCCGGAACGGGGCATGACGCCCCCGCTACGGACGAGGAGCGCGAACCAGACCGATCGACTTCATGCAATGCTCCTGCCCGCTGGCCCCCGAACCACTCGAGGGATGCTATGGCATGCTGGCGCCCAGGCTGGCGGCGAAGAAAGCACCCACCGACGCGCATGTGAGCAGCGCGATGTTTCCTACGAGTCCCCCCACAGCCAGTATCCGACTCATACGGTTACGGACTCCAGATATTCCCTTGCTGCGCCGGGCAAGGCCCAGGCCCCAAGCGCCGCCGACCGCTCCGACAAGGAAAAGCGCGAACACTGACAGAAAGGGCAACCTTGGCATCATAAATGCTACGACTCCCAGAGCCATGGCTGCAAGGGAGGCGAATCCCGCCCTGAACGCTGCGGGCACAGAATTGCTGGGACAGAGTAGACGCTTCATCAATTCTCCTTCGGGTAGAAACTGGAAGGGCTTCACATGCTAGAACTTACCCACCTATGAGTCAGATTGCCATAAATTTGGTCGTTGAAGTTAGTGCCTGTGAACAAACTTATCCGCAGCTCTAGTGTCTCGTTCTCTTGGCATGGAGCTCTCTATGGACCAGGCCGCTGCGCTGCGGGAGTTGGTGAGCAGTCGGGATGTGCCTGCGGATGTAGCCATGCGCGGCCGGATCGTGCTGTGGTCGGTGGAGGGGCGTCGGCGCAAGGACATCGCCGAGTTGCTTGGAGTATCGCTGCCGACGGTGGACCGCTGGAAGCGCCGTTATGCCGAGCACGGCCTGGCCGGGCTGGAAGGCCAGGGGCCTGGCGGGGGCCGGGAACAAGTGCCGGCGCGGGTTCGGGCCCGGGTGATTGCGCTGACGCGTATGACGCCGCCGGACGGCACCGGTCTTTCGCACTGGTCCACACGCGAGTTGGCGAAGTACCTGAAGCGGACTGAGGGAGTCACCGTGTCCTGGCACTACATTGCCAGGATCTGGCGGGAGGAGAATCTCAAGCCACACCGGTCGGGCACCTTCAAGATTTCGAAGGACCCAGCGTTCGCGCAGAAGGTCGCCGACGTGATCGGTCTCTACCTCGAACCGCCCGGCGGCGCGGTGGTGCTGTCGATCGATGAGAAGACACAGGTGCAGGCGCTGGACCGGACCCAGGTCGACGGTGACGATGCCTCGCCACTCATGGCTGGCCAGACTCGAGCCGGGAAGCGGCAGCAGTCCCGCCCAGTCGGGTGCCATCGCGCCGACGACGAGAGCAGATGGCATCAGCCTGCCCTGGCAGAACGGGATCACTGCGGCCGGGTGGGCCAGGGTGTAGGGCATGGTTCTGCTCCGGGGCCAGGGAAAAGGGGGCTCTTCCAGTTTTGGGGCATCCCTGGCTCACCGACCCGAGGGCTTCACCAACACCCTTCCTCACGCGAGAAACCGCACCAGTACCCTAAAAGTAGACATTCACACACCGGAGGGCTCAACTTGGCTCTGTTAGGGAGTGTGTCTCCCCCTCGTAGTGTGGAGATGTCCGCTATGAGGAAGCTTGACGGAAGAGATGCACGAGAGGTACGGCGCGGAGTTCCGGGCGGGTGCGGTCCGGATCGTCTGTGAGGCCGGGAAGCCGATCGCGCGGGTCGCGCGGGATCTGGGGATCGACGAGGGTGCTCTGGCCACGTGGGTCTGGCGGGAGATGGAGGCGTCCCGGGCCGGACTGGGCCCGGATGAGCGGGCCGAGCTCGCGCGGTTGCGCAGGGAGAATCATGAGTTGTGGATGGAGCGTGATGTCCTCAAGCGATCGGTGGTCCTGTGGGTGAAGGAGGCGACGAAGTGAGGGTTGCGGATTTCGTCGCCTCTCAGAAGGACCGACCACCAGGTGCCGCACGTCGTCTCGTGTCGGGCCCTTGAGCTCTCCGAGCCCTGGTTCTACAAGCGACTGGGACGAGCACCCACCGCGCGGGAAGAACGCCGCGCCGACTTGGCAGTGGCGGTCCGTGAGGTCTTCGATGCCTCGGTCGGCACCTACGGCTCCCCTCGTGTCCATGTCGAGCTCAGGGCGAGGGGCTGGCGGGTGTCGAAGAACACGATCGCCAAGATCATGGCCGAGCTCGGTCTGGCCGGCCGCGTCAGGAAGCGACGGCGCTCGCTCATCCGGCAGGGCAAACGCCCCGTCGCCCCGGACCTGGTCCAGCAGAAGTTCACCGCGCCGGCTCCGGATGTCGCCTGGTGCGGTGACATGACCGAGATCGCCACCGACGAAGGCAAGCTCCACCTCGCCACCGTCATTGCCCTGCACTCCCGCCGCCTGCTCGGCTACGCGATGGACGCCCATCACGACACCGAACTCGTCGTCGGTGCCCTGAACATGGCCACCGCGACCCGCCGCGGTGACGTGCGCGGCGACATCATGCACACAGACAGGGGCAGCGAGTACACGTCCAAGATCTTCGGGGACGCGTGCGTACGCCTGGGCATGGTGCAGTCCATGGGGCGCGTGGGCTCCGCCCTGGACAACGCGGTCGCCGAGGCGACGAACTCGACACTGAAGGTCGAGTACATCCACCGCCACCGCCACCGCTTCCGCACCCGCTCGGAGGCCCGCATCAAGATCGCGACCTGGATCACCGACTGGTACAACCCACATCGCCGGCACTCGGCCTGCGACTGGCTGTCCTACGAGAACCGACACACCGCCAGAGATCAGCAACCCCAAGCCGCTTAACAGAACCATCCACGCTGCGAGGGGATTGACAGTATCTTGTTCATCGCTTCACGGAGTTCGGCGCGCCGTGCCATCCCTTGAAGAAAAAAGCGTAGATATCTATATGGAGGGTTATGCGGATGGTCTCTGTCCCGGCCACTCCTGTTCGCTGGCCAGTCTTAGTGGGGAGTCGGGGTGGATGCCCGCAGCGGAGCGAGCCAAGCGCCTGAGCGCGTTGAGTACCCGCGCTCGCGAGGAGGCCCTGGTCGACGCGGTCTTAGTGTGCGCACCGTGGCTGGCCAGGTGTTCGTTCTCCAGATGGTCGTGATGCTCCTGCTGGCCGGGGCAGTGGCGACGGCGTGGGTGCTCATCGCGCGGGATGACGACCTGAGCGAGGCCGGTGAACGGTCTCGCGCTGTAGCCGAGGGGTTTGCAAACGGTCCGGGCACCGTGGCGGCGCTGCGTTCCGCCGATCCTTCGACGGTACTGCAACCGCGGGCCGAAGCGACTCGCAAGCAAGCCGATGTGGACTTCGTCATCGTGATGAACACCGCTGGTAACCATTACGCTGCTGCGGCACCAAACGACATCACGAAAACGTGCTTCGGCGCCATTAAGCCGGCGTCGCCCTGGCACCCATTCATCGAGCAGGTCAACACACGGTGCGGCCGGTTGATGCAAGCCGTAGTTCCGGTCACGGATACTGACGGTACGGTGGTCGGTCTGGTAGCTGCCGGGGTGCCACTCCACGGCACCAGCGGTCGCGAAGGCCGACGGCTTCCACTACTCTTCGGCGGCTTCGTCATTGCGGTGGCGGTGGCCGCTGTCGGCGCCGCACTGATCAGTAAGCGCCTGCGGCGCCAGACCCGCGGCCTGGACCCGGCGGAATTAGCGCGGATGTATGAACATCTGAGGCTGCTTTACCGCGCCAGCAGCGCCATCGGCACCACCCTTGAGGTGGAGCGCACTGCCCAGGAGCTAGCGCGAGTAGCAGTGCCGCCGTTCGCCGATTTCGTCACGGTCGACTTGGCCGAGCCGGTCGTACATGGCGACGAGCCGACGGTGGGTCGCGAGGCAAAGCTGCTGCGCGTGGCCGTTGGTGGCATCCGGGAGGACCACCCCCTGCTTCCGGTGGGCCGACACATCGGATACGCCCCCTCTTCGCCGCAGGCCCGCGCCATGTCCAGCGGGCAGGCCGAGCTTCTGCCTGATCTGCAGGCGGCCTGGGGGCGGAGCGATCAGAACGCTGAGGCCGCGGTGATCCTCGGCTACGGGATCCACTCGCTCATTGCGGCCCCGCTGAATGCGAGGGGCGCCACCCTGGGGGTTGTTACCTACTGGCGCCGGCAAGGACCGCGGCCCTTCGAACACGACGACCTTTCCGCGGCCAGTGAACTATCCTTCCGCACGGCGGCGAGCATCGATAACGCCCGTCATTACACTCGCGAGCACACCATGGCTGTCACCTTGCAACGCAGCCTGTTGCCGCACAGTCTGCCCGAGCAGAGTGCCATCGACGCTGCCACCCGCTACCTGCCTGCGCAGGCCGGTGTCGGCGGAGACTGGTTCGACGTCATCCCACTGTCCGGCTTTCGTGTAGCGCTAGTGGTGGGCGACGTCGTAGGGCACGGGCTGAGTGCCGCTGCCACTATGGGAAGGTTGCGCACGGCGGTGTACAACTTCTCCACATTGGACCTCCCGCCTGACGAACTGCTCGCAAATCTTGACGAATTGGTCAGCCGAATCGACCAGACCGAGACGGATATCGCAGGCGAAACTACGGTTACCGGAGCGACCTGTCTCTACGCCGTCTACGACCCCGTCTCCGGCCACTGCAGCCTTGCCCGAGCAGGACACCCACTCCCCGCTGTTGTCCACCCGGACGGCCAGGTGATCTTCCCTGACGCCCCCGTCGGCCCACCGCTCGGAGTGGGCGGCCTGCCCTTCGAAACAGCGGAACTCCAAGTACCCCAGGGCAGTCAGCTGATCCTGTACACGGACGGACTAGTGAAGGACCGCAGCCGTGACATTTCCACTGGAATCAGCACTCTACGCAACACCCTCGCGGTCCCCGGACGTACACCGGAGGAGACCTGCCAAGAGGTACTGTGTGCCCTGCGCCCGGCCCACCAGACCGATGACATCGCATTGCTGGTGGCCCGCACCCGCCGGCTGGAGCCCGATCAGGTCGCCGACTGGGACGTTCCAACAGATCCTGCCGCCGTGGCCGGCGTGCGGAGCGCTGCTGTACGGAAGCTGGCCGACTGGGGCCTTGAGGAGATGGCATTCACCACCGAGCTGATCCTCAGCGAACTGGTCACCAACGCCATCCGCTACGCAACTGGCCCGATTCACCTTCGCATACTGCGCGACCGCAGCCTCATCTGCGAGGTATCCGACACCAGCAGCACCTCCCCACACTTGCGGTACGCGGCACACACGGACGAGGGCGGACGCGGACTCTTCCTCGTCGCACAGCTCGCTGACCGCTGGGGTACCCGCTACACCGCGGCCGGCAAGGTCGTCTGGAGCGAGCAGGCACTGCCTTCCTCCCTGCGATGACCGCCCACGCAGGGACAGAAAGGGGACCGAAGAAACGGATCAGGGGTCTATCAAGGGAGTGTCATGAATCAGGTGTGGACTTCCCCGAAGGAGTCACCTGATGAGTACGACGACAGGTCACCTGATCGAGACCGTGGAGAGCGTGTCGCTTGCCGAGGTCGGCATGAGCGCTGAGGGTGCCGACGTGAAGTCGATGCCGGTGTCGCACAACGGTCTGTCCAGCGAGTTGCTGGAGGAGCTGGCCGCGCTCGCGGCCGAGAAGGTCCGCGGGGAGGGGCTGCGGCTGATGGGTGAGGGCGGTCTGCTGCCCGAGCTGGCCCAGCACCTGATGCAGGCTGCCCTGGAAGCCGAGATAGACGAGCACCTGGCTGCCGGGGCCGGGCGGGCCGCTCACCCCGACCACCTGCAACTGCTCAGGGACGATCCGCGGGGCACGGGAGCGGCGATCCGCGCCGACTACCGCGCCTGGTTCACCAGAGCCGAGGCGACCGTACGGGCCCGGCGCGGCGACACGCTCATCGAGGCCGCCCCGGGCAGCGCGCGGGAACTCTGGGCCAGCGCGCTGCCGTTCGCGACGGACGGCTACCCCGTCGAGTTTGTAGCCCTGGCCGTCCGGGAGGCCGACAATCGTCTGGCGACCGCGCTGCGCTACGCCTGAGCCCTGCAGCTCGGCATCCCGGCCCGTTTCACCACCAAGGCCGGCCACGACCGGTGCTTCGGCGTCGTCCCTGACGTCGTCGAGCTCGCCGCCTCCCATCCGGCGATCATGGCGGTCACCGTGATCCGCCGGGACGGCCAGGCCCTGCTCCGCCAGGTGCAGGGCGGTGCCGCGCATGTGTCGTGGTTTTCCCACGACACATAGCGGTGCTCCGCCAGGAAGCGGTCCAGGAGTCCGAGCTGACTCCATGCCTCATGCGGTCGCCAACGCCACCACTCAAGCCGACGGCTGGCCCGTCGGTATGCGGCTGCCGATGTACGGAACTCGTCGGCGCCGGCGAGGGCGGACTCGACCACCGCGTCGAACCCGCAGGACCTCACGTGCTCCTCAACAGCAGCCTGCCAGCGGCTCGTATCGAGCCGGACGTGAGCGCCCGCCGTACGGACGTCGGCGGCCAGCACCTCGATGTAGCGCCGGTGCACGGCCTTGTAGAGGTCGCGGCAGACCCGCACCGCGCTGCCGCGGCGGTCCAGCGCGGCCTGTGAGATCCGCGATCTCCGTCTTCCCCGCGCCCGGCTGACCGCCGACGATCATGACGACCGGCCGGTCCTGGCGGACAGCGCCCTTCGCCGAGGCCGGCAGGATGAGGGTGTCCAGGATCTCCTGGCTGTCTTCCTGCGGCAGCACTGCGGGCACGGCGTCGTCTTCTCTCACCGGTTGTCCTGGGCAGCGCGAACGGGGCCGACGGCACGGCGCGTCGGCAAGGTGGTACGCGAAAAGAAGCACCGGGGCGCGGCCTGGTGCGGCGAACGGCCGGACGGGCCGGTCAGGTCCGGGGTGCGTAGGGGTCGGCGTACGGCTCGACGGCTTGGCGAACCGTTTCCTGGGCGGGCGTCATGCGGGGGCCGGGGAGGTAGTAGCGGGAGCGGGCCCGGCCCTGGGGCTCCAGCCAGCCCAGACGGACCAGCTCGCGGATGTCGCGGATGGCCTGCTGCTCGGACAGGGATGCGTCGGCCTGATAGACGGTCCGGCGTACCTTCGAGCCCCAGAAGGCCGGCAGCAGCGCGTACACGACGCGCTCGTCCAGCCCGTCGCGCTCGGCGGCTTCGCCGAGGTGGATCCAGGCACGGGAGATCAGGTCGGCGCGGCGCTGGGCCTGCTGGGCCTGGCGGTGGTGGGCCTCCAGGCAGAAACGGATCCACGGACGGGTATCGCGCTCAGGCATCCAGCGGGGGCCGCCGACCTGCTGGAGGACCCGGTAGTAGGCGTAGGTGTTCTGGGCGCGGCCCAGCCACTCCTCAATGGAGGAGAACTCCGCAGGCAGCAGCTGGCCGGACTCCCGGGCGAACACCAGCGTCGACACGGCACGGGACATGCGCCCGTTGCCGTCCTTCCACGGGTGGATGTTCACCAGGTTCAGATGCGCCATCGAGGCGCGGACGTGCACGGGAGCGTCGAGGTCACCGTCATTGAGCCAGTCGATCAGCTCCGTCATCAGCCCTGGCACCTCCTCGCAGGCCGGGGCGGTGTAAGCGGGAACGAGCGGGTCGTCGGGGCTCGTGACGAAGACCGGACCGTCGCGCCAACGGCCCGGCCGCTTGTCCAGATGATGACCTTGCAGCATGAAATGCAGACCGTTCAGCAGCCCCGCGTCGTAGCGGAAGCCGTCCCCGGCGTCGGCGAGCGCCTGGATATAGGTCATCGCCCGCTGATAGCCCTCCAGCTCCACCCGGGTACGGTCCGCCGTCTCCAACGGCTCCTCACCCGCCATCAACGCCTCGACATCATCCACCGTCGCCGCATAACCCTCGATCGTGTTCGACCCGGCGATCGCGCGCGCCGTCAGGTTCCGGCGCAGCTGACCGGACCAGCGCGGCTGCGCCCGCAACTGGTGCCGCAGCCGGACCCGCATCTTCTCGATCTCTTCGAGGACCCAGTGGTCGTCGGCGCTCAGCGTCGGAGTCTTGCACAGCATAACCCAATGCCATCATGACAGGATCATCATGTCAATCTGGCGTACGCGATGGTTGCGGCGGGCGATGTCACGGCGCGGTTGATCTTCATGGCCTCACGGGGCCCCCGGGTCACAGATGCTGTCGGCGAGTTCGGACTCGCGCACGCCCGGGCAAGTGAGGTGGCGGGGCATCAACGCAATGGCGTGCTGATCCCGTGTGGCGTGACTCCTATTGAGCCGGAAATGGTGGGTTTCCTGCTGTTGGTGGGGTGTGATCGAGGGTGGGGACATGCGGCGTCTATCGCCCGCTGCGCAGGAGGGTCTGCGGCTGCGGGTGGTGTGCGTGCTGGAGTCGG
>NZ_JAJPWM010000055.1:0-7339 GCF_046549095.1 Streptomyces sp. x-80
CACGGCGCAGCCACTCCTTCGCGGGACAGGCCCGGCGAACCCGCCCCGCTTCCAGCACCACCCCACTACACTCCCCAAACCCAAGCCGTTGACCAGGAAAAACATCAAAGTCCGGCTGGAGTACTAGCTCCATCGAACGGACCTCGGACGCTACTGGTCGGCCCCGATCACCCGCAGAACGGCTCACACATACACGCGCTACAACCGGGTGCGCCCTACCCCCGCACCCGCGGCGCCACGCAGGTCCGGTCGGTGAAGTACCAGACCCCCTTGGAGCAGGTCGCGCCCAGAACCCGCCCCTTCTCCCGGAGCCACGAATAGCGGTTTTGCAGTTCGCTGAAATTGTCGTTCGTCACGATCATCGCGCCGGATTCGTCCGCGATGGCCGCCACGAGGGCATCCCCCTTGCCCTCGGTACCGGCCGGCGGCTGGACAATGTCGCCTTTGCTGAGCGCAGCCTCAACCGCTTCCCGTTCCGCCTCGGCAACCTTGTGCCTGAAGCTGGCGTCGACCACGACGTGGATCTCGGCGTCGGGGTATTTCTTGGCCAGGGCAGCCCGTGCGTCCTGGAGCTGGGTGAAGCTCGGGTGGTCGCCGTCTTCGTAGACCCCCGGGCGAACCGGAGAACGACCGATCCAGGCAAGGTTGGAACCGTCCACCACCAAGGCGTGCGGGCCGCCGTCGACCGTCCTCAGCAGCGCCTTCGGAGGCGCGGGCACGGGGCGGGTCCCCCCAGTCGAAGCAGCTGATCCCAACGGTGTCGGGCTTGAGTTAGCCTTCATCAGCCGGCCCAGCTCCTCCTGGACCTCAGGCGTGGGGCCACCTGACCCGAAGCTCTCGACCTCCTGGTCGACCACCACCTCCCCCGTGTGCTCCAGGGTGGCCTTGACGTGGAGGAGACCGTTGGAGTCGTACGTGTACTCCAGGTCGAAGCGAGATTCGTCGCGGACCCGCGGAGTGGGGTATGTGAGGGTGAGCTCGGTGAGCTGCACGTTGTCCCTGTGGGTGAGCTCCTTGTCCGGGTCTCCCTCCCAGATCTCCACCGACAGCTTCCGCGCATGGTCCTTCTGCGGCGTGTAGCTCTTGCGCTCCTTCCAGGGCAGCGGGGAATTCCTCGGGATGATCTGGCTGAACCGCTGCCGCCCCGAGGAGTCCTTAACCATGGTGCCGAGCGCATGGCTGGTAGCCACCTGGATTACGCCCTCGGTCTCGCCGGCGAGAACCGCCGCCGCGAGGGACGCACCGCGCGCCACCGCCGTCATCGGATCACACAACTCGGTAGGCACAGGCTCTGTCTGAAGTGCCTCGGCCACCGCGGCCCGCACACTGGGGATCTGGCTCGTACCGCCGATCATGAGGATCTCGTCCACGTCGAGCGGTGCCATGTGCAGGTCCCTCAGGCACTGTTCGACCGGCGCAAGTGCGCGGTCTACCAGATCGCCGATCGCCTCTTCCAGCTCGCCCTGGTAAATCTCGACGCCGATCCCGTCCGGAGTGTTCACCGTGACGCTCGGCTGGGAGGAGAGCAGGATCTTGTTCCGTTCCACATCGAGCCGGAACTGCCGCTCCTGCGCCGGAGTCCACGCCCTGCGTGCGGGCGCCCGTTCGAGGATCAGTTCGCGCAGCCGCCGGTCGATCTCAAGACCGCCAAGCTCCGTCACTCCGCGTGACGCGCGCTCCTCGAAGAATCCGTCCGCGTAGTCGAGCACGGTGACGTCGATCGTTCCGCCGCCCCAGTCGAAGACCAGAATCTGGGAATCCTCGCGGAAGTCGTGGACGTACGAGATGGCAGCGGCGGTGGGTTCGTTGAGCAGAGCCTGGACCTCTATGCCAGCAAACCGTGCCGCCGCCCTGGTGCGGTAGCGGGCAGCTCCCGTCGCGTTGGCGGGCACGGTGATGACGGCACGATCAATGTCGGTGAGATTGTGCTGGGCACCATCACGCATGGCGGTGAAGACACCCGCCGCGACGGTGGTCGCTGCGAAGCGCCTGCCCTGGATGCTCACGTACTCGTCACTCTTGAGGAGCCGCTTGCAGGCTTCCGCCGCTTCCTCCGAGCGGAGCTTCGCCTCCCAGCCGAACAGAGGACCGCGCCGGAGCGAGCTGAGACCCACCACCGAGGGGAAGAGCTGCTCGAACCCCGGGTGCCGCCAGTCTGCGTCAATGTGGTGGGCATCGAGCGGCAATACCTCGGCGTCGTCCCCCTGCCACTGGGCCACGACTGAGTTGGTCGTTCCGAAATCGATTCCTGTCGAGGTCACTTGGCACCGTCTCCCCGCACGCCCGCCTCATCGGCTTGGTCCGGCGTCGGCAGGTCGCTTGGCGTTGGGATACGGCGCAGCTGTCCGGCCAGCAGCAGCTTGCCGGTCGCCTGGTCCACGTAGGCCGGCCGGACCAGCTCGAAGCCCTGGCCATCGCCTTCGACCACAACGAACAGTTCCTGCTCGTCAGCCTCCTCAACCACACGGACCCCCATGTCGACGAGCGAGGACCGGACCGCCCGGCGTATGGCCTTCGCTCCTTGCTCGGGCATGCTCGCTAGGAGGTCGGTCTCAACCAGCCTCGCGATGTGCTCATCCCGCGTTCGGAATGCTTCGAGCACACCTTGCCGTAGCGCTGCGCTGACCGTTGCCGGGGTGGGCTGGGACTCCTGCGGAAGCTGCGCAATCAGCTCTTCGGCCCGTTCTGTGAATCGGGCGAGAAGCTGGGCCGGGTGGAGCAGTTCTTCCGGCCTGAGGGTACGCAGCTTCATCTCTTCAACGAACTCACGCTTTTCCTTGCGGCGAATACGCCCCGTGGGCTTCTTCGCCTGTCCGGCCGCGCCCGGATTGTTCTTTCGGCCTGCGGACTGGCTACTCATGACGATGTCCTGTGGTCGTGATCGGGGCGCCTGGGCGCGGACAGCATGGTGGGAAGGAGGGCTGCCAATGCGCGGTCGCGTACCGCCGCGAGGCCCGCGGCGGTACCGGGTGCGGTCCGGCGGGGCATCGCAGCGGGCCGCGGAGTCAGCGACCTCGGGCGCATGGTCGGCAGTTGGAGAGCCGCAAGATCCAACGGCAGTACGAAGAAGTCGGACCAGTCCTCGGTCCGCTCCGCCTGCTCGATACGGCGCTTCGCCCAGTTGGCCTGCGCTGCCAGGTCGAGGTCGTCACGGTCTGCACGGCGGCGCTCGCGCCACTGATGCTTCCACTGCTCACTCTTGTGCGGCAGCCCCAGCTCCAAGTACGGGTTGGCCGGCTGGTCCCGGTCGTTGCGCCTGGTCCGCCGCCGACGTTCCAGGAGGGCCAGGTTGTCCTCAACCCTCCGGTCAGTACGGGCGACGCGTGCCAGCGAGACGTAGGCGAGGTCAAGGTTGTCATCGAGCAGGGCAAGATAGGCGAACATGTTCCAAGCCTCAGCCGCGGCTTCAGCGTCCGCGCCCTCGTAACCGACAAGCTTGTCCACCTGTACCTGGGCCTTCTTCCTCTCGCCCTGGCAGATGAGGTCGTAGGCGTGTCGCAGTGCAACGAGGGCGTAGAACGGGCCGCGTGCCGGCTTGACTGCGGCCCTGGGCTCCCACAGGGTGCACATAAGTCGCCACAGTCCATGATCGGCAGGGATATCTGGGTCCCAAGAGCCGGTCATGGCGCCCGCCCGCACCTTGCGCAGTCGCACCACCAGGTCGCGCGGCAACAGCTCTTCGAGTTTCTTGAGAACCTCCGCCTCGCCGCCCGCCACGCGCAGGAGCAGGTCATAGAGGCTGCCTGGTTCCGGATCCATCGACTGGCCAGCCAAGAACGCCTCCCGCTCACGGGGCTCGTTCCAGCCGAGTGACTGGGCGAGGGCAGCATCAACCTTCTCCGGTGCGAGTCTGGCCAGCAGATAGCCCTGTTCCGCAGTGTCCGCGCGCAGGTTCCACGGCTGATCCCCGCGGTTCAGTACGCCTGCGTCGATGAGGTCGTCGACGATGCCGAGGGGAGCCCACGGGATAACGGCCCGCAGGTGGTGCGCCGACAGCTCGTCCACGCTTCCCCTGATGAGTGCGTGATGCAGCGCGTAAGCGCCGACGGGGTCGTCCTCGGTGCGGGAGACGTCGTCCGGTCCAAGTTCGGACGCCGGGACTCGCCCGGCGATGACTGCGAGGCGACGCTCACCGGCGGGCGAGAGCCACGGCATGCCGGCTTCATGGACGACCGACAACACGGCGGCGGTCTGCGCGACGGCCCGCTTCGGTTCGGCGGCTTCCAGCAGGGCTCTGACCGCAGGGAGCAGGTGGGGCGTTGGGTGCCCGTCCAGACAGGCGCGAATGGTGTCGGCGCCCCACCTCAGGGTGTCGTCCTCGGCATCCACGGACACCAAGAGCGCCCGCAGCACGTCCTCGACGCGGGCCACTGCCTCAGCGCCGAAAACCCCGGCCTTCCGCCATTTACGCAAGACGAATCCGTCAACCGGACCCTCAGGACCGGTCGCCGCAGCAGCGCGCCGGGCGGTCCGGTGTGCCCGCCACGCCTCAATCATCTCAGCGCGCGTCATCGCCCCTGTGATCGGAGAATTCCCCCCGCAGAATCCGCTGTCGGGCCGGCCGGCCGACGCGTCTTCGTTCCCCATGCGACCCCGTTCGTCTCCCGTGTTCACACACCTACTCACATTTTGACAGGTCTCCGCCTGGTAGTCGCAGCGCCCTCACGTCCCTGGATGGTGCACTGTTCTCGGGGGCGATGTGCCGGGCTCCCGGCCCGTCCCAAGGCCCGCTCGTGCTGGTCGCGGAAGACGGGGCCCTTGAGTAGCTGGTTCACCGGCAAGGACAGGGAGTACGCAGGGTGCTGGGCGGGGGCGGCAGGCGTGGTCATCGCTCCTCCTTCGGGCTGGTGGCCCAGGCAATGCCCGGACCGGTGCGGGCAAAGGTGATCACCGGCGCGGTGGCGACCTGCTGGACGTCGTCCTCGCCGATCCACGTGATCTCTTCTTGTCGGCGGTCGTCGAACACGGTGGTGACCCAGGCCACGGTGCGGCAGCTGTCGGATCAGCTCCGCCGGTTCCTGGACGACCAGGTGCGCTCGGAAGACCGACGTGTCCTGGAACTGGTGCGTGCGATCGAGGCAGGCTCACGCCCGCTACGTCGCGCAGGTCCAGGGCCTGCGCTGCGTTCGGCGGCCTCCAGCCAGTCCCGGGGCATGCGCCGCATGCGCGGGTCAGGCTCGTCGATGGCCTCCATGGCCTCGACCTCGGCCAGCAGCGTCTTGAGTTCGTCCTGACGGCTCGGGGCGAGCAGGGAGTCGTAGAACGCCTGGAAAGTCCGGCCCTGGTCCGACCCTGCGATGCTCTCGCGGCTGCCCAGCACCTCAGCCAGGAGTTCGCCCTTGGCCCCGTCCCACGCGGCGATCTTGCTCCGCAGGTCCCGGTCCAGGTCCCGGAAGTTCGCCTCGACCTCGCGGAAGTCGGCCAGCAGCCCATGCGCCGTCGTCGTCACCTGCTGGTAGCGGTCCCGCAGCGCCGCGCTGTCCAGGACGTCCACCTCGCCGGCCTCAACCCGCTCGATTTCCTGGTCGATTTCATGCCGTCGCCGGGTGAGCTCAGCCAGTCGCACCTCGGGGTCGGTTTCGGTGCCGAACGTCATCTGCCGCAGCAGATCGAAGATCGTGTTCAGCCGCGACTCCGTACCGACGAACGAACGCTCTTCCAGCGACCGGACCCACGCGATCGCTTTCTCGACCGCGGCCGTGGCGTCATAGTGCGGCTCGTCCCAATCCGGCGGGTAAAACTTGCGCAGCCAACCGTTCCCCGGTGCCGACCAGTCATCCAGATACGCCTTCGCGGACTTGGGAAACGTGCCCTGCCCCAGCCGGTCATTGAGGGTGAACAACTCGTCGTCCAGCCGTTCGACAAGCTCCGCACCGGCAATCGAGCGCGCTCCCTGCTCGACGAACACCTTGCTGAAGAAGCTCAGCATCAGCGCCGCGTTGTCGGCCTTCAGCAGCCGCCAAGCGGCACTCTGCTTCCGCAGGGCGACCAGACGGTCGTAGTCCAACTCCATACATCCTGCCCTCTCACTACCCCAGCAGGTACGACCACATTTCCCGCCAACGGCGAAAACGCACGCCCTACTCGGCCGGCACCCATGCCCGCGCAGCCGCGCACAGGCATTCCGCGCTGGCCACAAGGAACCGTAGACGCCACCACTGACAACGGGAGTCGGCCAGAGCCGACGACGGGATAGGCCCGGCCGCCTCGGGGAAGGAAAACGCAGGCAAGAGGCCGGATACCTCTGGATTCTGGATCGTTTCCGCTCCTCGCCCTTGCGGCCATTCACGAACACAATTTCGAGTCCCTGGCCGGGGATTTCAGCTCACCTACCGAGCCGCCGGTGCCCTGCGCCATCCCGGCGGACACGAGACCGTGCCATCGCATCTTGATCGTGCCCGGTGAGAGCTGGGTCGTGTTGCCGTCGACAGATCGGGCCACCGGAAAGCGCGACAGGTAACCTAAAGATCAGAAGAATTCGTGATCCGGTTGGGTTTTCTGTCGGAATTCCAGTCGTTGTTTCCCTCTGACAGTCGTGACGGCGTAGACACAGGGAGGGTCTCGCGGATGAACGGGCAGATAGATCAACGGACGGTGCTGCTCATGCTCGTTGGCTGCGGCACTGTGTACGCCGCCTTCGAGCACCCGTCGTTCGGCACCGCCCTCGTCGTCGGTGTCGCTTTGGTGACACTGCTCCACCTCCTGATGTGGGAGCGTTGACCCGGCATGCCGCTCAACTTCGATGGCACGCGCTCAAGGTTCGCGACAGCCGCCCTCGCTCGCAGCCCAGAACAGCGAACCTGAGCAGAGCAAACCCCGTCGACCACCGCTCAACCGGGCCGTCCCCGTACGCGGAGACCCCCGTCGGATCGATCCGACGGGGGTCCACATTGGTCACACCTGTCACGCGCGTGTCACCAACAGCGTCGACCTCCTGAACCACAAGGCCCTGACCAGTCCAAACGCTCCCGACTTGGACCACGTAGACGCCAGAAGACGGTTCCGCCTACCTGTGCCAGCCCGCCCCAGGCACAGTGCTCGCGGCATTAGCACCCCTGGGGAGAATCTGGGGAGTATTCGAAGGCTTGGGGAGCGCGTGGGGAGAATCGGCTACATAACGCAGCACGAAACTGAAAGACAGTGAAAGACACATCCACGCAGGTCCGGGGCCCGTAGGATCACAAATCCGCAGGTCAGCGCCACCAGGTGGACAACTTCATGACATATGTCCCGAGATCGTCGGCCTCGACGATTCCCGGGAGCGATCCGCCCTCACGCAAGGGCGTGACATAGCGGGTCGCTACGACCTCTTTCAGCATTTCCCAGACAGCCTGTCTCT
>NZ_JAJPWM010000056.1:0-7288 GCF_046549095.1 Streptomyces sp. x-80
GGCGTCGGTCAAACCGCCGCCCTGCGCATATCTCACAGCTCACAGCTGCCGGAGCCATCCACGAGCCGTCAGGCAAACAGCCCGACATCACCCAATCAAGTTCAGTAGTGGGAAGGGGCGTGGCCATGGCCACTCCAGTTAATTGCGATCAGTTAGTTGCCATTTTGAAGAAGGAGGGTGTCGCTACCGTCGAGTACAAGAACTGGCGCAGCCACAACCGCAACCACAAAGGCGCCTGGGGGCCGGTGAACGGAGTGATCATCCACCACACCGTGACCCGGGGCACTGACACCACCCTCGGCATCGTCTATGACGGCTACAGCGAGCTGCCCGGTCCGCTGTGCCATGCCATGGGTGCCAAGGACGGCACGATCTACTTGATCAGTAACGGGCGCGCCAACCACGCGGGCAAGGGCGACCGAGGAGTCCTGGACGCCGTCATGGCTGAGCAGAACTCGCCGCAGCCCACCAGCAACAACACCGACGGCAACAGCCACTTCTACGGCATCGAGCTGGAGAACCTCGGCGATGGCAAGGACCCCTGGCCCCGGGCCCAGTACGAGGCCGCTGTGCGGTGGGCGGCGGCGCTGTGCCGCCACCACGGCTGGAACGAGAAGAGCGTGATCGGCCACAAGGAATGGCAGATCGGCAAGATCGACCCCTCCTTCTCCATGGCCGCCTTCCGGCAGGACGTCGCCAAGGTGCTGGCGGGCAAGCCGATCGGTGGCGGCTCCAACGAGTCCGACTCCGGTGGCTCCAGCGGTGGGGGAGCGGCGCCGTCGCGCAAGCGGGTCACCATCGACGGCCTGGCATACGGCTACGGTGCCCAGGGCGCTCATGTCACCGCCGTCGGCAAGGCCCTGGTTGCGCAGGGCTGCTCCGCATACACCTCCGGTCCGGGCCCGACCTGGACGGATGCCGATACCCGCAGTTTCCAGAAGTGGCAGCACAAGCTCGGTGACGCCGCCGTCTATTGCGACGGCGTACCGGGGCCGAAGCAGTTGCGCGGTCTGCTGGCCGCGTCGTTCCCCACCGGCATCGCCCCGGGCAGGGAGGACCCGACGGCCAAGCACCTTCAGATCGTGCTGAAGGCCGCCGGCTGGCTCGATACCTCGGTGCAGATCGTCGACACCTACGGCCCTCAATCCCAGGCCGCTGTCGCCGCTTTCAACAAAAAGTACGGCCTGAACTCCGCAGACAAGCCGGACGACCCATCCATCGGCCCGAAGGGCTGGAAGAAGCTGTTCCAACTCGCCTACGGCCTGTGATGTCCAGCTCGCGCCACGCCGATCGGGGCGCACACGCCCTGCGCAGGATCGGCCGTGCGGTCGAGTACGGCACCCTGGCCGCGGCCGGGACCGTCGGCATCGCGGTGCCCTCCGTCCTGCGGATGTGGCAGGGCGGCACCACCGACACCATCGGGAACGTCCTGTTGGCCGTTGGCGGCCTGCTGAGTCTGGGAGCCGTGACTCGCCGCGACATACTCTTGCAAAACATCGGACTGCCACTGATCGTGTGCGTCTTGGTCGCCTACTGCTTCGCGCAGGCATCCCTGGACCGTTACCCCTCTGTCGCCCTCGTCGCCGCCTATGCCGCCAATTTGGGCGTGCGTTGGTGGAGCGGAATGGGCCTGGTCACTCTGTACACCCGCACACTCCGAAGGGGTAAGCGGTGATGGTCTTCGACATCATCTTCAGTGCGGGCGGCGCCGCCTTTCTAGCCGCTCTCGTCCAGGGCATGCGGGCCGCCCGTGACAGCACCAACCGCGAACGCCGCGAGCTCGTCGGCGACATGCGCCAGGCCCGCGACGAGCTGCAAGAGACCGTCAGCCACCTACAGCAGCTCGTCGAGCTCTACCGCCGCCGCTCAGCGGCCTTCGAATACCAGCTCATCGTCGCCGGTATCGAACCTGCCTTGCCGCCCGGCGACCCCCGAATCCTTCAGTCTCACCACCCTGAGGTGCCATGATGATCACTAAGGCCTTCTGGGCCACCGCCGCCGAACGCGCCATCAAAACTTTCGCCCAGGCCCTTCTCGCCGTCCTCGGCGCCGGCGCGTTCGGTCTCCTCGACGCACCCTGGACCGACGCCCTCTCCACCGCCGGGATGGCCGCCGTCCTCTCCTTCCTTACCACCATCGCCACCGCGAACAGGCCGTTCTGCGGCGTGGACCCCGATGCTGGAGCGGTTCTGGTGAGGTCTGGTGTTGTGGGTGACACCGCCGGAGTTGATGTGGCCCCGCGTGGGCACGGCGGCGGATCGGAAGGGAACCAGCGGGAGCTGTAGCCTCGTCGACGATGATCTGGTCGGGGCGGGGCCGTCACAGCCCCGCCCCGACCCTGGGCACGCCGACCGCGCCCATGGCGCCCTCCGAAGCAGCCGCAGTCGTTGGTATTGCCTCCCGACAGGACGAACGCGGGCGGGCGGACACATCCGTTGCAGGCCAGGTGGAGCTTGGTGCCGCGGCCCGCCACGGGATCGGTCGGGAGCGTGAGCACCGGCTTCGTCCCCGAGGGCATCTTCCGACCGCGGATCATCCAACGGTGGCAGCGCCGCCTGGCCGAGTTCGATATCACCGTCATTTCACTCGGCGGCAAGGGCCTGACCGCCAGTCAGATAGCCCGTCACCTCGCCCGGGTGTGGGGCACCCGAATCTCTCACCCGACCGTCTCCGCCATCACCTCCTGGGTCCGACACGAGATGGTCTCCTGGTGCAACCGCCCCCTGACCCGTTCCTATCCCGTGATCTTTCTCGACGCCCTGCACGTCAAGATGCGCGAGCAGCGCCTAGCCAACCGACCCGTCTACCTTGCCTGGGGCCTCGGCGACGGGAGCACGGAGGTGCCCGGCCTGTGGGGCGTGTACGCGCGGTCTGGCCGCGTGCATGGGTGCAGCGCCGCGTCGTCCACCTGCTGCGCGACACCTTCCGCCTGGTGCGTGCCGTTGGCGGTACGCCTACTGGCCAGGGCCGTGTGTGGTCTGTCCAATCAACGGCTGATCTTGTTGGGGCCTTGAACCCGTGTCCTGGACTCGGGGCAAAGGCCCTCGCCGCTGCCGCTTCTTGACGAGCTGTGGCTCGAAGGTGCCGGCGATGTCTCGGGGTACTTTCCCCTCCGCCGGGCCGACGTCAGTCAGCACCGTCTTGGCGCGGGTGCCGTTGCGACTGTTGCCGCTGTTCCGCCCCGCCGCGTCGTCATACCCGACGTGATCGGTGATCTCGTCCTCGAGCGCGGACTTCAGCGCCCGCTTGGTCAGCTGCTGCAGCAGCCCGCCCTCCTCGGTCAGCTGCAACCCGTCCGACCGGGCACGGTCGACCAGCATCCCGATCAATTGCTCGTCCGGCATCGCCTCCGCGGCCGACTCGCCGACCGGCTCCTCTACGGCCTCTTGCTCGGTGATGGTCTCACTCATCAGGCATCACCTTGATCACCGGATCCGCCGTCTAGGACCCCCGGCCCCGCCGGACGAATCTCTCTATGAGGTCCTGGAGTCAATGCAGGACATGACGTGCGCCATCGGCGCAGCTATCGAAAGGTTTCCACATGCCCAACTTGATTTGCTACCGGGGTGAGAAAGGTGATCGCTGGGGAAGGCCTGAACTGCGCTTGTGTGATGGACTGACCGTTCGCGACCCTCTGCCAGGAGGGCCGATACCGAAGCCCAAAGCAGCAGAAGCCAGGAATGCTCTCATCCTTCAAGTATGGTCAGCCATAAAAGACGAAGTTAACAAAGAGGGGGGGCTTCCCAAGAAGAAGGTTCAGGCCTTCGCGCAAACTCTAAGGGCGTCAGGGAAGGTTTACGCAATTGCAACTGCCGCAACCAAGGAGGGGGCATACGCAGATGATTTCAACTATGTGATCGAAATCCCTGATGCACGAGCATTCCGCTGGGGAAGCAATCTGACCATCGGCGAGGAAGTCGACTGGATCGGCAATCCTCAGGCGATCGACGACGACTACGTTGTTCTCAACGCAAAGAACATCGAAGGATCATCCGTTCTCGGCTTCGGACACAAGACCGGCACGCGCGAGGTCACCTTCTTTACCGACATCCCCACTGCATGGATAAAGCAGGTGAACGGAAAGCCCGTCGCGGAGTGGCCGGTCAAGAAGAAGTCGGAATTCACTTTTGAAGAGAAGAAACTAATGGGGAAATTAGTTCGACCGCCTTTCCAGTGGAAGGCTTAGAGAATCATGCCGCTGAGTATCGCTGACCTTAAAGCTGCAATAAACACACCCGACCCCCTGCTTGAAGTCTCGCCGGACTTCCTTCAGCTGGACCAAGCCGCCGAGCTCTTCACCAGATTCTTCCCGGACGCACTGTTGCGTGTGGACAAGAAGTCCGTAGACGATGAAGCGCTGGTCATTGAGGGATCCGTCCCGATCGTCGGGCAGGACCCTTCCGACGCTCGCGTTGCCTTTCTCGCCGACCGCGGTGGAGAATATCTTGAGGGTATCCGCATCGACGTGCTGCTGTTGCCGGACGGCCCCGGCCTGCCAGCCGAGCTTGCTGGCATTCCTGCCGCGCTAGCGCGGCTCGGGCTCGGCCCGCTGCATCAGGTCCTCGGTATTGAGCCGGATGGAGGCGCCCGTGTGGGGCTCGGTATCGAGCTGCTGTTTCCTAAGCGAGACACTAACCCGCGCCCGTACGTGTGGGCGTACCCGCCGACAGAAGAGGGGGAGACCTGGAACTTCTTCGGGGCGTTCGACGACGTCCCGCTCAGTGGACTTGATGACCTGCGTGAGATCTCCGACGGCAGCTTCGCCCTTCCAGTTAACATTGGAACCGGCGATCTGACACTGAACTCGCTTGCATTTGACGTCATACCCGCCGACGCGGCATCCGGTGGAGAAGGTCAATGGCTGACGCTGGGGATCGGACTGAAACTGGCTGGACGATGGGAAGCCTTGCCTGGCGTCCTGGAATTGGAAAATCTGGATGCCGCCTTCACTGTCACCACCCCTTTGGACCAGCCAAAGGTTTCTGCCGTTCTCGGCGGCCGTGTCGAACTGGCTGACGAGATTCAAGTTGATGTCACCGTGATGCTTCCGAGGATGTCAATCCAAGGGAATCTGGCCAACCGCTTGGAGGTCGGGACGGTTCTCAAGCAGATGTTCGGTGATATTCCGCTTCTTGGCAGCCTCGCTGTCAGTCGTCTGATCGTATCTGCCGAAATGGGCAGCAACCCGGACTACGCACTCGATCTCACACTCGATAGCGACTTGATGGTTGTCGAGGGCCTAAAGCTCTCCAAGGTGAGCTTGCGCGTAGCGAAGGAAGCCGGCAAGGTTACTGCCTCCATCGACGCGGACTGGCAGTTGGGGGATGGTGCCGTATTTGATGTGGTCGGCACCTGGACCTCCGGCGGCAGTTGGATCTTCACGGCCACGACCGACGCCCCCGGTATCGCACTCACCGATGTGATGGTCCTGTTCGACCATGAAGCGCCGGATGTTCCGGACGTATTGAATCCCCGGCTGGTTCGTCTCGAATTCGGGTATGAACCTACCGGTGGGGCCCTGGTCGTCCAAGCATCGACCGGAAAATTTAGTATGGCGTTCGTCTCTCTTCCTCAAAGCTTGAGTGGCCGCAGCTTGGATCGCCAGGCGGGAATGTTGAGCTGACCTATACCAGGACAGGAACCCAATATTCACATGCAGAGGACAGCGTCGGTACCCCTATTCCCGGCCCGGAGGACAAAGTTGCCTGTCGTAGCTGCCCGCAATCGTGGTCGCCGGAGCAGTAACGGTGCGCTCTGCCCGTTTCGCGACTCGGTCAGAGCATCTCCGCCGGGGCAACTGGTATTTCCCTGAGCCATGCGGCATCGGGATCGCGGGCGGCGAACGTTCGGTTATCCGCACGGTGGTGGTGAAAGTGAGGACGCGATCGAGCTGATCCACTCCACCAGCCGCGGTCTGCCCCGCTCCGTCAACGACACCGCCTGGCAGTCTCTGATCGCAGCCTACGCCGGACAGAAGAGCATCGTCGACGAGTCATTCACCCGCGCCGTGGTGACCGATTACCGCCGCGACACAATGAACACGTACCCGACACAATGAACACGTACCCGACACCATGACCACCGAAGCCCCGGCGGCCGTAGGCCGCCGGGGTCGTTTCCCTCCCATCCACAACCTGTTCGCCGACCGCGGCCACGACACCTACCGCCGCTTCTCCGGGCCCGCGGCATCGCACCGAGGACCGCCCGCAAAGGCACAGCCCGAGAAAAGCCGGTCGTCACCGAACCGTTCGAACAAACCGGTCGTGCGCAGTGCCACCCGGATCCGCTCATGGCTGCCCGACGAGCCGACGCAGAACGCTGTGCCGTCGACTGCCAGCTTTTCCAGCACGTCCTGGACGCCGGACACCGGCTTGAGTCGGCTCCGGAACGCTTCGAAGATCCGGACGTGGAAACTCTCGTCGAAATCGTCCGGCAGCCGCTTACCCGACCGTTCCCACACCGTGTCGTGAATGCGGTGCACGGCGGCCCCCATGTAATCCCGAGAATAGCCCCGCCCGGGACCGAAGTCCCAGACGAGGCTATTCACACAATTTGTTCGGCGGCGTCCTAATCTCCCGCAGAGTCTCCTCTGCAGTACCATCGGCGCTGAAAGGCTTAGCTTCCGAGTTCGAAATGTAACCGAGCGTTTCCCTAACGCAATGACCACCGAAGCACTATGAAGTTAACCAACCCGGCAACACGCAAGTCGTTACTTCAGAACCTACACAGTGGACGCGAGCAACTGAGGGCAAGCCCTCAGCCTATTAGTTAATTTATATTTCTCCTTGTTTTTCCTGGCGAAATCTGAAGCATTTTTCATCGATTCGGAGAGAGTAGCTTCCGCTACCGAGAAAACAGTCAGTCGGCTCGCTCTACTGTCTTCCGATTTGTAACTGACCACGTCCGGTTCTCGGCGCTTGTTGAAGCGATTTCAGTTTTGTGGGATTTCGAATGTGGAGGGGATTTCATCCGTGCTCTCTTCCGAGGGTGTGTCACCCGTACCCTCTTCCGAGGGAATTTCATTCATGCCGGAAGGGGGGGAGAGATTCCTTTGCTTTTGGTGTCGGGTGACTGCTCTTTGTCGCTACGGGCTGGACTTGTACGCCGACGGATTCACGAGGCTGCACGGCCCACAGCCCGACCGCGGCTCCCCAGCAGAGCACGACTGCCACCACCCTCGCTACTGAACTTGATTGGGTGATGTCGGGCTGTTTGCCTGACGGCTCGTGGATGGCTCCGGCAGCTGTGAGCTGTGAGATATGCGCAGGGCGGCGGTTTGACCGACGTT
>NZ_JAJPWM010000057.1:0-5745 GCF_046549095.1 Streptomyces sp. x-80
GGCTCTCCAGCCTCCCGCTGGATCGAGGCACAGGTGTGCCGCAGCACATGGAAGCCGTCCTTCGGGGCCGCCGCCCACTGCCAGGCTTTCGCCCCCTCGGATCGCGCCGGGATGACACCGGCCTTGGACAATGCGGGCTTCCAGGTGTAGATGTTCCATGTGTTCACGGCGACGGCGTTGCCAAAGCGCGTGGTGAGCAGAGAGAGACCTTTTCCTCTCCCCATCCGGCTTCCCCCACGGGAGCTCCACCTCTACCGGCGGGAACGCCTCGATGTGACGCTTCAGCTCCTCGGCTACCGAGAGGGGCATATCCACCGCGCGGGTCTTCTTTCCCTTCGGCAGGGCGAAGTACAGCCTTCCGTGTATCGCCTGCACCTGGCGCCGGACGTGAAGCACGCCGCGCTCATAGTCGATGTCCTCTGGACTCAATCCGAACACTTCGCCCTGGCGAAGTCCGTACCCCAGGCCGACTACGACGGCGATCCTGTTCCGTGGGTTGATGGCGTCACGGACCCGCAGTGCCGTAGCCATCGGCCACGCGTCGCGCCGCTCCCGTGGCGACTTGGGCCACCGCACAGATTTCGCGTGCATAGGGTTACGCGCGAGGCGCTTGTCGTCGACGGCCGCTTCCAGAATGGAGGAAAGCTCGGACAGGATGCCGCGCTGGTAGTCGACCGACGAGACCGTCGAATCCAGCTTGGTTATGAACGACCGCAGATCCGTGGCGGCGATACTCCTGAGCGGAAGCTGGCCCAGGTGCGGGACGATATGGAGGCGCGTTCTACGCTCCTGACCGTCCTGGGTTTTCGGAGCGCCGCCTCGCCCCGGTGCCCAATGCGTCGCAATGTAGTCGGCCAGCGTGATGGACCCGTCACGCGGGTCTACGAACTCACCTCGCTCCTCGTCGGTGGCTGCCCGGCGAAGCCACGCCTTGGCGTCCTCCAGCACATCAATGGATCGGCCCCACACCCCAGGTATGCCGGCCACCTTGTAACGCTTGCCCTTACCGTAGCGAGCGGTTTTCTCCCTTCTCCCGGTTCCAGGATCTCGCTTCTTTTTGAGCCAACAGTCCTCGATGCAGCCGGCCAGCTTGGTTTCCTTCCAAGAGAATGCGAACGGCGCGCAACGACCTTCGAGACGTCAAGCACCGGGGTTACGTCGCTGCGGAGGTGCACTCAGTGGGCTCAACGCTGCGTTGGAGCGGGAATCTGCTCGTTCCTGCTCATAAATCCAGGCGTCGAGAGCTGTCCGCCGATACATGACGCGACCACGGGGCCCATGCGGAAGCTCGGCGGCCCCTCCCGTCGGTGCCGCCAGACATAAAGCGTGTGCGGTGATACGCCGAGGTACGCAGCAGCATCCTTTACGTTGAGAAAGCAGGAGCGTACAACGCTCGCGGGATCAGGCACAGCCGAGGGGGCGAACTGCGATTTTGTAGGCATGGAGCACTTCCGGTAAGGGACGAAAGAGAGTGGGCCCAGACGGCCCACGTCCACTACGACTCCGCCGCCAAGCACAGTCGGATGCGAACACCTGAATGGTCCTGACGATCGCCGGTTTGGCAAACCGGTGATCGTCGGCTATGTTGCGCGCCGCATCACGTACCCGACGTCTGCTCGGCCTCGCCATCGGCGAGGGGAAGAAGGTACGAGCGCGGGGCTGCGGGGGCGCTGCCCGAGGCGACCGCTAGCAGACCATCGTCCGTAAGCCCGTCTAGATTCGCCGTGACGCGGCGCTCGGGAATCCCAAGGGCCTGTGCCACTTGCCGGGTTGTGGCGCCGGGGTGCCGTGCCACGTGCGCGAGGACGACACGATCGCCGCGGTAGCCCCGTTGCAAAAGATCTCCACCGAAAAGGCCGGCCGCACAGATGCAGACGCAGAGCCCCGTGGAGACCGCAAGGTAGTCACCTGCCGTTTGGCCGACCCAAGCGTTCAGTCCTCCGAGGGCAAAGAGCACGGGTGAAGTGAAGCGGGCAGATCGGATAGCGGGCTCAGACAGACAGACCTCCCAAGTAGGAGCCAGGCCAGCGGGCCGATCCACGCGACACGTCATTCCGAGCAATTTCGCAAGCCTGATCGCAATCGAGCAGCAGCACCGGCTTACCTGCTGTTTTGCGGGTCGTTGTACGTTGACATGACCCTCGCGCAACTATCCAGCCTTTCGGTGCTATTTCCTGTCTGCCGTCGGCGAATGCATACTGGCACCGGTGGACAAGTTCTCTCATATCCGGGCTGCCTGCTCGGCCCAGATCATCGTGACGACGCATGCCTGCTTCCAGCGCAGCATGGTGAAAATCCCCGTCATCGTGGATAGCGAACTACATCGTCAGTTGAGCGTGCGCGAGGCTCTGCTGCGTCTCTCCCACCTAGTACGGCAACGGTGCTTACCGTGACGAGGCTTCAGCTCTTGGGCTGTGGCCTCGTCGCTTGTAGTGGCGGGTCCGGGCTTGATGTTGGCGTCGGCGACGCCAACGGGACCAGTGCAGGACGTGTTCGATAGTGCGGTGCCTTAGCCTCGGCGTTTCAGTTGGGCTGCTGGGCGGCTGAGCGAGGTTGTTTGAGGCTGCGTCGGCCGGTGGACATGGTGAGGGCCCGACGCGGGGCCGGGTTCTCCAAGGTCCTTGAGTTGAGGTGGGTGGGGACGGCGAGCCAGCTGGCGGGGCGGGGCAGTGCGGCCAGGCGGTGGAATGCGGTCGTGAGCTCATATCGCCAGGGCCAGGTCGCCGATATCCGAAGGCGGAGGCGGCGGCCGCCCCGGGTGATCCGGGCGGCGACGTGCAGGAGCCGGTAGCGGAGTTCCTTGGGTTCGGCAGCCGAGAGTTCGCCGTCCAGCACAAGGATGCGGGTCCAGGCCAGGAGGTCGATCGCCGCGAGGCTGAGTTCGAGCCAGGCGGCGTTGACCGGGAAGCGGAGGGAGGTGAAGCGGCCGAAACCGGTGGTCTTGCCGCACCGGATGTGGTCTTCAACTGTGGCGTGTCCGCGGTGGCGGACCTCCAGGAACTGGGCCGAGCCGGAGATGAACGGGGTGTCGGTGAGGAACACCTGGTGCCGCATGCCCTCGTCCCGGTCGAAGAGCGAGAGCTGGGCTCCTGGGTGGGGACGTTCACGGCGGACGATGATGCGGGTGCCGGCCGGGTAGCCGGCCAGGTCGGTCATGCCGGCCAGCTCGGAGACCTCGGCGGACTCGCGGAGGGTACCGTCCTGGTCCAGGCTGGGTGCCAGACCTGGACGGGCAGGGCGCGGATCGCGCGGCGGACCGGCTCGGTGACCGCGTATCCGACGGAGAAGAAGGTGCGGATTCCGCGTGTTCGCAGGTTTCGGACGTGGGTGAGGAAGACCTTCGCGGAGCCGGCGCTGTCGGTGCGGACGAGGATGTCGGTGCCGTGCCGGTGGGCGTCGGGGATCTGTGTGAGAGCGTCGTCCAGAACCGCGATGAGGTCCGCGGCCGTGTTGGCTCCGGCGTTCCCGGGCCGCAGCCGCCCGGACATGCCCTCGCCGGTGTTGGCCAGGAAACACACCAGTGGATGGAAGCCGAAACCGCCTTTGCAGGTGGGCGCGGCCGCCTCCTTCTCGGAGTGGCAGGTGATCAGTGTGGCGTCGATGTCCAGGACCAGGCCGGGCAGTTCCTGTCCGCCGGCTTTCGCCGCCGGTATGCCGCCGCGAGTCTCGGATGCCTGCAGCCAGGCCACTTCCCGGGCCTGGGCGCGGGCCAAGCGCAGGCGGTCCAGTACGCGTTCGTCGACGCCGGCCAGCAGCCGCCAGGCAGTCGGTGTCGAGGCGACAGGGCCGAACACCTCGCCCTGGTCGCGCAGGACGGCCAGATCCGTGATGGTCTGACCGCCGTCAGCGAGCATCACAGCGAGGTCGGTCGCGATCCGGCCCGGGTCATGGCCGGTGCCGCGGGGCCGGAGTGGTCTCAGCGCGGTGGAGTACGCGCTGTCAGCCCGGTGACGTCGGCGAGATCAGCCAGTAGCCGTGCCCGGCATGCCCGACCACCCCCGCACCATCCGCGGAGACATGAAGCCTGGGACGCGAACCGATACCCTGCACGCAGAAAGTGCCTTCCACCTGGACCGACAGAACCCCTCGACAAGGTTCATCGTCCCAGCTCAGAAGGCACTTTCGCGTTCCCGGCCAGCAACTGGCCTCACGACAAGTGAAACGGCGAGGTCAAGGCCCCGCGCCTTGCTGGAAGAGTGGTGGGACACCAAAGGACAGAGCAGACGGTCGGCAAAGACGGGGCGTCAACTGCACTGAACGGCTCGCCAGCAGGGTCCAGCCCCTTGCCCGTCCAGACCCGGAGGATCACCTCGTGACGCTCCACACCCTCCTCCCTGCCGACCTGCGCGAGTGGGTTGCCGACCAGTTGTCCGGCCTGACCTCCGCCACAGACGCCTCCTGGCCGCGCAACGACTCCAGAGTCTGGCGCGTGCACTCGGACACCGGCGCGGCCTTCGTGAAGCTCAGCCCGACAGCTGCGGACTTCGCCCGCGAAGTCCGCGCCTACGAGTACGCGGCCCGTACCCTCGCTGACGACGAAGCGCCCTGCCTGCTGGCCGCGGATCCCGGCCTGCTGGCCATCATGACCTCACCGCTCCCAGGACGCGTCGTCAGGGGCCTGACCCTCGAAGCGGAAGAGGAGCACCGAGTGCACGAGCTCGCCGGCCGGCTGCTCTCGCGCTGGCACGGCCATTCGACGCTGGGGACCGTCCGGACCCGCGAGTCCGTGGGGGCGTCCATGGCCGGCCAGGCGGACGAAGCGGGGGCGTGCCTGGAGCGGATCGCCGAACACCTCACCGACGCCCAGCGCGCCTTGGTACAGCGGGTGACCCGTGAGCTGCCCCAGCTGGCCGAGCGGCTTCCGACCGTCTTCCGGCATGGCGACTACTCGCCCCGCAACTGGCTGTGGGACGACGAGAACGGCACCCACAGCCTGATCGACTTCGAGAAGTCCGGCCACGGGATCGCCGTCGAGGACCTCGTGTGGCTGTGCGGTGCACTCTGGCCCACACGCCCCGACCTCAAACGGGCCTTCCTCACCGGCTACGGACGCAAGCTGTCCAGTACGGAACAGCAAGTGCTGCTCTTGCTCACCGCACGGCTGGCCGTCTCCTACCTGCACGCGGGCAGCACGAAGCACGAGCCGGTGCTCGTCGAGCGGGGCCGGACCGTCCTGGCGGATCTGGTGCGAACCTGCGGATAGCCTTGGCCGCTGCTGCCGTCGCACCCCGTCGCGACAGCAGCCTCGCCACCAGCGATTCGTACGTGGAGGACGTGGCCCCTTCACGGCTCCGCGCGGTCTGGACACCGGGGCCTACTCCGCGACCGCCGACGCTGTCGCGCTGGCCGGCTTCGACATCGCGGTGATCACCGTGCCGACCCCGCTGCGGGACGGCGTGCCCGACCTGACCTACATCGAGCCCTGAACCCGGACGGTGAGCAAGCAGCTTCGCCCCGGCGCGACGGTGGTCCTGGAGTCCAGGACCTATCCCGGCACCACCGAGGAACTGCTGCTGCCGATCCTGGAGAAGACCTCGGGTCTCAGTGGGCGTTCAGAGATGGTTCGTGCTTATATGCGAGTTTTACGGCTGTCAGGATTGTGGCATTTGCATCGAACATGCTCCTTCGCGTCTGTCAAGCTGCCGCCATGGTCGCCCGCTTGCTCCACTCCTCATGCACGAAGTCCGTCTGATTTGAGGATGTGACAGAAACGCCCAGTAGCAGCGGAACGGCACCGTCCGCAGC
>NZ_JAJPWM010000058.1:0-3903 GCF_046549095.1 Streptomyces sp. x-80
GAACATCCCGAAACGGGATTTGTGGAGAGCCCGGTGCCCGGAGACGGGCACGCCGGGTTCGGGAGGCGGCTCGGGGAAACCCACTGGCGGAGACGCCAGCAGGGCGCCCCGAGTCGACCTCACCGACGGCCCTGAACTGCTTGAGCTTTCCGATGGCTCGCTCCACAGTGTTGCGATCTTTGTACCGTGCCTTGTCGAAGCCTGGGGGCCGTCCGCCGCGTGACCCCCGGCGCAGGCGGGCGGCCTTGTGGTCCTTCTTCTCTGGGATCACGTGCCGGATACCGCGTTTGCGTAGGTAGGCGCGGATCTTGCGATTGCTGTACGCCTTGTCAGCGCCCACGCTGTCCGGGGTGCGGCGGGGACGCCCGAGCCCTGTGCGGGGAACGCGGATCTTGTCCATGACGGGTTCGAACTGGGTACAGTCCGCTCGCTGCCCCGGGGTGACGAGCAGAGACAACGGACGGCAGCTGCCCTCCGCTACGACGTGGATTTTGGTGGTCAGGCCGCCGCGGGAGCGGCCGAGGGCCTCGCCTGATGCACCAGCAGGAGCCGCAGGTTGATGTGCGCATGCAGGTGAACTGATCTTTGTGGCGCCCCCTTTGAGGAGCTGGGTAGGGTGGGTGGCGGGTTCTTGGGCGCGCCGGCGGCGTGCTGGTGGGCCCGCACGGATGTGGAGTCGACGTTGACGTTCCAGTCGAGGTCGCTCTCGGCGTCGGCAGCGGCCTGGACGTGCTGGAGGAGCCTCTCCCAAGTGCCGTCGGCCGATCACAGCAAATGTCGCTTGTGGACGGTCTTCCATGGGCCGAAGCGTTCGGGCAGTTCACGCCACTGCACCCCGGTGCTGAGCCGGTGAATGATTCCGTTGATCACTTGACGGTGATCCCGCCACCGGCCGCACCGGTTGTTGCTCACCGGCAGCAGCGGTTCCAGCGCCGCCCACTCAACGTCAGTCAAATCCCCCCTGCTGAGCATGCCCAGAACAACGAACTACCTGATCGAAGAGACACGGCCTAGTTCGTGACCGCGATCACGGGCTCGTGCCGCTGCCGTGCAGATGAGGCATTCCGAATGGGGCGCGGGCTCCAACGCGGGTACGTACAGGGCCGGGAATGGGTCTTCACTGCTCATCAGACCTCCGCTTGAGCTGGAGGAGTCCGTTCTCGACCTTCCGCAGGGTCGCCCGGTTGGGCACGGTGTACGGTCCGCGCGGTACCTCAATCGGTAGCGGCGCCCACGGGGAGAACCAGACCGTTGACCGCCCGGTAAGCAGCAAGTGAGGTCGGGACACGGGGGCGTTGACCTCTGACGTGCCGCCACGTACACGGTTGGGCTTCGGTAGTTCGTCCGCATCGCTGCGGAGATGAGGGTTGGGGGGAGTGCGCTCACGGCTCACGGGCCGCTCCTCTCCGTAGCGCTTCCACTACCAGGGAAGTTCAGCGTCGCCCATGCCTGGGTGTCTCTCAACTTGCTGAATCGGGACGGAAAGAAGGTGACCAGCCTTTGAATCGGAACGAGTTGAACCCGGACGCCTCACGTCAGGCTGCCTACGGAGCGCGTTTACGCAGCCTGCGGGAGGCGCGCGGCTGGACCCAAGAAGCGTTGGCCAGCCGCATGGACTACTCCAGCGTGCACGTGTCAGCCATTGAGAATGGTCGGAAGTCTCCAACCCTACGGTTCTCGCGTAGCGCAGACAGGGCGTTCGGCATCAAGGGCACAGCAGACGCGTTTGAGCGTGAGTACCGCGAGATCAAGTACGACGGCTTACTGGAGGGTTTCCCTGAGTACGTCAAGCACGAGGGCCGGGCGGTGGAGATCCGGCTGTACAACATGGGGATCATCCCTGGTCTGTTGCAGACTCCGGAGTACGCGCGGGTGCTGGCCGATAGCGCCGTGCAGCGGGACGCCATCACACCCGAACAGGCCGAAGACCGAGTCTCGTTCCTGGTGGAGCGACAGGCGGCGCTGGCGCGGCCTCGACCACCCATGATGTTCGTGACCATGGATGAAAGCTGTATCCGTCGGCCTGTCGGCGGGGCCGACGTCATGGGTGCCCAGTTGGCGCATCTGATTGAGTTCGCCAAGTTGCCGAACACGCTGCTACAGGTGGCACCGTGCGAGATAGGAGAGCGCCGCACGTTCGACCTGTCCGTCAACCTCTTGACGCTGCCGGATCGGTCCGTAATCGGCTACGCCGAGTCCCAAGCTCAAGGGAACCTGGACCGAGAAAGTACGTCTGTGCTGCCCATGCTGACGGCTTACCATCAGTTGCAGGCTGAAGCGCTCTCCCAGGCGGCATCAGTGGCCTTGATCGAGCAGTTGCGAAAGGGCTCCCCGTGACGACCGAATCCCCCCGTTGGTTCAAGTCTTCCTACAGCAACAACGGTGGTGACTGCGTCGAGCTCGCCACCAACCTCGTCGTCTCGCGCGGCGTCGTCCCTGTCCGTGACTCCAAGGACCCGAGCGGTCCGGTTCTGGACTTCCCCACCGGTGCGTTCGCCTCCTTCGTGGCCAGCGTCAAGGCCGGAGAGTTTGGCGACGCCTGACCCTTCCCCAACTTGGCCGCGAGCCCCGTCATCCATCACCAGGGACGACGGGGCTTTGCCGTCCCTGCCTACGCGACGAGCGGTCCGCGGACGCGCCGACCGGGATTGATCACGCGGACACGAGCACGCTGGACGGTACCCACGTGGCGGCCGGGGCGTGTTGTCCTTATTCGCATGCAGTCCAGGGCTCGTCGGCCGGGTACCAGGTTCCACAGCGTGGGGTCCGTACCCATCCGACCCCGCCTGTAGCCGTCTACCGGGCATGCAGGCAGGGTGCACGCCCACACCGCCCCGGCACGCGCATGGTCAGGGCCAAGAGGGTCAGGCACATGCCAGCGCACGGTGCCCGTCCGCGCGCCCCGTCCTTCACCCCCATCCGCTCGCGCACTCTGTGTTGTCGCTCGAACGATCCGGGCAAGCCCTTGGTTGGGCACACAGCGCCACTCCCGAGGAGCAGATATGCGCGTCAGACACGCCCTCGCCCCCATCCTCGCAACGGCCGCGCTCATCAGCGGAACCGTCCTCACGACTGCCCCCGCCCACGCAGCGTCGGTCGATGTTTGGACGACGTACACCAGCATCAGTGAGTGCAAGAGCGATCTTCTGCACCTCAACAACCTCTGCTTTGGCCTGATGGACGGTACCGCCCTAGGGCTGATCGACGCGGGCCTCACCGTCGACGAGGCCGACCAGGCGTTGGGCGTCCCCTACGACGACGAGAGGCCCCTACCCGCACCTGAGAGCGCCACCAACCCCGTTGTCGAAGTCTGGAACAACTCCGACATCTATGCCTTCATCGCGGAGGGACCAGCCGAAGCCGAAGAAGCGGCGGGAGCAACTATTTACAGCGTTGCGCCCCACACTGACGCCACCGGGCCCGCCGTTGACTGCTTTGGGTTTTTGCGCCGGTACCGGAGAAAAGCCAACCAGGTATTCGTTGCAAAGCCTGGAGAGACCGAAGCCAACGCCAGCTATCCGACAACCACGTACTGACACACGCTGACATCCGAGCCTCGCGGGTGCTCGGGGCTGGCCGCTTGCGTCACCAGCCGCGCAACCTACGGGGGTCCCTAAGGGCTGTCCCGTCATATCTGGCGGGCGCGCGACGACAGCTACGGCACCTCGCCGCGTTGTCGGAACGTCCACATACACCCAGTAGGCGGACGCTCCTCCGCCTTGCGATGCACCGCATCTGACGCCGCGCGCTGATCCACCAGGTATTACGGGACAGCCCTTAGGCCGTGTCCTACATGGTGAGCTTGAGTAGTCGCTTGTAGCAGCAGAGGGCGGCTGCCAGTCCGAGAAAGGCCAGGTAGTTGCCTGGTCTCCGTTCGTAGCGGTGGTTGAGGCGCCGATATCC
>NZ_JAJPWM010000059.1:0-3642 GCF_046549095.1 Streptomyces sp. x-80
CGCGTCGGCCGGTTCGGTTTTTGGATGCGGTGCGGGTGGCGGAGGGGGAGGGTGTGCGGACGTTTGTGGAGATTGGTCCGCGTGCGGTGTTGTCGGCTTTGGTGCCGGAGTGTGTGGAGGGTGCGGAGTCGGTTTCGGTGCCGGTGGTGCGGGCGTCGAAGGGTGAGGTGGATGCTTTTATGTCGGCTTTGGTGGAGGTGTTCACGCGGGGTGTTGATGTCGATTGGGGTGAGGCGTATCGGGGGACCGGCGCTCGTACGGTTGATCTGCCCACGTACGCATTCCAACGCGAACGCCACTGGCTGATGCCTTCCGCCGATGGCGGAGGCGTCACGGCGGCCGGGCTGAAGCCGCTCGGCCACCCACTGCTCGGCGCCGTGATCGAGGAGGCCGACGGCGACGGTGTCACCGTCATCGGGCGGCTCTCACTGTCGAACCACCCCTGGCTGGCCGACCACGCGGTCCTGGACACGGTCGTGCTGCCCGCCACCGCGTTCATCGACATGGCGCTGTGCGTGGCCGATTTCGTCTACTGCTCCACTGTCGAGGAACTGACACTCACCAACCCGCTCGTGCTGCCGGAGACCGGCGGCGTACAGATGCAGTTCACGGTCACCGGCGCTGACGAGTCCGGCAGACGGGACCTCAGCGTGCACACCCGGCAGGCGGGGGAGTGGGTGCTGCATGCCAGTGGCAGCCTGTCCGACGCCCCGGACCAGGAGGCGGCCGAGACGGTCAGCTGGCCGCCACCGGACGCCGACGAGGTGGACCTTGAGGGCGTCTACGAGCAACTCGTCGAACACGGTTACCGGTACGGCCCCGCCTTCCGGCGCCTGCGCGCGGCCTGGTCCCGCGGCGACAGCGTGTTCGCGGAGGTCGACCTGGAGCAGCACCGGTCGGACGAACCCTTCCTGATCCACCCGGCACTGCTGGACGCCGCGCTGCACGTGCTGCTGCCCGGAGTGGTCGACGAGGCGGGGCCGGCGCGCCTGCCGTTCTCCTGGTCGGGAGTACGGCTGCATTCGAGGGGAGACACCCGGCTGCGCGTGGAGTTCCGCAGGGCCGGCCGGGACACCGTCTCGCTGGCCGTCGCCGACGGATCGGGCCGCCCGGTCGCGACGGTACGGGAGCTGCGGTGGCGGGAGGTTCCCGCCGACGCGATGGGCCGGACCGGTGAGCAGCCGGCGCTGTTCACCGTGACATGGCGGGAGATTCCGTTCGCCGCACACGAAGAGCCGGCCGGGCTCCCGCGCGTACTGGAGTCCCCCCGGGAACTGGCGGCCGGTGACCTGCCCCCCTTGGTCGTGCTGCCGGTGACGGGCTCAACGGCGGCGGCTGCGGTGACGCCCGTCCTGGAAGCCGTGCAGACGTGGCTGGCCGATGACCGGCTCGCCGCCGGCAAACTGGTGGTGCTGACCCGGAACGGCGACACCGATCCGGCGGCCGCCGCGGCCTGGGGCCTGGTCAGGTCCGTACAGACCGAGCACCCCGGGCGGGTGGTTCTGGTGGACACCGACGGCACCGATGCATCGGACCGGGCCCTGGCCGCGGCCGTGGCCACCGGTGAGCCGCAGCTGACCCTGCGGGCGGGCGCCGCCTCGGTGCCCGAACTCACCCCGCTGAAGAACCCGTCCGAGGCACCCCCGGTATTCAGCGCCACCGGTACCGTCCTGATCACCGGTGCCACCGGGGCACTCGGCGGGCTGCTCGCCCGGCACCTCGTGACGGAGCACGGCGTACGGCATCTGCTGCTGCTCAGCAGGCGCGGTGGGCAGGCACCCGGGGCGGCCGAGCTGGTGGCCGAGCTGACCGGGCTCGGTGCCGAGGTGCGGCTGGCGGCATGCGACGCGGCCGACCGCGACGCGCTGGCCGGCCTGCTCGCCTCGATTCCGGGCGGCGACCGCCCGTTGTCCGCCGTCGTGCACACCGCGGGCGTGCTGGGCGACGGCGTCATCAGCGCGCTCACCGCCGAGCGGCTGCACGGTGTGCTGAGCCCGAAGGCGGACGCGGCGTGGCACCTTCACGAGCTGACCCGGGACCTCGACCTGTCCGCCTTCGTGATGTATTCCTCCATCTCCGGCCTGATCGGTGCGGCGGGACAGGCGAACTACGCCGCTGCCAACACCTCTCTCGACGCACTCGCCCGGCACCGCAGGGCACAGGGCCTGCCGGGCACCTCGCTGGCCTGGGGCCTGTGGGAACAACGGGGCGGTATGGCGGAGTCGTTGGCGGACAACGACATCCAGCGCATGGCACGCGCGGGAGTGGGAGTCCTGACGCACGCCGAGGGCCTCGCACTGTTCGACCGTGCCCTCGCCACGGAGGAGGCCGCGCTCGCTGCCCTGCGGCTCGACCTCACCACCGCGCGGTCCGCGGCGGGCGAGGCGCCCGCGCTGCTGCGCCGGCTGGTCGGCGGCCGGGGCACCCCGCGTCGCGAACGGAGTCACCGGCAGGCGTCCAACGGACCACGGCTTTCGCAGCTGCCGGCGGCGGAGCGGCGGGAGAGGCTCGACGAGATCGTGCGGGCCGAGGCGGCCGCGGTGCTCGGGCACGCCGATTCCGACGGCATCCGGCCCGCGGACTCGTTCCAGCAGATCGGATTCGACTCCTTGATGGCTGTGGAGTTCCGCAACAGGCTCGGCACCGCCGTCGGGGTATCGCTGCCCACCGGGCTGGTGTTCGACCACCCCACCCCGGACGACGTGGTGACCTACATCGACGAGCGGCTGGGCGGCGCGGCCACGGCCGCGGCCCCGGAGCCGGCGGTGGTGGTGGGTCCGGTTGAGGATGATCCGTTGGTGGTGGTGGGGATGGGGTGCCGGTATCCGGGGGGTGTGGGGTCTCCGGGGCAGTTGTGGGATTTGGTGGTGAGCGGTGGGGATGCGGTCAGTGGGTTCCCGGGGAATCGTGGTTGGGCGGAGGATCTTTTTGACGCGGATCCTGATGTGGCGGGTAAGTCGTATGTGCGTATGGGTGGGTTCTTGCATGATGCGGATCGTTTTGATGCGTCGTTCTTCGGTATTTCGCCGCGTGAGGCGGTGGCGATGGATCCGCAGCAGCGGTTGTTGCTGGAGACGGCGTGGGAGACGTTCGAGCATGCGGGGATCGATCCGCAGTCGATGCGCGGCAGCGACACCGCCGTCTTCGTAGGGGCGATGTACCACGACTACGCCCCTCCGGTGCACCAGATGCCCGAGGACCTGGAGGGAGTGCTGCTGACCGGGAACACCGCCAGCGTCATCTCCGGCCGGCTGTCGTACCTCTTCGACCTCACCGGCCCCACGGTGACGGTGGACACGGCGTGCTCGTCCTCGCTGGTGGCGCTGCACCTGGCGGCGAAGGCGCTGCGCTCCGGCGAGTCCTCGCTCGCCCTGGTGGGGGGCGCAACCGTGATGTCCACCCCCGGCACCTTCGTGGAGTTCAGCCGGCAGCGGGGTCTGTCGCCCGACGGGCGCTCGAAGTCCTTCTCGGACGATGCCGACGGCACCGGCTGGGGCGAGGGCGTGGGACTGCTGCTGCTGGAGCGGTTGTCGGATGCGCGGCGTCATGGGCATCGGGTTCATGCGGTGTTGCGGGGTTCGGCGGTGAATCAGGATGGTGCGTCGAATGGGCTGACTGCGCCCAATGGCCGTTCGCAGCAGC
>NZ_JAJPWM010000060.1:0-2985 GCF_046549095.1 Streptomyces sp. x-80
AGGGCGTCAACACCCGCACCAAGAGGATCATGAGGCGGATGCACGGCCGTGCCGGATTCGACCTCCTCCGCCACCGCATTCTCCTCCAATGAGCAGAACGCAGCGTCACCACCGACTACGGAACAGATCCGTTGACTGTACAGACCCCAACAGAGTCAAGTTGAGCCATCCGGCGTGTGAATGTTTACTTTCAGGGTGCTGGTGCGGTTTCTCGCGCAAGGAAGGGTGTTGGTGACGCCCCGGTCGGTGAGCCAGGGGCGTCCCAAAACTGGAAGAGCCCCCTTTTCCCTGGCCCCGGAGCAGAACCATGCCCTACACCCTGGCCCACCCGGCCGCAGTGATCCCGTTCTGCCAGGGCAGGCTGATGCCGTCCGCTCTCGTCGTCGGCGCGATGGCACCCGACTGGGCGGGACTGCTGCCGCTTCCCGGCGCGAGTCTGGCCAGCCATGAGTGGCGAGGCATCGTCACCGTCGACCTGACCCTCGGGATGCTGCTTCTGGTCCTCTTCCACGGCCTGCTGAAACAGCCCCTGCTCGATCTCGCGCCCGAGCGACTGCGGGCACGGCTCGCGGCCCCAGCTGCGGGCTTCCGCTGGAGGTCCTGGTCCGATGTCGGCTACGCGCTGCTCGCGGTGGCGCTCGGCGCCGCCACCCACGTCCTGTGGGACGACCTCACCCACGGCCAGATCGTCGACCTCGGCGGCTACGAGCAGCTGGTACAGGACGGCAGCACTATCCTGGGGCTGCTCTGGATCGGCTGGTTCCTGGTGAGCTGGTGCCGTCGCGCGCCGGAGACAGTCGCACCAGTTGGACTCGCGGTGCGTGCGCGGATCGCGGCGCAGGTCATCCTCGCCGGAGCAGTAGTGGTGCCTGCCATTATGACGTTGCTCTCTCCGCCGCGCCCCCTGAACGGTGAATTCCCCACCGGAGCAGCCCTGTTGTGGTGGTACACGGCAGAGATGGCGCTCGCGGGGATCAACACCGGGATTCCGCTGGTGATGGCGTACGCGGTGTTGTGGCAGCTACGCCGGGCGGTTCTTCTGGCCCGGGGCGTTTGACGGTCTGATGGGCGGAGTGGGGTCGGCCAGCCCTGTCTCATGGGCGAGCAGGACCGCCTGGACCCGGCTGGATCTCGTCTCACCTTAGACGGTGTCCTACATGGTGGTTGGTCGTTGAGAAACGCATGGGGAGCGTTGGGTGGGGCTGGATCGTTCCGGACGGGCTGTGGGAGATCGCCAAGCCCTTGTTGCCACCGGCCCGCGTGAGGCCGCAGGGTGGCGGAGTCGTGAACATCGACGATGAGGCGGTGTTCGCCGCGATCATCTACGTGCTGGTCAGCGGCTGTGCCTGGCGGGCCTTGCCGCCGTGCTTCGGAGCGTCGAAATCGACCGTGCACCGTCGGTTCGTCATCTGGTCGCGGGCCGGTGTCTGGGGCCGGCTGCACCAGAAGGTGTGGCAACTCCTGGACGAACAAGGGTTGGTCGATCTGTCTCGCGCGGTCTTGGACTCCGCCCATGTCCGCGCTAAAAAGGGGGCGAACTTGCAGGTCCGAGCCCCGTGGACCGAGGTAAGCCCGGTTCCAAGATGCATGTCCTGTCCGACGCGGACGGACTGCCCCTACGCGTCGGACTTTCCGCGGCCAACACCCACGACAGCCAGGCGCTGAAGCCGATGCTGTCCCATTTCCACATGGGACACGAAGTCCACGCGATGGAATCCAAGCCCCAACGTCTCCACGCGGACAAGGCGTACGACGTCCCTCACCTGCGGAAATGGTTATGGGGCAAACACATCGGAGTCCGGATTGCCCGCAAAGGCATCGAGTCCAGCGAACGGTTGGGGCGCCGCCGATGGGTCATCGAGCGGACCATGTCCTGGCTGACCGGCTACCGCAGACTCAACCACCGTTACGAGCGACAGCCGGGCAACTACCTGGCCTTTCTCGGACTGGCAGCCGCCCTCTGCTGCTACAAGCGACTACTCAAGCTCACCATGTAGGACACCGTCTTAGTCGTGTAGCTGGGTCACGTTGCCGTGACCCAGCTACACGGATCAGAGCAGAACCCTGTGAATAGACTTCAGTGACCCGAGTGAGGGACCCCAGATGATCGAGCGCCTCTACGGACGAGCGAAAGACGTGCTGAACAGCGTCGGTACACGATTCGGCATGACTGCCCTGCGCGTTTCCGTCGGCGCGGTGTTCATCTGGTTCGGCTGGCCGAAGCTCGTACCCGGGCTCAGCCCGGCCGAGCCGCTGGTCCTGAAGACCGTTGAGAAACTCACCCTCGGCGTAGTCGAGGGGAACGCGGCGCGCGCCCTGACCGGCGGCCTGGAGGTCGTGATCGGCCTCCTGCTGATCAGCGGCCGACTGCTCGTGCCCATCGTGCTCGTCCTGTTCGGCCACATGGCGGGGACCTTCGCGCCTCTGGTGCTCTTCCCGGGGGAGACCTGGAAAAGCCTCGGCGTCGGCACGCTGGAGGGGCAGTACATCCTCAAGAACGTGGTGCTCATCTCGGCGGCGCTGGCGCTCGTGGGCCACCGGGTACAACGATCCCGGCAACCGTACGTGGCTGTAGAGAAGTTGGGCTGACGTGCGCCTTATCCGGCTGAAGGAGCTCCGGGTACCCCGGCGTGGAGATCATCTGTCGTGATCGTGGTGGCGCCTATGCCGACGGCGCCCGCGCCCCCGACGCGGTCCAGGTCGCCGATTTGTGGCACGTCCTGCACCCACCCGCCTCCAAGGCGGGCCGGCTGGCTGCCCGGGTCGAGCAGCGCCACACGGCCGTGCACGACCTCCTCGGCTAGTGTGATGCGCCAGAAAAGGTGGTCTTAAGTCTGTAGGCTTTTTTTATGTCGCATAGAGCTCGTAACACGATCATGATCGGGCCTTCTTGAGGCTGCGGTAGCAGATGAGGCTGCAGGCGAGGGAGACGAAGGCGTCGTGAAGTTCGGTGCGGCGTTCCCATCGGACTGCGAGGCGTTTGAA
>NZ_JAJPWM010000061.1:0-2687 GCF_046549095.1 Streptomyces sp. x-80
TGTGGTGTCTCGGGACCTTGGTTACGCGAAGTCCTCGAAGGTGAGCTGCTGCGGGATGTCCGCGAGTGGTTCGGGCGGCTGGTCGAAGACGATCCGGTAGTCGCTCCCGGCGGTCCGGCTGATGGGCGGTCGGCCGCCGAGCGCAGCGTGCGGCCGCTCGTGGTTGTAGTAGTTCACGAACTCCGCGAGTGCGACGCGGCGTTCACGCTCGGTTCTGTAGTCGCGGACGTACGCCCACTCGCGGGAGAGCGTCCCGTTATACCTCTCCACCTTCCCGTTCGTGCGCGGCGTGTACGGCCTGGTCCGCTTGTGCTTAGTACCGGTCGCGGCGAGCGCGTCAGCCCAGGTCGTAGACCGGTAGCACGCGCCGTTGTCGGTGAGGCAGCGGCGGATCGGTGTGATGCCGTGGGCGGCGAAGAAGGCAACGGCCCGGTGCCAGAAGGCGACCGCGGTGACGGCCTTCTCATCGTCCAGGGCCTCGGTGTAGGTGAGTCGGGAGTGGTCGTCGAGCGCCGAATGCAGGTACGTGTATCCGACCTTGCCGGTGCCGGGTCCGGTGCGTTTGGAGGCGCGGGCGGACTCGGTGCCGACACCGTGCATCCGCCAGCCGCCTCCGGTCGGGATGCGTCCGAGTTTCTTGACGTCGACGTGGACCAGGTCGCCGACCCGGTCGTGCTCGTAGCGGATGACCTCGCGCAGCTGCTCGCCGGTCGGTGGGTCGAGGTCCCGGAGCCGGTTGAGTCCTCGCCTCACCAGGATGCGGTGGACGGTCGCGGGCGCGAGTGTGACGCCGTGGAGCCGCTGTAGGTCGGCGGCGAGCCGGGCCGGCCTGTACTTGGTCTGCCGCCGTAGCGCCTCCACCAGGTCGGCGATGTCCTCGGGGATGCGGGCGGGGCTGGTGGCGGGGCGGGAGGAGTGGTCGAGTAGTCCGTTCTCGCCGTGTGCGCGCCAGCGGGCGTGCCACTTGGCCAGGCAGCGGCGGGAGATTCCGGCTTCCGCAGCCACGTGCGCGGTCGGACGTCCGGCGTCGATCCGCAGACACAAGCGCAGACGTCCTTCGGGGGTCAGCGGTGCGTTCCGGTGTCCCCTGCTGGTGGCGCTCCTGGACTCGGCGGCCGCGTTCACCGGGAGCCCTGGGCCCTCAGGGCTCCCGCGTGAGCGGCTGTGCGCGGCGTCAGCGGGCGAACTTTTCGATGGCCGCTGGGGTGACGGGGGTGAAGAAGTTGACGAGGTTGCCGTCGGGGTCACGGAACAGCAGCGACCGGTTGCCCCAGGGCATCGTGGTGGGCTCGGTGACGAAGTCGGTGACGAAGCCGGTCAGGTTCTGGTGAACGCGGTCCACGTCGTCGACGAGGAACTCGGTGATCACGCTGTGGTTGCCCGCCGGGCGGGCAGAGCCCGGGGCGAACAGCGGGACGGTGCGGGTGTCGGCGATCGCGAGGGTGGCGCCCGCGGTCCTGAGTTCGGCGAAGTCTTCGGTGGCCCACGTCGCCCGCGCTCCTGTGGCTCGCTCGTAGAACTCGACGAGGCGCGCTACGTCGCTGGTGATGATGCGGATCGAGACGAAGTCCATGGGGATCTCCTTGGCTGTGCTGGAGGCGTGCACGTCGCAGGCTAGGAGAAATAGTGGACAGAATCGGTCCTGTATTCGCGTTAGGCTGCGAACATGCCTCGTCCCACCGGCCGCGTGCTGACACTCCTGGAGCTGCTGCAGTCGGGCGGCACCCGGACGGTGGCCGAACTCGCCGACCGGCTCGGCGTCGAAGGGCGCACCGTGCGGCGGTATGTGGACCAGCTGATCGACCTGGACGTGCCCGTGGAATCGGTGCGCGGCCGCTACGGCGGGTACCGGCTCGCCCCCGGGTACCGCTTGCCTCCGCTCATGCTCAGCGACGACGAGGCGCTGGCCGTGCTGCTCGGCCTGGTCGCCGGCCGCCGAGCAGGGTTGACGACGACGGAGCACACGGCGAGCGAGACGGCATCGGCGAAGATCCGGCGGGTGCTGCCCAAGCGCATCGCCCGTCGGCTCGACACACTCCTGGAATCTCTCGCCTTCACGGATCAGCTCGATGATTTCGACACCCCGGACGCCGGGGTCCTGCTCACCATCGCCGATGCGGTGCGCCACCGCCGACCGGTCTCGATCCGCTACACCGACCGCGACGGACGGCGCAGCGAACGCACGCTGCACGCGTACGGGATCGTCGCCCATGCGGGCCGGTGGTACGTCACGGGCAAGGACGCTCGGATCGGCGAGGACCGAACCTTCCGGCTCGATCGCATCGCAGACGCGAGGACCCTGCCCGGCTCATTCGAAGCGCCCGTGGGTCCCGGTCCGGCACAGCGCGTGTTGTCGGGGTTCGCCACGGCCGAGTACCGGCATGAGGTGACCTTGCGGATCCACGGGACGGTTGAGCAGATCCGCGCCCACCTTCCCGCCAGCGTCGCGAGCCTGGAGGAGTACGCGCCCGTGACAGGCGAGGACCGGGCGACCGAGCGCTGGCTGCGCGTCGAGCTGCGGGCGGAGCGGCTCGACTGGTTGCCTCCGGTACTTGCCTCACTCGACCGGCCGTTCGTCATCGAGCGCCCCGATGAACTGCGCGACCTCGTCACCGCGCTCGCCGATCGCCTCACGTCCTATGCTCGCCAAGCCTGACCGCGAGGAACCAATGTCATGAGATGGCACA
>NZ_JAJPWM010000062.1:0-2574 GCF_046549095.1 Streptomyces sp. x-80
CTCGCCCACGAAACCCGGCGCTTCCCGCACCACAGACAACGCCAACCCCGCATCGTCTGCGGCTACTTCACCGCCCAACACGTCCGCTACACGACCCAATAGGAAACCCATCAGTTCCGGCTCAATACATACCGACGGGAGAGGGCTGGCTGTATCTCGCGACCGTCATCGACTGCTGTACCAAGGAAGTCGTCGGATACGCGATGGACGACCACTACCGGACGCCACTCATAACCCGCGCAATCCGCAAACCGGCCCGCAGCTCGGCTGTCAACTACTGCGGGGAGATCACCGTCGATTACGAACGCGAACTCGCCCAGCTCGACGATAAGGGGCGCCGACCGCTGCGGATCATGACCACCGACGACCCGGTGGCCGGACTGTAGGCGGCGCACGCGGAACTTCATGGGGAAATAGCGGCAGTTGAACCGCGAGATCATCAGTAATGGCCCCCTGGAAGGGCCTATGGTCGCAGAAAGTCTCGAGGCCGTCGACCGAGCCGGTCTTTTTATGGCAAAGTACCCCCATGCCGCATATTGATCTCATCAAAAAAGTCGACGAAGTCCTCGATGGGCCTTCCCCTTTGTGTATCGTCTCTGCTGGAGACCCTGTTCTCCGCCGTGAAGCGTTCCCGTTCGACGGACAGCTGGATGACGGCCGGCTGCACCACTTGGTAGAGGCGATGCGCGAGACGATGCAGAAAACCAAAGGAGCTGTCGGACTAGCGGCACCCCAGGTGGGCATCCCCCTGCAGTTGGCCGTCCTGGGTACCTCTCGCGAACTGGACGTGAGGTTGACCGAGCAAGGTGAGAAACCGGTCCCCTTCACCGTGCTGATCAACCCCTCGTACAAACCGGTTGACACTCGACACACCGCTTCCTTCGAGGGATGCCTGAGCGTTCCGGGCTGGCAGGCAGTGGTTATCCGCACCGACCGGATCGAGCTCACCTGTGATGACGAAGCCGGTCGCAGAGTCGAGGAGGAATACTCAGGGTTGGCTGCCCGCATCATGCAGCACGAGATCGATCACCTGGCGGGAACGCTCTACCTCGATCGCGCAGAAATTCGCTCGCTGTCAAGCTTGGAAGAGGCGATACAGCGCTGGAGGCCTGCCGGTTTGGAAGTAGCTGCCCGTGAACTAGGCTTCACCCTGCCCGGGCCGAAGTCTGGAGGCTGAGGTTCCCCCGCTGTGCGGCAGAAGGTGATCGGCTGGTCAGCAAGGGTTGACGGGCTTTGAGGTTCGCTCGTTCGGCTGTTGCCTGGTCGGCGTAGTGCTTCTCCTCGAACTCGATGGGGCTGAGGTAGCCGAGGCGTCTTTGGATGCGGCGGCTGTTATAGAAGCCGTCGATGTACTCGAAGAGCGCGAGGTTCGCCCCGGCCCGGGTGGTGAAGACGCGGCTCCGAATGGACTCGGTCTTGACCAGCGTCCACAGGTTCTCCGAGAGGGCGTTATCGTACGAATCCCCGACTGATCCCGTGGATGCCTCAATTCCCGCCCGTACCAAGCGGTTGTGAGCTTGATAGATGTGTATTGACAGCCGTGGTCAGCGTGGTGGATCAGCTGGCCGAGTTCGATCTCGCGGCTGGCGGGGGCGCACTCGAGGGCGGTGAGGACCAGGTCGGCGTCCGCGCGGGTGGAGGTCTCCCAGGCCACCACCTGGCGGGAGAAGGCGTCGCGGTGGCTCTTTTCATCGACGCAGAGAACCACCGCCTTCTCCGGCGGATGATGGTAGAGGCCGGCGACGTCGACGACCTTGGCGACGTACTGCGGGTCGGTGGGCAGTTTGAAGGAGTCCTGCAGGTGGGGCTTGAGGTCGAACTTCTTCCAGATCCGCCCGACGGTCGATTTCGACAGCCCACTGTGCTTCGCCATCGAGGCGCGCGACCAGTGCGTGTCCTTGCCCGGCGTGGATTCCAGAGTCGCCACGAGTACGTCTTCGACCTGGTCGAGCAGGACCGAGGGCGGCCTGCCGGGGCGGGGCTCGTCCATGAGTCCGTCCAGACGCAGGGTGATGAACCTGGAGCGCCAGCGGTTCACCGTCGCGTGGGCGATGCCGAGTTCGGCCGCGACCTCCTTGTTCGTCCTGCCCTCCGCACACCGCAGCACGATCTTCGCGCGTAGGGCCAGGAACTGCGCGGTCTTCGCCCGCCGCGCTCCGCCCGCTCGGCTTCGCTGAGCACCAGGTCCGGCTTGCGCCGGCCCGGCCGCAGCTCATCCGCCAGACCCGCCAGCCGCCGAGCCACGAACCGTGAACGCCACTTGCGCACCGTCTCCACGGACATCCCGCAGTCCGCCGCCACAGCGGTATTTGACGCCCCGTCCGCACAGGCCAGGATGATCCTCGCTCGCTCCGCCACACGGGCCAGCACCCCGCCACCCGCCCAACGCAGCAACTCCGCACGCTCCTCAGCGGACAGCACGACTTCGACAGCACGAGGGACTCTATGAGCTCATAACACGATCTTGTTGAGGTGTCCTGGTTGGGCGTTACCGGTTTGACGATTCGGCCGTTCGTGAGGGTGTGGGTATTCGACCGTGGATCGTGGACGATGAGTTGCGGGCGTTGATCGAGT
>NZ_JAJPWM010000063.1:0-2493 GCF_046549095.1 Streptomyces sp. x-80
GTCGTGACTGCGTGCCTTTTGAAGAATGAGCCTGCGAGTTTGCGGTATGTTGCGAGGTTAACCCGTGTGGGGAAGCCGTAGCGAAAGCGAGTCCGAATAGGGCGTTGAGTAGCGTGCCCAAGACCCGAAGCGGAGTGATCTAGCCATGGGCAGGTTGAAGCGGAGGTAAGACTTCGTGGAGGACCGAACCCACCAGGGTTGAAAACCTGGGGGATGACCTGTGGTTAGGGGTGAAAGGCCAATCAAACTCCGTGATAGCTGGTTCTCCCCGAAATGCATTTAGGTGCAGCGTCGTGTGTTTCTTGCCGGAGGTAGAGCACTGGATAGGCGATGGGCCCTACCGGGTTACTGACCTTAGCCAAACTCCGAATGCCGGTAAGTGAGAGCGCGGCAGTGAGACTGTGGGGGATAAGCTCCATGGTCGAGAGGGAAACAGCCCAGAGCATCGACTAAGGCCCCTAAGCGTGTGCTAAGTGGGAAAGGATGTGGAGTCGCAGAGACAACCAGGAGGTTGGCTTAGAAGCAGCCATCCTTGAAAGAGTGCGTAATAGCTCACTGGTCAAGTGATTCTGCGCCGACAATGTAGCGGGGCTCAAGCACACCGCCGAAGTCGTGTCATTGCAGCATATGAAGCTAACGCTTGTTGTGATGGGTAGGGGAGCGTCGTGTGCCGGGTGAAGCAGCCGTGGAAACGAGTTGTGGACGGTTCGCGAGTGAGAATGCAGGCATGAGTAGCGATACACACGTGGGAAACGTGTGCGCCGATTGACTAAGGGTTCCTGGGTCAAGCTGATCTGCCCAGGGTAAGTCGGGACCTAAGGCGAGGCCGACAGGCGTAGTCGATGGACAACCGGTTGATATTCCGGTACCCGCTTTGAAACGCCCAGTATCGAATCCATTGATGCTAAGGCCGTGAAGCCGGCCTGGAGTCTTCGGACGAAGGGACGTGGTGGAGCCGCTGATCCAAGGTGGTAGTAGGTAAGCGATGGGGTGACGCAGGAAGGTAGTCCAGCCCGGGCGGTGGTTGTCCCGGGGTAAGGGTGTAGGCCGTGTGGTAGGTAAATCCGTCACACATATAGGTTGAGACCTGATGCCGAGCCGATTGTGGTGAAGTGGATGATCCTATGCTGTCGAGAAAAGCCTCTAGCGAGTTTCATGGCGGCCCGTACCCTAAACCGACTCAGGTGGTCAGGTAGAGAATACCGAGGCGTTCGGGTGAACTATGGTTAAGGAACTCGGCAAAATGCCCCCGTAACTTCGGGAGAAGGGGGGCCATTTCTGGTGATGGGCTTTGCGCTCTGAGCTGGGGGTGGCCGCAGAGACCAGCGAGAAGCGACTGTTTACTAAAAACACAGGTCCGTGCGAAGCCGTAAGGCGATGTATACGGACTGACGCCTGCCCGGTGCTGGAACGTTAAGGGGACCGGTTAGTCAATCTTCGGGTTGGCGAAGCTGAGAACTTAAGCGCCAGTAAACGGCGGTGGTAACTATAACCATCCTAAGGTAGCGAAATTCCTTGTCGGGTAAGTTCCGACCTGCACGAATGGCGTAACGACTTCTCGACTGTCTCAACCATAGGCCCGGTGAAATTGCACTACGAGTAAAGATGCTCGTTTCGCGCAGCAGGACGGAAAGACCCCGGGACCTTTACTATAGCTTGATATTGGTGTTCGGTTCGGCTTGTGTAGGATAGGTGGGAGACTGTGAACTCTGGACGCCAGTTCAGGGGGAGTCATTGTTGAAATACCACTCTGGTCGTGCTGGATGTCTAACCTGGGTCCGTGATCCGGATCAGGGACAGTGTCTGGTGGGTAGTTTAACTGGGGCGGTTGCCTCCTAAAGAGTAACGGAGGCGCCCAAAGGTTCCCTCAGCCTGGTTGGCAATCAGGTGTTGAGTGTAAGTGCACAAGGGAGCTTGACTGTGAGACTGACGGGTCGAGCAGGGACGAAAGTCGGGACTAGTGATCCGGCGGTGGCTTGTGGAAGCGCCGTCGCTCAACGGATAAAAGGTACCCCGGGGATAACAGGCTGATCTTCCCCAAGAGTCCATATCGACGGGATGGTTTGGCACCTCGATGTCGGCTCGTCGCATCCTGGGGCTGGAGTCGGTCCCAAGGGTTGGGCTGTTCGCCCATTAAAGCGGTACGCGAGCTGGGTTTAGAACGTCGTGAGACAGTTCGGTCCCTATCCGCTGTGCGCGTAGGAGTCTTGAGAAGGGCTGTCCCTAGTACGAGAGGACCGGGACGGACGAACCTCTGGTGTGCCAGTTGTCCTGCCAAGGGCATGGCTGGTTGGCTACGTTCGGAAAGGATAACCGCTGAAAGCATCTAAGCGGGAAGCCTGCTTCGAGATGAGGGCTCCCTCCCACTTGATGGGGTAAGGCTCCCAGTAGACGACTGGGTTGATAGGCCAGATATGGAAGACCGGTAACGGTTGGAGTTGACTGGTACTAATAGGCCGAGGGCTTGTCCTCAGTTGCTCGCGTCCACTGTGT
>NZ_JAJPWM010000064.1:0-2172 GCF_046549095.1 Streptomyces sp. x-80
GTCGGTGAGGTCGACTCGGGGCGCCCTGCTGGCGTCTCCGCCAGTGGGTTTCCCCGAGCCGCCTCCCGAACCCGGCGTGCCCGTCTCCGGGCACCGGGCTCTCCACAAATCCCGTTTCGGGATGTTCAGTTCCTCATGCCGTAGTGGGCCACGGGGTCGGGACGAGTGTTCCCCGGTATCGGTATCTGGTCGTACTTACCTTTGCCGGGTTGAACAGTTCCGCTTCCTCCGTGACAGGCCACCAGCCACCGCCGTAATAGCGTCGACGGAGCTGTTTCCAAGTGATCCCGGGGTGCTTGCGTCGGATCCATCGTGTCACCCTCATCCACGCGTAGTGGCTGAGGTAACAGAAAGCGACGTTTGAAACTCCGGGACGGAAATACGCGCACCATCCTCGCAACACCGAGTTCAGCCGGTGGAGCAAGGACTCCAGCGACAAGCCGACGTTCTGCCGTCCGGTCAGCTCCTTCACCTTGCCCGTGGCGGAATGCACTGATTTCCGCGCCGGATAAGTGTAGATGTACTGCCGATCAGTGCCAAGTTTCCGGTGACGCTGGATGCGCCATCCGAGGAAATCAAGGCCCTCGTCAATGTGCGTAATCTTTGTCTTCTCCACCGACAGGCGAAGGCCCATTGGCTTCAGTGCCTCTGCGACCTCGTCGCGTAGTTCCTCGGCGTGTTCACGGTGCCCGAAGACGAGTACGAGGAAGTCGTCCGCATACCGGACCAGCCGGTAGTTGGGCAACCCCCGGCGCCGTCTCCTGCGCCGATCCTCGGAGGTACTATCTGGACCTCCGAGGCCCTGGGCGATGTGCTCGTCCAGGACCGAGAGCGCGATGTTGGCCAGCAGGGGCGACAGGATCCCGCCCTGCGGGGTCCCGGTGCGCGTGTCCGTGAAAGATCCGTCCCGGGATAGGATCCCGGACTTCAGAAACGCCTTCACCAAGGACAGCACCCGCTTGTCCCCGATTCGATTCCTCACCCGCTCCATGAGGGCCAGGTGTGAGATCTCGTCGAAGCACGCCGTGATGTCGCCCTCCACCACCCACTCATACCCGTGGCTGGCGAGATAGCGAGTCTCGGCGATCGCGTCGTGAGCCCGACGGTTCGGGCGGAACCCGTATGAGCACGGGAGGAAATCCGCTTCGAACACCGGCTCCAGCACCAGTTTCAAGGATGCCTGGACTACCCGGTCCGCCACTGTCGGAATCCCAAGGCGACGCAGCTTGCCATTCGCCTTGGGAATCATCCGCTCGCGCACGGGAACCGGCCGGAAGCTGTGGTCTCTGATCTGAGTCCGCAACCTGTCGAGAAACACCTCGACTCCCTGCCCGGCCTCGATGGAACGTGCGGTCTTCCCGTCCACTCCGGCCGTGCGAGCACCCTTGTTTCCCCGGACACGATCCCACGCCACCAACAGGAAGGAGGGATCGGCCACGAGGTTGAACAAATCGTCGAACCTGCGATGGGAATCATCAGTAGCCCAACGGTGCAGCTTGGTCTGGATCTCCAGTACCCGGCGTTCGGCCTTCATCAAGGCCCATTCCAGCTCGTCGGTATTCACCGGCGACAACCTCCTGGCATTCCAGCATCCCTACTGCCGACTTGCTGGCCCCCTTCCCCATGCGGCCGGCTCTCCCGGCCTCCGAGTACTACGGAGCCTCCGTCCTGCCCGACAGCCATCAGCCGGCGATGGGCCTGCCCCCGATCGGACTGGATGCCCGACGCAAGGGCGACTGCGGGCAGTTCCCACGTTCACCACGGAATCGATCGACGGGTGAGGTGCCCAGCTCTACCCCGGCAGCATCGCCGCACTTACGCCGCAGACCTTCGGCGCGGCCTCCCCACCGACAAGTGGAATCGGCTTCGGAGTCGACCACCGACAAGCGCTGGTGGTCGTGCGCTGCGTCCGGCCCGCATCCGCCAGATTGGAGCCGGTGTCGTAATTACGGGGCGTCAGCCACTGGTTCCTCGCGTACACCTTCCCGTCTCGCTAGCCGAACCCGAGCCGTCTGGCAGTGCCGGCCCGTCCCGGCGTTGTCGGGGCTGCTTACCGCCCACCTCGGCATCCCCCGGGGTGAACTGCCCCCTGCTTCACCCGGATTGCTGCGACAACCCGGGGGTAAGGTCTCTCACCTCACTCGACTCCATGGCGCCTCGTGGCGCACCCAC
>NZ_JAJPWM010000065.1:0-1625 GCF_046549095.1 Streptomyces sp. x-80
TCTGTTCCGTAGTCGGTGGTGACGCTGCGTTCTGCTCATTGGAGGAGAATGCGGTGGCGGAGGAGGTCGAATCCGGCACGGCCGTGCATCCGCCTCATGATCCTCTTGGTGCGGGTGTTGACGCCCTCGGTGCGTCCGTTGTGGTAGGGCAGGGTGAGGCCGGCGTCTACGGCTGCGCGGTCGAGTTCGAGGCCGTTGCAGAAGGTCTGCAGGTGGGGCAGGTCGGCGGCCCGGACTGCGGTGATCCACTCGGTGAGCCGGGTGTCGTTGCCCGCGGCCGGGGTCAGCAGCTCGGCGAACTCTTGGATGAGCCGGGCGAGTTCGGTCATCTCAGGGCAGGCCGCGGTGAGAGCTTTCAGGAGGGCGGTCTCCTTGGTGCGCAGGTGTTCGGGGTGGGTGAGCAGAAGCCGGGTGGCGCGTCGCGGGGTGGTGACCGGGCGGTCGCCTTCGGCGCGGCCCTGGTTGAGGTAGCGGTGGAGCAGGTTGAGGCTGCCGCTGTAGCCCAGCTCCTTGATCTCGCGGAACAGTTGCAGGACTGGCACGCCGGGTTCGGTCGCGCGACGGGTGCGCAGGTGGTCGCGGTAGGGGGCGACCAGGGTGGGCCGGTACTGGGGAGCGATGCGCTCGGCGGTCGGCTCGGGGATGCGGGCGTAGCGTTTGACGGTGTTGAGGGCCAGTCCCAGGCGGCGGGAACAGTCGAGCAGGCCGACGCCTTGGCCGAGAAGGCCGTGGATTTTGTGCCAGCGTTCGCGGGTGGTCTGCTCGCGGACCCCGCCGGGGCGGGGCGGGTTGACGGTGGCCCAGCAACTCGCGTGGGCTCGGACCTCGGCCAGGACCTTGTCGTACAGGTTGCGGAACAAGTGCCAGCGGTCGCTGACCTGCACCGCGTCCGGCAGCGCCCGCCGGATCGCCTCGGCGTACGTGGCCGATCCGTCCCGGCGCACGACCTCGATCCCCTTCTTCCCGCGCAGCCAGGTCTCCAGGGTGGCGGCCTCACGGTCGGGGAGCACGTCGATGAGCTGGCCGGTCTCGGTGTTGATGATGATTGTGGCGTAGCGGTGCCGGCGGCGCAGGGCGAAGTCGTCGACCCCGATCACCCGCGGGATCCGCACGGTCGGCGTGGGGATGCGCCGCAGCAGGCGCAGTGCGGTGGCGTACGAGACCGGCGTGGCCAGCCACCGGGTGAGCCGGGCGGCTGCCCGGCCGCATAACTCCTTGACCGCCTTGGAGGCCTGACCGGTCAGGCGCGTGGTGCGGCGTTGATGGCGTTCCAGCAGCCCCGGTATCTGTTCGCGGAAGGTCTGCCGCCGGCAGCCCAGGACAGGGCAGACCAGGCGCCGCACCCGGACCCGGACCACGACCCGGCGGCCGTCCACCGGCACGTCCGCCACCGTCCGATGGTGGAATCCGTGCACCTTCGCCGTCGACACCCCGCACACCGGGCAGGGCACCGTGACATCCCGGGTCCGGGCCGTAACCCGGACCGCCTCGCCATCGTCCGCCACATCCTCGATAACCAGCGCCGACAATCCCGAAAACACCACAGCCACAAGCTCGTTGACATCCCGCATGAGATGTCAACGACACACGTCACCCTTCGTAGCCACCGACTACGGAACAGAGCC
>NZ_JAJPWM010000067.1:0-1576 GCF_046549095.1 Streptomyces sp. x-80
CTGACACGAAAATAGGGGCTTGAACGCTGGCCCGGTGCACGGGTTCAGACGGCTTCGATCGGGTCGAAACGGACGGTCAGGCCGAGGCTGTTGGCCTCCTTGATCATGCGGCGTATGGCTCGTTGGGGGTCTCGTTTGGTGAAGTAGTCGGCGCCGAGTTCGCGGTAGGGGACGTGGTCGTGCAGGACGTGCCAGATCGCGATGACCAGCTTGTGCATCACCGCGACCAGGGCCCGCTTGCCGCCGCGGCGGGCGGCGATCCGGCGGAAGAACACCGCGAGGTAGGAGTCCTTGTTGCGGATCGCGGCCATCGCGGCGACCCCGAGCAGCCGCTTGAGGTTGGCGTTGCCGTGCCGGGTCTTGCCCGATCGACTCACCCCGGCCGATTCGTTCTGCCCCGGGCATACGCCGACCCACGAGGCGAGGTTGTGGGCGGTGGCGAACTGGGCCATGTCCCCGCCGGTCTCGGCGATGACGATCTCCGCTGCGAGCCGGCCGATCCCGGGGATGGTGTCCAGGAGGTCCAGATCGCGCGCCAGGTCGGCCAGCAGCGTGGCCACCCGCTCATCGAAGGTGATGACCACGGAGTTGAGGTGGTCGATCGTGTCGAGGTAGTGGCGGACCATGAACGCGTGGTGCGCGGTGAAGTTCCCGTCCAGTGCCCCGATCAGGTCGGGGATCCGGGCGCGGGCTCGGCCCACGGTCAGGTCGGCGAGGCGTTCGGGGTCCCGCTCACCGGCGATCAGCGCCTCCAGGATCGCCCGTCCGGAGGCCCCGACCACGTTGGACAGGACCGCGCTGAGCTTGAAGCCGGTGTCCTCCAGCTCCTTCTCCAACCTCTGAACCTCCTGGCCTGCGGCACGGGCGATCTCGGTCCGACGACGGGTCAGATCGCGCAGCTCGCGGATGTCCTGGGGCGGCACGAACGAGCCCATCACCATCCCGGACGCGCCGGCCCGGGCAAGGAACGCGGCGTCGTTCGGGTCGGTCTTGCGCCCCCGGATCCCCTTGAGGTGGGAGGGGTTGACCAGCATCAGGTTCAGCTGCGGCTGCAGCAGGTAGTACACGGCCCGCCAGTAGTCCGAGGTCGCTTCCATGACCACGACCTCGACCTGCCGTTCCACCAGCCAGGCCAGCAGCCTGCGCAGTTCGGCCTGGGTGGTCCCGAACTGCTCCGTCTCCAGGCTCCAGCTGCCCGGCCGCTTCGCGCTGGGCGTGCGGGCGCAGGCGACCAGGAACCGCTTGCCCAGGTCCACCCCCGCTGACCGCAGATAGATGATCTCGTCCTTCACGTCCTTCACGTCCTGCCCGACCATGCCCGCTCCCCGCCGCGCGTCGCCATCGACCTGTGCAGGGCGCCCCGGAGGGGTCAAGGGAAGGTGCGGAGTCTGACACGCGTGCTCCCGGCAGCGGACCGCTGCCATGGCAACAAACCGTGGTTCCCTCGGTCAACCCCCATGGCCATCCTGAGTAACGAGCTCACCGGCATCGCAGATCGATCGGCTGGCCGGGACGCCCCGCCCAATTTTCTCTGACCCGAGGTGATCAGCGCAGCGACTCTGGCGTTCCTGAGTAG
>NZ_JAJPWM010000068.1:0-1569 GCF_046549095.1 Streptomyces sp. x-80
CTAGTACTCCAGCCGGACTTTGATGTTTTTCCTGGTCAACGGCTTGGGTTTGGGGAGTGTAGTGGGGTGGTGCTGGAAGCGGGGCGGGTTCGCCGGGCCTGTCCCGCGAAGGAGTGGCTGCGCCGTGTGTAGTGATATCGGGCTGGACAGCCACCATGGGTGACTGATGACGTACCCGCCAATGAGTGGGAACAGGAACTGGAAGAACTCTTCCTGCAAGTCGGGCACCGCTTCTCACGTGTTGAGCCGCGACGCCGGATGCGGGACTACGTCCGTGGTCTGATCGGCCCGGTGGGCCGCAAGAACTCCTGGCAACTGGCCGAGTTCGCCGGGCACTCCACGCCGGACGGACTGCAGCACCTCCTGGCGAAAAGCAGGTGGGAGGCCGACGAGGTCCGTGATGACCTGCAGGGCTACGTCGCCGAGCACCTCGGCGACGACGACGGTGTCCTGATCATCGACGACACCGGCTTCGTCAAGAAGGGTGTCACTTCAGCCGGGGTGCAACGGCAGTACTCCGGCACCGCCGGCCGTACCGAGAACTGCCAGATCGGTGTCTTCGCCGCCTACGCCACCACTCTGGGCCGCGCCTTGGTCGACCGCGAGCTCTACCTGCCCAAGTCCTGGACCGACGACGCAGAACGCTGCCGCGCTGCCAAGATCCCCAGCGATCGTGGCTTCGCGACGAAGAACGACCTGGCCCGCACCATGGTCCTGCGTGCACTCGCCTCCCCGCTGCCCGTCGCCTGGGTCACCGCGGATGCCGCCTACGGGCAGGACTCCCGCTTCCGCCGGTTCCTGGAAGACGTCGGCCTGTCCTACGTCATGGCCGTGCCGAAGTCCCAGCAGGTCCACGGCCCCCGCATCGACCATCTCATCGGCCAGGCTCCTGCCGAAGCATGGCAGCGGCTCTCCTGCGGCGACGGCGCCAAGGGGCCCCGAATCTACGACTGGGCCGCAGCCCGGCTGCCGGCTGTCTGGGAATTCGACGGTGACGAGCCTACCCACCAGCGATGGATGCTCGCCCGCCGCAGCATCACCAAGCCGGACGAGCTGGCCTACTTCCTGGCCTCGGCACCCCTGCAGGCAACCCTCGCCGACCTGGTGCGGATCGCCGGCTGCCGCTGGAAGATCGAGGAGTGCTTCCAGAGCGCGAAGAACGAGTGCGGCCTGGACCAGTACGAAGTCCGCCGCTACACCGGCTGGCACCGGCACATCACTCTCGCCATGCTCGCCCACGCGTTCCTGGCCGTCACCGCCGCCCGCGCGAGGGAAAAAGGGGAACCGAGCGGGACACTCCCGACCTCGTGGACCTCACACCAGCCGAGATTCGCCGTCTGCTGGCAGCTGCCCACCGACATCCTGCGGCACAGGGCAACCACTCGATGAACTGGTCACGATGGCGCCGTCGGCACCAGGCCAGAGCCCGCCGATGCCACTACACACGGCGAGGGCACTCGTTCGCGGGACAGGCCCGGCGAACCCGCCCCGCTTCCAGCACCACCCCACTACACTCCCCAAACCCAAGCCGTTGACCAGGCAAAACATCAAAGTCCGGCTGGAGTACTA
>NZ_JAJPWM010000069.1:0-1461 GCF_046549095.1 Streptomyces sp. x-80
TATTTCGCCGCGTGAGGCGGTGGCGATGGATCCGCAGCAGCGGTTGTTGCTGGAGACGGCGTGGGAGACGTTCGAGCATGCGGGGATCGATCCGCAGTCGATGCGCGGCAGCGACACCGCCGTCTTCATCGGCGCGACCGCGGGCGACTACGGACCACCCATGCACGCCGCGCCCGACAGCGTCGAGGGCCATCTGCTGACCGGTACCACCGCCAGCGTCATGGCAGGCCGGGTCGCCTACACCCTCGGTTTCGTCGGTCCGACGATGACGGTGGACACGGCGTGCTCGTCCTCGCTGGTGGCGCTGCACCTGGCGGCGAAGGCGCTGCGCTCCGGCGAGTCCTCGCTGGCGATCGCCGGCGGCATCACCGTGATGTCGACGCCCGGCATGTTCCTGGAGTTCAGCCGGCAGCGCGGGCTGTCGCCCGACGGGCGCTCGAAGTCCTTCTCCGACGACGCCGACGGCACCAGCTGGAGCGAGGGAGCAGGCTTGGTCCTGCTGGAGCGGTTGTCGGATGCGCGGCGTCATGGGCATCGGGTTCATGCGGTGTTGCGGGGTTCGGCGGTGAATCAGGATGGTGCGTCGAATGGGCTGACTGCGCCCAATGGCCGTTCGCAGCAGCGGGTGATCAGGCAGGCGTTGCGGGATGCGGGGTTGGGTCCGGCGGATGTCGATGTGGTGGAGGCGCATGGTACGGGCACGCGGCTGGGTGATCCGATCGAGGCCGAGGCGCTGTTGGCGACTTATGGTCAGGAGCGGGAGAGGCCGTTGTGGCTGGGGTCGTTGAAGTCGAATATCGGGCATACGCAGGCGGCCGCGGGTGTGGGTGGTGTCATCAAGATGGTGATGGCGATGCGGCACGGTGTGCTGCCCCCGACGCTGCATGTGCGGAAGCCGTCCGGGCATGTCGACTGGTCCAGTGGCGCGGTGCGGCTGCTGACCGAGTCCCAGCCGTGGGACGCGACGGGTCCGCGGCGGGCGGGTGTTTCTTCGTTCGGGATCAGTGGTACCAACGCGCACGTGATCATCGAGCAGGCTCCGCCGGAGGACGTTGCCCGGCCGCAGCTCGCCGCGCGGCTGTCCGCTGTGCCGTGGGTGCTGTCGGGTCGGAGTCCGCAGGCGCTGCGGGCCCAGGCGGAGCGGCTGCGTGACCACTTGGCCGGGCGGGACGACTGGGACCCGGCCGACATCGGATGCAGCCTCGCCACCACCCGTGCGGTTTTTGATCATCGTGCGGTGGTGGTGGGTGGTGGTCGGGCGGAGTTGTTGGCTGGGTTGGTTGGTGTGTCGTCTGGGGCTGGGGCTGGGGCTGGGGCTGGGGCTGGGGCTGGGTCTGGGGCTGGGGTGTCGGGTGGGGTGGGGTTTTTGTTTGGTGGTCAGGGTGCGCAGCGGGTGGGGATGGGTGCGGAGTTGTATGGGCGTTTTCGGGTTTTTGCGGAGGCGTTTGATGAGGTGTGTGA
>NZ_JAJPWM010000070.1:0-1144 GCF_046549095.1 Streptomyces sp. x-80
GGGCGCCCGCGCCTATACCTCCGGCAGCCACATTGTGATCGGTGACGGCGGCGCGGACCGCCACACCCTCGCGCACGAGCTGACCCACGTCATTCAGCAGCGCCAAGGCCCGGTGGCGGGCGCCGACAACGGCGCGGGCCTGAAGGCCTCCGACCCGTCGGACCGCTTCGAGCGGGAGGCCGAGGCGAACGCGACGCTGGCGCTGTCCGGGCCCGCACCGGTGCGGGCGGCCGACCACGACCACGGACACGATCACGGGCCGGGGCACGCCGCCCGCGCTGGAGCGCAGGTGCAGCGCGTAGAAGGGGACGAGCCGCAGCTCTCCATCAACCCCGGCAGCATCGGTGAGGGCACCTACGTCTACAAGGGCGGCATTACCACGGCGGCCAACTTCGCCACGGTGGCCGCAGCGGAGGCGGGCAAGCGCGGAGACGACTGGCACGCCTGCTACTTCGGCGGTGAGGTCGGGGTCTCGCGCGGCTACATGGTCCCCACCGACGAGCAGGTCGAGGAGCACATGGCAAGCGGGATGCGGCGGATGCCAGACATCGGCCTCACCCTGCTGGCGGCGCGGCTCACCAGGAGCCTGAACGTCCTTGACATCACCGGTCCCGCCGCCGACTCCGGAGACATGAGCGGGGCAGCCAAGGCCGCCCTCATCAAACAGCAGCACGGCATCCCCCAGGGGGTAACCCTCATGGAGTGGGCCGCCGCCAACCAGTACGCCGTGCGCATGAATTCCGCGCAGAGCGCCACCTCCAAGGAGATCATTGTCCCCTGGGCGCTCGTCACCAAGTACTTCGAAGCCGTGACGGCTTCGGAGCAACCCGTATGGAACGGACGTGAAATGGGGTACGAGGGCGGCTCACACACCCCCTGACGACCTTGGCCCCCGGTTCGGTGGGAGGTCGAGCCTCACGTCGCACCTCTGGTCGCGCTCCTGGTCGCACCGGAGAGCGCCGGGCGCTGTTGCCCGGCCGTGCTGAGTCGGCCGGGCAACAGTGGTGTGTCCCTTCTCTTCGTCGGCACGGGAGGGGACACGGCCTTCCGGACGGGAAGGTCGACGCTAGTGGCGTCTGGTACTCATTGGCGGGTGGTGGGGGCCGAAGTACAAGGAAAACCCGGAACTTCGCCCCTAAAAACA
>NZ_JAJPWM010000071.1:0-1114 GCF_046549095.1 Streptomyces sp. x-80
CTATTGAGCCGGAAATGGTGGGTTTCCTGCTGTTGGTGGGGTGTGATCGAGGGTGGGGACATGCGGCGTCTATCGCCCGCTGCGCAGGAGGGTCTGCGGCTGCGGGTGGTGTGCGTGCTGGAGTCGGGGCGGGTTCGGACGTAGGGGCAGGCGGCGGAGGTGTTCGGGGTCTCCGCGCGGTCGGTGGGTACCTGGTGGCGGGCCAGCCGGACGGGTGGGAGAAGGGCGCTGCTCGCGGCAGCGCGTGAACCCCGGGCAGGCAAGGGTGAGCTGATCGATGATTCCGCTCGTGGTGCGGTGCTGCGGGCGATGCAGGACTACACGCCGGCCGACATCGGGCAGAGCGGCGTGCTGTGGACCCGCGCCTCGGTCCGCGTGCTGATCAAGCTGGTGTGCGGGGTGTCGATGACCGGGCGGGGCGTGGGCAAGTGGCTGCGTCGGCACGACCTCACCCCGCAGCGGCCCGCCCGTCGCTCCTACCGGCAGCAAAACGACCAGGTCAGCAGGTCGCTGGAGCAGGAGTATCCGGCAATCTGGGCCCAGGCGAGCGTGGAGAAGGCGGAACTGGTCTGGGCGGACCAGTGTGGTCTGTGCTCGGACACCGCCCCGTCGGGACGCTCGTGGGTCCCGGCCGGGCAGACCCCGCTGGCGCGGGTCAACGGCCGCCGCTTCAAGGTCAACATCATGTCCGCGGTCGCCTCGCGCGGTGCGCTGTGGTTCACCGTCTTCCCTGGGAAGTTCACCGCGAAAGTGATGTGCTTTTTCCTCGACCGCCTCGCCACGCACGCGCGCCGGAAGGTCCACGTCATCTTCGACCGGCATCCCGTCCACCGCAGCAAGGCCGTCCTCGCCTGGCTCACCGAGAACGCGGACCACATCGAGCTACACCTGATTCCCGGCTACAGCCCCGAACTCAACCCCGACGAACTGCTGAACGCCGATCTGAAGCACCATGTCCACGCGGCCCGCGCCACCTCAGCCGAGGAACTCGCCCACGAAACCCGGCGCTTCCCGCACCACAGACAACGCCAACCCCGCATCGTCTGCGGCTACTTCACCGCCCAACACGTCCGCTACACGACCCAATAGGAAACCCATCAGTTCCGGCTCAATA
>NZ_JAJPWM010000072.1:0-1024 GCF_046549095.1 Streptomyces sp. x-80
TGCTCCTTCGCGTCTGTCAAGCTGCCGCCATGGTCGCCCGCTTGCTCCACTCCTCATGCACGAAGTCCGTCTGATTTGAGGATGTGACAGAAACGCCCAGTAGCAGCGGAACGGCACCGTCCGCAGCAGGCATGATCACGCTACGGCGTGAGCCAGCGGAAGCCGTACCCCAGCGACCTGTCCGACGCCCGATGGGCCCTGATCGAGCCGACGTTGACGGCCTGGAGAAAAGCCCGGCTCGACCGCAGACCCACCGGCCAGCCGGCCAAGGTCGACCTCCGCGACGTATTCAACGCACTCCTCTACGTCAACCGCACCGGAATCCCCTGGAAATACCTTCCGCACGACTTCCCGGGCCACGGCGCCGTCTACTTCTACTACGCCGCCTGGCGCGACGAGGGAATCCTCGCCCAACTCAACTACGACCTCACGGGACTGGCCCGCGTGAAAGAGGGCCGCAAGCCCGAACCCACCGCATCCGTGATCGACACCCAGAGCATCAAGACCTCCACCAACGTGCCTCTGACCAGCCAGGGAACGGACGCCGCCAAGAAGATCGTGGGCAGGAAACGAGGCATCCTCACCGACACGATCGGCCTGATCCTCGCCGTGACCGTCACCGCCGCGAGCCTCTCCGAAAACGCCGTGGGAATACGCCTCCTCGACCGAGCCAAGAAGACCTACCCCACCATCTCCAAAGCCTGGGTCGACACCGGCTTCAAGAACGCCGTCGTCGAGCACGGCGCCAGCCTCGGAATCGACGTCGAAGTCGTCAACAGAAACCCCGGAGTTCGAGGCTTTCACGTAGTCAAAAGGCGCTGGGTCGTGGAACGAAGTCTCGGTTGGCTTATGTTGCACCGTCGCTTATCCCGCGATTACGAAACCCTACCCGCCAGCTCCAAAGCCATGATCCACATCGCGTCGATCGACAACCTCGCCAAGCGCATAACGGACGAAGCCACCCCTACCTGGCGAGGGACCTACTAGGGCAGAAAGGGCAATCTGCCTAGATCAAATGCCCTCT
>NZ_JAJPWM010000073.1:0-886 GCF_046549095.1 Streptomyces sp. x-80
AGAGGAGCTAACAGAATGTCGTGTGGGGGCATGTCGTCTGGGGTGGTGGCTCGTTGGGCTTGTCATGGGGAAGGGGCCGCCGTGGTTGGTGTCGGATGACTTGTGGGGGCGGGTTGAGCCGTTGCTGCCGGTGAAGGAGCGTCGGTCGCATCACGCCGGCCGGTTGCCGCTGGATGACCGCAAGTGCCTTCAGGGCATCCTGTTTGTGCTCCATACCGGTATCCAGTGGGAGTGGTTGCCGCAGGAGCTCGGCTTCAGCTCGGGGATGACGTGCTGGCGTCGGCTGCGGGACTGGAACGAGGCCGGGGTGTGGGACCGGCTGCACAAGGTGCTGTTGACCGAACTCCACCAGGCGGGGAAGCTGGACTGGTCGCGGGCGGTGATCGACGGCTCGCACCGCCAGGCACGTCGGGGCGGCCCAAAACAGGGCCGAGCCCGGTCGACCGCGCCAGGCCGGGCTCGAAACACCACGTGATCACCGATGCGCGCGGCACCCCGCTGGCCGTCTCTCTCACCGGCGGCAACCGGCACGACGTCACGCAGCTGATGCCTCTGCTCGATGCGATACCCCATCTCAAGGGCCGCACCGGCAGGCCACGCCACCGGCCGCAGCAGTTGTTCGCTGACCGCGGCTACGACTTCGACAAGTACCGCCGCCTGCTGTGGAAGCGCGGCATCAAGCCGGTCATCGCGCGCCGCGGGGTCCCGCACGGCTCAGGACTCGGCGCCATCCGTTGGGTAGTAGAGCGCACGAACGCCTGGATCCATGGCTTCCGCCGCCTTCGGATCCGCTGGGAGATCCGCGACGACATCCACGAAGCGTTCCTCAAACTGGCCTGCTGCGTCATCACCTACCGACGCGTCCAAGCATTCTGTTAGCTCCTCT
>NZ_JAJPWM010000074.1:0-869 GCF_046549095.1 Streptomyces sp. x-80
ATAGGATGTCTCACGTGGTGAGTTTCGCGAGCTTCTTGTAGCAGGTGAGGGTGGCTGCGAGGCCAAGGAAGGCGAGGAAGTGGGAGCCCTTTCGCTCGTACCGGACGGTGAGCCGGCGGTAGCCGAACAGCCAGGCGATCGACCGCTCGATCTTCCAGCGGTGCCGGCCAAGCCGCTCGCTTGATTCGATCCCGGGACGTGCGATGCGCGGGACGATCCCTCGCTCTCGCAGCCAGGTGAGGTGTTCGGCGGAGAAGTACGCCTTGTCCGCACGGAGCTTGACCGGTCGGCGCCGCCGTGGCCCCCGGCGGGATCGGACGGCGGGTATTCCGCGGATGAGCGGCTTGAGGGCCAGGCTGTCGTGGGTGTTCGCACCGGACACCGCGACGGCCAGAGGGATGCCCTGGGCTTCAGACAGCACGTGCAGCTTGCTGCCCTTCTTGCCGCGATCGACCGGGTTCGGCCCGGTCAGCGTGCCCCCTTTTTGGCCCGGACCGAGGCGGCGTCGACGATCGCCGAGGCCCAGTCCAGCTCGCCCCGCGCACCGAGTTCGTCCAGGACCGCCCGGTGGAGCCGACGCCACAGCCCCGCCCGGGTCCATGCGGTGAACCGTCGATGCGCCGTCGCGGGTGAGACCCCGAACGTCTCCGGCAGATGCCGCCAGGCACACCCGCTGGTCAGCACATACACGATCGCCGTGAACACGGCCCGCTCGTCACACGGAGCGGTCCCGCCACCCTGCGGACGGGAGTTGAACGACGGCAGCAACGGAGCGGCCAGTCCCCACAGACCATCAGGAACCAGCCGCTGCGAAAGATCGACACCCACAAGCAGCAATGATGCCCCAGTTCACCACGTGAGACATCCTC
>NZ_JAJPWM010000075.1:0-661 GCF_046549095.1 Streptomyces sp. x-80
CGGCGTTGTTTGCGTTTGAGGTGGCGTTGTTTCGTTTGGTGGTGTCGTGGGGTGTGGTGCCTGATGTTTTGGTGGGGCATTCGGTGGGTGAGGTTGCTGCTGCTTATGTGGCGGGGGTGTTGTCGTTGGGTGATGCGGTGGTTTTGGTGGCGGCGCGTGGTCGGTTGATGCAGGGGTTGCCGGTGGGTGGTGCGATGGTGGCGGTGGGTGCGGGGGAGTCGGTGGTGGTGCCGTTGTTGCCGGTGGGTGTGGGGGTTGCTGCGGTTAATGGTCCGGGTTCGGTGGTGATTTCGGGGGAGGAGGCGGGGTGTTTGGCGGTTGCTGGTGTGTTGGGTGGTCGGGGTGTGAGGACGAAGCGTTTGGTGGTGAGTCATGCGTTTCATTCGTCTCTTATGGAGCCGATGCTTGATGAGTTTCGTGGGGTGTTGTCGGGTTTGAGTTTTGGGGTGCCGCGGGTTCCGGTGGTGTCGACGGTGACGGGTGGTTTGGCGGTGGGTGAGGTGTTGGCTTCGGCGGATTATTGGGTGGAGCATGCGCGTCGGCCGGTTCGGTTTTTGGATGCGGTGCGGGTGGCGGAGGGGGAGGGTGTGCGGACGTTTGTGGAGATTGGTCCGCGTGCGGTGTTGTCGGCTTTGGTGCCGGAGTGTGTGGAGGGTGCGGA
>NZ_JAJPWM010000076.1:0-643 GCF_046549095.1 Streptomyces sp. x-80
ATGTCCATGTCCTTGGGGTCCACGAAGACGGCGACCGCGATCGGGGAGCTGCCGTCCTTGTCCTTGGCGTAGGAGACGAACCAGGCGTAGGGGCGCTCGTCCTTGACGTCGGCGCCGTGCTGGGCGGTGCCGGTCTTGCCGCCGACCGTGACGCCGTCGATCTTCGCCTTCGAGGCGGTGCCGTCCGAGACGGTGTACTCCATCATCTCCTGCACCTTCTTCGCGGTGTCCTCGGAGACGGCCTGCGGGTCCTTCGGGTTCAGCGGGGCCGGCTCGAACTTCTCGATCGCGGAGAGGTCGGGGCCGCGCAGTTCCTCGACCATGTACGGCTTCATCAGCTTGCCGTTGTTGGCGAGCCCGGCGGTGACCATGGCCATCTGGAGCGGGGTGCTGGTCAGGCTGCCCTGGCCCATACCGGTCAGCGCAGTCTGCGGCTGGTCGAGCTTGGCGGGGTAGAGGCTCTCCGCCGAGCGGACGGGCGTGAACTGCTCCTTGTTGAAACCGAACTTCTCCGCCGTCTCGCGCATCTTGTCCGTGCCGATCTTGTGCGCGGCGTCCAGGAAGACGTTGTTGCAGGACCACTGCATACCGGTCTTCAGCGACGCCTTGTCGCAGGGCGCGGACGGGATGTCGTTGCCGACCT
>NZ_JAJPWM010000077.1:0-639 GCF_046549095.1 Streptomyces sp. x-80
CGGGCGGTCGAGCGTGACGACGAGGCGGTCGAGCTGTGGAAGAAGGAGGTGTGGCCGCGGGTAAAAGCACCGCGGCGGCCCACGGGGCCTGGATCGTCTGCGAGGACGAGGCCAGTCAGTCGCTGAAGCCGCCACGGCCAGGACCTGGGGCCGGATCGGCCGGACACCGGTGATCACAGTGCGCGGCCGGGGCTCCGGAGGCGTCTCCATGGCCGGGATGACCTGCTTCAGGCCGGCGAGCGTTCACGGCTGATCTGCAGATTCCGCGTCCATCGGGGTCGCAAGGGGGAGCCCAAGGGCTTCACCTGGCAGGACTACCGCGACCTGATCGTGCGGGCACACATCCAACTCGGTGGCCCATCGTCCTCGTCTGGGACAACCTGCGTACTCACCTGATGCCGCAGATGAAGGAGTTCATCGCGGCGAGCGAGGACTGGCTGACGGTCTTCCACTTCCCTGCCTACGCACCTGACCTCAACCCGCAGGAAGGAGTCTGGTCCCTGGTGAAACGGACGATCGGCAACCTCGCCGCCGCGAACCTCGACCAGATGGCCACCGCCGTTAAACGCAGCCTCAAGAAAATCCAGTACCGCCCGCACCTGGTCGACGGTTGCCTCGCCGCCACCGGCCTGACCATAG
>NZ_JAJPWM010000078.1:0-620 GCF_046549095.1 Streptomyces sp. x-80
GTATCGATGTGGATTACGCCTCGCATTCGGTGCAGGTGGAGTTGATCCGTGAGGAGTTGTTGGGGGTTCTGGACGGGATCGTCCCGCGCTCGGGTGAGATTCCGTTCGTGTCCACGGTGACGGGTGAGCGGATCGACACTGTCGAGCTGGGGGCGGAGTACTGGTACCGCAATCTCCGTCAGACAGTGGAATTCCAGTCGGTGGTGGAGGGTCTGGTCGCTCAGGGGTGTCGGGTGTTCCTGGAGTCCAGTCCGCATCCGGTGTTGACGGTCGGCATCGAGGAGTCCGCGGATCGGGTCGTGGCGTTGGAGTCGCTGCGTCGTGGCGAGGGTGGTCTGCGGCGGTTGGTGGATGCGGCCGGTGAGGCGTGGGTGCGTGGGGTGCCGATCGACTGGGCGGGGATGCTCGCCGGCGGCCGGCGGGTCGACCTGCCCACCTATCCCTTCCAACACCAGCCCTACTGGCTCGACTCACCACGACACCCTGCCGGAGACGTGACCGGCCCGGGCGACGACGAGTTCTGGGCGGCCGTGGAGCACGGTGAGGCGACCGAGTTGGCGGACCTGCTCCGGAGGTCGGCGGCGGAGCCGGGGCAGGATCTTCACGCACCCGTCGCGGCC
>NZ_JAJPWM010000079.1:0-616 GCF_046549095.1 Streptomyces sp. x-80
CTAGTGTGATGCGCCAGAAATTCTGATGGTTAGTTCTGCTCTGTTTGCTGCCTGTCGGCACCGACCTTGGTGAGGTAGTCGGCGAGGGAGCTGAGGATCTCGTCGGCGGTCTTGGTCCAGGTGAAGGGCCGTGGGTTCTCATTCCAGGTGTCGATCCACGCGGTGATGTCGTCCTCCAGGGCCTTCACCGACCTGTGGACGCCTCGGCGGATGAGCTTGTCAGTCAGTAGACCGAACCACCGCTCGACCTGGTTCATCCAGGAGGAGCCGGTGGGAGTGAAGTGCACGTGGAAGCGGGGGTGTTTGCCCAGCCACGTCTTGATCTCGGCGGTGTTGTGGGTGGCGTAGTTGTCACAAACAAGGTGGACGTCGAGCCCGACGGGCACCGCCTTGTCGATCCGGACCAGGAACTTCTTGAACTCAATCGCACGGTGACGGCGGTGGAGTTGAGATATGACGGTGCCGTCAGTGATGTTGAACGCGGCGAACAGGCTGGTGATGCCGTGCCGGTAGTAGTCGTGGGTCCGGCGTTCGGGCATGCCCGGCATCATCGGCAGCACCGGCTGTGAGCGGTCCAGCGCCTGGATTTGGGACTTCTCGTCCACGCACAGCACAA
>NZ_JAJPWM010000080.1:0-610 GCF_046549095.1 Streptomyces sp. x-80
ACCGCATCCCCACCGCTCACCACCAAATCCCACAACTGCCCCGGAGACCCCACACCCCCCGGATACCGGCACCCCATCCCCACCACCACCAACGGATCATCCTCAACCGGACCCACCACCACCGCCGCTGCCTGCGCGGTCGATCCGGTCAGTTGGTCGATGAGGTAGTCCGCCACGTCGCTGGGAGTGGGGCACTCGAAGACCAGGCCGGCCGGCAGGGACAGACCGGCGGCGGCGCCGAGCCGGGTGCGGAACTCCACGGCAGTGAAGGAGTCGAAGCCCAGGTCGGTGAAGGTGTGATGCGGCTCGACCCGGCGGGCGTCGGCGTAGCCGAGGGCCGCCGCAACCTGCTCGGCCACGAGGGTGTGTATCGCGCGCGGTTCGGGGACCACTGCCGGCGCGGTCGCGGCCGATGCCTCGGCCGGGGTCACGGCCGGAGCCGGAGCGGCCGCCGGGGTAAGGGTGTTGGTGGTCAGAGTGTCAAGCCAGTGGCGTTCGCGTTGGAATGCGTACGTGGGCAGATCAACCGTACGAGCGCCGGTCCCCCGATACGCCTCACCCCAATCGACATCAACACCCCGCGTGAACACCTCCACCAAAGCCGACATAA
>NZ_JAJPWM010000081.1:0-609 GCF_046549095.1 Streptomyces sp. x-80
TTGAACGCTGTGCTTTCCATGCATCAGGGTTTATTGGATCCCGATTGAATGCAGTGGATTCCATGCAGCGTGGCCCAATGGATCCCGATTGAATGCAGAGGATTCCATGCAGCGTGATTGAATGCAGTGGATTCCATGCAGTGTGAAGTAATGGAACCCTATTGAATGCAGTGGATTTTATGCAGCATGATTGAATGCAGTGGATTCCATGCAGCATGATTGAATGCAGTGGATTCCATGCAGCGAGGCCCAATGCATCCCGATTGAATGCAGTGGATTTTATGCAGCATGGCCCAAAGCATCCCGATTGAATGCAGTGGATTCCATGCAGCGTCATTGAATGCAGAGGATTCCATGCATTATGGCCCAATGGTTCCCGATTGAATGCAGTGGTTGCAATGAAGCATGATTGAATGCAGTGGATTCCATGCAGCATGGAGAAATTGAACCCTATTAAATGCAGGGGATTTTATGCAGCATGATTGAATGCAGTGGATTCCATGCAGCATGGTAAAATGCGTCACGATTGATGCAGTGGATTCCATGCAGTGTCATTGAATGCAGTGGATTCCAGGCAGCATGATAAAATGCATCCCGATTGATGCAGTG
>NZ_JAJPWM010000082.1:0-592 GCF_046549095.1 Streptomyces sp. x-80
GACAAGCGGACGCTGGCCGCACAGCACAGCGGTGCGGCATGACACTGACAGCCGCGTCCGTACTGGCGGAGTCCGCCGAGCGGCGCCCCGACCACCCCGCGCTCGTCCACGGCTCCGAACGGATCACCTACGCCGGACTCTGGCACGCCACCCGCCGGTACGCGGCGGTGCTGCGGGACCACGGTGTGCGGCCGGGCGACCGGATCGCCCTGCTGCTGCCGAACACACCGCACTTCCCGATGGTGTACTACGGCGTGCTGGCGCTCGGCGCCGTGGCGGTCCCGGTGCACGGCCTGCTGCGCGCCGACGAGATCGGCCACGTGCTGGCCGACTCCGAGGCGAAGGCCCTGGTGTGCGCGGCCCCGATGCTGACCGAGGGCGCCCAGGCGGCCGAGGCGGCAGGGGTTCCGCTGCTCACCGTCATGGTGGAGGACGGCGCGGACGACGACGGCCCGCCACGTCTCGACGTCCTCGCCGAACGGGCGGCGCCCCTGGACCGCCTGGTGCCGCGCGCGCCCGACGATCTGGCCCTGGTGCTGTACACCTCGGGCACCACCGGCCGGCCCAAGGGCGCGATGATCACCCAGCTCAA
>NZ_JAJPWM010000083.1:0-592 GCF_046549095.1 Streptomyces sp. x-80
GCCCATCAGCCGGACCGCCGGGAGCGACTACCGGATCGTCTTCGACCAGCCGCCCGAACCACTCGCGGACATCCCGCAGCAGCTCACCTTCGAGGACTTCGCGTAACCAAGGTCCCGAGACACCACAGCTAGCCGTCGCTCTCGGGGACCGAGCCGTCCGCGGCAACCAGGCACCGCACGGACCCGCCCTGCTCTGCGAGCTTCGCCTCGCCGTCCGGGCCCAGCACGGCCCAGGGGATACGCACGCAGCCGGTGCTCGCAGCCTCCACGGCCTCCTCGATCGTGGTCGCCTCGACGGTGCGGTCCTTGCGGCGCTCGCGGGACTGTGCCAGCAGCAGGGCCTGGTCGTCCGCCGGCAACTTGGGCGGGATCTCCCGGGCGTCGATCCGGTACGCGAGCGCATCGCGTACGTGAAGTGTCGGTCGGGCAGTTGCGTTTGGGTGCGGCTCAGTGTGGGGGCCGTGGTCAGAGGGCATTTGATCTAGGCAGATTGCCCTTTCTGCCCTAGTAGGTCCCTCGCCAGGTAGGGGTGGCTTCGTCCGTTATGCGCTTGGCGAGGTTGTCGATCGACGCGATGTGGATCATGGCTTTG
>NZ_JAJPWM010000084.1:0-556 GCF_046549095.1 Streptomyces sp. x-80
GAGAAAACAACCGTGATTCCGGGAGTAGTGGCGAGCGAAACTGGATGAGGCCAAACCAGTCACGTGTGATACCCGGCAGGGGTTGCGTGGTTGGGGTTGTGGGATCGTACTTCGATTGTCTGCCGGCGATCGGGCGAGTCAGAAACCGTTGGTGTAGGCGAAGGGCATGCGAAAGGCCCGGCGTAGAGGGTAAGACCCCCGTAGCTGAAACATTAACGGCTTGCTTGTGCGACACCCAAGTAGCACGGGGCCCGAGAAATCCCGTGTGAATCTGGCGGGACCACCCGTTAAGCCTAAATATTCCCTGGTGACCGATAGCGGATAGTACCGTGAGGGAATGGTGAAAAGTACCGCGGGAGCGGAGTGAAATAGTACCTGAAACCGTGTGCCTACAAGCCGTGGGAGCGTCGCGCAGAGACTTGTCTCTGCGTCGTGACTGCGTGCCTTTTGAAGAATGAGCCTGCGAGTTTGCGGTATGTTGCGAGGTTAACCCGTGTGGGGAAGCCGTAGCGAAAGCGAGTCCGAATAGGGCGTTGAGTAGCGTGCCCAAGACCCG
>NZ_JAJPWM010000085.1:0-546 GCF_046549095.1 Streptomyces sp. x-80
CACCGGAAGTCCAGGAAGCGCGGGACCAGGCCCGCCACGAGCACTCGTCCCAGCGCATCCCCGTCGAACACGCCTTCGCCGACCACAAACGCTGGAAGGGGCTGGCGCGCTGGACCCACCGCCGCGATGCTCTTCCTGCCACCTGTCTCGCCGTCGCCGGCCTCGTCTCCGACCGCACCACCGCCGTCTGACCGAGGGCGGGCGATCAGACAGTCACATCGACACTGCAATCACGCACCAGGTCGTAAGTGGTCGCGCCCGGAAGCCCTTCGGAGGTTGGCTCCGGAGCCGGTGCTGAGCGTGCCTGCGGGATCAGGTGTCGAGGGCGGTGAGGTGGATGGCTACATTCACCGCCCACTCACTTTGAGCAGCGCTACTGAACTTGATTGTGTGATGTCGGGCTGGTCATGGGCAGTTGTCTATGGTCAGGCCGGTGGCGGCGAGGCAACCGTCGACCAGGTGCGGGCGGTACTGGATTTTCTTGAGGCTGCGTTTAACGGCGGTGGCCATCTGGTCGAGGTTCGCGGCGGCGAGGTTGCCGATCGT
>NZ_JAJPWM010000086.1:0-537 GCF_046549095.1 Streptomyces sp. x-80
TACTTCGCCAACTCGCGTGTGGACCAGTGCGAAAGACCGGTGCCGTCCGGCGGCGTCATACGCGTCAGCGCAATCACCCGGGCCCGAACCCGCGCCGGCACTTGTTCCCGGCCCCCGCCAGGCCCCTCGCCTTCCAGCCCGGCCAGGCCGTGCTCGGCATAACGGCGCTTCCAGCGGTCCACCGTCGCCAGCGACACTCCCAGCAACTCGGCGATGTCCTCGCGCCGACGCCCCTCCACCGACCACAGCACGATCCGGCCGCGCATGGCTACATCCGCAGGCACATCCCGACTGCTCACCAACTCCCGCAGCACGGCGACCTGTTCCATAGAGTGCTCCATGCCAAGAGAACGAGACACACAAGATCAAGTAACGCCAACAGAATCACGAGACACTAGCCCGCCGCACTTAGACCGTGTCCTACATGGTCAGTTGGTCGTTGGGCTGGCTATGGGGAGTGGACGGTGGCGATGGATCGTGCCGGATGGGCTGTGGGAGATTGCCAGGCCCCTGTTGCCATCGGCGAGGGTTCGCCCG
>NZ_JAJPWM010000087.1:0-506 GCF_046549095.1 Streptomyces sp. x-80
CCCCCGGCCCTGCGCTCTCCATAGGGCGATGCGGGGCTGGGCTGCCCCTGGATCCCTGGGCCCTGCTGCTTTGCTGGGGGTTTCCTGCACCCGAATCACACTCCACACGGGTTCTCCTTCGTGGGGAAGCAGGATTGGGCGCGCGAAGGCCTTCTGCGCCCAGGCCCCAGCCATGCCCCCTGAGCCAGCTCGGCCGCTCAGCGCCGAGGCCCCGTCGCACCGACGGGGCCAAACAATCTTCTGGCAGCTGCATTCTGCAAAGGGAAACACTCCTCGGGCAGCAAACCACAGCCCCAACGCGCCTCGGATCGAGAAAGCAACGCAAGCCGTTTTCGCCCCCGGCCCCCCGCTCTCCATAGGGCGAACCGGGGCTGGGCTGCCCTGGCTCCCTGGGCCCTGCTGCTTTGCTGGGGGTCTCCGGTGCCCGAAACCCACTCCCCACGGGTTCTCCTTCGTGGGGAAGCAGGATTGGGCGCGCGAAGCCTTCTGTGCCCAGGCCCCAGCCA
>NZ_JAJPWM010000088.1:0-504 GCF_046549095.1 Streptomyces sp. x-80
GGGAGGGCCGTGCGGGAGCGGATTCGGCTGGAGGCGGTCGGCCGCTTCGAGGGCGGGGAGAAGAGCGGGGAGATCGCTGCCGCGCTTCGGGTGAGCGAGCGGTCGGTGGAACGCTGGCGCCGCCAGTGGAGGGAGCGTGGACCAGACGGCGTCCGGTCCCAGGGCTCACCAGGACGCCCGAGGCTGGGTGAGGCCGAAATGGTTCGGCTTGAGCGGGAGTTGGAGCGTGGGTCGCTGGTCCGTGGCTGGGAGGATCAGCGGTGGACGCTGGCTCGGGTGAAGGCGTTGATCGGCAGGTTGTTCCACGTCAGCTACACGGTCGAGGCACGTGGCGGCTGCTCAAACGCCATGGCTGGTCGTGGCAGCAGCCGGCGCGCCGGGCGGTCGAGCGTGACGACGAGGCGGTCGAGCTGTGGAAGAAGGAGGTGTGGCCGCGGGTAAAAGCACCGCGGCGGCCCACGGGGCCTGGATCGTCTGCGAGGACGAGGCCAGTCAGTCGCTGAA